>MEPB01000025.1 GCA_001769385.1 Bacteroidetes bacterium RIFCSPLOWO2_12_FULL_35_15 | reverse complement strand
CCGGTTATTGTCGGTAACGAATTAACTGTAACAGTTGCTGTGATTACACAGCCATTGCCATTGGTATAGGTGATTATACTTGTTCCTGCTGATACACCTGTTACCAATCCACTGCTATTAACTGTCGCAATACCTGTACTAGCCGATGACCAACTACCACCAGCGGTTGGTGCAGATCCTGTTAATTGTGTTGTTAAGCCGACACAAACTGTTAACGTTCCTGTTATTGTTGGTAATGAATTTACTGTTACAGATATTATTACTCTTGCACTTTCACAACCACCCATTAATGAAGAAACCCAATAATTGGTTGATCCGACAGTTGTGGTTGAAGGAGTTGGTGCAGTTGCTGAACCAACTCCGCCAGTAGCAGTTGAATACCATAACAAACCACTTCCTGTTGCAGTCAGCTGAGATGCTACATCATCAATACAATAGGTCACCGGTGAAGAAACCGCAGGAGCAGCCGTACAACACAAATTGGCCGCTAAAAATGAAGCACCGGTTGCGTCAGCAGTACATCCTATGTCTGTCCAAACTCCAATTTCCCCATCAGCATAAGTATTCACTTTTACAGAACAATCTGTTTGTCCGTTGGTACAAGCAATTATTCCTCTGGCTTGTAATTGAAAACAAACACTCCAATCGAGCGTATTTGATGCACACGAATTAAAATCACTGTCTCCATAGCTATTATCCGGATCTGTTGGATCTCCTGTACACGCCCCTGTTAATGGATTATAAGAGGAAAGAAAATACCAACCTGCCGGCATTGGACTGTTATCAGGCAGGGAACCGCCAATGGCATTATAAGTAACCGCCCCTGCAGGAAACCAGCTCCATGTACCAGCTGGAGTACCAGCACAAGCATCCCATGGACAGGGAGGCCCAGGTGGGCAAGGCTGAATAGTACCAGCAGTCACTAATGGTGTGGGAATACTAAGCGGTTGACCCTGTGCATTCATTGAAACAGGATCCCAGCAATCACCAAAAGTCGGAACAATCCCCTGAAGATAATTGCAGTTTATTTGTTGGAAATTTGTAATTGAATAACAAAAAGTCACAATTTCACCCGGTTGAAAAGGGCCTGTTAAAGGGGAACCCATTGAAGTAGCGCTAACCGTTAATGAATTAGTTGTATTACAAGCACTATTATCGTTATTCACTGTAATACACAAATCAAAATTTCCGGTTGCTCCTGCCTGATCTGAGATCGCAATTAAATAGGTTGTATTGATTGATACCGGAACATTGGCAGATGCAGATCCGGCTGCACCTTGGGTACAATTTATACTTGTGTAGGTGTTACAATCGGGTGTAGTGAAAACAGTAAAATAAGGATTGGACAAAGCTGCACTGGTAAGGGCAATGTCCATTGTTGCGGAGGACGCTCCTGTTGTCACAGAATACCAAACAGTTGAATTCGGGAAATCAAAACAATTGGCACCTGCAAATTCAGGGCCCGGCACTGCACCTGTATTACAATCATTTAAACACGTTTGAACCCCTGCAACATAAGTAATCGTTGTTGGAGTAAGGCAATCATCATTATCAGTACAATTTGCGGGAGGGGTTGAGGTAGTGGAGCATACCAGAAACGGACCCGGTGTACCTGTATTAATATTGGAAACTGTAAAATAATAAGTTGCACCATTGGTTAAACCATTTATGCTAATAGCCAATGGGGATGCTCCACATGACGAACCAACAATGGTCATGGTTCCAGCACAACCTCCGGTTGAGCTTACAAGTGTAAATTCAACATCTCCGGTCCATGGGGCACTTGTTGTAACCGTACCTGTGTAGGAAGTGCCTGTTGAAAGAAAGGTGTACCAAACATCTTCATGAGTTCCACCACCGGACTGACAACCCACTGTACTTGTCCAGTTATCCGCTGCGGCCACCGTTGTGCCTGCAACACAGCTACCATCGGGGGTTACAGAGGTTGCGCCAGCACAGTCATCATTTCCAGGCTGTGCAAATGCTTTTTCTGATGTGACTAAAAATAAAACGGATGTTAAAACAAGTGTAAATATTTTTTTCATATTGGTGAGATATTTTTTATTAATTAAAACACAACTGATTCAAAGGCTAATTATTTTGAGTTAGAGTCAGTTTGAATCATTTAAATAATATTATTCATATAAATACAGGTATTTAAAAGGCTGAAAACCAGGGCTTGAAATTTGTTTTTTGGATAATATTCTAAGTTTGGTAGTTGGTGAAAGAACTATGATCTGCTCCTGGTCATCCAAACGTTTTTCTTCAATTAATTTGAGAATATCTGTTGTGAAGACTTCTTTTGGACTATTTTTTTTAGCAATAAACTCAAATGTTCCACCGTATGGGTGTTCATTTTCCTGAGTTTCTGTAGTATTACTAGCTATTTGAGAAACAGGAGCTGGTTTTATCGCTGTCATAGCCACTGAATTCGATTTACAGAATTTTACAGCCTTATTTTGAGCATTTATTTCGAAGTTTGCTATAATCAACACTCCGATGCTAAATAATAATTTTTTTAACATAGTTTAATTTTTTAGAGAAAGCCCAGTAATATTAGATGCTAAAGTAATATTTTTTTGTTAAAAGCAAAAAACTAATAACTGGCAATTAGGTTTTGATATGCAATTTTTAAGGATGTAATATTTTATGTAATCGTTGCATTCCGATTAATTTATTTTTTTAACATTATAATTAATCTAAGCATATTGAAACAAAACCATTATCCTGTATAAAACAAAAAGCGCCTCTTCAACCAAAAAAGCGCTTCTTCAAAAAATATTATTTATTACCAGACCCAAGAAAACGAAACTCTCATAAAGAGAAATTTTCAAAATACCTATTATTTCATTGTATCCTCAATTCTCTTTCCTTCCTCCTTCACCGTAGTTGATGCTTCATTTATCTGCCGTTTCATTCCTTCTCCGGCTTTTTCTATTTCTGATTGTATTTCAGAGGTGTGTTTCTTTATTTCTGATTGTAAACCACTTGTATTCTTTTCAATTTCGGTTTGAATCTGAGCTTTAACATCATTAATTTCCCTGATCCCCTTCCCTAAAGCTTTTGCAATGCCCGGCAATTTATCGGAACCAAAAAACATGATTATAACCATTACCACCACCATCACTTCACCTCCACCCAGGCTATCTAAAAATAAAAATACTGAACATATCATTTTAAAAAAAATTATTTTACAAAGCTACATAAAAAGAAAACCCGATGATTCTTGTCATCGGGTTTTCTTTTTATGTAGCTCAATTAACTTAAATGAATAAAAATTATTTTTGAGGTTCCTTTTTTTTCTCGAAATCAATTACAATAGGTGTTGCAATACAAATGGATGAATAGGTACCGATTACAATACCGATTAACAATGCGAATGCAAATCCCCTGATCGTTTCACCACCAAAAATAAAGATGGAAAACATTACAAAGAAAATAGTCAAAGCAGTATTAATTGTTCGACTTAGGGTACTATTCAATGCGAAATTAATTACTTTAACCCGCTCATTTGCATCTAAATCTGATTTGTTACGTTCTGTCAAATACTCCCTGATACGGTCAAATACAACAACAGAATCCACCATGGAATAACTCATAACGGTTAAAATAGCTGCGATAAAATCCTGAGTTATTTCTAATGAAAAGGGTAAAACTCCATCAAAAATAACATAAACAGAAAGTACGACAGCCACATCATGGAACAAGGCCACCACAGCACCCAAACCATATTGCCATTTTTTAAATCGAATAAAAATGAATACAAACATCACCAAACAGGATAACAAAACCGCCCAAATGGCTTTTGATTTAATATCACGTGAAACAGTTTCGCCCACTTTTTGCGAACTCATCACTTCATATTTAACACCAAGAGTTTTTAATCCTTCGTTTAATTTTGTTTCTACTTTTGCTTCGGCATCTTCAGAAGCATCATCAATAATATAACTTGTTGTAATACGTTGTTGCGTGCTTTCTCCATATGTTTTTACTTCGGGAGCCAAGCCTTCGAAACTTACTGTTAATGCATTGCGAACATCCTCTGTTGGTTTTGCTTCATCAAAACGCACCACATATGAACGGCCACCCTTAAAATCAACACCTAAACTAAATCCACCTTTTTTAACATATGCAAAAACACCTGCAGCAATAATTAATCCTGAAAAGATGAAATAATATTTCCGTTTACTAACAAAGTCGATATTGATTTTTTTGAAAGCATGTTCAGTGTATTTATTACCAAAAGAGATCGCTTTATTTTTACTTAACCAACGATCAAACACTAACCTGGTAATGAAAATTGCGCAGAATAAAGAGGAGATAATACCAATAATTAATGTAGTTGCAAATCCTTGAATTGGTCCTGTACCAAACACATATAATATTATACCAAGTAGCAAACCTGTTATGTGAGAGTCAATAACAGAAGACATTGCATTATTGTATCCTTCCTTTATTGCAAGGGCTGTCCCTTTTCCTAAATTTAATTCCTCACGAACACGCTCAAAAATAAGGATGTTTGCATCTACCGACATGGCGATTGTTAACACGATACCTGCAATACCAGGCAATGTTAATACTGCCTGAAAAGAAGCTAAAATACCAATTACAAAAAAGTTATTGATGATCATGGCAAAATCAGCAACCCAACCTGCCTTACTGTAATATAGTCCCATGAAAACAAGAACCAATACCAATGCAATAAGTGTTGAGAATAATCCTTTTCTTACCGCTTCAGCACCTAAGGTAGGTCCAACTACACTTTCTTCAACAATACGAGCCGGTGCAGGTAATTTACCCGCTTTAAGGATATTTACTAAGTCATCTGCTTCGTTGATAGTGAAATTTCCTGTTATGGAGGATGTACCTCCTGCAATTTCACCTTGTACGGTAGGGAATGAATACACACTGTTATCCAAGACAATGGCGATTGATTTACCAACATTATCATGTGTTAAATGTTTCCAGCTATTAGCTGCATCAGCAGTCATACTCATAGAAATCTGAGGTGAACCTGAACTTGCCTGGTCAAAAACTTTACGCGCATCTGTAATTACATCACCGGCTAATGGAGACTTCCCTCTGTTGCTTGCACCGTCAATTGCAATAAGTTGTAATGTTGTTTCTTCCTTATCGAATGCTTTAAATGTCCATAAAAACCTGGTGTATGGTTTAAATATAGACTTTATCTTAGGAATATTCAGATAGGTATTAACCAATGAAGTATCAGTGATTGCGGCATAGCCAACCACCGGACCAGTACCTAAAACGCCTTGACCTTTTTCATCACGACCAATTGCCGGACTCAAAACCGCAAATAAAGGGTTTTCTTTACGCATTTTGGCAAGGGTATCTGCCTTGGTGCTTAATTTGGTAAGCTGATCAGCTGCTTTTGCAGTATCTGATTTTCCGCCTAATTGATTTAATAATGATTCAGAAGCTGTATCGGCTGTTGCTTTCGCAGTTTCTGCTTTTACTTTTGTCGCTTCTTTAAGCTCAGAAGAATCTACAACAATAGTTTTTGCTGTATCTCCAGGAGATAAAATTTCCTTTAGACGCGTGTTTGCTTTCTCCAACAAAGGATAAACATCCTTGTTATCGTGTGTTTCCCAGAACTCCAGATTTGCTGTCCCCTGCAATAATTTACGGACACGTACTTTATCTGTAACACCCGGTAATTCAATTAAAATACGTCCTGAAGTTGCTAACAATTGAATATTGGGTTGAGTTACACCAAATTTATCAATACGGGAACGAAGAGTGTTTTCAGAAGTTTCGATCGCATCTTTTACACGGTCACGTAAAAAATTTAATACTTCTTCATCAGGTGTATTAAAATCAATTTTTCCTTTTAACTCAATGGTTTGAAAGTTAATTGCTAACCTGGCCGAAGGATTTATTTTTTTAAACTCCTCACCGAAAAGTGTAACAAAATCTTTCGCATCTTTCTTTTGACGCTGTGTCGCCTGAATCAATGCCTGCTTGAAAGTAGGGTCATTACTGCTATTAGATAATGCCTTGATGATATCTGCAATAGAAACTTCTAAGGTAACGTTCATCCCTCCTTTTAGATCGAGACCCAGATTTAATTGTTTTCCACTTATTTCTTCATAGGTATATGTAGTAATAAACATATTATACACCGGTTTCTTCTTTATTGAATCTAAATAAAAATTCTTTTTGGAAGCATGAACGGAATCCAAATACGTTTTTTGTTTTGTCGGATTTGCAGATGCTTTTTTTGCTGCACTTTGTACCTGAGCTGTTTCGATGTAGCTTTGAGAATATGCTTCTGCATCGTTCATAATACGATTTGCTACCCAGGTAAACATTAAATAATAAGCACAGGCAAGTGATAATAGAATCGCAAATAGCCTGATAGCGCCTTTGTTTTGCATAATGGTAATTGTTTTTGGTTAATTATTTAAATAGTTAATTAAGTTAATTGGAAAATTGAGATCAATCCTCAATTAACTTATTTTACCCATTTAACCTCTTATTTTTTAAATTAAGGGTGCAAATATAGAATAACAATTATTATTTACCAATTTTATAATATAAACAGTCAATTTTACATAGCAATGGGAAATATCCTGCAACCAAAAAAAGCGCCCCCATTTTGTTTTTCTTATCTTTGTGTTTCAATCTATATCATGTCAAAACCAACACTTCTTTTTATTCCATTATTAAGTTGTTTGCTCTTCACAAACACTTCATCGGCCCAACCCTATTTTGAAAGAAACGACAGCATTTCCGTAAAAATTAGCGGAAACACTCTTGTTAATCCATGGGCAGGCGGTTTAAATTTTATTCAAGCATCGGAAATAGATCTGAATTTAGATGGGATAAAAGATCTGTTTATCTTTGACCGGACCGGAAATAAAATTCGCACATTTATTAATAAGGGTACTGCAAATACTGTTGATTACAAATATGCTCCCGAATATGAAAGTAAATTTCCAAAGCTTCATGACTGGGCACTGTTACGTGATTATAACTGCGATGGCAAAGAAGATATTTTCAGCTATTCAGATTATGGTGGAGGATTCGGAGTTTATAAAAATACATCAAGCATCGCTACGGGATTACAATTTACCTTGATTAAGGTGCTGCAATATTCTGTTTACAATCCTGATTCTCCGCCACCCTTAAGTAATCCTATAAATTTATACATCAGTTCGGTTGATATACCATCCATTGAAGACATTGATAATGATGGCGACCTGGATATTGTCACCTTTCGCATTACCGGAACCTATTTAGAATACCATCAAAATCAAAGTATGGAATTATATGGCACCTGCGACAGTTTAAAATTTAAAATGAAAAGCCGCTGTTGGGGTTATGCTGCCGAAAGCGCATTTGATAATAGATTTTCGCTGCACGACACCTGCAATGATAATGTTTTAAATCCGGGCATTACCACAACTGAGGCCGAAATACGTTCAGCTGACAGGCATTCGGGCTCCTGCGAAATTTGTATGGATCTGAATGGAGATGGGGCAAAAGATATTATTGTTGGTGGAATTTCTTATAACAACCTTACTGCAGTGATGAATGGTGGAACTCCCACTTCCGCAAATATGATTTCTATTGACACACTTTTTCCTTCAAACAATGCAAGTACAAGTGCAGTAAATATTACTCAATTTCCTTGCGCTTATTATGTAGATGTGGATAATGATGGTAAAAAAGATCTGATAGTAAGTCCTAATTCAGTAGGCTCCGAAAATTTAAATAGTGTAATTTTTTACAAAAACACTGCTACCAATAGCTTTCCTGTATTTCAATTTCAACAATCCAATTTTCTGCAAGACAATATGATTGATGTCGGAGAAGGCGCTTATCCGGTTTTTTTCGATTATGATAAAGATGGATTAAAAGACTTGTTTATCGGCAATTTCGGCTATTACGGCTCAGCAAATTACCAAAGCCAAATAGCACAATTTAAAAATACAGGAACAGCAGCTAATCCAAAATTCGATTTGATAACACTCGATTTTCTCAATTTGAGTTCTTTAGGAAAATTAAATTTAGCTCCTTCATTTGGAGATATGGATGCCGATGGCGATAGCGACATGCTCATCGGGATGTTTGACGGGAAATTATTTTATTACGAAAACACTGCGCTAACAGGTGCTCCCGCAAGTTTTGTTTCTGCACCTGTCACGTTAATGAATTCAAATAACCGGACAATAGATGTTGGCGATTTCGCAACGCCACAAATTGCAGATGTTGATAATGATGGCAAAAATGATATTGTGATAGGAGCGCGAAATGGGAAATTAGCCTATTACCATCATACCGGAAGTGCCACTGCAACAATACCTGTAATGGATTCGGTTTCACACTTTTGGGGAAATGTAAAAGTGATTCAATATGGATATGTTACCGGATATAGTTATCCATTTTTATTTAAACAAAGTGGTATTACAAAATTATTAGTTGGTTCCGAAAATGGTTATTTGCATATGTATGATAATATTGATGGAAATATTTCAGGAGCTTTTACTTTAGTTGATTCTACCTATTTAACCATTTACGAAGGCGCACATACAGCCCCTACCTGCACCGACATCAACAATGATGGTTATTTAGATCTTGTTGTTGGAAATTACCAGGGTGGAGTTGCTTTTTACAAAGGAGTTATTAGTATAAATGTTATAGCCCCTACTGACAATATGATACACTGGAACATGGAAGTGTTTCCAAACCCGGCAAACACTAGTTTAACTATTCGTATTTTAAATAATACTACCAGTAATTTTCAGGTTAACCTTTACAATGCGATGGGACAATTAATTACCTCGCAAAAAATAATAAACAATTCTCTTGCTATCTCTACCGAAAATCTAAGTCCGGGAATTTATTTTTGTAAAGCTGTTGAGTTAACTACTGATGGACAAATAAAATCAGGTGCTTTGACAAAAAGAATTGTTGTGCAGCATTAATTTTTTTCTTTCCTTCCACAAACCGTTAATCAATTCTCCCCTGAATTTGAACCAAATCAAAATTTACTTTGATTCACATCATTTATAAATGAAAAAGGTCTGTTTATTTTTATAGTCTGAAATAATACCAATTGAAATATAAAATAGTCCATTCCTTTTTATATTTCAATTGTATAAAAACAGTCAAACTAAATCATAAGCGATGAAAAACATCTACACTTCATTAACTGTATTCTTTTTGATCTTCACATCAGCATTTGCACAGATTCCCAATAATGGATTTGAAAACTGGACAACTATTGGTAACGGCATGAAACCGACAGGATGGTGGAGTAGTAACGATTCGGTAAATCAAACAAACAGTTATTTCCCTATTTCAAGGTCAGCAGATCATTATCCGATTACAATTGGAAATTATTCCATCCGATTAGAAAACAAACCCTCTTTGGGGGATTGGTCTGCCAGAGGTATTGCCTGGACAGGAGATTGGAATGGAATGGATTACCCTACATTCCCTATAAACGGACACCCCACCCTACTGTACGGTTATTTTAAATATCAGCCTCAAAATAATGATACTATGGATATCCATATCAGGTTATATAAAAATGGAATTGATGTTGCCGGTGGAAAATTTGCCAGTGGGATGTTAACCAACACCTGGACTGCATTCAGCATTCCAATCAGCAGCTATACTGATGCCGACAGTGCACGAATAATGATAGTTGCATGGAATGTAGATCAGGTTGGATTTGATCCTTTGGGTAATTCGGTATTATATGTTGACAACCTAAGCCTTGACAGTCTTATTGTACCAGGGATTTCCGAAAATATATATCTTAATCCTACAGTTTTTTTTCCAAATCCGGCATCGAAAAATGTGCGGATCAATGTTGCCAATAATAGCGAACAAAATAAATTAGAAATTTTTAATGTTTTAGGCCAATGTGTTTTTGTAAAACAAATTTCTTTCGAGACTGAAATAACACTTGATATTACAGAATATCCGGAAGGAATGTATTTTGTGAATTTAACTTCAGGCAATGATTTGACTTTTTGCAGAAAACTAATTATCGCACGCTAGTTACTTAATATAATTATTCAACATTAATTTTTTGATCAGAAATTGATAAAACTTATTTATCAAAATTATAATGGCTATAATCCTGAACCACTGTTGCTAAGAATTGGGTATGTGGCAAATTAGTAGTAATTCCCATTGCTGCTTTGGTTTTGACAGCAAGTTTTTTAATTGCTTCCATGTTTTCACTTTGAATGCTTATACGCATTACATCTTTAATAATAGCAATATCATTATCGCTCAGCTTGGCAACTTCCGGAAAAACGAGTGTATAATCAGGTTTCACTCTATTTAATATCGTATCGTTTATTGTTACATTTGCTTTCATTTTTATGACTGTTGTTCCCGCAGCCATGTCACCAATACGCTGACCTTTACCATTTACCAAAACAGCAATAAGAGCAATAGCTCCACCAAATATTCGAGTGTCAACTACACGTAATAACCAACGTAACAAATAAGCTCCGAAATTAGCCTGTGTACCATCCAATTTTACCACTTTAATTTTCATGATCATTTTACCAAATGATTTTCCCTGAAAAAAAGTTTCACACACTAAATCATATACTAATATTGGAAGTGATAAAAGAGAAATAACAGCCAAGCTTTCAAAGATCACATAGTTGGTAAGTGCGCCAATTAAAAGCACCAAGAAAAAATAGGCAATAAAAAATAAATAATCCAGCAACGTAGCCAAAATACGATCACCAATACTGGCAAGCTCGTATTCAATATCAACATTTTGTGTGGTTTGTATTTTTATATTTTCCATAAAGGAAGAATCAAATTTTTATTTCAACTTTTTTGTCAATTTCGTCCCTTTGGTTTAATGAGATTTCTTCCATTGTCGAAATGATATTCTTAAAAATTTGGTAAATCTAAATCACTTGAAAAATATTTAACAAAATTAATTTTTATAAAAATAAGTATTTCTTGCAATTTCATCTAAACAATTTTCAATTCAATATTTTGTATAAATTTACAATAGTTCAAATTTCAATGAACCAGCCTGTGAAAGAAATTACTTTTTTAAAACAAAATGCCGACAAATGGCAAATTTTTGATTCGCTTATTACTTCAAAAGGCGCTTCAGATCCCGATCTGATGGCTGATCTATTTATTCAACTAACAGATGATCTATCCTATGCACGAACAAATTATCCAAAAGCAAAAACCACAAAATACTTAAATTCACTTGCGGCCAGAGTTCATCAGGAAATTTACAAAAGCAAAAAAGAAAAAAGTAAACGTATTATTAATTTTTGGAAATATGAATTGCCCTTTATTTTTAAAAATTCACACAAACAATTAGCATATTCATTTCTGATTTTTGCAATAGCCATGCTAATTGGAATTGTTTCTGCTGCTAAGGATGATACCTTTGTTCGTCTCATTTTGGGAGACAGCTATGTAAACATGACCATCGAAAATATAAACAAAGGCGATCCAATGGCGGTTTATAAAAGTATGAATCAGGTGGATATGTTTTTTGGTATCACTATTAATAATATTCGTGTTGCATTAATATGTTTTGTGTTAGGTATCTTTTTTTCGTTTGGAACAGGATACATGCTGTTTTCAAATGGTGTAATGCTTGGTGCATTTCAATATTTTTTTTATGCAAAAGGATTATTGCTTCAATCTGTTCTGGTAATTTGGATCCATGGAACATTGGAAATATCAGCCATCGTCATTGCCGGTTGTGCCGGATTAACAATGGGAAACAGTATTTTATTTCCGGGAACCTATTCGCGTGGCGCATCGTTTGCACGTAGCGCCAAACAAGGTGTGAAAATTGTTATCGGATTAATTCCAATTTTTATAACGGCCGGATTTTTGGAAAGTTTTGTAACTCGCTACTCGCAAATGCCAATGTGGCTGAGCCTTACAATTATTCTAAGCTCCTTATCATTTATCATTTGGTATTTTATTATTTATCCGATACGTCTAAATCGGAAAGCTTATGGACACGAATTGCATGAATTAAAAATATAAGAAAAAAAATTTTGTGAAATTAATGTCAAAAATTGCTAGTTGACGAATAACATATAAAAAATAATTAATAAAATTAGTGTCAAATAAATTAAGATATGGATCAAGAAAAAATCAATTTCAGGCAAGTGCGCGATTTTGGCGAAACTTTTAATGTAACAGTAAAATTTTTACGACAAAATTTTAAACTGTTCTTCCAGTCGCTCATTTTTATTGCCGGTCCGTTTATATTGATAAGTGCCATTGCCGGTGCTTTCTATCAATCAAGCGCCATTGAAATATCTACTCTTGGTCGTGGCTCAAGTGGTAATCCTTTAGCACAATACGGTTGGTCATTTTTAATTTTCATGTTATCTGCGATAGTAAGTGGGATCGTTTTAATTGGTACCACTTTTTCTTTCATGATTAATTACATGGAAAAAGGACCAAACAGTTTCAGTGTGAATGATGTAGCAACAAAACTTCTTCAAAATTCAGGAAAAATACTTTCCGTGTTTTTTGTTCTCACACTTTTATCTCTTCTAATTATAGCTGTATTGGTGGGAATAGTAATTGGTTTGACCACAGCCGTTCCTGTCTTAGGAATTTTATTTGCACTCGCATTTGTTTTTGGAATGCTTATTTTATTTCCTCCACTCATGTGGCAATTATCTGTTGTTTATCTTGTAAAAATGCAGGAAGATAAAGGAGTATTTGAATCGTTCGGACGAACAAGAGAAGTGATGCATGGAAATTTCTGGTGGACTTGGGTAATAGTTGTTTGTTCAGCCATTGCGATTGGAATTGTTGGTTTTGTTTTTACGTTGCCACAAATAATTTATCAAATGATATTGCTGTTAAGTCATATTAAAAACGGAGGCGGTGAAACACCACTTGCTTTTTTAATTGTTGCAACAATATGTACTTTTTGCAGCACCATCTTATACTCTGCATTATATGTTATTAACGCATTTCATTATTATAGTCTGGCTGAAGCAAAAGATGGTGTAGGATTAATGGAGCGCATCAATGAAATTGGAAACACACCGCAAAACAATGTGGAACAGCAGTATTAAAATTTTAATTTTATTCTTACTTATATTCCTATGGAGTTTTCTGCATAGTACTACTGTTTATTGTACAAACGATACACTAAAAGAAAAAATTAAAATCTCCTATGATTCTTCAAAAGTAGAAATTCGTTCAGTTCCTCTGCAGCAACAGAATGATCTACTCCACAATGCAGATTATAAATACGATCGTGTTGGACCTGAACCAAAAACATTGTGGGAAAGGATCAAAGAATGGTTTTGGCGAAAAGTGTTCGAACTTTTTGACAGCAAAGGTGGGGCACTCGGCTTACAAATTTTCGAGTATTTATTAATTATTGCTGCCATCGTATTAATTATTTTACTGCTTTTGAAAAATAATATCCGAGCTTTATTTTATGGTAAAAGTGCATCTGTACCAATTGATTTTAAAGAATTCGAAGAAGACATTCACAAAATAAATTTTAATGAATTAATAGAAGAAGCACTCTCAAAAAAAGATTTCAGAAGAGCTGTTCGTTTACATTTTTTGAAACTTCTGAAGGAATTAAGTGACAAAAATCTGATTGCTTGGAAAATTGACAAAACAAATAATGATTATTCGATAGAACTTTCAAACAGCAAATACAGCGAGCATTTTAAAGATTTAGCGATTTTGTACGAATACATTTGGTATGGAGATTTTCAATTAGATGAAAGTAATTTTATTACTACTATTTCAAAATTTAAAGACTTTAAATTGGAATAATCCCCTTCACCCTAAGGGTTTTGAAAACCCTTAGGGTGAAGGGGATTAAAGCTTAAGAATTAACATGTTAAAAGGAAACAGAAAATATATTTTCATTTTAGTGGTATGCTTTACCTTGCTCATTGTTTTGCAATGGGTTAGTCCAAAGCCTATCAATTGGAATCTTTCCTATATCAAAAAGGATAAAATTCCGTTTGGAACTTCTGCTTTATATGAAGCTCTTCCCACACTATTTCCGTCTCAAAAAATTACGAATGCAACATTTCCAATTTATAATATTTTAAATCTTCAAGGCATCGAAAACCATACTTACATTATCATTAATAATATATTTCGGCCAGATACCCTTGATACCCGTGAATTATTGAAGTTTGCAGCCGAAGGGAACTCCGTATTTATTGCAGCTAATTATTTTGAAGGAAAATTTGGAGATTCATTGAAATTGGAAACAGACGATTATTTTGATCTGGGAAATAGTTTTAACAATGATTCAGCAGCTATAAAAAAAATAACAAAACAATATGATACGGTAAAAATCAACTTTTCAAATCCTTCGCTAAAGAATACTACAAATTATTCATATGTAAAAGGCTTTGAAGGCACCTATTTAAAGTCCTTCGACACCTTGAAAAGCAAGGTACTCGGGTTAACCAATGGAAAAGAAATTAATTTTATTTCCATGAAAATTGGAAAGGGAAAAATTTTTATTAATACCAACCCGGAAGCATTCAGTAATTATCATTTTGTAAGTAAAAACATGTCGTATGTTTTCAGGTCTTTATCCTGTTTACCCAACCAATCTATTATTTGGGATGAATATTACAAAGCAGGAAATGATAAATCAGATAGTCCATTACGGGTTATTTTCAACAATCCATTATTACGAAACGCCTATTATTTATTACTTCTTTCGTTAATTGTTTTTATTCTGTTTGGTATAAAGCGCAAACAACGTATCATTCCGATCATTGAACCCTACCGCAATACAACCTTGCAATTTGTCGATATTGTTGGCACCTTATATTATCAGGCAGGGAACCATAAAAATGTGGCAGATAAAAAAATAACTTATTTCTTAGAATTTATTCGTTCCGCTTTTCAAGTGAAAACGACTATTTATGATGACCTGTTTATAGAGCGTATCTCGAATTTATCAGGAATTGAAAAACAAAAGGTGCATGATTTGTTTTATTATTTTTCTGACCTGAGTATCAAACCAAGTATTTCACAACAGGAGTTATTAAAACTAAATAGATTGATCGAAGAATTTCATAAAGAAAATAAACGGTAAAGGAAAATATAAAAGGAACAAATAGAACAAACAAACCTAAAAAGTTAAATCAGTTAATTTGTTGATTTAGGCTTAGCTCAAATCAGCCTTATTAATCAATCAAAAATCACTAATAAACCAAAGATATGGAAGAACAGGTTTTTCAAAACAGAGTTGATCTGAGTGGCTTGCAACAAGCAGTCAGCAATATCAAACGCGAAGTAAACAAGATCATTGTTGGTCAGGACAATATGATCGAATTGCTCATTGCAGCTATTCTGGCTGATGGACACGTTTTAATTGAAGGTGTGCCGGGAGTAGCAAAAACGCTTACCGCAAAATTACTTGCCAAAACAATGTCGGTGGGGTTTTCACGCATTCAGTTTACCCCCGATCTGATGCCTTCAGATATTATTGGAACAAGTATTTATAATTTAAAAACTTCGGAATTTGAATTTAAATACGGACCCTTATTTTCAAATATCATTTTGATAGATGAGATCAATCGTGCCCCGGCAAAAACACAATCAGCTTTATTCGAAGCAATGGAAGAACGACAAATTACTGTGGATGGGAAAACATATTCCTTAACAGCGCCATTCATTGTTTTAGCAACACAAAATCCAATTGAGCACGAAGGAACTTATCGTTTACCGGAAGCTCAGCTCGACCGTTTCATTTTTAAAATTGAAGTTGATTATCCTTCCCTGGAAGATGAAACAAAGATCATTGCTGATTTTCATGCCCGTAAGAATATCATCGACATTAATTCAATAAATGGAGTATTAAATGCTGCTGAAGTGAAAGATTACCGAAGCAAAGTAAGACAGATACATATTGATGCAAATTTAATTTCCTACATCGCTAAAATAGTAAATCAAACACGTAATAATGCATCCTTATACTTAGGCGCTTCACCACGTGCATCATTAGCAATTTTATCAAGTTCAAAAGCTATTGCAGCAATGAATGGTCGTGACTTTGTAACACCTGATGATATCAAATTTGTGGCAACCCCTGTATTAAAACATCGCGTGATGCTAACTCCGGAAAAAGAAATGGAGGGCATTACAACTAATGAAATTATAAAACAGATCATCGAAAAAATTGAAGTACCGAGATAGTTTATTGGTTGAATAGTTAATTGGTTAATTAGGTGATTAAAGAATTTAAAATTAAATGAATTTATACAGAAGGATGTCATTTCGACCGGAGGGAGAAATCTCAACCAGAAAAGTTGATTGGTTAAATGGTTAATTAGGTGATTAAAATAAAAAAATAATTGATTTAGATAGTTGTCTTTTCTCCCTCCGGTCGAAATGAACAAAGCCTTAAAAATGACAGGACAAAATAATAATATTGAAGTTTCAGCTAGACCTCGTGGTGGATTGGTGGGACTTTTTATAAAATCAATCTACTTTACCCATCTGCTTTATTATATTATTGCAGCAGAAGTTGTATTGTTAGTTTTTGCATTTTTCTTTGAGCTTGTCGAACCATTCGCAGTTTATGCGCTATATGTTATAGGAGGATTATTAGTTGTTGATATACTTATTTTATATGCCAACAAAAATGGAATCTTTGGAAGACGAAATGCATTAGACAAACTATCAAATGGTGATGATAATTTTATTCAGATCATTCTAGAGAACAAATATTTATTTCCTGCCCGATTACATGTGATTGATGAACTTCCATTTCAGTTTCAATCGCGTGACAGCCACTTCAAAATAAATGTTGATCCGGGGAAAAGCAAAACACTCAACTATGTTGTCCATCCCGTAAAGCGCGGAGAATATAGTTTTGGTGCATTAAATATTTTTGTAAAAAGCCCGATCGGTTTTATTCAAAAAAGATATCGTTTTTCTCAAAACATGATGGTTCCGGTATATCCTTCGTTTTTGCAAATGCGCAAATATGAATTACTTGCCATCTCTAATCAATTAACTGAAGTTGGAATTAAAAAGATCAGAAGAAGAGGAAATAATGCGGAGTTTGAACAGATAAAAGAATATGTAAGTGGTGACGATTACCGCACTATCAATTGGAAAGCAACAGCACGTAAAAACAAATTGATGATCAATCAGTTTCAGGATGAAAAATCACAACAAGTGTATTCTGTTATTGACATGGGACGTGTAATGAAAATGCCTTTCGAAGGATTGAGTTTACTGGATTATGCGATCAACTCCAGTTTGGTAATTTCAAATATAGCGATGCTCAAACAAGACAAAGCAGGCATCATCACTTTCTCAAATAAAGTGCAATCAATACTGGCAGCAGAACGAAAAAACGCACATCTTCAAAAGATATTGACCTTGTTGTACAAACAAAAAACAGGCTACCTGGAAAGTGATTTTGAAAATTTATACATCAATGTAAAAATAAAAATCAAGCAGCGTAGTTTATTATTGATCTATACTAATTTCGAAAGTTTATCAGGTTTGCAGCGACAATTAAAATACTTGCGTAGATTAGCAAAAGATCATTTATTGGTGGTAATATTTTTTGAAAACACCGAATTGAGATCCTATCTTGATAAGCCTGCTGCAACAACCGAAGAAGTTTACAATAAAATTATTGCCGAGAAATTTGTTTACGAAAAAAAATTAATTGTGAAAGAGCTTGAAAAATATGGAATTCACAGCATTTTAACTTCTCCTCAAAATCTTTCTGTAAATACAATTAATAAATATTTGGAGTTGAAAGCGAGAGGTTTGATTTAAAATAAGTAGCAAGTATCAAGTGAAAAATTGCCCTATTATTCAATTTTGATTCTTGCCTCTTGATTCTTACATCTATTAAATATGTTCGAAGAAAAAAAAACAAAGAAGAAATTAACACCTGCTCAAGCTTTAATTAAAGCACAAATGACCTGTGTTTACCAGGAACGCTGTCAGCAGGAAATGCGCGACAAGCTTTATGATTGGGGCTTATACCCGGATGCTGTTGAAAACACCATTGCTTTATTAATTTCAGATAATTATTTAAATGAAGAACGTTTTGCAAAAGCATTTGCAGGAGGGAAATTCAGAATAAAAAAATGGGGAAAAATAAAAATTAAAATAGAATTAAAAAAACGTAAGATCTCTGATTACTGCATCCGAAAAGCAATGCAGGAAATTGAGGACGGAGATTATATGAAGATCCTGAAAGCTATTATCGCAAAAAAATCAAAAGAAATAAAAGGAGGAAAAGAACAAGTACGTAATTATAAAATTGCTCAGTATGCTGCTTCCCGTGGATTTGAAAGTGATTTGATCTGGGATATATTAAAGCAAAAAGAAGATCTATTTTATTAATCCTGCTTCTTTTAACACAATCAATGCTTCGTATTTATTCAAAATAGGAATAATCCTTCGCAACATTTTTCCTTCGGGACCTTCAAAATAAATTACTACACGAGGGAATGAATACCAAGGAGTTTTGAAATAAACTGATCTGATTTTATTTCTCGAAATGCATGGTGTACTACTCGTTAAAAATCCGTTTTTTACTCTTACAAAAGAAATAAGCAAAAGTAAAATCCCTCCATAATTAATAGGTTCCTTAAAAAAATCGGCACCATAATGAGAAACAGAAATACTCATATAAATGAATAAAAAAGCAAAAACCAAATAATTTAAAACACTAACTATTCCCCAGGCTTCACTTACATCATGTTCCAATGGAATACGTTTTACTTCTTTGCTATTAATTATAAATAGTTTGTCTTCTGTAATATGACAATATTCTCTTTTGTTAATTCTAAAATAGTTTGCTTGCATCTAATTTTTTTTGCTACTAACAATGTTTTCTCTGCCCTTAACAGCAAACACGACATGGATATATATCTGTGAAAATGTATTTGCCATTTTATTTCGCTCCTATGGAGCTATGTTCCTGATTATATTATATTTTTTTCTATTATGATCACCCCTAAGGGGGATTTTAAAATTGAATTGCTTGTTTGATTTAGAACCCGAATTTGAATTCCCTCACAAAAATTCCCTCACAAAAATACATTGAAATCCCTTCCAAACTCGCAATTATTATTAAATTTGCACTATGATTACAACCGACCAACTAAAAGACCTTCGGGAGCGCACGGATGCGTTAAGGGGGCATCTTTGACATCGCTAAGAAATTACGCGAAGTAGCAGAGGAAGAAGAAAAAGCACTTGCACCCAACTTTTGGGACGACCCTAAAAAAGCCGAAGAACTCCTTAAACAAACCAAGATCAAAAAAAACTGGATCAAATCTTATGATGCATTAACTTGCAGCATGGATGATCTGATGTTGCTGTTTGATTATTTTAAAGAAGGGGAAACAACGGAAGAGGATGTTCAGCAACAGTTTCAAACAACATTAAAACAACTGGAAGAAATTGAATTTAAAAATATGCTCAGTGGAAAAGAGGATATTTTGAGTTGCGTTATCCAGATCAATTCAGGTGCAGGTGGAACAGAAAGTTGCGATTGGGTGGTAATGCTCATGCGCATGTACATGATGTGGGGCACTAAAAATGGATATAAAATAAAAGAAACCGACCGTTCAGAAGGTGATGTAGCGGGTCTTAAGTCGGTTACTCTGGAATTTGAAGGTGATTATGCTTTCGGTTATTTAAAAGGAGAAAATGGTGTGCACCGATTGGTACGTATTTCTCCTTTTGATTCAAATGGAAAACGTCATACAACATTTGCATCTGTTTATGCCTATCCTTTAATTGATGACACCATAGAAATTGATGTAAATCCGGCAGATATCGAGTTTGAAACATTTCGTGCCGGTGGTGCCGGAGGACAAAATGTAAACAAGGTGGAAACAGCTGTACGCTTGTATCACAAACCATCTGGAATCATCATTAAAAATCAGGAATCCCGTTCTCAATTACAAAATAAAGAAAATGCGATCAAACTTTTAAAATCTCAATTATTTGAAATTGAATTACGAAAACAACGGGAGGCGATCAATGTTATTGAAGGCAATAAAAAGAAAATAGAATGGGGATCACAAATTCGTAATTATGTCTTTCATCCGTATAAATTAATAAAAGATATCCGTACAGGATATGAAACCTCAAATATTCAAGCTGTAATGGATGGGGATTTAAATGATTTTATTAAAGCATATTTGATGGAGTATGGGAATAGTTAGGAAAAGAGGGAACGCGGATTTTTATGATTATTAAGATAAAAGAGGATTTTTTTTGGTTTTTTTTCTGTACTTAATTAATCATCTTTAATCCAAATGGCTTGGCAATAAAAATCAATTTAAATCATAACGATCATAATAATCTGCGTTCCAATATTACACAGTCACCCTATATAAAAAACCGATGTTAAAAATATACCACAATGCTCGTTGTTCAAAAAGTCGCGAAGCTTGTTCTATTCTTCAAGAGAAAAACATTCCATTCGAGACGATTGACTATTTAAAAACACCACCAAGTCAAAAAGAGATCAAAGAACTCTTAAAAAAATTAGGTATGAAAGCAGAAGAAATTGTGCGAAAAGGCGAAGTTATCTATAAAGAAAAATATAAGAACAAAACTTTTTCGGAAACAGAATGGATCAACATATTATCCGAAAATCCAATATTGATAGAACGTCCGATACTAGTTAAAGGAGATAAAGCTGTTATTGGCCGACCGCCCGAAAAAGTGTTGGAACTGATATAAATCATATCAGGTAAGAATATCATAAATGGGACGAAATCGTTTTGTAAATTTGGAACTCAATTGAAAAATCTTATATCTCAAATCTAATATCTCAATACTAAAAAAGATGAACTACAGAATTGAAAAAGACACCATGGGCGAGGTAAAAGTACCTGCCGATAAATATTGGGGAGCACAAACAGAACGTTCCCGCAATAATTTTAAAATTGGGCCGGAAGCATCCATGCCAAAAGAAATTATTTATGCTTTCGGGTACCTGAAAAAGGCTGCTGCGATGGCAAATTTCGAATTGGGCGTATTACCTGCTGATAAAAAAGACATTATTGGAAAAGTATGTGATGAAATTATCGCAGGCAAATTAGATAGTGAATTCCCTTTGGTTATATGGCAAACAGGGTCAGGAACGCAATCAAACATGAATGTGAATGAAGTAGTTTCTAATCGTTCTCATGTATTACAAGGAAATAAATTGGGTGAAGGAAAACCTTTTATTCACCCGAACGATGATGTAAATAAATCACAATCATCAAACGATACCTATCCAACAGCAATGCATATTGCAGCATACAAGCAGGTTGTGGATATTACCATTCCCGGAATGGAAAAGTTAAGAAACACTTTAAAGAAAAAATCAGAAGACTTTAAAAGCATAACAAAAACGGGTCGTACCCATTTTATGGATGCAACTCCCTTGACCTTAGGACAAGAATTTTCAGGCTATGCACAACAAGTAACAAATAGTATTCGCGCCATAAAAAATGCTTTGGAAGTAGTGAGCGAATTAGCTTTAGGTGGTACAGCAGTTGGTACAGGCTTAAACACTCCTGAAGGATACGATGTATTAGTTGCTAAAAAAATTGCCGAGCTTACAGGTTTACCATTTATAACAGCACCCAATAAATTTGAAGCATTAGCAGCACATGATGCAATGGTTGAATTATCAGGTGCTTTGAAACGCTCAGCAGTTGCCTTGATGAAAATTGCGAATGATGTTCGTATGTTAAGTTCCGGACCGCGTTGCGGAATCGGGGAAATTATTATTCCTGATAACGAACCGGGATCATCCATAATGCCCGGCAAAGTAAATCCAACTCAGGTAGAAGCGTTAACTATGGTTTGTGCCCAGGTAATGGGGAATGATGTTGCGGTTTCCATTGGTGGTTCAAACGGACATTTTGAATTGAATGTATTTAAACCCTTAATTGCCGCAAACGTATTGCAATCAGCTCGTTTGATTGGTGATGCCTGTATTTCATTCAATGATAATTGTGCAGCCGGTATCGAACCAAATCTTCCGATATTAAAACAACATCTTGAAAATTCATTGATGTTAGTTACTGCATTAAATACACATATTGGTTATGAGAATGCAGCAAAAATTGCAAAGAAAGCTCACAAAGAAAATAAAACCTTGCGTGAAGCTTCATTGGAACTAGGATTATTAACTAACGAACAATTTGATGAATGGGTGAAACCGGAAGAAATGTGTGGCTCCTTAAAACACGCATAATTTTCTTAAAATAAAATCGGAATTATTACGTTAAGCCTGAGCGAAGATAAAGTAAATGAAATACTTTATCTTCGCTCATTGTTTTAAATGAACAAATATGAAATCCAAGCCTAAGAAACATTATTAAAACAGAAGATGTCATTTCGACTGAAGGGAGAAATCTCTTTTTTTACAGGCATTCAGATTTTTTTCTCGGAGTTTATCTTGAGCAAAATCGAAGGAGTCGGAATAACATCCAAAACATAAAACATTGAAAAAACAGTTTACGATATTTCTTCTTATCACCATTGGAATTTTTATTTCATTTAATTCAATTTCCCAAACAGATACTGTTAAAGGAAAAGATGAAATAATAATAAATGGGAAACATTACAAAGCTGTTGATGAGAAACAGATAGATACAAAAAACAAAAAAAGGCAAATCCCACTTGACAGTGAATTTGTAATTAAAAATAATCGATTCAGGTATTACAATAACTGGTTGACTATTGGTGGCGGACTTCAACAAAACATGACGTACAAACGTTCTTTAGGTTTTGCAGGCGGAGTAGATTTTAATTTTCACATCAAACAACATTATTTACAAACGGGCATTTTGATAACCGGAGAAAATCTTAATTTCCTTACCAACTATCAATTTCATTTAGGCTATGCGAAACGTTTTGAAGACAAGGATGTTCAATTTGTTATAGCAATTGGCCCTGCTTATTCATCGGGTTATGCAAAAGTTGGAGACTCTGTTTATACGCGGCATTATTCTGAACCTGGCTTATATCTGCAAGGCGATGTAGTAAAAAAAATAAAATATGATGTTGGTATTGGGGCCAGTTTATTTGCCGATTGGAATCAGGAACAAACATTGATCGGATTACGTTTTATCTTGTATTTTTCAGGCTCCTACAAGGGAAAAAAACATGTTACCGATGAAGACAATTACTAATTGTATTTAAAGCAGTTTTATTGTTCAGTTTGTTAGTTCAAAACTATGCACTTTCGGTGCAAGACTTTCAGTTTCTACAAAATTTTTACTCGTGGCGTCATAGCGAGGAACGTTCTTGATTTAAGATTTGTTAAAAATAATTTAATTATTTTCTTTTTTGAACCTCTGCACTTTCAGTGCAGAGTGGTTCAGTTTTTTAAACAAACTTTTCTCCTTTTACAACTTTCACATCATTCACAAAAGTTCGTATATGTTGTTCATCTTCTTTTTTGCAGATGAGTAAGATTCCATTCGATTCAACAACAATATAATTCTCAAGACCTTGTAATACTACCAACTTATCTTTGGGAACGTTAACAATACAATTTTTTGAATCGTACATCATAACATTTTTGCCAACTACGGCATTCTGGTTATTATCTTTTTTGATATGACTGTATAAAGATCCCCATGTTCCCAAATCGCTCCAGCCAATTATGGAAGAGCGAACATAAACATTGTCGGCTTTTTCTAAAATTGCATAATCAATCGAAATATTTTTACAATTTGTATATGCTTTTGCTATAAAATCAGATTCTTCAGAAGAATTGTAAACCCCATTCCCATCCTGAAAAACAGCAGCCAGATCCGGAGAATGTTTTTCGAATGCTTTAATTACACTTTTCACACTCCAGATAAAAATGCCTGAATTCCAAAGAAAATCGCCACTCTGTAAAAAAAATTTCGCCATTTCCAGATCCGGTTTTTCGGTAAATGTTTTTACCTTTTTTATACGGTTATCCTTTTCGTTGGACTCAACAAACTGAATATAACCATAACCTGTATCCGGTCGGCTAGGGTGAATACCCAGAGTTACCAAACAATCTTCGGATGCAGCCTTTTTAAAACATGAATTAATTGCTTTAACAAAAGTATCTTCCTTTGTTATCAAATGATCAGATGGCGCAATAACAGTTATCGCATCCGGATTTAACTGAGCTATCTTATAACAGGCGTATGCTACACAAGGAGCCGTGTTTTTGCGAGCGGGTTCGCTTAAGATATTGCTCACATCAATATCATTTATCTGTTCCTGAACAAGTGTTACATAGGAATCATTCGTAACTATAAAAATATTTTCTTTTGGACAGAGACGCAAAAAACGATTGTAGGTTTGTTGCAATAAAGTTTCTCCGGTTCCTAAAATATCCATGAACTGCTTTGGATGTGCAGTTCTGCTCATCGGCCAAAAGCGGCTTCCAATACCACCTGCCATTATAACACAATAATTATTTTTCACTTTATTTTTTTATTTTAAAGGTTACGAATAATCAAAATATACAAATTTACAAGGGTTTATTTCTCCCTACATGGTTTCGTAAATTAGTAATTATTCGTTATTGGCACCCTCCTTATTTTTGTAATTTTTTTAATGCGCTTCTTAAATTTTCAATTGCTCCATCCACATCTTCCAGTTTACAGGTTCCAACTGATAAACGATACCAAGTTGAGTTTGAAGATGCACCAAAAGCAGAGAAAGGAACCAAGGCTACTTTTGCTTCATCTAAAATATATTTTGTAATATCTTGCGTAGAAGCTAACACTTTTCCATCAGCCGTTTTTTGTCCGTGCAAAGAAAACTGAACGGTTAAATAAATAGCTGCCTCCGGAGCAATTGCATCTACTTTAAATCCTTCTGATTTCAGGTCTTGAAATCCTTTATAAAAGCCTACTAATCGGGCATTTATTTTGGCTTTTATATCTATTAAATAGGTATCGTAGTTTTCTAAATTATTTAAATAAACTGCAGTAGCTACCTGCTCTGCTTTTGGAGCCCATGCTCCTATGTGAGTTAAGATGGATTTTATTTTTTCAATAACTTTTTTAGGTCCCATCGACCAGCCAACGCGCACACCTGTTGATGCCAGTGATTTCGAGATTCCATCAACAAAAACGGTATAGTTTTTCATTTCCGGACGTAAAGAAACCGGATTGTAATGTTTTGTTTCACCATGAGTAAGTGCCCAATAAATTTGGTCAAACATCAGATATACGGGTTTTTTACCTTCGGCATTTCGCTTCGTATTCTCAAGCAGGATCATATCGCATATTTCTTCCAGGTCTTTTTTACGGAAAGTTGTTCCTGTTGGATTTAAAGGAGAACACAAGGCTATTAAATTCGCAACAGCAATATGAGGTCTTAATTCTGCAGCAGTTGGCATAAAATTATTTTCTGCTGTCGTTTCAATGGCTATTTGTTTTGCAAAATTCAAATAGGTGTAGTGATTATTATTCCAGGAAGGAACAGGAAACAAAACAGTATCATCAGCATCTACCAAAGCGCGAAAGATCGCATAAATAACAGGACGGGCACCACCGGCAATCACTATTTCATCTGTTTTATAATCCAGATCACCACGTTCTTTTAACAGCTTCGAAACAGCTTGCCGCAACTCCAACATGCCATCTGCCGCAGGATAATTTGTTTGGTCGTCCTCATAAGCATTTATTATAGCTTGTTTTAACTCAGCCGGAATTGGAAATACTTTAGGATTAAAATCACCAATGGTCAGATTATATATTTTTTCGCCTTTTTTAATTTTTTCGTTTACTTCGGCAGCAAGTTTAATTATTTCTGACCCAATAATATTTTCAGCAAGTTTTGCTACAATCAGATCAGATTTTTTATCAATCGTTGTTAGGCTCATGGTAATCTATTTTAAATTTAAATAAAATGCTTTTTTAATGGATAACAAATTTAATAAAAACCTTGTAGTTGAAGCATTTTGTTGATTAATTGTTATCCTTTTTTTAAGGAACTTTTTGAAATCATGAAACATTGATTTCTACCACTTCCGTAAGCGGGTTAAATAAATACATGCGTTTGCTGCTTATCTCCTTACATTTAAAACGTTTACGTCCTTTTTCTCCTTTTATAAACAAACGATCTTCATTGTATGAAAAAGTACTTCCTTCTTTTAAATCTTCCAGCATAACGGTGTTTTGTTTTTCATCATACCGTTTTAACACACGCAATAAGTTTGTATCTGAACAAGAGGATGCTGCCGGATTATTCATATATTTTCGCAACGCAATAATAACATCGTTCGGAAAGACATCCGGGATTAAAAATTGCTGCATTAATAATTTATAATGAATTTTCCATTCTTCACCATGTGGCTTTACAGTGTCCTTGTGTTTGTTCCAGTTCGACAAATGTGCTACCTCATGAATAAGCGTGATCAAAAATGCATACTTATTCATATCATAATTGATGGTGATCAGGTGATTTTGCCCCTTAAAAGGTGGACGATAATCCCCTAATTTGGTGGATCTGCTTTTTTTGATCCGTAATTTAAAATCAAATTTAAATACCCATTCCGAAATAGTAGGGACAGCCTTTTCAGGAATGTATTTATGAAGGATGGATTGATTTCGTTCTGATTGGTTCATTGGTTTATTTGTTCATAGGTTCACTGATGTGCTGCAAACACTTGTTGTAAAAATACAAATGAACAAGTAAACAAATGAAGGTTGAACAATTTTATTTTAATAAATGATAAACAATAAAACTGGAAACATAAGCTAATACACTCATATAAGTAAATTGGATCACCGGCCACTTCCAACTTTTTGTTTCTCTGTAAACCACCGCAAGTGTACTCACACACTGCATGGCGAATGCATAAAATATAAGAAGAGAAAATCCTACCGCCATGGTAAACTTTGGCAAACCCGTTTGTTCATCCACCTCAGCATGCATTTTATCCCGGATCGATTGTGTATTATCTGTACTTCCCGCACTATAAATTGTTGCCATCGTACCAACAAACACTTCTCGTGCAGCAAAAGAGGTAACCAAAGCAATACCAATCTTCCAGTCGAAACCTAATGGGGCAATTGCCGGTTCAATAAATTTCCCAAGGATTCCGGCATACGAAGCTTCTAACTTTTCAGATGCAATTTTTGATTGCAAGGCCACACCCTCTATCGAATGATCCTTTGTCAAAATTGAACTTTGATATTTATTTTCTATGTCTTGAAATTTATTCCCGGGTGCATGTGATGATAAAAACCAAAGTATAACAGAAATTGCTACGATTATTTTTCCCGCATCCCATAAAAATATTTTTACTTTATCATAGATCGTTAATCCTACCGTACGCCATTGTGGAGTACGATATACCGGGAGTTCCATAATAAAATAACTTTTTTCACGCGCTTTTAAGATCCATTTCATTACCCAGGCAGCGGTAATGGCTGCTATAAATCCGATTAGGTAAAGGCTCATTAAAATAAGCCCCTGATAATTAAAAAAACCGGATGTTTTTGCTGATGGAACAACTAAAGAAATCAATAAGGTATAAACCGGTAAACGTGCAGAACAACTCATCAATGGAGTTACCATGATGGAAATGATCCGTTCCTTCCAACTGCTGATGGTGCGGGTACTCATAATTGCAGGAACAGCACATGCTACACCACTGATTAAAGGAATTACCGAACGACCATTGAGTCCGAATCTTCGCATCAGTTTATCCATAATAAAACTTACACGGGTCATGTAACCGGTATCTTCAAGTATTCCGATGAAAGCAAATAACAAAGCAATTTGTGGAACAAAAATAACTACACCGCTTAATCCGGCTAATATTCCATTAACAAACAAATTAGTAAGTTCTCCTGCCGGAAGAGTTTGTGATGCCCAACCTGCAATAGATGTAAATAAACTCTCGATCCATTCCATTGGATAGGCAGCAACAAAAAATATAGTTTGAAAAATAAAAAATAAAATGATTAAAAAAATGGCATAGCCCCAGATCCGATGGGTTAACACACTATCCAACTTATGAGTGAATGATTCTGTTTGTATTGCTGAACGATGGGTAATACACTCAGTGGTTATGCGGTTGATCAGTTTATAGCGCTCAACACTTTCTTCCGTCTGCAAGCTATTATAGTCTATCGAAACGGACTTAAAAAGTGTTGCTAATTTTTGCTTTTTCTCCGGATGATTATCAAAATATTGAATATTCGAAAAATTGCTAATGGTTTGAAAAGCGGCAAAATCACTATTTAATTTTATTATGGCTCTTATTTTTTCGACTAGTTCAGGAGCGATTTTTTTTACATCAATAAAATCATATTGGGGAATAGGCAACGGTTCCAATAAAATATTTTTCAAGTGCTCGATTCCTTCTTTTTTTCGTGCACTTATCGCAACTACTTTTACTCCGAGTCTTTCAGAAAGCCGGACAGCATCAATCACAACCCCCTCTTTCTCCACTAAATCCATCATATTCAATGCAAGAATGACCGGAATTTTTAAATCAATGATCTGTGAAACTAAAAACAAATTTCTTTTTAAGTTACTTGCATCAGCAACAACTATGGTAACATCAGGATGGTTCTCATTATCAGGATTACAAAGCACTTCAAAAGCCACCTGTTCATCAATTGATTTTGGATACAGACTATAAGTACCCGGCAAATCGATAAATTCGGCAGTAACGAGAGTGTTTAATTTTGAATAGCCTATTTTTTTATCAACGGTTACTCCGGGGAAATTGCCTGTTTTTTGATGCAAACCGGTAAGGGCATTGAATAAAGTGGATTTGCCACAGTTAGGATTTCCGACTAAAGCAACTTTTATATAGGGTTTTTCGGAAAGATGAATAAAAGACTGATTCGCTTCCAAAATATTAAATTATTTAGTTGCTATTACTGAAACAAGTACAGTTGAAGCTTCTGCTTTTCGCAAACTTAATAAATATCCGGAAACAAAAATGGCTATTGGATCCCCCAGAGGTGCAATACAATCCAGTTTAACAACTTCACCGGGCGTACAGCCCATTTCGAGTAGCTTAAGCGCCATATCCTTATCAGTAAAAGAATCGATAATTGCGCTTTGACCTATTTTTAATTGAGATAAATTTTTCAAGCCTGTTTTCATTATGATAGCAAAGGTACGCCTAATTTATACCATCACGAAATGGCAGCAATACCTAAAAGAGGGTATTTTAGATAGAATTGATGATTTAATGAATTTTTATACTTGTTTTAAAACAGATGGAGGTATTTCTATTTTATTCCATTTCGGACAATCGCCACAGCGGTTCTTTTTATGAAACATAAAACATCCTGAAAACAAAAAAATTACAAGGAATAAAATTCCAAATGAAAAAAATTTAGTTGATCTTGCTTGCATATCTAATTGTATTACATAACAAATATACGATTTTGTCACTATTTAACCTACTAATTACGAATAGCCGAATTACAAATAAAACTCCTGGCAAATTCCAAATACATAAATTCCGAATAAAGAAACATGTATTGGCAATTAGAAAATTCGTAATAAACAGAGATAACCGAATTATACAAATTATTCTTACTTTTAACCAAAATTAAGCTATTAGATGAAGATCTTTTTTCATTTCGGCAGGTATTTCATGTTAATGAAGCGTTCCTTCGGTAAACCGGAAAAGCTTTCGATATTCCGCAACCGTATTTTTGAGGAGATAACTATTTTAGGGGTCAATTCCCTGGGCATTGTTGCTATTATCTCTGTTTTTATGGGTGCGGTAATTACCATCCAATCTGCTTTTAACTTCGAAAATCCTTTAGTGCCCACCTATGCAATTGGTGTAGCGGTACGCGACTCCATGATCTTAGAATTTTCGCCTGCAATAGTTAGTTTAATTTTAGCAGGAAAAGTCGGCTCCAGTATCGCTTCCGAAATAGGAACAATGCGAGTTACTGAACAAATAGATGCCCTGGAAATTATGGGCGTTAACTCTGCAGGATATTTGATCCAACCAAAAATAATTGCATCTGTACTTTTCAATCCTATTCTTATTATATTCTCCATGTTTCTGGGCATTTTTGGCGGCTATATTTTTGGCGTAATTGCCGGAGTTGTTTCCGACAACCAATTTATTGAAGGAATCACTCATGATTTCAGGCCTTACAATGTGGTATATGCTCTTATTAAATCAGCCGTATTTGCTTTTTTAATAGCATCGGTACCTGCATACCACGGGTATTATACAAATGGAGGAGCATTGGAAGTTGGTCGCTCAAGCACAAAAGGTGTTGTTTACACCAGTGTTCTTATTCTTGCATTCGATTTAATTTTAACTCAACTATTATTAGCTTGATCCGGATAAATAACATATCAAAATCATTTTTCGAACGGCCTGTCATCAAAGACATTTCCTTCACTTTTGAGGTCGGGAAAACAAATATGATCATCGGAGAAAGCGGATCAGGAAAAACTACGTTACTAAAATGCATGGTAGGTTTAAATGAAGTAGATTCAGGAGAGGTTTTATTTGACAATCGTAATTTTTATAAATTAAATTTTAAAGAAAAAAAAGAAATTCGAAAAGAAATCGGGATGCTATTTCAAGGTGGAGCATTGTTCGATTCAAAAACGGCAGAAGAAAATGTGGTATTTCCTCTTTCCATGTTCACTGATCTCTCTGAAAGTGAAAAACGCGACCGTGCAAATTTTTGTTTACAACGTGTAAATCTGGAAAATGCGAATAATTTATTCCCTTCTGAATTAAGCGGGGGAATGAAAAAACGTGTTGCTATTGCACGTGCAATTGCGGTACAGCCAAAATATTTATTTTGTGATGAACCCAACTCCGGCCTTGACCCAAAAACATCTATCGTAATTGATAATTTAATTAAAGAAATTACAGAAGAATATAATATTACAACAATAGTTATTACTCATGATATGAATTCGGTAATTGAAATAGGAGATAATATCATGTTTATTTACAAAGGTGAAAAATGGTGGGAAGGCAGTAAAGAAGAGATCCTGAAAACAGATAATAAAGAGGTGTGTGATTTTGTGTATGCTACAAAATTTATGAAAGATCTGAAATCTAAATTTTAATAAAAAATTTGAGTATAAATAAAACGAGCTCACCAAAATGGCGAGCTCGTTTTTGTTTAATGCTGAATTATTAGTTTTTCATTACTGTCATTTTCTTTGTCATTTGCTCATCTCCTACTGATAAAGTATAAAAATAAACACCGGCATCAAGAGTTGCTGTTTCAACATTTATTGTGTGCATACCTAAAGGTAAATTACCTTCATTGATTGTTTTCATTAATTTACCTGTTACATCGTAAACAGATAAAGAAACAGTACTTGCTTTTACTAATTCAAAGTTAATTGAAGTAGTTCCCAAAGCAGGATTTGGAATATTCTGTTTTAAGATTGCATTTTGTGCATTATTTTCATTTATGCTTGCATCAATAGCTGCAACATTCAAATGGATGAAAGGAGCTTTTAGGATGTATCCCCAGTTCCCTGTTCCTCCAGCATCCATAAACGTGGTTTGTTCCGGCTGAACTCCTTCTAATGCAATGTCATTTAAAATATCAAGATCAAAAGTAGGGGCACCTGAAATTCTCACACCAATAAGATATGAATCTCCTGCTGCAACAGGATATGTACCTGCAAGGAAAGGCATAGTCACCCATTTTCCTTTTTTTGCATTACTCGTAACATCATAAATATCAGTAGCTACAATTTCATTAAAATTACCATTCGCAGGATCAATATAATACAAAACAAATTCGCAAGAAGCACCTATTTGTGTAGTGGTGGCAATGTAGGCTGATGCCGATGTAATAGTTGTAGCTGCCGGGAATTCATATAGAGTTGCTATAACTGATCCATCCACATCACCTCCAACATAGTCGGAAGGACTTAATGAAGAAGTTATGCCTGTTCCAATAAGACCATTGTCTCTTGAATATACGGTATCAGAAACTTTAAATGTTCTGGTCATTGAATTATTTGATATCAATTCATCTGCTTCCGTTTGAGAAACAGTATATACCGCAGTATAAGTTCCTACTGCAGCCGGAGTAAATCCAGGAGCAGGGATTGCCAAAGTATCTCTTCCATATAAAGGCATTGAAGTTATTGTATTACTAGCTTGGCTATAAGTACCGGCACCGGTAATGTTTACATTCATGTTCACAGAAGTTTGTGCAACAAATCCGTCATTTAAAACAGCACCTCTAAAAGTTATAGGGGCTACCTGGCTAACCGGAGTTTGTGTATAATAACCGCCATCGTCATAACTAAAATCTGTATAAACACGCTCTAACTTCACATCATTTAAAGGGCCTTCAATTATTTGAACATCATCAATTTGCCAAAAATAAACGCCAAGGTCACTATCAAATTTGAACTTCACTTGCACAGTACTAGAATTACCGGCAACAGCACTTATATTAATAGAAACTTTCCCGGGATTTGCACTATACGAGTTTATTGCTACTATCCCTTTCGCATCATAATCAGTCCATGTTGTACCACCGTTAGCGCTAACAGAAACAGTTAAAAAAGTTGTAGTTGGTGAACAACATAATCTAAAAAGTTGTTGAAATTCTAATCTTACATTCGGTTTTCCGGTAAGATCAATCGTATCACTTATTACTTCACCCGATTTTGCGGAATATGCAGCACCAGTAGGATCAATTGATTTATTTAACGAATCGGCATCAAAAATTAAAACTCCATTTGTTTTTGTGGTTGAATTTAATGTAACTGATGAAGATCCATATAATCCTGTTGAACCAATATAGGTTTTTTTCCAAACCTGGTTTGCTCCGGATTGTGTCCAGCCTGTGGGAATTCCACCATTTGTTGTTGTTCCGAAATCTTGTGACCAAATCACATCAAAAGGTGCTCGCAGGTTATTCGTTTGCGGAGTAGTTGACACTTGTTGCGTAGAAGCTTGTGTCATTTTTTCATTCGCTGCGTTCATAGTAACGCTTTTTTGAGCCCACACTCCTATAGACACAAATAACGAAAGTGTTAAAAGATAAATGTTTTTCATTTGCTTTATTTTTTGTGATTAATTATTATTAAAAAGCTAAAGGTAGATAATTTGTTCCTAAAATTTTATACCATAATTATTAAAAAATAAGAAAGCCCCTAATAAATTACGGGCTTTCAAAAAAATTAAATGAATTTTTTATTATTTTATTACAACCATTTTCATTGTTGAAGTTGTATTATTTCCTACTGTTAAAGAGTATGTGTAAACTCCGGCAGCAAGGTTCGCTGAATTAAAATTAATTGAATGCTTACCGGCATTTTGTTCGCCAATATTTTGTGTTGCCACTTTTTTACCTGTGATATCAAATACAGATAAGGCTACTTTTGCATTCTTTTCCAATTCGTAATTAATTACAGAAATACCATTGGTAGGATTTGGCATGTTTTGAGAAATGCTTGCTCCGCTATTTTTTGCAATTTCATTAACACCAATAGTTTGAGATACTGTGTTTAATCTGATCATTGGTTGACCACCGGAAATCCATCCCCAGTCTGGCGATACAAATACCCAGTTAACTGCGTCTGGTTGGTAGGTAGATTGATCTCCGCCTATTGCAACATAAGTTGCCGGAGTTGCATTTGCATCAACGCCAGTTGCATGAATTGCTGCATAATATGTGTAGTTTCCATGCAAAACAATAGGTGTTCCCGGAGTTTTTACAGATAATGTTTTCCATTTATTCACATCATTAAGTGAATCCACATCGTAAGGATCTGAAAGCGCTATCAAAACGGGTGTTGAACCGGTTACCGTGTCAAGTTCATAGATTTCTGCCGTAATAGTCGCAGCATTTTGTGTTCTGTCAGCAATATAAACTGAAACTGAACTAGCTTCATCATTAGCTGAGAAATAATAAGATGCTGCCATAACACCATCCGTTTCAGCACCGGTATAGAAATTTGGACTCAATCGGGTATTTGATGTGCCATCATCATGAGCAAAAACAGTATCTGTTATCGCAAATGCTTTAACCGAAGTATTGTTGCCAATTTCTGTTGCAAGTTCTGTTTCTGTTTGAGAAAGAGTAAACGTTGCAGTGTAATTAGCAATAATATTTACAGGAGGGGTGTATTCTGTTGCAGATGTACCATCCCAAGCAACTAATAAAGAATCATTTGATCGAACAACAAGATCTTGAGCTACGCTGGCAGCAGTAAAAACTGACCCGGATCCATTATTTACATCAACTGTTAATACAGCTGCATGCTGGTCAGCAAATCCAAGGTTTGACGCATATCCTGTAAAAGTTAAAAGTGCAGTTTGTGCTTTTGGGGACATAGTATAATATCCTTGCCACCAATCACCAAAGTTAACAATTGCTTTATCTCCTCCAACTGCTGCTTGTGAGAAAGCCAGGTCGTTTGCTGCCTGATCAGTAAGGGCCACATCATCAACCATCCAGGAATAACCACAGCCTGCGCTTCCACCTAAAGAAGAAGGGCTATAAAATCTGAATCTGATCCAAACTTTAGCTTGATTACCTGCAGAAGGAGAAATATCAACATTGGCAGTGTTAGGATTTCCAGGACAATAATCACCATTTCCTAATGGTACATTTACTCCATATTGAGCCCAGGTAGTACTATCAGAACTAACTTCAACATAAGTACTATCGTACCATCTTCTGTATTGTTGCTGGAATGATAATACAATATAAGGATGACCTGTACAAACAATCGGATTTACGATCGTCAATTTTGCATCTTGATTTCCTGAACATAAATTATCTGAATCAAATAATCCAAATCCGTTTGCAGCAGTTGTTGACAAAATTGTTGAAATCCAATAAGCACCGGCAGGTCCTGCAGTACCAATTGTCCATGCATCTGGCCCTAAATGATCGTTTAATCTCCAGTTTGCAGGTGTTGAAAAGTCATCTGTCCAAAAAGGAGCTGCTGTAACTGATTTTCCTTTAGTGGTAACCTTTGTTGCTACCGGAGATTGCTCACCTGCTACAAACTTACTTTTGTGAGTCGGATTAATTGTATTGGCAGAAAAATGCTTTGCAACATTACCATTGTTGCCCGTTGTTTGTCCCCCAATCATTCCTGTCTGCCCAAACATGGCAATACCCATGAATAACGCAGGAAATAAAATTGTAATTTTTTTCATTTGATTTTGTTTTTATTGGTTTAATTAAAGTTTTAAATTTTAAGTTATACAAATCTAGAGAAGCAATCTAATATTTCCAAATATTTGAGTATTTTTTTAAGCTAACTCTTCAGCGTAAGCTTCTATTGGCAGACAAGCGCAAATAAGGTTTCTATCGCCATGAGCATTATCTATTTTTGCTACACTTGGCCAAAACTTTGTGTCTTTCACCCATTTCAAAGGATAAACAGCTTTTTCGCGTGAATAGCTATGCTTCCAATCATCTGTTATTACAGATTTTGCAGTATGAGGTGCATTTTTAATTACGTTATCCTCTTTATCAGATTTTCCGGAAACTATTTCATCAATTTCATTTTTTATAGCGATCATTGCTGAACAAAAACGATCCAGTTCTTCCTTTGATTCACTTTCGGTAGGTTCTATCATTAAGGTATCGTGCACGGGAAAAGATACAGTAGGCGCATGATATCCATAATCCATTAATCGTTTTGCGATATCCCCTACTTCCACTCCGCCTTCACGTTTGAATGCAACACAGTCCAGGATCATTTCGTGCGCGCAACGTCCATTTTTACCAACATATAAAGTTGGATAATGATCTTTCAACGATTCTTTAATATAATTCGCATTGAGGATCGCCATGCGTGTAGCATCAGCCAATCCTTCGCCACCAAGCATTTTAATATATCCATAAGAGATCAACAAGATTAATGCACTGCCATAAGGAGCAGCAGAAACAGCATGAATCCCTTTTTCTCCTCCAACTTTCACCACCGAATGTGATGGTAAAAATGGCACTAATTGCTTTGCAACCCCTATTGGACCAACACCGGGGCCACCGCCACCATGAGGTATCGCAAATGTTTTATGTAAGTTCAAGTGACAAACATCAGCTCCGATATTTCCCGGACTTGTCAATCCAACTTGTGCATTCATGTTGGCGCCATCCATATAAACCTGTCCGCCATTTTGATGAATGATGTCTGTTATTTCAATAATGCTTTCTTCGTAAACACCATGTGTACTTGGGTAGGTAACCATTAAACATGATAAATTATCTTTGTTTTGAGTTGCTTTTTCGCGCATGTCATTTACATCGATATTTCCTTTTTCATCGCATTTCACTAATACAATTTTCATCCCAGCCATCGCTGCACTTGCAGGATTTGTTCCATGTGCCGATGTTGGAATTAAAGCAACGTTACGATGCGCATCACCACGTGACTGGTGATAAGCCTGAATCACTAATAACCCGGCATATTCGCCTGATGCGCCTGAGTTTGGCTGAAAACTCATTTTCGAAAAACCTGTGATCTCGCTCAACGATTTATCTAATTCAGAAATTATTTCCTGATAACCCAATGCTTGATCCATTGGAACAAAAGGATGAATATTTGCAAATTCCGACCAGGTGATTGGTAATAATTCAGATGCTGCATTCAACTTCATTGTACATGAACCTAATGAAATCATTGAATGTGTCAGTGAAAGATCTTTGTTTTCCAAACGTTTGATATAACGCATCATTTCCGATTCCGAATGAAAGGAATTAAAAATTGGATGCTGGAGGATCGCTGATTTGCGATATTGGATAGTTGATTTTTGTGCAAAAATAATTTCTTCAGATACTGCTGAACTTTCTTTACCGGCAATCTTTGCGAATACATCAATAATAGCATTTAGATCTTCTGCGCTTGTTGTTTGATCAATGGAAATTAAAGTTGAATTATCTGTATAACGGAAATTAATATGGACAGCTTCTGCTAATTGTTTGATCTTTGCATTATCTGTTCCATTGATCTTAATGGTATCAAAGAAAACACCTTCTTCGATTTTGAATCCTAATTTTTTTAGTTCTGTTGCTAAGGTAACTGCAGAAAGATGAACTTGTTCAGCAATTCCTTTCATTCCATCGGGGCCATGATATACGGCATACATACTTGCCATGATTGCTAATAAAGCTTGTGCAGTACATATATTTGATGTTGCTTTATCCCTGCGGATATGTTGTTCACGTGTTTGCAAAGCCATCCGCAATGCATGATTACCTTCTGCATCAACAGAAACACCAATAATTCTTCCCGGTAAAATTCGTTTATACTCTTCGCGGCAAGCAAAAAATGCTGCATGAGGTCCGCCATAACCCATTGGCACACCAAAACGTTGCGTGTTACCAATAACAACATCGGCACCCCATTCGCCCGGAGGAGTTAATAACACCAAACTCAAAACATCCGCAGCTACTGCAATTGCAGTATTGTTTGCTTTTGCTTTTTTTACAAAATCAGCATAGTCGTAAACTTTACCATCTTGTGTTGGATACTGAAGCAAAGACCCATAAATAGTATTGTTTAATTCAAAATTTTTGAAATCCCCGACAACGACCTCAATTCCCAAAGGAGTGGAACGGGTTTTTAAGACATCTATCGTTTGAGGAAAACATTCATTGGAAACAAAAAATTTATTTGCTCCGGCCTTCACTGCTTCACGAGATCGGTTGCTGAACAGCATAGCCATCGCTTCTGCTGCTGCAGTAGCTTCATCCAACAATGAAGCATTTGCGATCTCCATCCCTGTAAGATCCATGATCATTGTTTGGAAATTTAATAATGCTTCCAAACGACCTTGTGAAATCTCAGCCTGATAAGGTGTATAAGCTGTGTACCAGCCCGGGTTTTCTAAAATATTACGTTGAATAACAGCAGGAAGAATGGTGTTATAATATCCTAAACCTATATACGATTTATAAACTTTATTTTTTGCTGCAATACCACGTAAATGCGATAAATATTGATATTCAGTCATTCCTTTCAACAAATTTAAAGGCTTTTTTAAGCGAATAGTTGCAGGAATGGTTTGATCAATTAATTCATTTACAGAATCTGCTCCAATTTTTTTGAGCATACTTTTTACATCATTTGCACGTGGACCGTTATGACGATTTACAAATTTATCGGTTGTTATCATTTTATTTTTTTTGGAGAGCAAATATAACATGAAATAGGTTTTTAAATTGAGATTTAACAAAAATATATGAGCGCTTCCGCATGATTTTTATCATAATTTTTTAAAAAATGATTTCTGTTTCTGAGAAAACAGTAACTTTATTTTTTGTATTACCCCATTTCCAATTCAATTGAAAAAACACACAGCATGATATTTCTCAAAGACATGAAGACCTATTTTTTAATCTTTTTTATTTTATTTCAAATTTTATTTTCGAAAAAAGGGGCATCTCAAACAGATAATGATACCATTCTGTTATTAAACGGAGCTGTTGTGGTAACCACTGTTATCGACACTACAAATGGCACAACGGTTTTTAAAAACCCAAAAAATCCCAAAAAAACCCTTGCTGTAGAAAACGAACGGATCTTTTCGATCAGCAACAAAAAAGGAGAATTTTTGATTTATGAATATGATACCATTGTTGGAAATGAATTTACAATTGAAGAGATGCGTTATTTTATTAAAGGCGAACAAGATGCACAAAAAAACTTTAAAGCCAGGGGCGCATTTTGGACTAACCTTTTAATTGGCGCAGGAGCAGGCGTTACAGGCAGTTTATTAAGTCCCATTGCACCATTTGCATTTTCCGCAATAGTAGGACTTCCTAAAATAAAAATTAAAAAAAAATGTGTTTCTAATATTGAATATCTTAAACAAGATGCTTATTTGATGGGGTATGAACGGGTAGGACGTAAAAAACGAAAAATAAAATCATTGATCGGTGGAGTCACCGGACTAGGTGTTGGGTTAGGAACTTATTTTATTTTAAAAGCTAATGATTCTGAACTTTATTAAACTTCTTCATTAGCTTCCACTCACAAAAAGTTTCGATTTAAGATTTGTAAATTTGTACCGATTTGTAATTCGCAGCCTTGAAATTTCTTAAACAATTTTCTGATTTTATTCTTTTTGGTAATATCTATGTTGCATTAGGCGCAGCATGTTTGATACAAAGCACTCTTGTGCAAATTGATTCAAAAGAACATTTAGTTAATTATTCCATACTTGCTTTTTTTTCAACACTATTTGTATATAATCTTCAACGGATCTTTTACAAACCACAACAAGATAAAAGCCTTCATTCCATCCGTAGAAAATGGATCTTTGAAAACCAGTTCACTATCAAATCTCTTGCATTAATTGGATTTTCAGGTGTAAGTATCAGTTTTTTTTTCAATGATCTTAAAATCATATTTTATCTTTCGCCATTACTTATTTTATCACTTGCCTATTTTTTGCCCGCTATCAAATTACGTAAAAGTCCTTGGTTTAAATTACTTACCCTTGTTCTTGTCTGGACAATGGTAACAGCTGTAGTACCAATTTTATTAGATGCTTCCGCGATTTTTACACAACATAATTTGTTACATATTCTAGTTCGGTTTATTTTTATGCTGGCTATTTGTATTCCATTCGATGTTCGTGATCTATTGGTTGATGCAGCAGATCGTGTTTCTACCATTCCGCATTTGATGGGTGAAACAAAAACAAGATGGTTCGCAAATACCTGCATGTTTATTTATATTTTATTAATTATTCTTGAATTTATTTCAGGAATGTTTAACCTGAACATTTTTTATGCTCTCCTGATTTCTGCCCTAATAAATACTGTAATTGTTTTCAGGAGCAATTCAAAACGAAGCGAATATTTTTATGTTGCAGGCATTGACGGTACTATGATATTGCAAGGAGTGCTTTTGATGATTGCGGATTTTTATTTGTAAAAACGGAACGCGGATTTTTAGGATTGTTATGATGAAGGATTATTTTACCTTACAAATAAACCCCATTCATCAACGTATTCTTCACGATCAAGCTTGTTGAATGTTTTTACCCAATCTTTAAATAGTTCTCGAAACTCTTCCATTTCCGTACGTAATAATTGAACGTATTCCTTTTGAGTATTTGTAAATATTCTTAATCCTGATGTAGCTGTATGCAAATATTCTGAATGGTACCGAATGACAGATGCGTTTTGCATAGACAGTAGCCAACTCTCGCTTCCCATTGCTCCTGCTATTTTGGGCGTTAATATAATTGCAGATTCTAATAAAGTACTCCCATAAATTTCTCTGTCTTCCTCTGAAAGAGTTTCCACAATAACTTTAACTATGTTGTAAATTTCAAGAGCTTTTAAATATAAAGGACTGTTTTTAATTGCTTTTCTTCGTTCTTTTTCTTCTTTTTCAATTTCCTCTTTTTCTTCATCTGAAAGATCATCAAAATTGAAATCATACTTATCCATATTTACAATTTTTTGAATTTTAACCGCCTTTCTCTCCTTCAGAGAAGTGATTAAGGGGTGAAATTTTATTTTATCGCAATCTCCAATGCTTCTGCAAATGCTTTTGCAGTTTTTATAAGATCTGATTCCGTATGTGCTTCACAAACAAAACCAACTTCATATCCTGATGGACCAAGGTAAACTCCGCGCTCCAATAATTCTTTGTGTAACACTCTGAAATATTTCATGGAATCAGCATCGATTTCTTCGGCACTTCTAAGAACTTCCTTATCAGTAAATGCAACATAAAAGATGGAACCTATTGAAAATATTTTGAGATTTGAGACTTGAGATTTGAGACTTGAGAAAATATTCTTAATTAAAAACTGAGTTTTGCGTTCTAATTCCTCATAAAAATTTGGTTTCAAACATTCCGTCAGCTGAGCAATTCCGGCAGCCATTGCTACAGGATTCCCACTTAATGTTCCGGCCTGATACACATCTCCTTCCGGAGAAATATGACTCATGATCTCTGCACTGGCTCCATACATGCCAACAGGCAAACCACCACCAATAATTTTCCCGTACGTGATGATATCCGGTTGAATGTTATAATAACCTGCAGCACCAGTAAATCCTATACGAAAACCGTTTATTACTTCATCAAAAATCAATAAAGTTTTATTTTCTGTGCAGATCTCACGCAGAAATTGCAAGTATTCTTTTCGTTGAATCAGCAAGCCATTATTCGCAGGAATTGGTTCAATAATAATACATGCGATCTGATCTTTAAATTCGGAAAATGCTTGTTTCACGGCTTGCTCATTGTTCAGGGAAACAACAATTGTTTCATTCACAAAACTTTCGGGAACACCGGCTGATGAGGTGTTACCAAATGTTACCAATCCGGACCCGGCTTTTACTAATAATGAATCGCTATGACCATGGTAACAACCTTCGAATTTTAAAATTTTATTTCGCTTTGTATATCCACGTGCCAGGCGAATGGCACTCATCACAGCTTCTGTACCAGAACTCACAAAACGAATTTTTTGAATGAATTTATTATTACTTAAGATCAATTCAGCCAGATCATTCTCCAATGCTGTTGGTGCGCCAAACGAACTTCCTTTTTCAACCGTTTTTTTAATAGCTTCTATTACTTTATCATTTGCATGACCAAGGATCAATGGCCCCCAGGAGCCGCAATAATCAATAAATTCGTTCCCATCAGCATCCCAGATATGCGAACCTTTTCCTCGTTCAATAAACAATGGTGTGCCGCCAACAGAACGGAATGCACGTACCGGAGAATTCACTCCTCCCGGAAAATATTTTTTTGCCTTTTCAAATAAAGCTTCTGATTTTTCTCGTTTCATAAATTAAAAATATTAGAGTGCAAATATATATCTTTGAACGTTACAAAAATTTGTGCAAATTTTGTCTTCCCGTTTATTTTTACTGCGAAGACGCTGAGGCGCGATTTGAATAAGAAGCTATGACATACGAAAATACAATCGAATTTGCAAAACAACAAGATGCAAATGACCCTTTAAAAAGCTACCGCGAAAAGTTTTATTTTCCGATGATGCATGGGCGCGAAACAATTTATTTCACCGGAAATTCATTGGGCCTGCAACCCAAAACCACACAAGAATACATATTAAATGAATTGGAAGATTGGGCCACATTTGGAGTGGAAGGGCATTTTCATGCACGTAAACCCTGGATGAATTATCATGAACAATTTGCCGAACCTATTTCAAAAATTGTAGGTGCAAAACCTGAAGAAGTGGTAGTAATGAATCAGCTAACACTTAATTTGCATTTATTGATGGTTAGTTTTTATCGGCCGACTAAAACACGTTACAAAATACTCTGCGAAGCAAAAGCATTTCCAAGTGATCAATACGCTTTGGAAACACAGGTGAAATTCCATGGATTAGACCCTGATGATGCGATTATTGAAGTCAGCCCACGCGAAGGCGAATATTGCATCCGGCATGAAGATATTTTATTGGCAATTGAAAAAAACAAAGATTCTCTTGCCTTGATATTGTTTGGTGGAGTAAATTATTATACCGGGCAGGTATTTGATATGAGAGCAATAACCGAAGCCGGACATAAAATTGGTGCATTCGTTGGTTTTGATCTGGCACATGCTGCAGGAAATTTAAAATTACATTTACATGATTGGAAGGTTGATTTTGCTTGCTGGTGCAGTTATAAATATTTAAACTCCGGTCCGGGTGGAGTTTCTGGAATATACATCAATGAACGCCATTTAAATGATCCATCAATTCCCAGATTTGCCGGATGGTGGGGGCATGATAAAAAAACTCGCTTTAAAATGGAAAAAGGTTTTATCCCCATGGCTACTGCAGAGGCTTGGCAAATGAGCAATGCTCCTATTTTTTCAATGGCCGCACATAAAGCTGCTGTTGATATATTTGATGAAGTGGGAATGGATGCTTTGGTTGCTAAAACTGAAAAACTAACAGGATATTTAGAATTTATTATTGAAGAAATAAATAAAACACTCACAAATAAATTAGAAATAATTACCCCGAAAGATAAAAAACAAAGAGGTTGTCAGTTATCAATCATTGCACATGGCAGGGAAAAAGAATTGTTCAATAAATTAATGGAAGCAGGTGTTATTGCTGATTGGCGCGAACCTAATGTAATACGATGTGCTCCTGTTCCTTTATATAATTCGTTTGTAGATGTATTTCGTTTTGGTGAAATTTTGAAAAACGCATTGTAATTTTTTTGATTAAAAACATGGCAAAAATAAAACACAATTCCGATGCAAAATTTTTAATTGACGATGCTATCAGCAAAGCCGAACCTTTTGCACAAGACATTTGTAAAAAATTACGTTCCGTAATATTTACTGCAGAACCGAAAATTATAGAAGATTGGAAATGGGGACCAAATTATTATTCAGATGGAATGGTTTGCGGTTACTGGCACTTTAAAAAATATGTGACATTTGTATTTTTTCAGGGTGCTTTATTGAAAGATAAACACAAGGTTCTTAAATCGAATCCAGGCAACCTGCACAACCGCCACATCAAGTTCAGCGACATTAAAGAGGTAAATGAAAAAATATTAATTGAGTACATTCAAGAATCCGTAAAAAATAATTCGAAAGGAATAAAAATTACGGAAACAAAAGATAAAACAGTTATTATTCCTATTGATTTCAAAAAATTATTATCAAAAAATAAATTGTTGCCTTACTTTGAAAACCTGGCATATTCGCATCGCAAAGAATATGTCATGTGGATCGAAGATGCAAAGAAAGAAGAAACACGGATTAAAAGATTGAATACATCAATTGAAAAATTGAAAGCAAAAGAAGGATTATTGGATAAATATAAAATTGCAAAAAAATTTCAGAAAAATAAACATGGGTAAAACAGCAACAATAGTTGGAGCAGGATTGGTAGGTTCATTATGGGCAGTATATTTATCAAAAGCAGGATACAAAGTTACAATTGTTGAACGCAGACCGGATATCCGGAAAGCTGAAATTACAGCAGGAAAATCAATTAATCTGGCAACATCCGACAGGGGCTGGAAAGCACTCGATACAGTTGGGATCGGTGATGAGATTAGAAAAATGGCCATTCCAATGACCGGACGAATGATGCATGACCTGCAGGGGAATTTATCGTATCAACCGTATGGAAAAGAAGGCCAGGCCATCTATTCTGTTTCTCGTGGCGGACTCAATGCAAAAATGATGGACATTGCCGAAGAGGTTGGAAAGGCAACCATTTTCTATAATGAAAAATGTGTGGATGCTGATCTGGTAAATGGAATTGTTTATACAGAAAACACCGAAACCGGTGTAAAAAAAGAATACAAAGCAGATGTTGTATTTGCTGCTGATGGCGCATTTTCCGCTGTGCGATATAACGCGATGCAAAAGCTGGAACGATTTGATTACAGTCAACGGTTTATTGATGATGGGTATCGTGAAATTTTACTTCCTGCAAACCCGGATGGAACTTATCCTATAGAAAAAAATGCATTGCATATCTGGCCTCGCGGTAGATTCATGTTGATTGCATTACCCAATGAAGACGGTTCATTTACCTGTACTTTATTCATGCCAATGAAAGGAGAAAAATCGTTCGAATCATTAAAAACATCGGAAGATGTAAGCAATTTTTTCAAAACTACATTTCCTGATTTTTACAATATGATGCCCGATATTGCGGATAAATGGGGCAATCATCCTTTATCATCTTTGGCAATCATTCGCTGCTACCCCTGGACACACGGAAAAACAGCATTGATGGGCGATGCAGCACATGCTACTGTTCCGTTTTACGGACAAGGCATGAATTGCGGTTTTGAAGATTGCACCGTTATGTGGCAATTGATGCAAAAGCATAAGGAAGATTGGCCTACCGTTTTTGAAGAATATCAGATTCTCCGTAAACCTGATGGCGATGGTGTTCAGGACTTATCCTTACACAATTACCTGGTGATGAGGGATCATGTTTCAGACCCGAAATTTTTATTGCAAAAGAAAATTGAAGCCCACTTTTCTGAAAAACACCCCGACAAATGGATGCCATTATACAGCCAGGTAACTTTTAGTAATATCAGATATTCTGAAGCATGGCGAGTGGGTCAGAAACAAGATGAGATCATGCAAAATGTAATGGCTAAATTTCCTGATATTGAACAAAAATGGAACAGCGAAGAAGTGGAGAAGGAAATATTGAAACATATTTAAGAATCAAGATATGAGATCCAAGAAAAAAGAATCAAGACAGGTTAAAAATCTTGGGTCCTGGTTCTTAATCTTGACTCAAACAAAAAATGGTTTATCTCAAAAAATATCTCATTGTAAAATTGCTTATCGAAAACCTGAGTAAATATGAGTTAATGGGTATTTACAGACCACAAGCATACTGCAAAGGAGCCAAAAGTTATTCCACAGAATGCCAGATCGAATTATACAAAAAACCAATTGAACCCGGAGAAAGTGCCGTTTTAAATGCTGTACTTTTTGCACCCCATGGATTTGGTCACTACTTAAAACAAGGAAGTTTATTAACTTTACGCAATGGTTTGGATATTGAAGCAAAAGCAGTCGTGTTGGAAATTGTGGGATATAAGTAATTCCTTTGATATCACATTTTGCGATATCAACAAAAAGTAAAATTATGTCAAAAAAAATAACCTCCATTATTATTCCTGATGAACTAATAATGAACAAAATTTATTTAATCAGAGGACAAAAGGTTATGATAGATCGCGACCTTGCTGTTCTTTATGAAGTACAAACAAAACGTCTAAAGGAGTCTGTCAAACGAAACCTCAAACGATTTCCGGAAGACTTTATGTTTGAAATGAATAAAACAGAACTAGAAAATTGGAGGTCGCAAATTGCGACCTCCAATTCCGATAAGATGGGATTACGCTACTCTCCTTTTTGTTTTACCGAACACGGTGTTTTAATGTTATCAAGTGTATTAAATAGTGACAGGGCTATTGATGTAAACATTAAAATTATGCGCATTTTTACACAAATTAAACAAGCATTAACAGACAATACCGAGTTGCGATTAGCGATTGAAAAATTAGAAAAGAAAACAGAAAATAACACCAAAAATATTGAAATAGTGTTTCAATACATTGATGAACTAAGTGATAAAAAAGCAAAACAAAAACCAAGAATCCCTATTGGTTTTAAAATTAAAAAGAAGAAATAACTTATTTTGAAAAAAACAAAACACATATTATTCCTCTTCGCATTTGTATTCATACAAAGCCACATCAGTGCTCAACCCAGTACCGATGAGCAATTAGCGCAACAGTTTTATCAAAACAAGGAATTTGATAAAGCATTGGAATACTATGAAAAATTATACAATAAAAAATCCCCCCAACTTTTTTACACCCCTTATTTGAATTGTTTGCTCGAGACAAAAGATTTTAAAAAGGCAGAAAAAATAGCTAAAAAACAGATCAAACAAAATCCTGAAAGTTTAAATTTTGTTGTTGACTTAGGAACCGTTTACATCAGAAGTGAAGAACCCGACAAAGCAAAAAGCACCTGGGAACAGGCAATAAAATCAATTAAACAGGATGACCAGGTATTTGCAGTCGCAAATGCTTTTATCGCCATTCAACAAAATGATTATGCTATTGCTGCTTATTTGAAAGGCAGAAAGATCTCCCGGAATAATTATCCATACAGTTTTGAACTGGCAACTATTTATAATACAAAAGGGGACAAAATTGGAATGATCAACGAGTTGTTAAGTGCCCTTGAAATAAATGATTCCTATTTACAAAGTGTTCAAAATGCGTTACAAACCAGTTTTGGAAATGATGCTGACCCGAAACAAAACGAATTATTAAAAATCGAATTATTGAAACGCATCGCAAAAAATCCTGACAAAACAATACTTTCAGAACTTTTAATATGGATGCAGATTCAACAAAAAGATTGGGAAGGAGCATTTGTACAAGGTAAAGCATTGGACAAACGAAAAAAAGAAGAAGGCAATCGCATGATGGGATTAGGACAACTCTTCGCGCAGAATGAAGCATATGATGTTGCAATCAAAGCTTACCAATACATCATTGCCAAAGGTCCGGGTGTTTATTATTACACCAATGCACGAATTGAATTGTTGAATGTATATTATCAAAAAGTAGTTTCAAAAGGAAATTATACTCCTGCAGATCTGACTGAACTTGAAAAAAATTATTATACCACACTTTCTGAATTAGGTAAATCGGCAAGCACGGTTCCGCTTTTAAAAAATTTAGCTCACTTGCAGGCATTTTATTTGAATAAAACAACTGAAGCCATTGCATTACTGGAAGAAACCATTGCAATGCCCCAATTAGAGGTCCATTTACAAGCCGAATGTAAATTAGAATTAGCGGATATTTTATTAATGACAGGCGATATCTGGGAAGCTTCCTTACGTTATTCGCAAGTTGAAAAAACATTCAAACATGATGAAATAGGTCAGGAAGCAAAATTTCGGGTAGCAAAAATATCGTATTACACCGGTGATTTCAAATGGGCTCAAGCACAACTGGATGTGCTTAAAGGTGCAACTGCAAAATTAATTGCAAATGATGCTATGGATCTCTCCTTATTAATTAGTGATGCACTCGCAATTGATACTAACGAAGCACCTTTAATGATATTTGCCCGGGCAGATCTGTTAGCATTTCAGAATAAAGATGAACAGGCTAAACTCACCTTGGATTCAATAAATAAACTTTATCCTAACCATGCTTTGGCTGATGATATTCTTTATAAAAAAGCTCAGATAGAACTGAAACATGCCAAATACACAGAAGCTGCAGCATTATATGAAAACATCCTTAAAAATTATAGTGAGGATATTTTAGGCGATGATGCTCTTTTTAAATTAGCTGACCTGAACGAAAATCAATTCAAAAACCCGGATAAAGCAAAAGAATTGTATCAGCAGTTATTAGAAAAATACCCGGGAAGTTTATATGTGGTGGAAGCACGTAAACGATTCAGAAAATTAAGAGGAGATACTATTAATTGATAATGGAAAGTGGACAATTGATAATTAGAAAAACATGATAATATACAATATAACAGTAAACATCGAAAATGATGTACATGATGAATGGCTTCAATGGATGAAAGAAAAGCACATTCCTGATGTGATGGCGACAGGTTTTTTTATTGAAAATAAAATATGTAAAGTACTTGTTGAGGAAGAACAAGGCAGCACTTATTCTATACAATATACTTGCGAAAGCATGAATTCTTTGCAAGAATACCAGCGTTTACATGCACCCCAATTACAAAAGGAACATGCCGATAAATTTGCAAATAAATTTGTTGCATTCCGGACTTTGTTGGAAATAGTTTAATCCGCCTCTTAAATCTTATGAAAGAAGAATTCTGATAGGATTATTTATCATTAAGAATAAATGAAGAAAATCTATTATTTTGTAATTGCCTTAATTTTTCTCCTGTCATTTCGTTTTTATTCATCGTTGTTTTATCCGATCTTAAATTCTGACAATGCAGTAAGTATTTTAATGATCCATTATTTTAAATTACCTAACGATCTATATTTTTGGGGACAAGACCGGATGGGAAGTTTAATACCTTTACTTGGTCAGGTTTTTTTTAAAATATTTCATTTTTCTGCACTTACCTCTGAAGCAATTACGCATTATTTAATTCTATTATTAGGTTTTTTTGCATTTGCCAGTTTTCTTAAATCACATTTCTATAAAATTATTTTTGCAATAATTTGGTTCTTCCCGCCTATGCGTCTGATTGATGTAACTCAATTTTCATTTGGGATACACTATAGTTTAATTGCGATTGCTTGTTATTTATTTGTTAATTATCAGAAAGAAAAAATTCAAAAAAATAATTTTTTTGTTCATTTAAACCTTTTAACAATAACGACCCTTCTTATCGCAGCGATCTGGGTATCAGACATGGCTCTGATCTCTGTTTTTTTATTGTTAGCGATACAACTATTATATTTTTTCAAGACTCATAAATTCACTTTCTCACTATTCAAAAGACTTGAATTTTATTACGGTTTAACAGGTTGTATAATTGGTGTTCTTTTTATTCATTATGCCAAATATATTTCTCAAAACAAGCAAGATTACACCACTTTTGCTGATTTTAATAGCATGAAGGAGACAACTGCAATTTTATGGAATACCATTTATGACTTTTTTATCTTTAAAGCAAATGAACCTTTTACCAGTGTGTATTCTTATTTTGTACTACTCCTATTTGGAATTACCATTCTGCTGTTTAAAAAAATTAAATTCAATACTACATCCTCAAAATGGATATTATTTTTTCTGTTAGATGCAGTCCTTCTTTTTGCAATAATAATTATTTCTAAATGGACCTTTATTAATGGTGTCCCAAGGAGGTATTTTACTTGCACTTACATTTCTCTGTCATTTGTAATTTTATTGGTTTTAGATAATTTAATAACAAAAACAATTTATCTGAAAATGATAAAAACAATTTTATTTGTAACAGTATTTATAGGCGGAATTGGCACAATTTATAACATAGTATATATATGGCCGAAAACGTTAACTCCCAAAGTAGAGGTTGTTAGAGAATTTGAAAAACTTGGTCAAGTCGGTATCATTTCTGAATATTGGAATTCTTATATTACCTCTTGTCCCAATCCTGACATGATAAAAGCAACACCCAATGACCAATCGTGGGTGAGAAATCAATTGATCGTGGAAGAAGTTTTTCAGCAACCGAATATTTATATTATCAAAGATATTTGGTTAAAAACATTCCCCGATTCGTTAAATCAATTTGGAAGACTTTTAATAAAAGATGGGATAGAATTTAGAATGGGAGATTGCGATGTATGTAAATATAAAAAAATAAGTACTAACTAATTGGAAGCAACAAACATATAAAAATGACAAAAGAGGTAAGGGCAAAAAAACATTTAGGACAACATTTTTTGAAAGATGAAACCATCGCTCTAAATATTGTAAAAAGTCTGAAGCACACATCACTTTACAAAAAGGTATTAGAGGTGGGGCCGGGAATGGGTGTGCTAACAAAATATTTAATTACAGAACCTGATTTTGAAACTCATATTATAGATATTGATTGGGATTCCATTGCTTATTTAAAAAAGCATTTTCCGGTACTTGAAAATAGAATTATTGAAGGAGATTTTTTAAAACTTGATTTCAACAATTTGTTTGATAACGAATCTTTTGCGGTGATCGGAAATTTCCCTTATAATATTTCAACGGAAATTTTATTTAAAGTACTTGATCATAAAAACCAGGTTCCGGAAGTTGTTGGTATGTTCCAAAAGGAAGTAGCGGAACGTATTGCTTCCAAGCCACGAAATAAAACCTATGGAATAACAAGTGTTTTATTGCAGGCATTTTATGATATTGAATATTTATTTACTGTAAATGAAAATGTTTTTGATCCACCCCCACGCGTAAAATCAGCTGTTATCCGTTTAACGCGAAATGAGGTTCAACAACTTGACTGCAATGAAAAACTTTTTAAACAAGTTGTAAAAGCGGGGTTTAATCAACGTAGAAAAACGTTACGAAATTCCATCAAAGCTTTCAAATTAAAACCTGAATTTTTAGATCATAAATATCTTACACAACGGGCAGAAGAATTATCTGTTGCGGATTTTGTTGCATTAACAAATATGGTGGAAGTATAAACTGATTTCTATATTTCTTTTCCAAATCGCTGGAAAATTGCCTTCGCCAAGGCTTCCTGATGAGAAGGGTGTGCTATACTTACCAAGGCATCTGCCCTTTGTTTTAGGTTTTTCCCGAATAAATAAGCCACACCAAATTCAGTAACAACATAATGAACATGGGCTCTTGTTGTAACAATACCTGCGCCAGTTTTAAGAAAAGGGACTATTTTTGATTCACCTGTTTTTGTCATTGAATTCATCGCTATAATTGGCTTTCCTCCATCTGAAAGAGCTGCTCCACGCATAAAATCCATTTGCCCGCCCACACCCGAATATTGATAAAAACCAATCGAGTCAGCACAAATTTGTCCGGTGAGATCTATTTCAAGGGCAGAGTTAATAGCTACCGCTTTCGGATTTGTCCTGATCACCTTTGTATCGTTCACATAATCAGAATCTAAAAAAGCCACAGAAGAATTATCATTCACAAAATCATATAATTTTTTTGTGCCAATTACAAAGCCTGTCACAATTTTTCCGCGATGCTTATTCTTATATTTATTTGTAACAATTCCTTTTTCAACTAGTGGAATCACTCCATCTGAAAACATTTCGGTATGGATACCAAGGTCTTTATGGTTGTGAAGACAAGAAAGAACGGCATCCGGAATTGCCCCAATTCCCATTTGCAAAGTGGAACGATCCTCGATCAGTTCTGCGCAATATTTTCCAATTGTTAATGCATTACCATTTATTTTATTTTGATAACTCACCTCCGGTAAGGCTTCATCTATTTCAACAAAAGCATTTATAGTATTTATATGAACCATGCCATCTCCATGAGTACGGGGCATTTGTTTATTTACCTGGGCAATGATGTATTTTGCATTCCGAATTGCTGAACGTGCTATATCAATGGAGGTTCCAAGAGAACAATAACCATGTGAATCGGGAGGAGAAACATGAATTAAAGCAACATCCAAAGGCAAAATCCCTTTGTCAAATAACTGATTGATCTCACTTAAAAAAACAGGAATATAATCACCATGTTCACTATTTACGATCTCTCTGATGTTCTCAGAAACGAATAATGAATTAATAAAAAAACTTTTCCCGAAATCTGTTTGATCAAAACCTGCATCCCCTAATGTGCTTATACATACTAATTCAACACTATTTAATTCTTCTTTTCTTTTAAAAAGAGCTTTCAAAAGATGCAATGGAGTTGCTGCACTGCCGTGAACAAAAACACGATGTCCGCTTTTTACTTCTTTTACAGCTTCTGCAGCTAATTTATAATTCGGTATCATAAAAAAAATTGCTAATTGTAGATCAATTATAAAAATATTTTTCTACATACTCAAAGCGGGAGAAAAAAATATTAGAATTTTGCAGATATGCCACCCTGAATTGATGGACCGCCTATCCCTGCTTCAACACAAACACCAATATTATTTGAAAAAAACCAGCGTAGTCCTGCACCGAGTCTAAATGCTACAGGAAATGCATTAAAAAAAGACATATCATAATTGTAATTATTGGGATTATTAGTCTTAAAAATAGTTTGCTTATATCCAACACCGGCCGTGGCATATGGATCCAACTCACTTGTAGTAGCAAAATGGATGTTGACCCTTAGTAAAAATCTCTGTTTGGTAAGACTTTCTGTAAATCGGTCATATTTTGGTGCCGATTGTCCACTAACATAATATGCATCCGTATAAGTATAGATCACTTTCGCATACGTATAATCTACTCCCATACCCACCATATCGTTTATCAAATACTCACATTTTCCACCCACATGGTTATAATTCACAACTTTTTCTTCACTTAAAGTTCCGGTATAGTAGTTACTGTACGAATCCCTTATATAGTTTCCCATCACATAAGGGTAACCGTAATAGGCATCTACAATAAATTTACCTTCGCCAATGCATTTTTCAGACTCCCCTTGTTGTGCTTTTGCAACAAACGCAAACAGGATTAAAAAATATAATACCGGATATAGTTTAGTTTTTTTCAATTTAGTTTTTTTAGAATTATTATTACCCATTGAGAGCACTAAAATATAAATATTTTTTTGATTGGAAGTAGTATATCCTCTTGTAATATTTATATTTGTTATTATTAAAACTTAAAATTAATTTTATGGCAGGCGTTAACAAAGTTATTTTAGTGGGAAATTTAGGGAAAGATCCCGAAGTAAGGCATTTAGAAGGAGGTGCCGTTGTTGCAAACTTTCCATTGGCTACAACTGAATCTTACAAAGATAAAACCGGACAGCGCAATGAACAAACCGAATGGCACAACATTGTTGTTTGGCGCGGCTTGGCAGAAATAGCAGAAAAATATCTGAAAAAAGGAATGACCATTTATATCGAAGGTAAATTACGTACACGTTCATGGGACGATAAAGAAGGTCATAAACGTTACACAACCGAAATAGTTGGTGACACATTTACTATTTTAAGTAAAAAAGAACATTCTCCATCTACAACAGGAACGGATGATACAGGAGTTGCAGGTACAAAAACCGGAGACAATCAGCCTTTCTGATCTGATAAATTAAATTAAAATGCAATGTTAGGAGCAAAGCAATATCTTTGTTTCGAACATTCGTATTAAAAAAAATATATTTTGGATATCCTGAATAGCTTGCATTTAGTGGCAAATACATCATTGCTCTTAAGCATTATCGTTAACTCTTTTTCTGTAAGTATTTTATTTGCAATATTATCAATGTTTGTATTGTTGATCATTGTTGCATTCGTTTCGGCTGCTGAATCGGCATTTTTTTCACTCAGTCCTACAGACATGGAAGAGTTGAAAACATCAGGAACAAAAACTGATGAAAAAATCCTTTTGATGATTTCAACTCCTAAACGATTATTGGCAACAGTTTTAATAAGTATCAATTTTATTAATATTGCCATCGTAATAATAAATGCCACATTTATTTTTGGTATGAAGCAAGATGATGTTGCTTTGTTTGATTTTTCAGAAAGCCAAACTGCGGGTTTTGTAATACAGGTAATAGTTGTAACTTTTTTAATTTTATTAATTGGAGAAGTCATTCCAAAAATATATGCTACTCAAAATCCATTAAAGTCAACACGGATCCTAGTGTATTTTGTCCGCTTTTTACAACGTTTATTTTCTCCGGTAAGCTTCGTTTTGATTTATTCAACATCGTTGCTCGATAAATTAATTAAACAAAAATCCCATAATATTTCAGTTGATGAATTATCACAAGCACTGGATCTCACATCGGAAGATGAGATTCCGGAAGAGGACCACAAAATACTTAAAGGCATTGTAAAATTTGGCGCAACCGATGTAAAACAAATTATGAAATCCCGTATGGATTTCACGGCATTTGAGTTTGAAACCGGATATAAAAAATTACTTGCGGATATTATCGCATGCGGATTTTCCCGTATTCCTATCTATAAAGGTACAATTGATAATATTGCGGGAGTGCTCTATGCAAAAGATCTATTACAATATTTAGATGAGCAGGATAATTTCGACTGGCACAAAATTATTCGTCCACCCTTTTTTGTTCCTGAGAATAAAAAAATTGATGATTTATTGCGTGAATTTCAACACAAAAAAACACATCTTGCAATAGTTGTTGATGAATATGGAGGCACTTCAGGTGTTGTAACATTAGAAGATGTGATTGAAGAGATCGTAGGTGAAATTAATGATGAGTTTGATGATGATGATCTGGTGTATTCAAAATTAGACAAACACAACTTTGTGTTTGAAGGGAAAGCAGCGTTAAATGATGTATATCGTATTTTGGAAATTGATGGAGCTGATTTTGAGGATGCAAAAGGAGAAGCAGATACATTGGCAGGTTTTTTAATTGAAATTGAAGGCCGGATACCATCAAAGAATGACAAAATAAATTTTAAAAATTTACTTTTTACAATTGAATCAGCAGATAATCGAAGAATAAAAAGAGTTAAAATAACTATTGAAAGAAATGAAGAATAGTTTACAAATTTCAAATTTCAGATTTCAGGTTGTGAAAGCTCCTTCCTTTCTTTTCATTTGTCTTTTGTTTACTGTTTTTTATCTTTCTTCTTGTGGCAGCGATGATGATACAATCGCACCCAAACCAAGAGCTTATTTCCGTCTTACATTTCCTGAAAAAAAATATGTATTGTACGATTCTGTTTTACCTTTCACATTTGAGATCCCCTCTTATTCAAAAATGGAAAAAGGAAAAAGTTTTAATGCTGAAACAGCCTGGCTGAACCTGAATTTTCCAACATTCAATGGCACCTTAAATTTAACATATAAAGAACTAAAAGGTGATCTAATTGAAAACCTCGAAGAAACCTATCATTATGCCTCAAAGCATCAGATAAAGGCATCAGGGATTTCGCAGCAAACAATTGCAAAAGATTCCAGCAAAGTATATGGGTTGATATATGAGATCGAAGGCAATGCTGCTTCTTCCTTCCAGTTTTTTTTAACAGATAGCACAAAACATTTTTTACGTGGCGCATTGTACTTCAATGTTGCCCCTAACACTGATTCCATTTCACCGGTTTTAAAGTTTATTCAAAAAGATATTTACCACATGATAGAAACTTTTGAATGGAAAAAAGATTTTCAATCCGCTGCCTTACCTCCTAAAAAAAAACATAAATAATATTCAAATTCAATCCTACAACTTATTTTTTTATATATTCTATTTGTTTTCACAACACACTGACTTTTAGTCGTTTATTTTAATATTAATGATTTTCAACAGCTTTTCGCACAATATTTCAAAGTAATATTTAGTTTTACATATAAACAATAATATTATTCAAATGAAAACACGGATGCTATACTTTTTGCTGATTCCTTTTTCAGGGATTGCACAGGAAAAACAAAAGGCGGATACCGAAAGCGGATATTTTCAATTAGGTGTGCGCAATACTGTTAGTGCATTTAGTGATGATGGAGCAAATGGATTTGGTTATGGCGGACAGTTTAGGATACGAATAAATAAACGGATGAATACCGATTGGTTTGCTGATTATATTACAACTGATATTAGCGGAATTGCCCGAAGAGTAGATGAACATATTGGCTGGTCGGTTGTTGCATATCCATTTAATTGTGAAACGACAAAAGGAAAATTAACGCCTTATATCCTTGCCGGACATTGTTTTGATTATACCAAAGTTTCAAAAAACAACAGCACTTTTTATAAAGACAAATGGAGCAGTGCCGTGCAAGCCGGAATAGGAGCACATTATAATATTACCGACAGAATGGATCTTTCACTCACCACACAATACATGATGCACCTTGGTTATGATGTACGCGCTACTGTTTTTGAAATCGATGGAAATAAAGATGTTTTTATTGAAAAGGAAAAAGTCAGAGGCATTGAAGGTCACTTGCTGATTAACCTGAGTTTGAATGTTCGTTTGTTTGATATCTGGAAGCGTTAAAGAAAAATAAAAACTAATCATTCTTCAAAATATTTTATTATGCTGAAGCAAATTATTATTCTAGTGTTGGTTAGCGCACCTTTTATTGGTTTTGCGCAGCAAGAGGAAGGACAGTTTATTCACAAACACCTTGTCCGTGCTGATGCATCCATCATTGCCGGAGTAATGTTAAAAGATAATATAAACAACGTTCATGTAAATGGGAATCTGGAATATTATTTAGATACTAAAATTTCTGTTCGTGGAGATTGTAACTACATGCTGGGAAGTAATGGTTTGACAATTGATTCGACGGGATTAAAAGATAATCACTCCGTAATGTTAGGAGCCGTTTATCACTTTCCTACCACTACTCATTTCGATCCCTATTTTATCCTCCAGCCGGGATTTGCTTACACCTCATCCTACAATGCCGGATATCAAAGTCTTTCGCAAGACCATGCCAAAACGATTTATTACAAACCGGTTATTTCACCTTTGGCAACTGCCGGTTTAGGGTTCAATTATTATTTTCAACGATTTGCGCATTTGTTTTTAGAAACACGATATGTTTATGGACAACATTTATCTGATGCACCACAACCCATATCACTGGAAGAGTTTAGAATAACTTTCGGATTAGGATTTAATTTATTTTGATAAAAGAAAAAAATAATCAGTGGTAGGCTTATAAAAAAAGCTGAACTTGTTTTAGTCTCCTACTTATTGAGATTTCTGAACAAGTTCAGCATGACACAAAATTTTCTTTTTTCTAATCAATTTTCTTTTTTTTAACATTCTTTTGCTGTTCTCTTTCTGCACGTTCACGTCTTTGAATTTCTTTTTTTCGCATTTCCCATTTGTATTCTTTTGTTGTAATAATCACCAATCCTCCCGTACAATCACCATACTCGGCAGGAACACCACCGGTTAATATTTCCATACTTGCTATTCCCGGGCCCGGTACCTCAGGAACACTCATGGTACGATTACCATCCACATAATAACCCGTACTTCCCTGGCGAGATCCTCTCATGTAAATATCTTTTCCATCCTCTGTTGGTTGTATTCCCGGTACCAAAGTGATCATTAAACTAATAATATCTCCGAAACCAACTGCGCTATTTTCAATTTGATCAATCGAAATAGAAGTAACAGTCGAAAATCTGGGATTTATAATTGACTTTTCCCATTTTTCAGAAACAACTTCAACAATCCCTAAGGTGTCAATTTTTGTTTTCATTGATCTGTAAACATAGGATATTTGATTGGCAGTTACTTCAATTCCTGAAACAATTAATGTTTTATAGCCGGTATAAGAAAATTTTAAATTGTAAATTCCCGGAGTAAGTTGTTTAAATGTAAAGTCTCCCTGCTCATTTGTTTCGGCCTGAGCTACAATTGTTGAATCTTCCATTAAAGCAACAGGAACAAAAAGGAGGGTTTCACCTTTATCATCTGTAATTGTTCCTTTAATAATGCCTGTTTCCTGAGCATTGATACAACCAGCTATTGCAAAGGCCGTAATTCCTAAAATAAGTTTTATTTTTTTCATCTTCTTTCGTTTTTAAGATTAATAATTTTTTCGAGTTCGCGAATTTGCTCGTTTGAAACTAAGACGTTATTCAAAAATCATTTCCACAAAACATTTTTTTCCTTCTCGTATTTCTGTAATTAAAAACCGTTTATTTAAAAATCCTGCCGCTTACTCATTCTCAAAAACAAAATCCTTTTATCAAAGTAAAAGTTTGTGGAATCTGATAATAGTAAACGTCTATTGATCAAGAACCGATTCCGGGAAATTCTAAAAAAAATCGGGTTATGAGTTTTTCAAACACAAACATAGGTCAGCTAAGCGATAAGGACTTAGTACTTCTATACAAAACTACGCATGACAAACAAATGGTAGGTGAGCTTTATAAGCGATATGCACATTTGGTTTTTGGTATGTGTTTAAATTATTTTAAAGATCGGGATGATGCAAAAGACATCGTTCTCCAGATTTTTGAAAAACTTTTTGAAGAATTGAAAAAACGTGAAGTGGAGAACTTTAAAGCATGGCTCACTTTCGTAGTACGTAATTATTGCATTTCCGAAATAAGAAAAATAAACACACAGGTAAATCGCAGTTTGGGATATGAATATGAAGTAAAGCAACAAGTGTTTGTGATGGATGCAGAGGATGCAAAAGAAAAAGAAAACAGTTTTGAAAAGTTAGAAAATGCATTGAATAATCTGAATCCTTTTCAAAAGAAATGTATTGAACTATTTTACTTTAAGAACATGAGTTACACTCAGATTGTTGAAATAACAGGCTATTCGGTAAATGAAGTAAAAAGTTATATTCAAAACGGAAAACGAAATTTAAAATTATTGATACTGGAAAATCATCCATAACAGATTAAATTTTCAAAAATAAAAATGATCCCCATGAAAACAGATACAATTTTTACCAACTGCCTTAGCTTCGATCAACTTCAGGCTTATTCGTTACACACAACAAACAAGCTTGAACACGAACAATTATATATGCATATTTCTTCCTGCGAATTATGTGCAAGTGCCCTTAATGGTTTTACTGCCTTTCCTTTTTCATTTGACGACCTGGCTGATATTCATCACAAAATAGATGTTAAAACAAATGCTTCTCATGTCAGGCAAATTACTTTTACTCAAGTTTCCATGGTAATTATTTCCCTGATATCCATTTTAGTATTTTATAAATGGGTAGGTATTTTCTCTGAAAATAAACCGAAACCGGTATTAGTCGAAAAGGTCCAACTGCTTGCACCTACTTCTTCCAAGATGAAATCAATGTTGCCTGCTGTTGAAAACAAGGTGCTTGCAATTAAAAAAACTATCAGAAAAGTTAAACCCTCAAAAAGAAATTTACTTCCAAACACAATCATTCCTATCAAAGAAATAGAAAGCATTCCTGCTAACTATATCGAGACAACATTCAGCAATGAAAATGATATTTTAAAAACAAATTATAATTCTGATGTCATTTATATTTATGATCTTAAAGTGGCAGATTACAACCATTTATATTTTAATCACGCGCCCCAACCATTTGTTTTTAAAGGCTACACCCCACCATCTAAAGAGAACAAGATTAGTTCAAATAATTTAATTGAAATGGAGGAAATACACAGTGTTGCAGCTAACCGAGTTTTAAAACAAGGATTGGAATATTTCAATAAAGGAAAATACTCAAAAGCAATTTCATCGTTTCAATTGTTGCTCGAAAACAATCCTGATGATATCAATGCTTTATTCTATGGTGCATTATCTCTTTCTCAAAATGGGAAATACAATTCTGCAATAAAGTATTTGGAACATGTTTTGAAAAACTCCAATACTGTTTTTTATCAGGAAGCAAAATGGAATATCGCTTTATTGAAATTGGAAACAGGTGAACAACAAAGTGCAAAAGAATTACTACTGGAAATTGAAAATGAAAAAGGTTTTTATTCTAAGAAAGCGGAAGAAAAGTTGAAAGAGTTATAGTAAGTTGATAAAAACAGCCATCACATAAAAAAATTACTGCCCTCTTAAAGAACTAAAATAGTGATTAATTTCCTATATTTGAGCCGATGTTAAGAAAGAGAATTGCACTATTTTTACTTACTGTAGCCTATGCTATTTTGCTTGGACATAACAATGTTCCGCATCATCACCACGATACTGATCACGATTTAACAGCGCATCATCACAATGATCATCACGACAACAGTGATCATTCAAGCAAAGATTTTGATCATCTTTACTCACATTTCATTCATTCAGATATTTTTATCACCGCAAATAATGACAATAAAATCAATATTTTTTCCAAACAACTTTTTTTAAAGGTTGCCGTTTCGCCCACTGATTTCTTTTTATGTGATTACACTATTCAATTTTTGCTTCACAAACTTCCTGAAAAAACTTTTATTTACATTTCGCCTCATTCCCTTTCTTCGGGTTTGCGTGCTCCTCCTGCTTTTATAGCTTAATTGGTTTTCTATTCAGAAAACGAACACCTTTTGCATTGTAGAATGTGACAGGTGAATTAATGTTTCATTCCTTTTAAATTTTTTAAAAACATGAAGAAAATAATTTTGCCTTTGGCAATCATTTCAACTATGCTATTTGCTTGCTCAACCGACCATTCTCATGAACAAAAGGATGACAAACACGGCTTGGAGCCCTTAGCTTATACACTTTATAGTGACAAAACAGAACTCTTTGTTGAATTCAAACCTTTGGTAGTAGGAAATGAAAGCAAATTTGCTGCACACTTCACAAAACTAGGAGACTACTTCAAAGCTTATACTGAAGGAACCATCCTATTAACACTAACAGTTAATGGGAAAAGTCTTTCCGTAAAATCAACTGAGCCATCCAATCCGGGAATTTTCCGATTCGCATTAAAACCAAATTCATCAGGTATTGGAACTTTAGTGTTTGAAATTCAAACCAAAGAATTCAGCGACAAAATAACTATTGACAGTGTACCTGTTTATGCTGATGAAAAAACTGCTATGGAAAATCAACCGGAAGAAACTGGTGTTGGTGATATTTCTTATTTGAAAGAACAAGCATGGAAAGTAGATTTTGCAAATTCTCCTGTACGAAAGCAAGTATTTAGCGACATCATCAAAACAAGTGGACAAATTCTTTCTGCTCCCGGTGATGAAATGATTGTTACTGCCAAAGCAAGTGGCATCGTATTGTTTTCGGGAAACAAAACAATCATTGGTTCTGATGTTAGTAAAGGAACAAATTTGTTCATTATCACAGGAGGTGATTTAGCCGAAGGAAACATTGATGCAAAATACAAAGAGGCAAAATCAAATTACGATAAAGCAAAGGCAGAGTATGACCGTTCAAAAGAATTGATAAAAGATAAAATTATTTCGGAAAAAGATTTTCTACATACAAAATTTGATTTTGAAAATGCACAGAATACTTTCAATACGATTGCAAAAAATTATTCTGCAAACGGGCAAAACATTTCGACAACCATGCCAGGTTTTGTAAAAAACATTTTTGTAATCGAAGGACAATTTGTTGAGGCAGGAACACCACTTGCAACTATTTCAAAAAACAAAAAACTTATTTTACAAGCAAATGTTTCACAAAAATATTTTAATAAACTTACAGCTATCACTTCGGCAAATTTCAAAACAACTGATAGTGAAATAATGTACAATACACAAGAATTAAACGGCAAAGTGATTTCCTACGGAAAAAGTGCTTCTTCCAATTCTCCTTTTATTCCGGTAACATTTGAAATTGACAACACCGGTAATTTAATTCCCGGCTCTGTTGCTGAGGTTTATCTGAAATCAACCCCGATTCCGGATGTATTGGCAATTCCTGTTTCATCATTGATAGAAGAACAGGGGAATTTCTTCGTGTATGTTCAAACCGAAGGTGAAAGTTTTCAGAAGCGTGAAATAAAAATTGGTGCAAGTGATGGAGTAAATGTGCAACTGTTAAGTGGAGTTTTGGAAGGTGAAAGAGTAGTGACTAAAGGAGCTTATCAAATTAAATTATCCACCGCATCAGGTACATTGCCTAAACATGGACACGAACATTAAAAGAATTAATCATGTTAAATAAAATAATAAAATTCTCTCTCGGCAACCGATTACTCATCATCGTTGTATCGATATTACTCATCGTGTTCGGATCTTATATCGCTACACAAATGGATGTAGATGTATTTCCGGATCTAACTGCACCAACCGTTGTAGTCCTTACAGAAGCACATGGTATGGCTCCGGAAGAAGTGGAGAAACTCGTAACCTTTCCGCTTGAAACTTCGGTGAACGGAGCAACAAATGTACGCAGGGTAAGAAGTTCATCTTCTGCCGGCATTTCAATAATGTGGGTGGAGTTCGAATGGAACACCGATATTTTTAAAGCACGACAAATCGTGAACGAAAAAATTACTGCCGTTGCCGAAAAACTTCCGCAAGGTGTTGGTAATCCAACTATGGCTCCGCAGTCAAGCATCATGGGTGAAATAATGTTCATCTCCCTCACTTCCGATTCAACCTCCATGATGGATTTACGTACCATTGCCGATTGGACAATCCGACCCAGATTATTGGCAACAGGCGGTGTAGCCCAGGTAATTGTAATGGGTGGCGAATACAAACAGTATCAGATTCTTGCCTCTCCTCAAAAAATGAATTATTACAATGTATCGTTAAACGAATTGTTAACCGCTGCCAAAGAAGCCAACGGAAATTCATCCGGTGGTTTTATGAACGAATTTGGAAACGAATATATTGTAAAAGGCATTGGAAGAACAAACGATGTAAATGAGCTGGGAAAATCAGTTATCAAATCTTCAAACGGAAAAGTTATTCGGATAGAAGATGTAGCTGAACTAAAAATCAGTGTTGCTCAAAAAATTGGAGATGCTTCTTCCAACACAAAACCTGCTGTTGTTTTATCTATTGCCAAACAACCTACCACCAACACACTTAAACTCACAGAAAAAATTGATGATGCTATTGCAGATATGAAAAACAATCTGCCCCCCGATATTAAAATCAACACTCATATTTTTCGTCAGGCAGATTTCATAAACGCATCCATCAGCAATATTAAAAAAACATTATTGGAAGGAAGTATTTTTGTTGTCATTATTCTTTTTCTGTTCCTCATGAACTGGCGCGCAACTCTTATTTCATTGCTGGCAATTCCCATTTCACTCATTGCAGCCATCCTCACCCTGCATTGGCTGGGATACAATATCAATACCATGAGCCTTGGCGGTATGGCAATTGCAATAGGGGCTTTGGTTGATGATGCAATCATAGATGTTGAAAATGTTTTCAAGCGACTCAAACAAAATGCCGTCAAGCCTGAAGCTGAACGCATAAACAAACTCCAGGTAATTTTTGATGCATCGGTTGAAATAAGAACAAGCATCATCAATGCCACTTTCATCATTATCGTTGCATTTGTTCCTCTTTTCTTTTTATCAGGCATGGAAGGAAAATTACTTGCACCGCTTGGTATAGCATTTATTATTTCACTTTTTGCTTCACTCATTGTTTCCATAACTCTCACACCCGTTTTGGGGAGTTTCCTTTTAGCAGATGAAAAAATGCTGCAAAAACAGCACAAAGAAAGCTGGTTAGTAGAACGACTGCAAAAAATATATACAAGTGCATTGATAAAAGTAATGCAGATAAAAAAGACCGTCATTGCATTTTCTACTGTACTCTTGATTGCTTCACTTTTTGTTATGAGCCAATTGGGAAGAAGTTTTTTGCCTGAATTCAACGAAGGTTCTTTAGTGATTAGTGCCGTTTCACTTCCAGGAATTTCATTGGATGAAAGCAACAAAATAGGAACACAGGTTGAGCAAGCATTGCTTTCAATTCCCGAAATAAAAATCACTACACGCAGAACAGGAAGGGCAGAATCAGATGAACACGGACAAGGCGTAAATGGTGCAGAAATTGAAGCGCCATTTGTTTTGACCCACAGAAGCCGTGAAGAATTTATGATGGATGTGCGTAAAAAGCTTGCAGGTATTACAGGGGTAAACATTACTATCGGACAACCCATTGGGCATCGCATTGACCACATGCTGTCGGGAACCCGTGCAAACATTGCCATCAAACTATTTGGCACTGATTTAAACAAGCTTTTTTCGCTTTCAAATCAAATCAAAAATAATATTCAGGACATTGAAGGGTTGGTTGATTTAAGCGTGGAACAACAGGTGGAAATTCCGCAGGTGCAGATAAAAGCTAAGCGCGACATTTTGAATCATTACGGAATTACCATCGGAGAATTCAATGAGTTTGTAGATGTGGCTTTTGCCGGAGAAAAAGTTTCGGAGATATACGAAAATAACAAAACCTTTGATTTGATACTTCGGTTTGATGATGCTAACAGAGGATCAATTGAAAACGTCCGCAATACATTAATTGATGTGGGTGTTAGCGCAAATGATGAAATGTCGGATACTGAAAACACTGGTCCGGCAACTCAATCACATCACAGAAGGATCCCTCTTCACTATATCGCTGATATTATTAGCACAAGTGGGCCCAGCACGATTAATCGTGAAAATGTGCAACGTAAAACTATTGTCAGCGCTAATGTTGCCGGGCGGGACCAGAAAAGTGCAGTTGAAGAAATTCAGAAAACCATAAAAGATAAAGTTAAACTCCCTGAAGGGTATCATATTGAATATGGCGGGCAATTTCAGGCAGAATCCGAAGCTTCAAAAATATTGCTTATCGCTTCACTGCTTTCACTGCTGGTAATTTTTCTTTTACTCTACCAGGAATTTAAGAATGTAAAAACGGCATCCATCATTTTATTGAACCTGCCCCTTGCATTGATTGGTGGTGTGTTCAGCATTTATTTCACAAATGGAATTATGAGCATTCCGAGTATCATTGGTTTCATTACGTTGTTTGGAGTTGCTACAAGAAACGGAATTTTACTTGTATCTCATTACAAAACCTTACGTGAAGAAGGCTTTAATTTATATGATACAATCATACAGGGTTCAAAAGACCGTTTAAGTCCGATATTAATGACTGCACTTTGTGCAGGACTTGCGCTAATACCACTTGCCATTGCGGGAGATTTACCCGGCAACGAAATTCAAAGTCCTATGGCAAAAGTTATTTTAGGAGGTCTGCTCACATCCACATTGCTAAATATATTTATTGTGCCGGTTGTTTATTATTTGTCTAATAAAAATTCTAACTGAAAATGAAAAAAATAAAATTCACTCGCCAACTGAAATTGAAATTCATTTACCATTCACCATTCATCCTGCTTTTGCTGTTTGCAGCAAACGGAAATGCCCAATCCAATATGGACACTATTCTTTCTGCAATAAGAAAAAATAATAAAACACTTATTGCAAGCCAGCAATATTATCAGGCACAGAATCTTCAATATAAAACAGGTCTTACTCCTTACAATCCAACCGCTGAATACGACTTTCTTTCTGGAAAACGTTCTAATGCAGGGGTTCAACAAGAATTCACCATTGCACAATCCTTTGATTTTCCAACGGCATATATCAAAAAGAAGCAGTTGGCAAATCAGCAAATTATCCAATCCGAGTATCAATTCACGGCCAAACGGCAGGATATTTTATTGGAAGCAAAAAAAGTTTGCATTGATTTAGTTTATCACAATAAGCTGCACACACTATTAGGGCAGCGAAAACAGAACACCGAAAAACTGGTGTCAGATTTTCAAAAAAAGCTCGAGAAGGGAGAAGGAAATATTCTTGACGTAAACAAAGCACAGCTACAATTGATAGAAATTAAAAAAGAATTTCAGGAAAACAGTTCCTCAATCAATCAGCTTAATCAAAAGCTAACGGAGTTGAACGGAGGAGTTTCAGTTGTATTTCCTGATACCCTTTACCCTATGCTTTCAATTATTCCATCATTCGAACAATTGGAAAAAAATTATGAAAGTGCCGACCCCTTACTTAAAATTCTGCAACAGGAAAAGTTAATTGCTCAAAAACAAATAGAGGTGAGTAAAGCAATGTATTTACCCAAAGCTGAAGTAGGTTATCACTATCAAGGCATACTTGGTCAAAACTACAACGGCATCCACACAGGTATTACTATTCCTTTGTGGGAAAACAAAAACACTGTAAAGCTAAAAAAAGCGCAACTGCTTTTTACAGATTTTGAGTTACAGGCCCATGTCAACGAACATTACTTTCATATCAAACATATCTATGAAAAGTATGCCAACCTCAAAATAATTTTAGAAGAATACCGAACCGCTTTTACTTCATTCAATAACACAACGCTTTTAAACAAATCTCTTACGTTGGGTCAAATTTCTACTATTGAATATTTTATGGAAATGAGCTTTTACAATAATGCTTTCAGTAATTATTTGCAAACAGAAAAAGAGTTGTACGAAGTGATTGCAGAGTTATATAAATATCAATTGTAGGAATGTCAATGCTAAAAAATTAGTTTTATTTTACCAAAATCTTTGCTTCCATCATGTCCATTATGGCATATTTTATTCCTTCGCGACCAAGTCCGGAATCTTTTATTCCACCATATGGCATATGGTCCACACGAAAAGTTGGAATATCATTAATTACGACTCCACCTACGTCAATATTATTGAATGCATAATCACTTTCAGAAAGTTCATTTGTAAAAACACCTGCTTGTAAACCAAAATCAGAATTATTTACCAGCGCAACTGCTTCTTTGAAAGTGCTATATTTTTCGATAGTTACAACAGGACCGAAAATTTCTTCACTGCATACATTCATTGATTTTGTTGTGTTCGTAATAATGGTTGGTTCCACAAATGTTCCCTCTCGTTTTCCTCCAAGTAAAACGGTAGCGCCTTGCTGCGATGCTTCATATATCCATGCTTCCACACGTTTTGCATTTTCTTCATCGATCATGGAAGAAATATCAGTAGCGGCTTCTTTCGGATTCCCTTGTTTTAATTTTTTTGTTGCTTCAACAAATTCTTGCGTAAATTTTTCAAAAACACTTTCATGAACATAAAATCGTTGCGCATGAATACAGACTTGTCCGCTATAAGCAAAGCCTCCTACAACACATTTTACAATTGTTTTTTCAATATTTGCACTTGGTGTAATTATCACAGCAGCATTCCCACCAAGTTCTAAAACTACTTTCTTTTTTCCTGCATTGCGTTTCATTTCCCAACCAACTAGCGGAGAACCGGTGAACGATAACAATTTAAAACGCTCATCGGTTACTAATTGATTTCCTGCTAATCTATTCATTGGAATAATGGAAACGGCACCTTTTGGAAGGGCAGTCTTATCAATTATTTTAGCCAATTCTAACGTAGAAATCGGAGTTGAAGAAGCAGGTTTTAATATAATAGGACAGCCTGCAGCAATAGCAGGAGCGATTTTGTGTACGGCTAAATTCATCGGGAAATTAAATGGTGCGATTCCAGCAACCAATCCCAAAGGAAAATATTTTACAATGCCTTCTTTCCCCTCTCCTGCTATCGTCCAGTCAAGCGATATATATTCTTTTGGCAAACGTTTACTTTCTTCTGCAGCAACAATAAAAGTTTGTACAGCACGATCGATCTCTGCTAATGCATAACGAATTGGTTTTGCTGATTCGTTACAAAGTACTGTTGCAAGGTAATCACGATTGCTTTTCATTTCATTTGCGATCTGCATTAAAATTTCATAGCGTTTATAAGAAGGTAAATTTTTTAATTCTTCTTTAATTGATTCCGCCTTTTTAATGGCCATTTCCAGCTCTTCGGAACCTCCTAAATAAGTTGTTGCAAATACTTGTTGGGTAAATGGATCTACAACTTTTAATTTGTTTTGAGTTTCAACAAACTCACCGCCAACATAAATTTTGTAGTGTTGCATATTAACTTGCTTTGTATAGTTCACTATCGTTAACAGCTTTTATGATCAACTGTTTACTGGTTTTTGAATTATCAAATGTTACTTCCGCAGAAGAATTTTTAACTGACACAGTACATTCAGAAACACCATCAATTTCTTTAATGATCCTATCCACTGATTTTTCACAATGTCCGCAAGTCATTCCTTCTATTTTGAGTGTTATTTTTTCTGTTGACATAATAAATTTAGGATTTAGGATTAAAAACAAATTGATTCGATTACAAATTTACATTTTTAATAAGAATCGAAAAACGCAATCACTAAAAACTAGCAACCAAGATTCCAACAATTGTAATATCTTTGTGGCTTAATTTTTTTTCGTGAGCAAAAAACTTTTTCAGTGGATCATCCTTATCATTCTTGCCCTGATTTGGGGAAGTTCCTTTATTTTAATGAAGCGTGGAATGGAAGTATTTTCGAGTGAAGAAGTAGCTGCACTTCGAATTCTGATGGCTTTTTTATTTTTATCTCCTTTGGTATTCCGACATGTTAAAATGCCGATGTTAAAACATTGGAAAGGATTTGTGGGAATGGGCGTACTTGGGAATTTCATTCCCGCTTTTTTATTTACAAAAGCAGAAACCGGTATCAGCAGCTCCTTGGCAGGAATGTTAAATTCACTAACTCCCTTATTTACATTATTATTAGGTGTTTTATTGTTTAAAATTAAAACACGTTGGATAAACGCAGTTGGGATTATGATTGGTTTTGTCGGGGCCATTGGATTATTGATGGTTGGCAAAAGCATTGATCTGGATAATAATTTATTATTCGGATTTTATGTGGTATTAGCCACCCTCTGCTACGGACTAAGTGTCAATATTATCAAAAAGAGCTTGAATGATGTTAATCCAATTACTGCCACTGTTTGGGCAATGATGTTCATTGGTCCGGTGGCAGGATTTTATTTGTTTGGCTTTACTGATTTTACTTACCGTTTGGCAAACGATCCAAAAGCTTTGGAAAGTTTAGGATATGTGGCAATTTTAGCGGTTTTCGGCACTGCGCTCTCGGTAATTGTTTTCAATGTATTAATTCGTCAAACGACCGCCCTTTTTGCATCTTCCGTTACCTACCTGATTCCAATAGTAGCAATGGGTTGGGGACTTTTCGACAATGAAGCCGTGTTGCCTCTTCATTTTGTCTGGATCGCCTTAATATTACTAGGTGTTTATCTGGTAAACAAGAAAAAAACCGTCATTTCTTTGCCGGAATAAAATATTTTCTTAATTTCGTGCCCCCAAGAAATAATTACGCTTGGGTAGTATTAACAAATTAAACCCTAAAAAAATGTACGCAATCGTAGAAATAGCCGGGCAACAATTTAAGGTAGAACGTGGCACTAAAGTGTATGTTCACCGCCTAGAAGCTAGCGAAGGGGCTAAAATTGAATTTGATAACGTGTTGTTAATTGACAATGACGGGAAAATTCAAATTGGAACTCCTTCAGTAGATGGTGCAAAAGTAGCTGCAACAGTACTTTCCCATCTAAAAGGTGACAAAGTCATCGTATTTAAAAAGAAACGCAGAAAAGGTTACCAAAAATCAAATGGTCACCGTCAGCAATTATCTCAAATTCTTATTCAAGGAATTTTAGGTAAAGGCGAAACATTGAAAGATGAAATTTCTGTTGAGAAAAAAGCACCGAAAGCTAAAGTTGAAGCAACTGAAGTAGAAGTGAAAACAACAAAAAAAGCAGCTCCTAAAAAAGCAGCGGCAAAAACAGAAACTGCACCTAAAAAAGCAGCTCCTAAGAAAGCAGCAGCGAAAAAAGCAGCGAAATAATTTGAATTGAGCGAATTCAATTCATGATTTTTAATTTTAATTTTAATTTAAGAAAACATGGCACATAAAAAAGGTGCGGGTAGTTCCGACAACGGCCGCGAATCGCAAAGCAAACGTTTAGGCGTTAAAATTTTTGGTGGTCAATTAGCTATCTCAGGGAACATCATTGTTCGTCAAAGAGGTACTAAACACAATCCAGGTGCAAACGTTGGTATTGGTAAAGACCATACTTTATTCGCTTTAACTGATGGAACAGTTGAATTTAAAAAGAAACGTAATGATAAATCGTATGTTTCGATAGTTCCATTCACTGCAGAAGCATAAGGGTATTCAATAATTTTTAAAATCTCCTGAGCTTCAACAGAAGTTTAGGAGATTTTTTTTGGAGTATTGAGATATAAGATTTGAGTATTGAGATACTATACTTAAATTTACTCATACAAATTTCTACTATCTAAATCTTCTATACTAAATATCTAAAAATCTCACATCGCTATACTCAATACTATATGTTACAACTGAATTACATCCGGGAAAATAAAGACGAAGCAATCGCTCGTTTGGCCATTAAAAATTTTGATGCAAAACCAATTTTGGAAAAAGTACTTGAATTGGATGATGCCAGAAAAACTACCCAAAAGGAGTTAGATTCCTTATTAAATGAAGCAAATACAATTGCAAAACAAGTTGGCGATCTGTTTAAGCAAGGTAAAAAAGCAGAAGCTGACGACTTGAAAAATAAAAGTGCTGCTGTAAAAGAAAGTTCGAACAAACTTTCTGAACAATTGAAAGCAATAGAAGAGGAACAATATAAATTATTGGTGCAAGTTCCCAACACACCCAATAGCACCGTACCAAAAGGGAAAACACCTGCCGAAAACGAAAATGTGTATCAGGAAGGTGAGATCCCAAAACTGTATGCTGGCGCAAAACCACATTGGGAGCTAACCACACAATACGACATCATTGATTTTGAATTAGGAGTTAAACTAACAGGTGCAGGATTTCCTGTGTACAAAGGGAAAGCAGCTCGTTTGCAACGGGCCTTGATCAATTTCTTTTTAGACAGGGCAACAGCTGCAGGGTATTTAGAAATTCAACCCCCTATTTTAGTGAATGAAACTTCCGGTTATGCAACAGGCCAATTGCCGGATAAAGAAGGACAAATGTATCATGCTACCATTGATAATTTATATTTAATTCCAACGGCAGAAGTTCCAATTACCAATATTTATCGTGATGTAATTTTAAAAGCAGAGCAATTACCAATAAAAAATTGTGGCTATACGCCTTGTTTCAGACGTGAAGCCGGAAGTTATGGAAAAGATGTTCGTGGCTTAAATCGTTTGCATCAATTCGACAAAGTGGAGATCGTTCAAATTTCGCATCCAGATAAATCGTATGAAACATTGGAAGATATGCGAACCTATGTTGCAGGATTATTACGAGAATTAGAATTACCATTCCGTACATTGAAATTATGCGGTGGTGATATGAGTTTTGCTTCTGCTTTAACCTACGATTTTGAAACTTTCTCTGCCGCTCAGGAAAAATGGTTGGAAGTGAGTTCCGTATCGAATTTTGAAACCTTCCAAAGTAACCGTTTGAAATTACGTTTTAAAGAAGGTGACGGCAAACCGCAACTGGCACATACCTTGAATGGTAGTGCATTGGCTTTACCTCGTATCGTAGCTTGTTTATTGGAAAACAATCAAACACCTGAGGGAATTAAAATACCAAAAGTGTTGGTTCCATATTGTGGTTTTGAGATGATCAATTAGTACGTTCATTGCAAGGAAGGAACGACCGAAGCAATCTAAATTCTTACAAAACTCCCGCTAATGGCGGGATTTTTTGTTTAATCTCATTCGTTTAGTTTTTTGTACTTTAGTTGCCCACCTCGTCCTCGTTTGCAACGAGGACGCATGAAAAAGGCGTTTCTAACGCTAAAACATCATTTTGAAATTTGATTATTTTTTGCACATATGCCTCACAGACGCATTTCTTATATGTCCTCGTTGCAAACGAGGACGAGCATGCAATTTAAACATCACCCACATACTCAAACCTCGGCATTTTTTTTCCACCCACTTCCACTTCTTCCATAAACATAATTAATGGACGCACCCAAAGATTTTCACCTTCGGGCAAATACAATGCTTTGTAAATTACCATATTTTCAAGTGTTTCACTATGACGGGCAACACTAATTACTTCGTATTTTTTTCCTTTGTAGTGTTTGTATTTACCGGGTTTTAGTTTCATGATCTTATTTAGTGGCACAATTATAATTAGGTTCCTCCCCCTGCCCCCTCCAGCGGGGGAGACGCTCTGTGAAGTATTGTGTCTGCAACCAAAAACTTTCTTGAGACGATTGTTTTGCAAAAATCATATTTTTAAAATTTACAAACACATATTCGCAAAGACGCGGAAATTTTTAATTTATTTTATCCTTTTTAATCCGCCAATCCGCGTCATCTGCGTTCTATTCATTTAGAAATGGATTATGCATTCTCTCAAATCCAATAGAAGTAGATTTCCCATGTCCGCTGTAAACAGTATAGTCATCGCCAAGAGGCACTAACTTTGTTTGAATACTTGAAATAAGTGTATTGTGATTACCTCCCGGCAGATCACTTCTTCCAATGCTTCCGAAAAATAATACATCGCCTGCAATCATAAATTTTTGTTCGCGATTGAAAAATGTAAGGCTACCCGGTGAATGACCCGGAACACTCATTATTTCCAATGTCGAATTTCCGAATTTGATAACATCTCCTTCTTTCAAATATTTTTCAGGTGCAGAAGATGGCGATGCTTCCAGATTATATATATTAGCAGTGGGAAGATAAGAATCAAAAACCAGTTGTTCATTTTTATCAAATTCAGGTTTTATCTTATAGGTTTCTGTAATAAAGCCATTCCCAAACATATGATCAAGGTGACAATGAGTATTCAATAATTTAACCGGCTTCAATTTATTAGCCTCAATAAAATCTGTTAATTCTTCCCGTTCATGGCTATCATAACAGCCCGGATCAATAATGACACATTCTTTGCTTTCATCAGAAAGCAGGTAGGTATTTTCCTGAAAAGGGCCAAAAACAAATGTTTTTATTGTTATCATAAACAAATCAATATTAAATATCACACAAAAATAACAAATTCGACAATTAAATGTGCTTGTAAATCGTTCCATTATTTAGTATTTTAGCATTCTAATAAAAATTACTGTGCGTACCATTTCTGCATCTCTTTTCAAAAGAGTTTTTACTATTTCCTTTTTCAGCTGCATTATATTTTTTAATAATGTTTCGAAAGCTCAATTTTATACAGGCTCACAAATGGAGTTTGGGAAAAACCGTATAAAATATGAAGATTACTTTTGGACGTTCTATAAGTATGACCGATACGATGTTTATTTTTACGAACAAGGAAGAGAGCTAGCCAATTATGTTTCGGTTTCTGCAAAAAAACAGATCTCTGACATTGAAAAACTGTTCGATTATTCCTTTGATGGAAAATTGCAATTTATTGTTTACAACAAACAATCTGATTTCAAACAAAGTAACATTGGTCTTTCAACAGATGAACAGTATAACACAGGAGGCGTTACACGAATTGCCGGATCAAAGATCATTTTATATTTCGAAGGTGACCATGCAAAATTAGACGCACAAATTCGTGGTGGAATTGCCCAGGTGCTTATCGATCAGATGATGTATGGAGGAAATATCAGGGAGATGGTAAAAAACAACACCTTGTTAAACTTGCCGGAATGGTACGTGAGCGGGTTAGTTTCTTATGTTGCATATGACTGGAATTCAGATATCGACAATCATGTAAAAGATGGAATTCTTGGAGGACGTTATAAAAACATCAATCGCCTGGAAGGGAAAGATGCAACATATGGCGGTCATGCATTTTGGAAACATATTGCAAATAATTATGGTGAAGCTGTTATCTCCAATGTCTTATATATGGCCAAAGTGAGTAGGAACATTGACAATTCCTCGCTTTTTGTTTTAGGTATATCCGTAAAAAATTTATGGAAAGAATGTTATGAATCGTTTTCTAATAAATATGAAGAAAAGGATGGAAATAAAACATTGCCAACAGAAAATTTATTTGTTAAAAAACCTAAATTACCTCGTGTTTACAAGCAATTAAAAGTGAGTCCGGATGGAAATTATGTTTTGTTTACCACCAACGAAATGGGGCAATATAAACTTTGGTTATATAATGTTCAGAAAAATAAAGCAAAACGACTTTTAAAATCAGGACAAAAAATTGACAGGATAAACGATTATTCTTATCCATTATTAGCGTGGCATCCCAGCGGAAAACTCTTTTCATACATCATTGAGCGGAAAGGATATTTGGTAATGACCACCTATGACATGGATACCAAAGACAAATCATCTCGCAACATTACCGGATTTGAAAAAATACTGGATTATTCATACAATGCCGAAGGGAATAAAATTGCAATGTCAGCAGTTCAGAACGGGCAAACAGATCTTTTTATTTTCACAACCGCTTCAAATGCATATGATCAAATCACGAAAGATATTTATGATGACCTGACACCTCGCTTTGTTCATGGATCCAAGGAAATTATTTTTGCCTCAAACAGACCTGTTGATACACTGTTCTTTAATCCAAAACGAAAACAGGATGATGCCCAACCGCATAAAGACTTATTTATTTTTAATAATGTTACCAAATCAAATGTTCTGAAACGAGTGACCAATACGCCCACTATTGACGAAATGTATCCGGCTGATTATGACAGCACCCACATTTCATATCTAAGTGATATGAATGGAATTCGCAACCGTTACATTGCACGTTTTGATAGTGTTATAGCTTATGTTGATACAGCTTCACATTACCGTACTGTAGTAACATCATTTCCTATTACAAATTATTCGCGTAGTATTTTAGAACAAGATATTAATGTAAAAGCGAATAAATTATCTGAAATTATTTATATGAATGGGAAGTATAAAGTATTTGTTAGTCCTTTAGTAAGTGTCAATAACATTATTCCTGTTGATTTAAAAAACACCTCCTTCAGAGACTATAAAAACCGAATAGAAACAAAGGAATTAGTTGAAGCCAATGCAAAAAATAAAAATCTAAACGATACACCTGAAGCGGAAAATGTTAAAGTGATCATAAATATCAGTGATCCTGTTAAAAAGGATTCATCAGAAATAGATATCAATAATTACACGTTTGAGAACGAACAAAAAAAATCCGAGACAAAAACAGAGCAAAGCAAACAAGAAGTCACAATAGGCGACACAACAAACCGACAAAAAAAGCAGGAAGATTTTTTATTAGGCAAGCAACGAAATTACAACATCAATTATTCGGTTGATTATGTAGTATCTCAATTGGATAATTCATTTTTAAATTCATCTTATCAAAAATTTACCGGGGGCGGAAGTCCTATTTATTTAAATCCTGGAATAAATGCATTCTTCAAAATTGGTATGAGCGATTTATTTGAAGATTATCGCATTGTTGGCGGAATGCGCTTTTCAGGAAATTTAAACAGCAATGAATATTTTCTGAGTTATGAAAACAGAATTAAAAATATTGACCGGCAAATTTTAGTACATCGACAAAGCTTAATGAATGTTTCGCAAGATTATGCTTTAGTGAAAGTTTATACACATGATGCGAGATATAGTTTAAAATATCCATTTTCTGAAGTTGCAAGTTTTCGCGCCAGCATTGCTTATCGCAACGACAGAACGGTTTATACCGCTACGGATTATTCAAATCTTCTTAGGAAAAATACGTATGAAAACTGGGGAACAGTAAAATTAGAATATGTTTTTGATAATACCATCAAGCGGGGATTGAATTTATACAATGGATGGCGAGGAAAATTGTTTGGTGAATATTACCGGCAAATTGATAAAGAAGAAACAGACTTTTTTGTTATAGGTGCAGATTGGCGTTTCTATAAAAAAATTCACCGTGATTTTATCTGGGCCAATCGTTTGGCTGCCAGTACATCCTTCGGGAACCAAAAACTTATTTATTATATGGGAGGAGTTGATAATCATATTACACCTCATTTTGATAACACTACAAATATTGCTACCGACCAACACTATGCGTATCAAACATTAGCAACCAATATGCGGGGATTTTATCAGAATGCACGCAATGGAAATAGCTTTGTGGTGCTAAATAGTGAACTCCGTTTCCCTATCTTCAAATATTTATATAAGCGTCCGATCCGTTCTGATTTTATTCAAAATTTTCAGATAATTGGATTTGGTGATTTAGGAACTGCATGGACCGGTCCTGATCCATATTCAGACAAAAACTCTTTAAATACAACCATAATCCCTGACCCAAACACTCCAGGCAGTTCCCAATTTCCTCTTCAGATAACCTTGAATACCCAACATAATCCATTAATTGGTGGATATGGATGGGGGATAAGAAGCCGCTTGTTTGGTTATTTTATTCGTTTAGACAGAGCTTGGGGAGTTCAGGATGGAATTGTTTTAAAACCACTTTGGTATATCTCATTAAGCCTTGATTTTTAGTGATGATTTGATTTACAAAAACAAATTTTTTTCAAATGAAATTTGTTAATATCCATACAATAAAAATTTCGTAATTCGAGAAATTTATAATTCGTAGATTTATGATAAAAAATAAATACAATATGACAACAGTTATTATTCTGCTTTGCATTGGATTACTTGCAGGCATTTTAAGTGGGATGGTTGGAATCGGGGGCGGAATTGTAATAGTTCCTGCACTAATTTATTTTTTAGGATATTCGCAACATCAGGCACAAGGAACAGTTTTGTTTATGTTTTTGATGCCTATTGGAATTTTAGGTGTTTATAATTATTATCAAGCAGGACATATTGAAATTAAAACTGCATTAATTATTGCCTGTACTTTTGTTATCGGGAGTTTTTTTGGCTCGAAAATTTCTATCGCAATGGATCAAACAACTTTAAAAAGAGTATTTGGTGTGATCATATTTCTTCTTTCTTTAAAAATGATTTTTGGTAAATAAAATTTTAGTGTGAAAGAAAAAATAAAAACAGCAGCAAAAAAATATCTTTCCGATACAATTGGAATCAGAAGACATTTACATGCACATCCCGAATTATCTTTCGAAGAATATTCTACTTCTGACTATATCGTTTCCAAACTAAAACAATACAACATTCCATTTACACAAGGAATTGTTAAAACAGGCATTGTTGCATTAATAGAAGGAAAAAATCCTTCTAAAAGAGTAGTTGCATTACGCGCAGACATGGATGCTTTGCCAATCACTGAAACAAATGATGTGGTGTACAAATCCAAAAATCCGGGTGTCATGCATGCATGTGGACACGATGTACACAGTGCTGCTTTGTTAGGCGCTGCAAAAATTTTATCTGAATTTAAAAATGAATTTGAGGGTACAATAAAATTGATCTTTCAGCCCGGTGAAGAAAAATTACCCGGAGGTGCCTCCTTAATGATAAAAGAAAAAGTGCTTGAAAACCCTACGCCACAAAGTATATTAGCTCAACACGTGTTTCCAAGTATGGAAGTTGGAAAAGTGGGTTTTCGTAATGGAATGTATATGGCAAGTACCGATGAAATTTATGTGACCGTAAAAGGGAAAGGAGGGCATGCTGCAATGCCAAACGATTATAACAATCCACTATTGATTGCTTCAAAAATATTATTGGAATTAAACAGATCGTTCATGCAAGAACCGCAAAAAATACCAACAGTTTTGGCTTTTGGGAAAATTGTTGGAAACGGTGCTACCAATGTTATTCCTGATGATGTGCAGTTGGAAGGAACATTCAGGACCATGAATGAAGAATGGAGAAAAGAAGTTCATATTAAAATGAAAAATTTAGCTGAAACTATTGCAAAAGATATGGGTGGAATTTGCGATTTTAAAATTTTACTTGGTTATCCTTTTTTAGTTAATGATGAAATAACTACAAATAAAGCAAGAGCTGCGGCTGAAGAATATCTGGGGAAAGAAAATGTTGAAGAATTACCAATGCGAATGACTGCAGAAGATTTTTCATTTTATTCACAGCAAATTCCTTCTTGTTTTTATCGTTTAGGAACAGGAAATAAATTAAAAGGAATTGTTAATGGAGTTCATACTTCTAATTTTGATATTGATGAGCAAGCACTTGATATTGGTGCCGGATTAATTGCCTGGCTTGCAATTAACGAACTCAAAGAAAAATAAAAAGGACTCAAAATATTAAAACATTGAGTCCTTTCTTTATAACTGATATTCCTATTTAACAATTGTAACGGTGCCAATGTAATTGTGTTTCATCCCGTTTAAATCAAATAGTTTTACTTTCCATACATACACATCTTCCTGGCCAACTAATGAACCATTATTGGACTTCCCATCCCAGGCTTTATTGATGTCGTCTCCATAAAACACATTGTTCCCCCAGCGGTCAAAAATATAGATCTCATATTTTGCTATGCCTATTCCTTGACCGTAAAATGTATCGTTATTGTTATCATCATTAGGTGTAAAAGCATTTGGGATATAAAACGTGAATTCAGGTGCGATAATTATGTCATGAGAAATAGTAGCATAACATCCATTCCCATTATGAACGATCAATGTTACTGCATAATTTCCCGGCATATCATTCGGATACGTATGTGTTGGACTTGGTATATTTGGTGATAATGAATCCCCATCACCAAAGGTCCAGTGCCAATAGGTTACATCCGATGAACTTTGATTGTTCAGTGTTACAGCCGCATCCAACACCGTTGCCGGATTTGGTGTAGGGTTGAATTCTGCAATTGGGTCCTGAAACACGGTTATTACTGTCGGAATTGAAATACCGGTACATCCGCTATTTGTTGTTGCTGATAAAGTAACATTGTATGAGCCGGGAATAGTAAAACAGAACGAGGGATCCTGTATATTAGAAATCCCTACTCCGCCAAAACTCCAGCTCCAGCTTGTAATTGTACCACCGGCTACTGTTGAGCCATCCGTAAAATTAACACACACTGGCGAACAACCTGATAGATTATCTGCTGCAAAAACTGGAGTTGGCAGTGGGTTGATGGTAACAATAACTGGCTTGATATCTATACACCCGGCTGATGTTGTTGTTCTAATATAATACGTTCCACTTGTTGCTACTGCCGTTGGAGTTGTAAGTGGCGTTGTTGCTGTTGCATCTGTCCAATAGCTTAATGTGCCGCCCCCTGTGCTGAATGCTGTTACTGCCGGAACTGTGATATCCACTGTGCCTGAGGGGCAAACTGCTGCCGGATTAGTGATGGTCAATATTGGTAATGGATCGATGGTAACAAGAACAGGATTAATATCTTTACATCCTGCAGCAGTTGTTGTTTGAATATAATACGTTCCACTTGTTGCTATGGCTGTTGGTATTGTTAAAGCTGTTGTTGCTGCCATAGAGGTCCAATAGCTTAATATGCCGCCACCTATGCTGCCTGCTGTCACTGCTGGTGATGTGATGTCAACAGTGTTTGGTGAACATACCGTTGCAGGATTGGTAATGCTTAATGATGGTAATGAATTAATCGCAACTGTTACCGGTTGAATATCCCTACAACCACCGGCTGTCAATGATTGAATGTAATACGTTCCATTTACTGCTACCGCAACAGGGTTTGTTACGGCTATTGTTGCTCCCGCATTGGCCCAATAGCTTAATGTACCATTTCCGGTGCTGCCCGCTGTTACTGCAGGAACCGTGATATTTACAGTATAAGGTTCACATACTGTTGCAGGATTAGTAATAACTAAGACAGGTAATGAATTGACTGTTATTGTGGCAACTGCTGTACCATTGCAACCACCTGTTGATCCTGTCACTGTATAAGAAGAAGTTGTTGCCGGTGAACCGGTAACTGTAGCACCGGTAGTGGAACTTAATCCCGCACTCCAGGTATATGATGCTGCACCCTGGGCTGTTAATGTTGCTGTTTCTCCTTCACAAATCGTGGTGTCATTAACGGTTACAACAATATTGCCACCAATTGTGATCGTTGCAATGGCAGTGCCGGAGCATCCTAAAGAAGTTCCCGTAACGGTATAACTTGTAGTAACAGCAGGCGAACCTGTTACAGATACCCCTGTAGTTGAACTCAATCCTGGAGACCATGAATATGTTGTCGCACCACCTGCTGTAAGAGTAGCTGTTTGCGTTGGACAAATAAGAGGTGAATTAACTGTAACTGTTGGACTTGGATTGACAGTGATTGTTGCGGATCCTGTTTGTGTTTGCGAACACCCGTTGGCAGAAGAAACGCTTACTAAATTATAAACAAAAGCACCTGCTGTCCCTGTTGGTGCATTAACAGTCGCTATTGAACCAGGTGCAACACTTGAAACAACCTGATTAACTCCACCATCAATATTGTAAGTAAAAATATAATTTGCCGTTGCATCGGCTCCTGTGAAAGTTATGATTGGAGCTGTTCCATTCTCACATATGGTGGCTGTTCCGGAAATAGAGGCTGTTGGAAGGGGAGCCACCGTAACCGTTGCCGATCCTGTTTGTGTTTGCGAACACCCGTTGGCAGATGAAACGCTGACCAAATTGTAAACGAAAGCTCCTGCTGTTCCTGTTGGTGCGATAACAGTTGCTGTAGAATCAGGAGCAACACCTGAAACAGTTTGATTTGTTCCGCCATTAATAGTGTATGTATAGGTATAGGCTGAAGTAGCGCTGGCTCCGGTGAAAATTATACTTGGTGCAGCACCATTCTCACATATGCTTGCTGTTCCGGAAATAAAGGCTGTTGGGCTTGGGTTGATGGTAACCATTGCCGTTCCTGTTTGTACTTGCGAACATCCATTGGCAGATGAAACGCTGACTAAATTGTAATCGAAAACTCCTGCGGTTCCTGTTGGTACTGTAACAGTGGCTGTTGAAGCAGGGGCAATACTTGAAACGGTTTGATTCGCTCCGCCATTAATAGTGTAAGTAAAGGTATAGGCTGACGTTGCACTCGCTCCTGTGAAAGTTATACCTGGAGCAGCACTATTCTGACAGATGCTTGCTGTTCCGGAAATGGTGGCTGTTGGAAGTGGAGTTACCGTAACCGTTGCCGATCCTGTTTGCGTTTGCGAACACCCATTGACAGATGAAACACTTACTAAATTGTAAACGAAAGCACCGCCTGTTCCTGTTGGTGCGGTAACAATTGCTGTTGAACCGGGAGCAACACTCGAAACAGTTTGATTAGCTCCACCATTAATAGTATATGTAAAAGTATAAGCTGATGTGGCATTTACGCCTGTGAAAGTTACGGTTGGAGCAGTCCCATTCTGACATATACTTGCTGTTCCGGAAATAGTGGCTGTTGGGCTTGGGTTGATGGTGACCGTTGCCGATCCTGTTTGTATTTGCGAACACCCGTTGGCAGATAAAACGCTTACTAAATTGTAAACAAAAGCACCTGTTGTTCCTGTTGGTGCTGTAATAGTTGCTGTTGAACCAGGGGCAACACTAGAAACAGTTTGACTCCCTCCACCATTAATGGTGTAGGTAAAGGTATAGGCTGAGGTTGCATCTGCTCCCGTAAAAGTTATTGTTGGAGCAGAACCATTCTGACAGACAGATGTCGTTCCGGAAATAGTTGCTGTTGGAAGTGGATTAATAGCAATCGTAACTGTTTTGATTATAGAAGTTCCACAAGCCGCATTTGAAATTGTACAGGTATAAGTTCCTGGGCATAAACCTGTAATAGTTGGAGTCGTTTGCCCACCTGGCGCCCAAGAATATGTATAAACCCCATTACCTCCCGTAACGCTGGTAATCGATGCAGATCCATTACACGAACAAGTAGCATTAACAGGCGTGGCTGTAGCAGCCAAAGGACCATATAATTTTACATATTGAGTTGCTGTTGAAGGACACGTCCCGCCAATTGTTGCAGTTATTGCATAAGTTCCGGGTGTGGAATAAGTATGTGCCGGAGGTGCTGTTGTTCCGGTAGTTGTAACAGGTGCCGAACCATCCCCAAAGTTCCATACTTCACCATTACAAGCTCCCGTAGAAGTATTTGTAATATTTACTGTCATACTGCCTCCGCAGAATAATGTTGGAGCAGCTGTAAAGGCAGCATTTGATGAAATAAGGCATGTGCTTCCGGCATAACTAATAGTAAATCCTTTATTGGTGTTACTATAGTTTGAAATTTGGATAGCATATGTTTTTCCACAGGTCACATTCTGCGGAGGAGAAAATTCCTGATTTGCGTTTCCTAAATACGATTGATCATTACAGGTTCCAACATTTGCAACAGCTTGCATCCCAAATCCATTACTTGAACCATTTGCATAATGGTAATTGCAGCAGACTTCTGTCCCCGGGCAACCTGCTGTAATGTCCCATAAAGTCCAGTCAAATTCAGTGGTGCTTAATGCAGGGGTTGCTTTCCAAGCTAAAAGTCCGGATTGAGTAACCGTGAATTTAAACCAAACATCACGCTGTGCCGGGTCTAAAAAACAATCGGGTGTTTGTCCGGAAGAATTGGCAACCATAGGGTTCAACGTGTATGCATTAAAATTACAGAGAGGAATTGCAAGTGCACATGTATTTCCGGGATCCGGAGAAGGAGGATTTGAAGTAACACACAACTGAAAAGTCCCCTGGGTTCCGGCAACTGAAGCAACACCAATCCACACCTGAATTCCTGCAGGCAAACCCCATGTTGCATTTAAAACACTGCTACCTGTAGCCGTGGCACATGTTTGTAAAACTGCTCCGGCAGTACCCGGACAACCTCCTGTGTATAAAATAAATTCTGTGTTCGTTAAAGTACCCGGAGTAATTGTAAAATTATTATTAGACCCATTTGTAACATAGGTGTACCACACTTCATTCACCGTTGTTGGACTAGGGTTACAGGTTGCATAAAAAGTATTATCAGAAATCGCACCAACAGTGGTACCATTTGCACATCCGCTTCCGGCTGTTATAGTAAGTGAAGTAGCTGTTGCACAGTTTGTTGATTGAGCAAAAACAGTATCTGCTTTGTTCGAAATAATTATTACAATTAATGTAAATAAAAATTTCCTTTTGTTTGAATTCATTGTATATATTTTTATTCAGAAATATATTTTATCATTTCAATTTTCTTGAAATCGTTCTGTTCAATAATTTTTTTAGGTAAAATCATCACACGAATATTCGGTTTGATTGAATAATAAATAGTGTCATTTTCCACTCTTTTGTTTTCGATAATTTCAAAAAACTGAAGTTCAATGGCAGCAAGTTCACGAGAGTTGATTATTTGAACTTGATATGTCCCTTCAATTCTCTTACTTAATTCGTTCAATTCTTTTACTTTTTCTTTTGGCAAACTTTGCTGTGCAAGAACCAATTTTGCTTGAACACAAAAAAATAAAATCAGTAGTATAATATATGGTTTCATTGCGTATTGAATTATCGTTTTTTTTGAACTTCTTCATTATACTTATTCTTTGTGTCTTTGTTTCAAACTTCACGTAACTAAAACAATTCAAAGGAATCCATAATGTTGAAAATTGATATTCGGTATTTTTGTGTTAACACACGAAGAAAGTAATTTTTTTTGATTTTTACAATATCAAACTTGCAAAGTATTAATGTCTTTGAATTTGTTTTTCATTGTATGAAGATGAAAAAAGAGAAGCAACGTTGCTTCTCTTTTTAATTTATTTCCTTAAAAAACCGATCAGAAGGAGTTTATATTCTGCTCTATTTTGTTTTTATTTTACAATCGTCACTGTCCCAATATAATTATGTTTTTTACCAAGTACATCCAGTAATTTCACTTTCCAAACATACACATCCTCCTGAGCTATTTCTGAACC
>MEPB01000024.1:66543-70587 GCA_001769385.1 Bacteroidetes bacterium RIFCSPLOWO2_12_FULL_35_15 | reverse complement strand
CTCTTCTGATTTACAGCTGAATTATACAATTATTTTAAATCAAATCCACCAACTATTTTTTGCACCATTACCTAAATAATTCAGCGGCTATTTCTTTTGTTTCTTTACCCTCAACAAGCAAGGAAAGGATTTCTATTTCTCTCTGGGTTAAAAAATTTGAGGGTGTTGGAAATATTTTTTGAATGTCCACATCAATAAAAGAAGGCTCGCCATTGAGCCCGATAAATGAAAGAACAGGGTTTCCCTCCATTTTTATATGGGAAATATCGGTATGTACCCCGAAAGTTTTTAGAATGCGTCCGGTTTCACTAAACTGAATGGTAACTACTTGGTGAAGTACACGAATATACTCTCCATCACTTTTTTTGATTCTGTAATCATATCGAACCTTATAATTTGGAATTTGACTTACAGAAAGTTGGCCGAAAAATTCAACCACCTTGTTTTCAATGTTCAGGAACCAAGGCTGGTCATCCTGATGAATTTTGTTGATCAGCATATGTACATCCAGTTCTTCAGGTTTATAACCCAGAACTTTTTCTACCTCTTTGCTCATAAAATCAAATTTCGAATCCCTCAAATTAAAAGTGTAATAATAATAATCTCCCACCTGGAAGATATTCAGGAGTTTTTTATGTACTTCTAATTCCAGCTTCACTTCGTTTAGGTTTTCACCAAGCGAAATTTTATCCCAGATTTTTAATGCTTCTTTATAGATAACAGGCTTCATAATATCCTCAATATTGGGTATTGTTTGATTTAGGGTAAATGTATTCTTTTGATGATTAATATCATAATATTGTTCAGTATTAATCTTATAAGAAGTAAAACTAAAGGAGTTTGTGTGATTTAAGTCAGACAACATTGGTAAAACATGGCGTAACCGAAAAGCCTTATGAGTAGGAAAAATAATTAAAAAAGGTAAACAAAAATGAAAAAAATTCTACTCTTTGTAATCGCATTAATATCAATAACACCTGTTTTTGCTGGTGTTTTAACCGTTAGTAACAACACCGCTTTGCCAGGTAGCCCGGGACAATACACTACAGTACAGGCTGCTGTTAATGCCTCTTTTGCAGGGGACACAATATTGGTGCATGGATCTTCAATAGCATATAATGAAGGGGTTACAGTCAATAAAAAACTTATTATAAGAGGACCTGGTTTTTATCCACAGAGTTCAAATGCTTCAATAGCAAACGGCTTTACAATTACAATTTCGAATAACTCCAGTAATACTATAATAGAGGGGTTTTATAATATGTATGTTTATTGCACTAATACTAATCCAGTTACCAATTTAATAATACGGAGAAATTTCATATCTCCTTATGGAATTGGGTTGAATGTAAATATAAATGGGAGTATAATTGAAAATAATGTTTTTTACAGTGGTGGCGTTGATCTTCAAAATGCGCAAAATGTTCAAATAAGGAATAATATTTTTCAAACTACCATTACTTCTTCTAACAGTGCTACTATCCAGATAAAAAACAATCTTTTTGTGTGTGCCGGAGACGCTTTCTCTGGAATTACCAATGCTGTTATAAGCAATAATATCTTTTATCAAAAAAACCCAATGGATGCCGCAGGAACAAATGTAAGTACTTCTACTTTTAATAACAATCTTACTTATAACAATGCCGGATCACAGGGGATTATACCTTCAGGATCCAACATAGGTTCAGGTAATATTGTAAATACGGATCCTCTTTTTATGGGGGTATATTCTTGCGGAGTTTCATATAATATTAACTGGCGTTTAAATCTTATATCCCCTGCAAAAAATGCCGGAACAGACGGAACAGACATTGGCCCTACAGGAGGCGTTAGTCCTATTTATTTATATCCCGCCCCATATCCCATTACTGGTGAGCCTGCAATGCCGCAAGTACAAAGCCTTACAATGCCGGTTTCTTCTGTAGCTCCGGGAGGCAATTTAAATGTTACTGTAAAAGCAAGAAAGAGAAATTAACATCCTCTTTGAATTTTACTAACACTTAAATCTCCATACATGAAAAAAATAATATTATTGTTTATATTTTGCTTCATTGGCTTATATAAGCTGTCTGCCCAACAACTGGCTGATGCGGAATATTTTATAGATACCGATCCTGGCGCAGGATTGGGTTCTCCCTTCAATACAGGTATTTCTTCAGATTCAGTTACAACCAGCTTAAATGTTTCAACCACAGGTTTAGCAATTGGTTTTCACAAGCTGTACGTTCGTTACAAAGACAATCTTGGTCAATGGGGATTGCATAATCAAACATTGTTCTATGTGTATGATTCCTTGCCGCCTGCTCCTTTAACGGTAGCGGACCAAATTGTTTCGGGGGAATACTTTTTTGATACAGATCCCGGTATTAAAATGGGAACACCTTTTACTACAGGAGCCCCCGCTGATTCAGTAACACACACATTAACACTTTCAACCACCGGATTAACAGTTGGTTTTCATAAATTGTATGTTCGTTATAAAGACAACATCGGTCAATGGGGATTGCATAACGAAAAATTGTTTTATGTATATGATGCAACACCTCCGGTTGCAGCACCTGCAGCTGCTCCAATTGTTGCCATGGAATACTTTTTTGATAATGCCGATGCCGGCCCCGGATTAGGTGCATTTTTAAATCCCTTCACACCCGGAGATGATGTTACAGTTATAGATTATTTGGTGGCACAAGATCCGTTATTTCTTAGTCCTCTTTCTGCAGGGTCTCACATTGTGAATATAAGAGCCAAAGATGCTGCCGGAGTTTGGGGGCTAACACGATCATTCCCATTTACAGTTTGTACACAGCCTGCAGTTGCAGGATTTCTTTCTTCTGTTTCCGGAGCCGCAGTTACTTTTACAAATACGAGTAATAATGATTTCGCTACAAAATGGATCTTCGGAGATGGTACTGCAGACACCAGCAGAAACACTTCTCACACTTATAACAATGGTGGTATCATGAATGTATGCCTTATTTCTTATAGTGGTTGTGGCAATGATACCAGCTGTCAGAATGTAACTCTTAATTGCGTTAGCCCAACAGCAACCTTTACAAACAGTGCTAACAATCTAACAGTAAGCTTTACGAATACATCAACAGGCGCATCCTCTGTTTTGTGGAATTTTGGGGATGGGCAGACCTCTGCATTAATGAACCCTAATCATGTATTTCAAAATACAGGAACCTACAATGTATGTCTTACTACTTATAACGGATGTGGTTCAACAACAACTTGCCAAAATGTTAATGTTGCCTGCGTAGCTCCTGTATCAGGCTTTACCTATATTGTAAGCGGACAAACAGTTAATTTCACGAGTGCCGCTACAAATGCATATACTTTTGTATGGCAATTCGGAAATTCTACAACAAACAATACAAGTTTAACTCCGGTAGTTCAATATACCAATCCGGGAACTTACCTTGTTAAGCTAATTGTTCAAAATGGCTGCGGAACAAATATTTACCAGATAAATGTAGTAGTAGCCTGCTCTTCACCTGCTGCCGGATTTAATGTGATTTCATCAGGTTTAAGTGCAGAAGTAGAAAATATAAGTGTGAACGGAACATCCTGGTTATGGGATTTTGGAGATGCTACAACAAATCCGTTTAAAAACCCAGCTATTCATACATTCCCTTCTACCGGAAGTTATAATGTTTGTCTTGCAGCCACTAATTCTTGTGGAACTGATACCACTTGTCATACGGTAGATGTATGTACAGGCCCCACAGCCAATTTCACAAGTGCTCCAAGCGGTACAACAGTTAATTTTACTAATACAAGTTCAAACGTAGCGAGTTCCTATTGGACCTATGGTAATGGCTATGCTACCAATCAGGTGTCGCCAAGTTATAATTATCCTGCTTCAGGGACTTATAATGTTTGTTTAAATGTGAGCAATGATTGTGGTGCAGATACACTTTGCCAGTCAATTACTACATTCTGTTCAGCAATTATGAATCAGGAAATATGCCTGGTAACTGTTGATACGATGTCCACGCATACAATTATTTATTGGGAAAAACCGGCTGTATTAGACATTGA
>MEPB01000024.1:0-66535 GCA_001769385.1 Bacteroidetes bacterium RIFCSPLOWO2_12_FULL_35_15 | reverse complement strand
ACTGTTGATACGATGTCCACGCATACAATTATTTATTGGGAAAAACCGGCTGTATTAGACATTGATAGCTTCCGGGTTTATCGTGAAGTAACTACAAATGTGTATGGATACTTAGCTTCTGTGTACTACGATTCATTAAGCGAATATCACGATTATGGAGCAGATCCAAATGGTACATCGTATAAGTATAAACTTACGGTAATTGATAGCTGTGGGAATGAATCAGGAGCAACAGACTGGAGCAATTTTCATAGTACGATACATTTGCAAAATTTAGGAAACGGTAATTTACAATGGACCTTGTATGATATTGAAAATGCAGGAAACCCTGTTACATATTATCGTGTTTACAGAGATGATAACAATACAGGAAACTTTTTACCAATCAGTTCAACTGTTCCCGGAGGAAATTCAACGTTTACCGATGTAAATAGTGCACTTTATTCCAATGCAAACTACAGGGTGGATGTAGCATGGAGTATTTCATGTACGCCAACACGCGTATCAGTAAACACTACCCGCTCCAACATAAAACACACTTCCATGGTAACAGGCATACTATCAAACACAGAATTAAGTTCTGCAGTAATATATCCTAACCCTGCAAACGAGTATGTAAATATTGAATTACCTGCATCGATTCAAAATGCAACTATCAGAATCATGAATTCGATCGGACAACTTGTAGTTGAACAAACCGTTGTGACAGCAGGAAATTCAAAAACAATAAAAGAAATAAACACCTCCACTTTTGCAAAAGGAATCTATACAATAGTTATTGAAAGTAATAATGCAAAGACGTTTAAGAAGTTAGTGATTAATTAAAAAAACAAAAAATAAAAACTCACACCCATAAATAAAAGACAAAAAAAATGAAAAAATCAATCTTTACATTGGCTATTATGGCAGCAACTGCAAGCTGCTTTGCAACGGTTATTACCGTGAATAATAACGTTAACAGCCCCGGGCAATATACTAGTTTGCAAACTGCAATAGACAATGCAAATGACGGAGATTCAATTTATGTTCATGGGTCTTACACGACCTATGGAAGCATAACTGTTAATAAACCGGGTTTAACTTTAATTGGTACCGGATATGCGCCACAAAAAGATATTCCTTTAATATCAACAATAAATGCAATAATTTTTGATACGATACAATTTGTTTCCTCCGGAAGAAATTTTAAAATTAGTGGTTTTAACATTGTCCAGGGCATAAGTTCTTCGGTACCAGGCAAGGTACATAATGTAAAAATTGAGAGATGTTATTTTGGTAATGTTGTTTATGTGGAGGGAAATAATTGGTTAATAACAAATAATTTGTTGATTGCTATATCCATTCAAACTTACAATTCTATTATTATATCCAATAATATTTTTCGCATGCAAGGCGTAGGTGTTAATTCGGTTTCAAATAGTGACAAAGGCACTGTTATTATTTCCAATAATATTTTCATGAATTCCAATACCGGATATCCTGCGCTTAATGCTGTTTCCAACGCAATAATTCAGAACAATGTTTTTTTTAAATCGCTTGCTACAATAAATTGTAGTAATAATTCTTTCAACAACAATTTAAGTTATTTAGCTTCTGACAACACTTTACCTCCGGCAAGTAATGTTGGCGTAAATAATTATGGTGCAGCTAATGGTACAGGTATCGATCCGAAATTTGTGTTTCTACCACTCTCTGCTACCGATTTTTCTTTTACTCATGATTATCATTTAAGAAGCACAGCGCCAATATCTCCGGGGCGTAATGGTGGCAGCGATGGCACTGACATTGGCATTTATGGTGGCAGCTACCCTTGGGTTGATATGACAGGGACTCCAAACATACCCCAGGTAAAAACTTTTAATGTTATAAACCCTTCAGTGAATGCGGGTACACCAATTAACATTAGTGTTAAAGCAAAAAAACAGAATTAATTAATGTTTGTCCAGAATGTCCGATTTCTTCATTACGCTCGCTTTAAAAAACATCCATTTACACCAGTAAACTCAATGTTTTTTTCAGCTTCGCAAGCCTCGAACTCGAACATTCTGGTTCAGACACTGAACTATTGTCAGAACTAATTAAACTCAATCCTGTTTCTTAAAAGAAGATAACCGGATTTAAAACATTAAAAAATGAGGAATATAATAATAACGATATTCACTGTTTTTTGCTTGCCTGGTTTTATTATGGCCCAGCAACTAACAAAAGGCGAATACTTTTACGATACCGATCCGGGTACTGGTTTAGGAACGGCCATAAGCATTACCCAGGGAGACTCGGCTGTATTTACTAGCAGTGTAATTACCACCGGACTTTCGCTTGGTTTTCATACTCTTTTTACAAGGTATTGCGATACCAACGGGATATGGGGACTTTATGAAGGAAGACCAATTTATATTAAAGGCGCAGCAACATCAACTTCTGCCCAAATTACAAAAGCAGAAGGTTTTTACGATTCCGATCCGGGTATTGGTAACGGAATACCGCTTACAGTAACAACAGGGGATTCGGTTGTTGCTAATTTAAGTGTAACTTCCAGCGGATTATCGTCAGGCTTCCATCATTTATTTATTCGTTTCAGAGATGCTGACAGTAAGTGGAGCTTATACGAAGGAAGAACGATTTTTGTCAACAGTGCTGCCTCAGCAATAGCTACACAAATTACAGCAGCAGAAGCTTTTTTTGATACCGACCCCGGAATAGGGCTTGGTGCTCCAATTGCCGCAACAACAGGCGATTCGGTCGTAGCAAATTTGAATATACCAACAACAGGAATTTCCCAGGGCTTTCATAATTTATTTATTCGCTTTAAAGATTTATCAAACAAATGGAGCCTTTATGAAGGCCGCACCGTTTATGTGGCAGATGCCATTCAAATAGCTGCAACACTTGTTAAAGCGGAAGCTTTTTTTGATACCGACCCTGGTATTGGAAATGGATTTCAAATAAGCTTTTCTCCGGCTGATAGTTTAATTTATACCTCAGCAATTCCAACAACAGGCTTGTCGCAGGGAATACATAATTTATTCACAAGAGTAAAAGATGCAAATGGCAAATGGAGTTTGTACGAAGGGCGTGAAATCGTAGTTTGTAATCAAGGTCCTTCAGCTGCGTATTCATTTACTGCCAGTGGTAATCAGGTGACCTTTACCAACACCTCTTCATCAGATGCATATGCCTATAATTGGAATTTTGGTGATGGAGCAAGTTCTGCAATTGTAGCACCTGTTCATAATTATGCCAATGCAGGAACTTTTAATGCATGTTTAATAGCTACAAGTGGATGCGGCTCCGATACAATTTGCCAAACGGTTTCTTTTAATTGCACAACACCAACCGCTAACTTTACTTCTTCCATAAATAATCTGAATGTAGCATTTACAAATACCTCTTCCGGAGGAAATAGTTATTCATGGAACTTTGGAGATGGTGCGACAAGCACACAGGCAATACCAAGCCACACCTTTCAAAATACAGGCACTTATAATGTTTGCCTTGTTGCAACAAATGGTTGCGGTACAAATCAAAAATGCAATCCGGTAAGTGTAACCTGTGCAATACCAACCGCACTTTTTTCAAGAACCATAAATGGCCAAACCGTAACATTTACCAATTCCAGCTCTAATGCAGCAGGCATATTGTGGGATTTTGGCGATGGACAAACTTCTACACAATATAATGAAGTCCATCAATATGTAAACGCAGGTTCTTTCAATGTGAAGTTAAAAGTTACAAATGGCTGCGGTTCCGATTCATTGATTTATATAGTTGATGTAAATTGTACACGTCCTACACTTGCATATAATTCCTTTACAGATGGGTTAATTGCGGAGTTTGAAAACAATACGGTAAATGGTACAAGTTATTTATGGAAGTTTGGTGATAACACACAAAGTACCTTAAAAAATCCAACCCACATTTTTGCAGCAACAGGGATTTACACGGTATGTTTAATAGGCACCAATTCTTGCGGTTCCGATAGCATTTGTCAAACAATAAGTGTATGTACTTCTCCAACAGCCAATTTCACGAGTGCTACAAGCGGAACAACAGTTAATTTTACTAATACAAGTTCAAACGGAGCGAGTTCCTATTGGACCTATGGTAATGGGTATGCTACCAATCAGGTGTCGCCAGGTTATAATTATCCTGCTTCAGGGACCTACAATGTTTGTTTAAATGTGAGCAATGATTGTGGTTCGGATACACTTTGCAAATCGGTAACAACATTTTGTTCAACAATTATGAATCAGGAAATATGCCTGGTAACTGTTGATACGATGTCCACGCATACAATTATTTATTGGGAAAAACCGGCTGTATTAGACATTGATAGCTTCCGGGTTTATCGTGAAGTAACTACAGGTGTTTATTCACACTTGGGTTCTGTACATTATGATTCATTAAGTGAATATCACGATTATGGAGCAGATCCAAATGTTACATCGTATAAGTATAAACTTACGGTAATTGATAGTTGTGGGAATGAATCAGGAGCAACAGACTGGAGCAATTTTCACAGTACGATACATTTGCAGAATTTAGGGAATGGTAATTTACAATGGACCTTGTATGATATTGAAAATGCAGGAAACCCTGTTACGTATTATCGTGTTTACAGAGATGATAACAATACAGGAAACTTTTTACCAATAAGTTCAACTATTCCCGGAGGAAATTCAACGTTTACCGATGTAAATAGTGCACTTTATTCCAATGCAAACTACAGGGTGGATGTAGCATGGAGTATTTCATGTACACCAACACGCGTATCGGTAAACACCACACGCTCCAACATCAAACACACTTCCATGGTAACAGGAATAAATTCTCAGGAAGGCTTGGATGCAACAATCATTTATCCAAATCCGGCAAACGAGTATGTAAATATTGAATTACCTGAGTCGATTCAAAATGCAACTATCAGAATCATGAATTCGATCGGACAAATTATAGTTGAACAAACAGTAATATCATCAGGAAATTCAAAAACAATAAAACAAATAAACACCTCCACTTTCGCAAAAGGAATCTATACAATAGTTATAGAAAGCAATACGGCTAAAACGTTTAAAAAATTGGTAATAAACTAGAATTAAGATTAACAACCGGCAGTAACTGGTGGTTACAGATAACAAAATAACGAATTTACGAAGCAAGGTATTAGCACCCCAATTCGTAAATTCGTTTTTTTATTCGTTTATTCGTAACCAATCAATCTAATATATTAAATTTGCCTGAATCAAAAATCTGGCATCTATTTTAATGAAGTTTTTAAAACAAATACTATTTCTCCTTTTTCTTTCTTTTTTTCAGATAAATCTGTCTGTTGCCCAGCAATATAATTTCAAGAATTTCTCCACAAAAAACGGCCTTGCCAACTCTACGGTAAATAATATTTTTCAGGATAGTAAAGGATATATGTGGTTTGCAACGCAAGGTGGAGGTGTAAGTAAATTCAACGGAAAAACATTTAAAAATTATTCGAAAGATGATGGCTTAATTGCAAATGAAGTTACCTGTGTTGAAGAAGATAAGCATGGTAATATTTGGATTGCTACTTCAGCAGGGATTTCAAAATTTGATGGATTAAACTTTATTAATTTTTCTGAAAAAGAAGGTTTGCATGTTAATGATGGTATTTATTGGTTGCATGTTGACAGTAAAAATGTGTTATGGATAGCAATAAGAGGGGGCGGAGTTGCAAGGCTTGACTTGAACAAAGCAAAAGGAACTAATCCTGATTTTACCTACCTGACAACAAACGAAGGCTTGTCCTCCAATCTGGTATTTAGTATTTCAGAAGATAAAAAAGGAAATTTGTGGTTTAGTCTTGAAAATGGTATTGCAAAATATGATGGAAAAAAAATAACAACTATTGATAATATAGATTTTATAAATAAAAAAATATTTTTTTGTTCTTATACCGACTCCAGAGGTAATGTTTGGTTTGGCTCCATTGGAGATGGACTTGTACGTTACAACGGGACATCCTTTCAAAAAATAATATTACCGGAAAGCGTTCAAAATGATTTTCTCGGTAGCATTGCCGAAGATAAAAAAGGAAATCTTTGGTTAGCCACCTTACATGGAATGTTAAAAATTGAAGGCAATAAATTTCATCTCTTTACTGAAAAAGAAGGATTGTCCTCTAATGGAGTTAATTCAATAAGTGTTGATTATGAAGATAACATTTGGGCAGGTACACAAGGTGGCGGAGTAAATTTATTCAACAACGAATCATTTGTAAATTATAATGATAAAGATGGATTAACCAGCAAGAGCATCAGCGATATTTATCAATACGATAATGAAAATTACATTATCGGTACCACAGGGCAAGGATTAAATTTTTTCAATTCGAAAACCAATCAGTTCTACGTTTCACCTGATCTAAAAAAGATCGATCAGAGTGTTGTTTATACAATTCTTTCTGATAACGAAAAAAATATTTGGATAGGAACGCAGGAAGGTATTTTTGTATTGCAAAAAGTTAAGGATAATTATAAGATCATAAAAGAATACACTTCTTTTGATAGCACAAAACTGGTTGCTGTATTAAAAATTATTCAGGATAAAAAGAACAATATCTGGATCGCTTCTTATGGTTCAGGAATATTTAAAATAAATAATGGTAAAGTAACAACCTTTAATAAAAAAAATGGCTTCGTTACTGATAACATCATGTCAGTTTTTGAAGACTCGAAATCAAATATATGGATTGGGACAAAGGATGCAGGAGTTGTAAAATACGATGGGACAAATTTTGTGAATTATACAGAAAAGGATGGACTTTCAGATAAAACCATTTGGTCAATTTCGGAAGATAAAAATGGTAACATGTTTTTTGGAACCGGTGAAAGTGGTTTATCTTGTTTTGATGGAAAAACTTTTAAATCCATCTCCATAAAAGATGGACTTTGCTCCAACTATATCCCTGCATTATTATTTGATGAACACAATAATAGCATTTGGGTAGGAACCGATAAAGGGGTTAACAAACTAAAGCTCAAGCAAAATTTTGAAATAGAATCGCTACGCTATTATGGTGAACAAGAGGGATACAAAGGAAATGAAATAAATCAAAATGCTATTTCCCAGGACAGCGAAGGCACTGTTTGGTTTGGAACACAAAATGGTTTATGCAGGTACTATAGGAAATATGATGTTCCGAATCGTACTTCACCTAAACTGCATTTAAACAGTATTCGTATGGCATATCAAACTGTTGACTGGAAGAATTTTTCAGACTCAATAGACCCAATGACCAACTTGCCTGTAGATTTAATTCTTTCACATAAAAATAATAACCTGACATTTGATTTTCAGGCATTCACTACCGACAATGTAAAATATACTTTTATTCTCGAGGGTCAGGATGAAGACTGGTCGCCATTATCAACAAATACAGAGGCCGCTTATACAAATATCGATCCGGGCAGGTCATATACATTTAAGGTGAAAGCAGTAAATAGTAATAGTGTCTGGAGCAATGATGTGGTGAATTTTTCATTTACAATAAAACCGCCCTGGTGGAAAACCTGGTGGTTTTATACACTGTCTATTTTAATTGTAGTAGTTTCAGTTTTTGGATATATAAATTACCAAACTGCTCAATTAGCAAAGGATAAGAAAGTTCTCGAAGAAAAAGTTACAGAGCGTACCGTTGAATTGAAAGGAGCCAATGATCAGCTTTCGGTTGCTTTTACAGATATTAAAGACAGTATCAATTATGCCAAAAAAATTCAGGAAGCAATACTTCCATTAAATAAAGATATTAAAAAAGCTTTTCCACATTCATTTGTTTTGTTTAAACCCCGTGATGTGGTAAGCGGGGATTTCTATTGGTTCAATAAAAAGAACGAAAAAATTTATATTGCAGCAGTAGATTGTACAGGGCATGGTGTTCCGGGAGCTTTTATGAGTATGATCGGAAGTTCCTTGTTAAATGAAATTGTGGGTAAAAAAGGATTAAACAATGCCGCTACGGTCCTTAAAAAATTACATAAAGGAATCCGGAAATCATTAAAACAGGATACCGATTCCAACGAGTCAAGAGATGGAATGGACCTGGCTTTAGCTGTTGTTGATTTTACCGATAATACATTGGAATATTCCGGTGCAAAACGACCATTATATCTTTTTAGAAAAAAAGAAGAAGGGTATGTTTTTGAAGAAATAAAAGCAGACAAACAATCTATTGGCGGACTTCAATTAGAAGAAGAATTTGAGTTCACAAACAATGTAGTTAACCTGCAAAAAGGCGATACCTTTTATTTATTTACGGATGGATTTGTTGACCAGTTTGGTGGAGAGAAAGGCAAAAAGTTTTCAAGCAAACGTTTAAGAGATACATTAACCGAATTACAAAATTTATCGCTTCAGGAGCAAGGCAAAAAACTAAGTGAAATTATTGAAGATTGGAAAAAAGATGTTGAACAGGTGGATGATATTTTAGTGATCGGAGTTCGGTTTTAAAAGGAATTTGTGTAATAACCTGAGTTCGATTAATATTGCCTCGAAAATACAAACAAACAGAGCTATTTATGAAATCATGTGTTTGTTGTTTTGTCGTGCTGAATGGAATGAAGCATCTTGCTAGTAAAAAAGATTTTTCGCAGAGTTTATCCTGAGCGCAGCCGAAGTGGTTGGAATGACATTTCGAGTCGGTCATTGCGAGGGAGGCACGACCGAAGCAATCTCTACGTAAAGCCATTAAAAATTTTTTTCAATTACTTGTTAGTTTGGAGATTCCACCGCGGAATTTATACTGAGCGAAGCCGAAGTGTTGGAATGAAATTTCGAGTCGGTCATTGCGAGGGAGGCACGACCGAAGCAAGCTCTACGTAAAGCCATTAAAATTTTTTTCAATTACTTGTTAGTTTGGAGATTCCACCGCGGAATTTATACTGAGCGAAGCCGAAGTGGTTGGAATGACATTTCGAGTCGGTCATTGCGAGGGAGGCACGACTGAAGCAAGCTCTAAGTAAAGCTTTCAAATAAATCTTTCCATTGAGGATTCATCGACCATATTAATAATTCTTTTTTCTTTCGTGAACCGCCTTTAATTTGCTTTTCTCTCTTTATTGCATCATTAGCATTAGAAAAAAATTCATAGTAAACAAGTTTACTGATATTGTATTTAGTAGTAAATCCTGCATATATTTTTTCTTTATGCTGTAAAGTTTTTCTTTCAAGATTGTTTGTCATTCCGGTATAAAGTACCGTATTGTTGGCGTTTGTCAATATATAAACAAAGTAACGTAAAATCATTTGACGTTCTGTTTTTTTTCAATTGTTAGGGATTGCTTCGCTATCGCTCGCAATGACCGACTCCAACCATTAAAAATTGTCTTTCAATTACGTGTTAGTTTGGAGATACCACCGCAGAGTTTATACTGAGCGAAGCCGAAGTGGTTGGAATGACAATGAATAAATCACTTCAATCCCATCAACGCTTTCTTAAAACTTACTTTATCATCAATGATCTTTGCAAGTGCATCAATGTTTACTCGTTCTTGTAACATGGTGTCGCGGTAACGAATAGTAACGGTGTTATCTTCCAATGATTGGTGATCAATGGTCACACAAAAAGGAGTCCCAATGGCATCTTGTCTTCGGTAACGTTTCCCGATGGTGTCTTTTTCATCATACGTACAGGCATTATCATATTTCAACAGATCCATTATCTCGCGTGCTTTTTCAGGCAAACCATCTTTTTTCAAGAGAGGTAACACCGCAACTTTTATTGGAGCTAAAAATGCCGGAAGGTTCAATGCAACACGTGTGGTGCCATCTTCCAGTTTTTCTTCAATATATGCTTTCGACATTACCGCTAAGAACAAACGATCTAATCCTACTGATGTTTCCACTACATACGGCACATAATTCTGATTTATTTCCGGATCAAAATATTGTAATTTTTTTCCCGAATGTTGTTCATGTGCTTTCAGATCAAAATCAGTACGCGAATGAATTCCTTCTAATTCTTTAAATCCGAAAGGGAAGTTAAATTCGATATCACAGGCAGCGTTGGCATAATGTGCTAATTTTAAATGATCATGGAAACGATAATTTTCAGCACCAAAACCTAATGAGTTATGCCATTTCATGCGAGTTGCTTTCCAATGGTTATACCATTCCATTTCTGTTCCGGGGCGTACAAAAAATTGCATTTCCATTTGTTCAAATTCGCGCATCCGGAAAATAAACTGACGCGCCACAATCTCATTACGGAACGCTTTTCCGGTTTGTGCAATTCCAAAAGGAATTTTCATTCTTCCTGATTTCTGCACATTTAAAAAATTAACAAAAATTCCCTGAGCCGTTTCAGGACGCAAATAAATAAGATTTGAATCTTCACTAACGGCACCCATGGAGGTGCTGAACATCAAATTAAACTGACGCACTTCTGTCCAGTTTTTTGTTCCCGAAACCGGACAAACAATTTCGCAATCGATAATGATCTGACGAACTGCTTCGAGATCATTTTTTTCTAAGGCCTCTTTAAATTTTGAAAGTATGTCATCCGCTTTCGCTTGATTTTCCAATACACGTGCATTGGTGGCACGAAAAGTTTCTTCATTAAATGATTCAGCAAAACGTTCCTTTGCTTTATCAACTTCTTTCTGAATTTTTGCTTCAATTTTTGCCACATGTTCTTCAATTAAAACATCTGCACGATAACGCTTTTTACTATCCTTGTTATCAATCAAAGGGTCGTTGAAAGCATCCACGTGACCTGATGCTTTCCAGGTGGTAGGATGCATAAAGATGGAGGCATCAATACCCACAATGTTTTCGTGCATTTGCACCATTGCTTTCCACCAATAGTCGCGCAGATTTTTTTTAAGCTCTGCACCCATTTGTCCGTAGTCATACACAGCGCTTAAGCCATCATATATTTCGGAACTCTGAAAAATAAATCCGTACTCTTTGGAGTGCGAAATAATGTTTTTAAAAATATCTTCTTGATTTGCCATAATGGATGCAAAAGTAAAGGTTATTACTGATTTTGAAAAAAAGAATTTAAAACTTTGTTATTGGGTAAAATTATGCCTTATTCTTGTTTGTTGAAATGCTTATTAGCAGGGATATACGGCAGGATGGCGGTAAACGGGGTGCTTGTTGTTTAAAAATAACCATCTTATCACTTTTTACAACACGATCATTATTACTGATCTGATAAAAATAAACACCGCTATTCAAGTTACTGTGTATGTTTAACTCAGTGCTATTTTATACACCAACTGCTTGCGCTGCCAATGTGTCTTATAAATAGGTAAATTATTTTGGGCGTTCCCTGCGGGCCGGGCTTTCCGTTACAAGTCCTCGTTTCGCTGCGCTACACTGTGGGCTTTCCACTGCAATCCCTAACGCGGAGTGTCGTATATTAAATAACTGTTTTATTAATGAAATGGAGACTTAGCTAAAGTGGCAGGTATTTTATTCCTTCACAAACTTCATAACAGAAATGGAGTGATCTTCTTTTGAAATAGCTTTTACAAAATAAATTCCCGCCAGTAAATTTTCTATATATATAGTGATGGTGCTGTTTCTTATTTCTGAATTTACTAATTGTAACTGACCAAGAACATTGGTTAATTCAATACTATAATTATTAATGTTACTGTTTTTAAATTCTAAATTAATAGATGTGTTTGCAGGGTTCGGATAAATCTTTAATCCTTCATTATTACTCAATTCATTTACCCCAACTCCCGAAATATTAACCTTTACAGAGTCATAAGTAACAGTACCACATATATTTTGTTGTAACACATAGGTTGTAGGTATTACAGGCTTTACCCACAAACCTGCAACAGTATCTATTGGTTGGTTATTTACAAACCAAATACAATCTTCATTTAAACCCACTTCTGGTGTGCGACCTATAAATACGCTGTCTCCTGGGATTATTATTGTGTCATTGCCCTCGTTGAGCAGAGCGTCCCGCTCTGCTTTCTTTAACCGGCATCTTGCCGAATATAGTTCAAAAAAATCAAAACATTTTCACTAAATCAAAACATTTATTTGAAAGTGATTTGTGTTTTTATTTTAGCCTTTCTTTTTTTGAAACTTAAAGCATCGAATTTTTCTCAAAAAATAAAATACCTTTGATATCAATATGGATACAATCATTTCAGATGAAACCTTTATGCGTGAAGCATTAAAAGAAGCTCAAAAGGCCTTTGATGCTGATGAAGTTCCTGTTGGCGCAATTGTGGTATGCAACAATAAAATAATTGCACGGGCTCATAATTTAACGGAGCGCCTGAATGATGTTACGGCACATGCCGAAATGCAAGCCATTACCGCAGCAGCAAATTATTTAAATGGAAAATATTTGAATGAATGTACCATGTACATAACCCTTGAACCTTGTGTGATGTGTGCAGGCGCTATTGCCTGGGCACAGTTAGGAAAACTGATTTATGGCGCTCCGGATACAAAACGTGGGTTTAATTTATTGAAAGAGAATAAAATCTTGCATCCTAAAACAGAAGTGATATCAGGAATTTTGGATAAAGAATGTGCTGATCTGATCAAAACATTTTTCCAAAAAAAACGGTGATTGAAGTCCGGAAGTTTCATTGCGAGGGAGGCACGACCGAAGCAATCTTTCATTTACTTGTTTGCTTGGAGATTACTTCGCTCTCGCTCGCAACTGTTCGGTTCCGTCATTGCGAACCCTCTTCGCAGAAAGGCTGAAGCAATCTCTAAGTAAAGCTTTCAAATAAATCTTTCCATGGAGGATTCATCGTTTGTATTAGTAATTTTTTTTTCTTTTGCCCGAACATCATACACATCAATTGTTCAACACATTTATTGAAATCGTTTGCTGAGCGAAACGAAGTAAATTGGAGAGAAAACATATTTTCCTGAATTCATTGACTTTTAAAGCCAAAATTATAACAAGAAAGATGAAATCAATTCAAATCGTTCAAGCCTAAAAAAACGCTGCAACTATTATCTATCAGGAATTTCAAATAACTTTAATTTAAAACCTTAGGACGCTAGTGTTTTTCCCTCAATTGTTAGAAATTGCTTTTGTCATTCTGAATGAAATGAAGCATCTCTTCTATAAAATTTATACAGCTTCTGAATTCATTATAAATATTATACCAATTATATTTATAAAATGGTCCAATGCGTGAAGTCCGTCAGAGTTTGTCGAAGACTGTGCGCGGGAATTTGTTGGACCAAAATATATTTGTAATTGGTATTATTCCTTCTGGCTCGTTTGATTTTTTGGGAAATCAAAAAATAATAATTCACACTTTTTTAACGTAAAATTATTCCAGTCATCTTCATCCGATCTTATTCCGGCAATACTACAGGTAGGCATTTCTTCGGGAAATGATCCCAGTAATTTTTTTGCACACTCAGTAATGGTTGGGTTGTGTCCAAAAAGCAATACATGTGTAAATTTATTGTCAATTTTTGAAATGCAATTTTTATACTCTTTTAAAGATGAATCATACAGATCAGAATTAATAATTATATCAGAGGCATCTGATTGAAGATTTCGGCAAAAGATCAAAGCTGTTGAGATTGCTCGTATAGCAGGACTTGTAATTACCAGATCAGGTATTATCTTTTGTGCTTTTAGAATCGAACTCATTTTGTAAGCATCAGAATATCCACGGGCATTTAAAGGCCTGTCGATATCCCTGAGTTCGGCTTTCCCCCAATCGGATTTTGCATGTCTTATCAGATAAAGCGATTTCATAGTTACAAGGGTTAAAACAATTTTTTTTTCAGTATAAATATAATTTATTTTTTAGAATACCATTAGCCAATATAAAATATACCAATTATTTCCCTTTCTTTCGGAGAGGGGTTAAGGGTGTGGTCAGAAAAAAAACTGTTTTATATAAGCTAATGGTATTATTCCCTTTTCTCAGAGCAAATTTCGCCCCCCTAAAATTCACATTCGTCTAAAACACTCAACTAAACTTGATTTTCACAGCAGGATAAATTACATTAGCTAGGTTAAAAAATTTTCTATATGAAAAAAATTACTATTTTTTCTCTCTCTCTTGTATTCGCAATACTGGCAAACACTGCATTTTCGCAAAGCTGGGTTGATAAAATGCAGGATCCTTCGGTAAATTTTTACGAAGTTCAAAAAGCTTTTAAGGATTATTTTAAAGATACTGAGCCAAAATTCAGGGAAGCTGAAAAGCTAAAACAAGCTGCTGCTGCAAAACAGCCTAACTCTCCAAGTCCTTACATGCCGACAAAAGGAGGAGTGGTTCCTTCTGTTGCAGGTGCACCCGAAAAAGCAAAAATGTCCGGTGGCTGGAAAGCATACAAACGCTGGGAAAATTATATGGAGCCCCGCTTATATCCTTCCGGAGATCGATCAGTAATGATTAATGCCTGGAACGAATATTTGGACAATTATCATTCAACAACCACCCCTTCAGGAAACAAACAGGCCATCTCACAAGCAAATGCTTTGTTAGGCATTCAAGCTGCTAATTGGACCATAATTGGCCCCACAACAACAGTTCCATCAGGAGGCGGAGGTGCAGGTCGTGTTAATTTTGTTCGCTTTGATCCAACCAATACAAACACTATTTATGTGGGTTCTCCGGGTGGAGGTTTATGGAAAAGTACCACCGGTGGTACTGCATGGACAACAAATACAGATAATCTAGCGGTAATTGGTTGTACCGATTTAGCAATAAATCCTGCAAATACCCAAATAATGTATTTGGCAACGGGTGATGGGGAGGCTCAGGACACCTATTCTATCGGTGTTTTAAAATCAACAAATGGCGGAACTTCCTGGAGTCCATCCGGATTAACCTGGACGGTAACAAATGGCCGAACGATAAGCCGTTTGTTAATAAATCCTCAAAACCCAAGAACACTTTTTGCAGCAACAAGCAATGGACTTTACAGAACGTTAAATTCAGGAACTTCCTGGACTCAAATTGCAAGTGCTGTTGCAAATTTAAAAGATATCGAATATAAACCCGGTGATACTACTGTGGTATATGCCTGTAGTACTACTTTGTTCTACAAATCAACAAATGGAGGAACATCATTTGTAACAACAGCAACAGGATTGCCTGCTGCTTCTTCTCTTTCCAGATTAGCAATTGCAGTTACTGCTGCCAATGTAAATTATGTTTATATTTTAGCTTCCAACACAGCTTATGGTTTTCTGGGCCTATATCGCTCAGCTAATAGCGGAGCATCTTTTACTGTTCGTTCTACAACTCCTAACGTGCTGGGTTGGGCAAGTGCCGGTAACGATACAGGAGGACAAGGTTGGTACGATCTTTCAATTGCGGCTTCTCCTTCTAATGCCGAATTAATTGTTGTCGGTGGTGTAAACATTTGGAAATCAATCACCGGAGGTACGAGCTGGACAATCAATGCTCACTGGACAGGCTCTGGAGCACCTTATGTGCATGCCGATATACATGCTTTGGAGTTTTTACCTGCAAGTGCAACAACATATTATGCCGGTTGCGATGGAGGTTGTTTTACAACATCAAATGCAGGAGGAGCCTGGTCTGATCTTAGTAATGGCCTTCAAATTTCTCAAGCTTATCGAATAGGATTATCTAAAACAAATGCTAATCTTTTAGTTACAGGCTGGCAAGATAACGGAACCAACAGATGGAGCGGAACAGCTGCATGGGCAAGACCCCTTGGAGGCGATGGAATGGAAGCGATTGTTGACTGGTCAAATGCAAGCATTCAATATGGTGAATTATATTATGGTGAAATAAGAAAAACCACTACCGGTGGAAATATGACAACCTCCATTGTTGCAAGTGGCGGAACTGGCGTTAATGCTGATGGCGATTGGGTAACTCCTTATATCGAAGCTCCTTCAAATGCAGCAACATTATTCGTTGGCAAAGCGCAAATCTATAAAAGTACCACCAGCGGGACCAGTTGGGCCCAGGTCGGGACAATTTCCGGTGGAACAGGAAACGTTATTGCATTAGCTAATGCCGCATCAAATATCAATTATATTTATGCCGCAAAAATTGATAAGTTCTATGCTTCCATTAATGGAACATCTTTTACTGATCGTACTGTTGGTTTACCAACCGCATCGGCAGCAATCACTTATATTGCTGTTCACCCGACAAATCCAAGTAGAGTTTGGGTAACCTTCTCAGGATACTCAGCTGCAAACAAAGTTTGGTACTCCGCTGATGCAGGAGCTACCTGGACCAACTACTCAACCGGATTACCTAACTTACCTGCAAACTGCATTGTTTATCAAGACAATTCAGCAAACGAGGCTTTATATGTCGGAACCGATGTGGGTGTTTATTATCGTGATAATACTGCCGCTTCCTGGACAGCATACAATACAGGCTTACCAAATGTTTCTGTACGGGAATTAGAAATTCAATATACAGCGCTTAAACTTAGAGCAGCAACATTTGGAAGAGGGATCTGGCAATCAGATTTAAATACACCCGGGACATCTCCTCCTATAGCTGACTTTACTGCAAGTCAAACAAATATTTGTATTGGACAATGTATTTCATTTACCGATATTTCCAGTGGAACACCAACTTCATGGAGCTGGTCATTCACTGGCGCAGCAACAACAACTTCAACAGTCCAAAATCCAACAAATATTTGTTATAATACCGCAGGAACTTATAATGTTACCTTGATTGCAACAAATGCTAATGGCGGCAACACCATGACCAAAACAGCTTATATTACTGTTTCCGGTACAAATGTGTTGCCTTTGACCGAAGGATTTCAGGCAACTTTTGTTCCTACAGGATGGATCCTAAATAACCCGGAAGTTGACAATACCTGGGCGCAAACAGCCACCGCAGGAGGTTTTGGAACAAGTACATCAAGTGCATTAATGGACAATTACAGTCCGGCCACAACAATTGCCGGAACAATTGATGAACTGTTGACTCCCAAATATTCATTTTCAGGATTTTCAACAGCAACACTAACTTTTGATGTTGCTTATGCCAGATACAATGCAACATATAAAGATTCTTTACGGGTTTTTGTAAGCACAGATTGTGGAACCACCTGGACAACAGTTTATAACAAGGGCGGTTTCACAGGATTACAAACAGCACCGGACAATGCATTATCCGCCTTTGTGCCAACAGCAGCACAATGGAGAACAGAAACTGTGAGTTTAACACCTTATGCAGGATTAGCTAATGTGATGGTGAAATTTCAAAATTATTCCGGATGGGGGCAACTGCTTTATTTGGATAATATAAATATAACAGGTGCTGGTGCTGCTGTAGCAAGTGTTATTATTGCACAAACAACAGGAACCAATCCAATGTGTGCAGGACAATCCGCAACATTCACTGCAACACCAACAAATGGAGGAACAACTCCTGTTTATCAATGGAAAGTGAATGGAGCTAATGTTGGCACGAACAGCACAACTTATACTACCACTACATTAACTACAGGACAAATTGTTACCTGTGTTATGACATCTAATTTAGCAGGTGTTACCGGAAGTCCGGCTACATCCAATGCAATTACAATGACAGTTAATGCTGTTCCTGTAACGCCAACAGCTACCAATACAGGAGCATATTGTGCCGGAGCTACTATTGCTTTGGCAACCCCAACGGTAGCCGGAGCAACCTATTCCTGGACAGGACCAAGCGCTTTTGTATCAGCTTTGCAAAACCCAACAAGAGCAGGAGCAACTGTTGCAATGGCCGGAACATATTCTGTGACAATTACTGTGGCAGGTTGTACCAGTTTAGCCGGAACAACTTTGGTGGTTGTGAATACGACTCCTGCAACGCCAACAGCTTCCAATACAGGACCATATTGTACAGGAACAACCATTACATTAGCAACGCCCGCAGTTGCAGGTGCAACCTATTCCTGGACAGGACCTAACACATTTTCATCCGCACTCCAAAACCCGACTATTGCTTCTTCAACACTTGCAATGGCCGGAACATACTCTGTGACCGTTACTGTTGCCGGATGTACTAGTTTAGCCGGAACAACTTTGGTGGTTGTGAATACTACACCTGCAACGCCAACTGCAACCAATACAGGGGCATATTGTGCAGGTGCAACTATTACTTTAGCAACGCCCACTATAGCAGGTGCAACCTATGCATGGACAGGACCGGGTGCATTTGCTTCAGCAGTGCAAAACCCTACCCGCCCTGCCTCTACAGTTGCCATGGCCGGAACCTATTCTGTGACTGTTACTGTAGCCGGATGTACCAGTTTAGCCGGAACAACTTTGGTTGTTGTCAATACAACTCCTGCAACACCTACGGCAAGCAATACCGGACCCTATTGTACCGGAACAACTATTATGTTAGCAACACCCGCAGTAGCCGGTTCAACCTATTCCTGGACAGGACCAGGTGCTTTTGCTTCAGCATTGCAAAACCCTACCCGTCCTGCTTCTACAGTTGCAATGGCCGGAACCTATTCTGTTACTGTTACTGTGGCAGGATGTACGAGTTTAGCCGGTACCACAGCTGTTGTGGTAAATGCATTACCTGCTACACCAACTGCTACAAATACAGGAGCATATTGCGCGGGAGCAACCATTACTTTAGCAACCCCTGCTGTAGCCGGTGCAACGTATGCCTGGACAGGACCAGGTGCATTTGCTTCCGCTCTGCAAAACCCTACCCGCCCAGCTTCAACACTTGCCATGGCCGGAACATATTCTGTTACTGTTACTGTGGCAGGATGTACTAGTTTAGCCGGTACCACAGCTGTTGTTGTTAATGCAACTCCAGCAACGCCAACAGCTACCAATACAGGAGCATATTGTGCCGGAGCAACTATTACTTTAGCAACCCCTGCTGTAGCTAGTGCAACATATGCATGGACAGGACCAAGTGCTTTTGCTTCTGCTCTGCAAAATCCTACCCGCCCAGCTTCAACACTTGCAATGGCAGGAACATATTCTGTTACCGTTACTGTGGCAGGATGTACCAGTTTAGCCGGTACCACAGCTGTTGTGGTAAACGCAACACCTGCAACGCCAACAGCAACTAACACAGGAGCATATTGTGCCGGAGCAACCATTACTTTAGCTACGCCTGCTGTTGCAGGTGCAACCTATTCCTGGACAGGACCTGGTGCTTTTGCTTCAGCATTGCAAAACCCTACCCGTCCTGCTTCTACAGTTGCAATGACCGGAACCTATTCTGTGACAATCACAACTGGAGGTTGTACTAGTTTGGCCGGAACAACAAATGTTGTTGTAAACGCAACTCCTGCAATGCCAACAGCTACCAATACAGGAGCATATTGCACGGGAGCAACCATTACTTTAGCAACGCCCACTGTGGCAGGTGCAACCTATTCCTGGACAGGACCAGGTGCTTTTGCTTCAGCAGTGCAAAACCCTACCCGTCCGGCTTCAACACTAGCAATGGCCGGAACATATTCTGTGACTGTGACTGTAGCCGGATGTACCAGTTTAGTAGGAACGACAACTGTTGTTGTTAATGCAACACCTGCAACCCCAACCGCAACTAACACAGGAGCATATTGTGCCGGAGCAACCATCACTTTAGCAACGCCCACTGTAGCCGGAGCAACCTATGCATGGACAGGACCAGGTGCTTTTGCTTCAGCTCTGCAAAACCCTACTCGTCCTGCTTCTACAGTTGCAATGGCCGGAACATATTCTGTTACGATCACAACTGGAGGTTGTACTAGTTTGGCCGGAACAACAATTGTTGTTGTAAACCCAATTCCTGCAACCCCATCTGCTGGTAGCAACTCTCCTGTTTGTTTGGGATCAACAATACTATTAACAACGCCTGCAGTTGGAACAGCAACTTACAGCTGGACAGGACCGGGTGCATTTGCTTCTGCATTGCAAAACCCTTCTCTTCCAGCTGCAACGGCTGGTATGGCAGGAACATATAGCATTACGGTAACCGTTTCTGGTTGTACGAGTTTAGTTGGAACAACTACAGTAGCTGTTAGTGGAAGCGTTGTACCAACCAATAGCATCGTAGCAAGTCCAAGTGGAGCTATTTGTGCAGGAGCATCTGTTACATTTACTGCTACAGCTGGTGGTGGTGGAACAACACCTGGTTACCAATGGCAAATAAATGGAGTGGATGTTGGTGCTGCAACAGCAACAACCTTTACTACAACAACATTGACTAACGGGCAACTGATTACATGTATTTTAACATCAAGTTCTTCTTGTGCTTCACCTACAACAGCTACTTCTAATGCGATTACGATGACAGTTAACCCAATGCCTGTTTTATCTGTTACAAATCCAACAGCCGTTTGCTCCCCATCAACAATCGACATTACGGCTGCAGCTATTACTGCAGGAAGCACTGGTGGTGGAACATTAACGTATTGGACAAATGCAGGAGCTACAATTAGCTTAACTTCTCCAAACGCATTAAGTACTAGCGGAACCTATTATATTAAATCAACTACTTCTGGTGGCTGTATCGATATTAAACCGGTAACTGTAACTATTAATACCAAACCTTCACTTTTAATTACAAACCCTGCTGCGGTTTGTTCTCCTTCATGTATAAATATCACAGCACCTGCGGTTACTGCAGGAAGTACAGGCAGTGGCACATTAACATATTGGACAGATGCTGCAGCGACAGTTACTTTAACTACTCCTAACACGGTTTGCACAAGTGGCACCTATTATATCAAATCGACAACAGCTGCTGGATGTGTTGATATTAAACCGGTTATTGTTACTATTAACAGTTTACCTGTACTTTCAATTACAGATCCTGCTGCGGTTTGTTCCCCATCAACAATTGACATTACGGCTGCGGCTGTTACTGCTGGAAGTACAGGTGGCGGAACATTAACGTATTGGACAAATGCTGGAGCTACAGTTACTTTAACATCTCCAAATGCTTTAAGTACTAGCGGAACCTATTATATTAAATCAACTACTTCCGGTGGCTGTATTGATATTAAACCGGTAACTATAACTATTAATACCAAACCTTCACTTTTAATTACAAACCCTGCTGCTGTTTGCTCTCCTTCATGTGTTAATATCACAGCACCTGTGGTTACTGCGGGAAGTACAGGTGGCGGAACATTAACGTATTGGACAGATGCAGCAGCAACCGTTGCTTTAACAACTCCTAACACGGTTTGCACAAGTGGCACCTATTATATCAAATCCACATCAACTGCAGGATGCATCGATATTAAACCTGTTATTGTTACTATTAACAGTTTACCTGTGCTTTCAATTACAAACCCTGCTGCAGTTTGCTCACCATCAACAATTAATATTACGGCTGCTGCTGTTACTGCAGGAAGCACTGGTGGTGGAACATTAACGTATTGGACAAATGCAGGAGCTACAATTAGCTTAACATCTCCAAACGCTTTAAATACAAGCGGCACATATTATATTAAAACAACCACTTCCGGTGGCTGTACTGATATTAAACCGGTTACAGTAACTATTAATAGTTCGCCATCTCTTTTAATTACAAACCCTGCTGCGGTTTGTTCTCCTTCATGTCTTGATCTTACCGCATCTGCTGTTACCGCAGGAAGTACGGGTGGTGGAACATTAACGTATTGGACAGATGCAGCAGCGACAGCTGCTTTAACAACTCCTAACACGGTTTGCACAAGTGGCACCTATTATATCAAATCGACAACAGTCGCAGGATGCATTGATATAAATCCTGTAACAGTAACTATTGATCCTTCACCCACAACTCCAATAATTTCTCAAGCAGGTTCTGTGTTAACATCTAGTTCAGCAACGGGTAATCAGTGGTATTTAAACGGAACAATTATTCCGGGAGAAATTAATCAAAACTACACGTTTACAACAAATGGGAACTATACCGTTATTGTTACCTCAGGTAGTTGCTCTTCGCCAGCCTCTTCTCCTACAAGCATTACCACCGTTGGAATTTCGGATACTGACAATCCTGATTTATTGACTATTTATCCTAATCCGAGCGATGGCTTCTTTACTATTTCATTTAATAGTACCGTAAAATCTACCTATAGAATTGAACTATTCAATGCTCTGGGTCAACAAATATTTAAAGAAGTGTTAAATGATTACACCGGAAGTTATTCAAAACAATTAAGTGTAGTTGATTATGGTAAAGGTGTTTACACCATCCGTTTAACAAATTCAAAAAATGAAACAGTAAAAAAGATCATAGTTTATTAAGTTTAGATCCCTTAACAAAACAGTCCGATGAAATTTCATTGGACTATTTTGTTTTTATTAGGTAATGAAATGAATCAACCGAATTCATGATTAGTATCATTTCAATAAATAATCAAAATCATTTTTTTATTTCAATTTCTCGACTTTCTTTGCGCATTATTATTTAGATGAAAAACATCTAATTTTTTATTCGTTTTTTATATTTATAAAACATTAAATTTGAACCGAAAATTTAGGTTGTTTAAAAAGAAATAACTAAAATTGAATCCGAATAAAAAATTATAAATTATCTTCTTATGCTACTAGCAGTTGCAAGTTCTCCTCAAGATTTTTTCCCTATTGCATTAATGTTTATTGTCGCCTTGGCTGTAGTTGTTGCCCTTTTGATAGTAACACATTGGTTGGGGCCAAAAAGAAAAACTAAAATTAAAGACGATACATTTGAGTGTGGTATCGAAGTCCAGGGAAATGCCCGTGTTCCCTTCTCCATTAAATATTTTTTAGTTGCTATTTTATTCGTGTTGTTTGATGTGGAGGTAATTTTTATGTATCCATGGGCAGTAAATTTTAAAAGTTTAGGATTACTTGGATTCGTTGAAATGCTCACATTTGTTTCACTTTTATTAGTAGGCTTTTACTACATCATTAAAAAAGGCGCCTTGAAGTGGGAGTAGATCAACGAAATACGAATTAATACGAATATACGAATCGAAAAAAATGAGTGAAATAGAAAAATCAAAAATTAATATAGTTCAAGCGCCTGACGGAGTTGAAGGACCTGGTTTTTTTGCAACTGTCATGGATAAAGCGGTTGGTTTAGGACGTAAAAATTCCTTATGGCCATTGCCTTTTGCAACATCTTGTTGCGGAATTGAATTCATGGCAACTGCAGCAGCTACTTATGACTTAGGACGATTCGGTGCAGAACGTTTAAGCTTTTCACCTCGTCAGGCAGATTTATTAATGGTGATGGGAACCATCTCCAAAAAAATGATCCCTGTTGTGCGCCAGGTATATCAGCAAATGGCAGAACCAAGATGGGTTTTAGCGATGGGTGCCTGCGCATCAAGTGGTGGAATATTTGATACCTACAGCGTTTTACAAGGAATTGATAGAATAATACCTGTTGATGTTTATATTCCCGGATGCCCTCCTCGTCCTGAACAGGTGATTGATGGATTGATGCAAATTCAAGAGCTTGCGGCAAAAGAAACAACCAGAAGAAGAAATCAACCTGAATACAAAGCACTAATGGAAAAATACGGAATGGAATAATATGGACAAAGAAACATTATTAACAACCGTACAGGAAAAATTAAAAGCTCAATTTGGCGATGGACTCATCTCCTCCGAAATGATAGCCGATTATCCTGTTTTTACCCTCAGAAGAGATATCATTTGTGATGTGGTTAAGTTTCTTTATGATAACGAAGACTTATCTTTTCAATATCTGACCACAATGGCTGGCCTGCATTATCCCGAAAACAAAGGACAAGAGCTTGGTGTGATGTATCAATTACATAGCCTGACAAAAAATTTCAGAATCCGGTTAAAAGTATTTTTTAGTATAAATGATCCGAATGTCCCTTCTATTACTCCCGTTTTCAAAGGAGCAAACTGGATGGAACGCCAGGAATTCGACTTTTTTGGAATCATTTTTAAAGGTCACCCGAACTTAAAACGAATTTTGAACATGGATGATCTGGGTTATTATCCAATGCGTAAGGAATATCCATTGGAAGATGGAACGCGTGAAGATAAAGATGATACAATGTTCGGACGATAGACATAGACACTAAGGTGTAAAAAAACAATAGAATGGATCGTAAAACTAAAATAGAAAAAATTAATAAAGCAGAGGCTTGCCTCTCCGTTGGAGAAGGGCACGGAGATACCAAAGAATATACTACACTCAACTTAGGTCCTACACATCCTGCAACACATGGTATTTTTCAGAACGTGTTGAAAATGGATGGTGAAATAATTGTTGAAGCTGAATCAACAGTTGGATACATTCACCGCGCATTTGAAAAAATTGCAGAACACCGGAATTACTATCAGATCACTACCCTTACCGACCGTTTGAATTACTGTTCATCACCAATCAATAACATGGGTTGGCACATGGCAGTTGAAAAATTATTTAATATCGAAGTTCCAAAACGTGCACAATATCTACGTGTCATCATTATGGAATTATCCCGTATTGCCGACCACCTTATCTGTAATAGTGTTATCGGTGTTGATACCGGAGCTCTGACCGTTTATTTTTATATTTTCAGTTTACGTGAACGCATTTATGAAATATTCGAGGAAATTTGTGGTGCCCGCTTAACAACCAATATAGGTCGTATTGGTGGCATGGAACGTGATTTTTCTCCTAAAGCCTGGGCAACTTTGGATGTTTTTATGAAAGAACTTCCACCGGCATTAAAAGAATTCGAAAACCTATTGGTACGCAACCGCATTTTTATGGATCGCACTATTGGTTGTGGTCCCATATCAGCTGAAAAAGCATTACAATACAGTTTCTCCGGACCCAATTTAAGAGCTGCGGGTGTTGATTACGATGTTCGTGCCATGAATCCGTATTCATCTTACGAAGAATTTGATTTCATAATTCCTGTTGGAACAAACGGTGATACCTATGATCGTTTCATGGTTCGTGAAGAAGAGATGTGGCAAAGTTTGAGTATCATTCAACAAGCAATTGTAAAACTTAAAAAAGAACCTGCCGGAATTTTTCATGCTGATGTTCCTGATTTTTTCCTTCCTCCAAAAGAAGAAGTATATAACAACATGGAAGCATTGATCTATCATTTTAAAATTGTGATGGGCGAAACAAATATTCCTAAAGGAGAAATATACCATGCAGTAGAAGGCGGAAATGGCGAGCTTGGTTATTATATAATTAGTGATGGAGGCCGCACTCCATACCGTATGCATATTCGCAGACCATGCTTTATTTATTATCAGGCTTACACTGAAATGATTAAAGGAGCATTTTTATCGGATGCTATTCTTACCATGAGTAGTATGAATGTGATTGCAGGAGAATTGGATGCATAGTTTACAAAACATAAACATGAAAATAAAAAATATTTTTTTTACTCTTTTATTTGTATCAATAACAAGTTTAGCATCCATTGCTCAATTTACTAATTGTAAAGTATCAGAAATTGAAAAACTGAAACAAAGCGGTACTGTTACGGTTGCCATTAGTGACGATGATGCTACCAATAAATCGGTTCAGGAAATTCTGACTTCCTACTGGACTGCAAGTAAGTTCAGCGTAATTAAAAAATCTGAACTGGAAGCTTATGTAAAAACAAATCCTGAAAACTATGTATTGACTTATTTAGTTGATAATAGTAGCAGCGTTTTTACAATGACAAGTACGCAAACGGCTTCTGCCAATAAGAATGGAAGAACCCAAACAAAAACTGTCGGAGATGGTTTAATATTGACTCAAAATCTAAAAAAAATTAAAAAATTAAAACCTACGGATGCAATGGTATATTGCTTTATTGATTCTGATCTGGATTTAATTAGCCAACAAGCAGAATTTATTCGTCAGGTTGGTGCAATAAACGCAATTCTTACATTTCCGAATCTACAAGATAAACAGATTGGAGGATGGAAAATACCAACACTTAATCAAAAAGAAATAATCAAAAAGGAATTATGGATTGCTGATACCGATTTAAATAAAAAAGGAGAAGATGAAGCTAAAATGAAATCGGCATACAATCCTTATAAATATAAAATAGTAAGCAAAGAAGAAATAGCAAAGTCCATCCTTGAAAAGAGAAAGGACATTGTTTATATAGCACGTGCAGAGTATCAGGCAGGAGCATATATGTTTATTGTACACAACCCGGAAAACAATAGAGTTTTGTTTTTCTTAGGAGGGACCGGTGGTTTTGATTCCAAACAATTTGAAAAGATAAAAACCAACAAAGCATACGGGCAATAAAATACTTTGAAAACTAATAAAGTCGAGAAAACAATAAATGAGTAAGGAAATAAAATTTAACGAAGAAACCTTAGCCCTGGTAAATAAAATTATCAGGCGTTATCCCGAAGGCAAACAAAAATCAGCATTATTACCTGTTTTGCACATTGCCCAAGCAGAGTTTGATGGGTGGTTAAGCCCTGAAACAATGGACTATGTCGCCTACTTGCTTAAATTAAAACCCATTGAAGTGTATGAAGTTGCATCCTTCTATTCGATGTACAACTTAAAACCGGTGGGGAAATGCATCCTGGAAGTATGTCGTACTTCTTCCTGCTGGTCGCGTGGTTCAGAGGATATCATTAAATATCTTGAAAAAAAATTAGGAATAAAAGTTGGCGAAACTTCAAAAGATGGAATGTTTACCATTAAATCTGTTGAGTGTTTAGGAAGCTGTGGTGGCGCACCAATGTTGCAATGTGGAGCATCCTTCCACGAAAATTTAACTTTAGATAAAGTAGATAATATTGTTGAAAATTACCGTACTGAAGGAAAAAGAAAAAGTTACACAGATTTAGATTATAAAAACACTTTATAGACCTCACCCCTGAATCCACTCTCCACAAGAGAGGGGGCGATAGGTGAGATACTTGAAAAAAAGAATATTACAAAAACAAATCCCCCCTTTCCTTTTTCAAGGAGAGGGGCTGGGGGGAGAGGTTACAAGAACATGGGCAAAAAAATATTATTAGAACACATTAATGTTCCCGGAATCAATACACTGGAAGTGTATCGTCAAAATGGCGGTTATGCTTCTGTAGAAAAAGCTTTGAAAACAATGGCTCCTGAAGTGATTGTAGAAGAAGTTAAAAAATCGGGGTTAAGAGGCCGTGGTGGAGCAGGTTTTCCAACCGGTATGAAATGGAGTTTTCTTGCTAAGCCTGAAGGCGTTGAACGTTATCTGGTTGTTAATGCTGATGAATCAGAACCCGGTACATTCAAAGACAGGTATTTGATGGAAAAAATTCCTCATATTTTACTTGAAGGAATGATTACATCCAGTTTTGCTTTAGGCGCTAAAACTTCTTGCATTTATATTCGCGGTGAATATTTTTATGTGGCCCGTATTCTTGAAACTGCAATTGAAGAAGCATATGCAGCGGGACTTTTAGGGAAAAACATTTTAGGAACAAATTTCTCACACGATATTTTTGTACAGGTTGGCGCAGGCGCTTATATCTGTGGCGAAGAAACTGCATTACTCGAATCACTGGAAGGTAAACGTGGTAACCCGCGTATCAAGCCTCCATTCCCTGCCGTTGCAGGATTATATGGTTGTCCGACTGTTGTAAATAATGTCGAAACCATTGCTTCTGTTCCTTACATTGTAATGAATGGAGGTGACGATTATGCAAAAATCGGAATTGGAAGAAGTACAGGAACAAAATTAATTTCTGCATCCGGACATATCAATAAACCTGGTGTTTACGAAATTGAAATGGGAATTACTGTTGAAGATTTTATTTACTCAGAAGAATATTGTGGTGGAATATTGAATGGAAGAAAATTAAAAGCAGTGGTTGCCGGTGGCTCTTCAGTACCTATTCTTCCTGCTGATTTAATATTAAAAACAGAAAAAGGCGAACCCCGTTTAATGAGTTACGAATCATTGAGCGATGGTGGTTTTGCTACTGGCACAATGCTGGGCTCCGGTGGATTTATGGTGTATGATGAAACAACCAGCATCGTAAAAAACCTGTACACATTCGCACGTTTCTATCATCACGAAAGTTGTGGACAATGTTCTCCTTGCCGTGAAGGTACTGGTTGGATGGAAAAAATTCTTCACCGAATTGTTGAAGGACATGGTAAACATGGTGATACTGATCTGCTTTTTGATATCCAGCGCAAAATAGAAGGAAATACAATTTGTCCGTTGGGTGATGCAGCTGCATGGCCGGTAGCAAGTGCTATTCGTCATTTTCGTGCGGAGTTCGAGGAGTACATCAATCATCCTGAAAGAATAAAAAATGTTAAACATTTACAGGAATTAGTAAGTTAAAAAATGGCTAAAGTATAAAATACGTAAGATGAAAAAAATAATTTACACTGCGATATTCTTAGTATTTACAAACTTCACGTTTGCTCAATCATTTAAAACCGAGACAAGCGATGCGTTTGATAGTAATATTGGAGTTCCTGTTTTATTAATGAAAGATGGCAGTACTGTATTTCAATACGATGATATTAAAGAGAGAAAAATGCTTATTACGATTTTCGATAAAGACCATAAAATTGTTATAAATAAAAAAGCAGTTGATTTTAAAAAAGTGAATTATGTCTATCATTTTTCATACCAGCAATCATCTCATGTTTCATTTTGGGCGGAAAGTAATGGTAAAGCAAAAATTTACATGGAATCCGACCTAAAACCATACTATGTTATTATTAATGTAAAAACAGGAAGCGTAGAAGACGAAATAGAGATTCAAAATGTTGGAACAGTTAATACCACTTATTACAATAGTAAGGCAATAGAACATAAATATATTCAAAAATATCAAATAGACCCTATTACTGGAAATAGGTTGAAAGTAAATAAAACTTGGAAACAACTTAAAAAAGAAGAGGCTCTTTCAAGAACAGATTTCAGTGACATTTCAACAGTCGACTTTACAATATTTAATTCAGATGGGAAAGAAATAAAAAAAATACCATTTGATTTTGCAGATAAAAAATATCAGGCAATTCGTTTCCTTCATACTGTTTTTTACAATGATATTATTTATTTTGTCTCAAAGATGTATAAGGTCACCGATAGAGCCACATACGATGGACCAAATACAGGTAAAGGAGCTGTTGGGGTAGTATGCTTTTCTGAATATGATTTAACAACGCAAAAGTTTACCCATAAAGAACTATTTGATATTAAGGATGATATTAATTATGACAATTGTACGATTATTCAAAATTATGATAAATCTATTTTCAATTTAAAATTTACTGTTAAAACAGGTAATAGTAACGGAAACCTTGTAAAAGATGCACAGGTTTTTTATTCAATATTTTTTCAACCAATTGATCCCAAAACTTTTAAATTGGAAAAGCCATATTATTTACCTTCCGAAAAACTTGATGCCTTTGTAAAGACAAATTGTAAAATAAAAGATGGTTATGTTGGTGGAATGTTAGATCGTTGTTTAATAGATAAAAAAGGAAACATACTTACAACAAAAGTAAAAAATGTGATTGGCTTTGCTAGCGGGTATGCCGACACTCAAAATCCTGAGCTAATTGGCATTTCTTATTTTGATAAAACAGGAAACGAAATAAATGCATGGGCTTTTCCATACAATACAACTGGAACAATAGAACCCTTTTCTTCCTCAGGGAAAATTGAAGTAAACGTAAAATCGGGTTTCAATTTTCTAATTGGAACAGGATCTAAGAATAACATTATTTTTTTAAATAATCTTTCTAAAAACTATAATTTTCCTCTAGACCAAAAACCAGAAGTTGCAAAATCATTAGACGACTGCAATGCAATGGCGATTGAACTTACAAACGAAGGGATAAAACAATATTATGTGTTTGGTGAACCTGCTAATAAAAAAAGCAATAAATATGTCGATTTTGCTAATGCTTTGTATGATGAAAAAAGTAATACTGTAATAGTAAAAGTTTTTGATGGTCCTGGATATGAAAATACCCATGCAGCGTGGATAAAAGTTGAATGAAAAAAATTAAAAATAGCTTCAAAAAAAATAGTTGGGATATCAATTATCATTTGCAAGCTACAATTGAATATTAAAAATGGCAAAAGTAACTATAGACGGACAAAGCATTGAAGTGCCTGATGGAACAACCATCCTGCAAGCTGCACGTATGATTGGCGGAGATAATGTGCCACCAGCAATGTGTTATCATTCAAAATTAAAAACCAGCGGTGGTTATTGCCGTACCTGTATAGTTAAGGTTTCGAAAGGTTCTGATAAAGATCCCCGCCCAATGCCAAAACTTGTTCCATCTTGTCGTACCACTGTAATGGACGGAATGGAAGTGCAAAACAATACTTCACCAGAAGTATTAGAAGCACGCAGAGGTGTTGTCGAATTTTTATTGATCAATCACCCATTGGATTGTCCAATATGTGACCAGGCCGGAGAATGCCATTTACAAGATCTGGGTTATGAAAACGGAGCAGCAAAAACCCGCTACGATTTCCCTAGAAGAAAGTTCAACATGATCGATATCGGTCCGTATATCAAAATGCACATGACTCGTTGCATTATGTGTTTCCGTTGCGTTAAAGTGGCAGACCAGATAACAGATAACCGTGTTCATGGAATGATTAATCGTGGCGATGCTTCTGAGATCAGCACCTATATTGAGAAAGCGATTACCAATGATTTTTCAGGCAATATGATTGATGTGTGTCCGGTTGGAGCATTAACCGATAAAACATTTCGTTTCAAAAGCCGTGTATGGTTTACAAAACCAATGGATGCACACCGTGATTGCAAAAAATGCTCCGGCAAAGTTGCTCTCTGGGAAAAAGGAAATGAAGTATTACGTGTTACTTCCCGTAAAGATAAATGGGGTGAATCAGAAGAGTGGATCTGTAATGAATGTCGTTTCGAGAAAAAAAATATAAAAGATTGGGTAATCGAAGGCCCTCGCCATATCGATCGTCACTCGGTAATATCATTAAATCATTACGAAAATGTTGTTGCAAAATTGAAAATAGATATTGCTAAACAACAAAAACAACTAGTCGACAAGAAATAAATAGTGTTATGGCTTTAGAAACATATATAATTTATAAATTAATACTAGTTGTGCTTGTATTTGCAATCACAATGGTAATAGCCATGTACAGCACATATGCTGAACGAAAAGTGGCAGGCTTTTTACAGGACCGTCTGGGGCCTAACCGAGCAGGACCTTTTGGAATTCTTCAACCGGTTGCTGATGCAGTGAAATTGTTTATGAAAGAAGAAACAATACCAAGTGTATCTAATAAAACATTGTTTATTATAGGACCTGCCTTAAGCTTGCTTACTGCTTGTATGACAGGTGTCGTGATCCCTTGGGGAACATCTCTTTCTTTTTTTGGTGAAAACTTTTCCTTACAAATAGCTGATGTAAATATCGGTATCCTTTATTTATTTGGCGTTGTATCCATTGGTGTTTATGGTATAATGATAGGTGGTTGGGCATCCAACAATAAATATTCATTGCTTGGAGCAATACGTGCATCGTCACAAATGATCAGCTACGAAGTGGCCATGGGTTTATCAATCATAGCATTGATCATGACCACAGGAACATTAAGTGTTGGTGAAATTGCAGCACAACAACATGGTTGGCACTGGAATATTTTAATTCAACCATTGGGGGCATTAATTTTTATTGTTTGTGCATTTGCTGAAACCAACCGCGCGCCTTTCGATTTACCGGAATGTGAACAAGAGTTAGTAGGAGGTTATCATACCGAATACAGTTCCATGAAAATGGGCTTTTATCTGTTTGCCGAATACATCAATATGTTTATTTCTGCAACAGTAATTTCTACATTTTATTTTGGTGGTTACAATATGCCTTTTATCGGCCGCTTTGTTCATGACCCTAATTGGTTAGCTCTTTGCGGTGTAGCATTTTTATTTGCAAAAATATTTTTCGGCATCTTCTTCTTTATGTGGGTTCGCTGGACATTGCCACGTTTCCGCTACGATCAATTGATGAATTTAGGTTGGAAAGTATTGATTCCGTTGTCGATATTAAATATAGTATTGACAGGTGCATGGATGATGCGTCACGAAATTTTAAATGTATTTATTAAGTAAGAAAAGAACAATGCAACCATTAACAAATAGATCGAAAGTTGTTGTTAAAAAAGAGATGTCTTTGTATGAAAAGATTTATCTGCCTGCTATTATTTCTGGAATGATGATTACATTTTCTCATTTTTTCAGAAAGAAACCAACAATTCAATACCCGGAACAAAAAAGGGAATTCAGCGGAACCTATCGCGGACAACATGTTTTAAAACGTGATGAAATTGGTGCTGAACGCTGTACTGCTTGCGGATTATGCGCAGTTGCTTGTCCGGCTGAGGCAATTACAATGATTGCCGGAGAACGCAAAAAAGGAGAAGAAAAATTATATCGTGAAGAAAAATATGCCGTTAACTATGAAATAAATATGTTGCGTTGCATTTTCTGTGGTGACTGTGAAGATGCTTGTCCGAAAGAAGCCATTTTCTTAACCGACAGAATGGTAAAACCGGAAAATAACCGCGGATCATTTTTTTATGGAAAAGATATTTTAGTGGAAGGAGTTGAAAAAGAAAAACGAATTGATATTTCAAGACGCCAAACAGCAGAAGTATTGGAGTTTAAGAAACATAAAGAATTTGATCACAACAGATAAAAAAAAGATGGCGGAGAGCGGATTTTGATTTCGGAATAAAATCCAAGACCCAAAACATCCAACATCCAACATCGAAAATCGAAAAATATGATTACAACGTATCTATTTTATTTCTTATCATTTTTAGCGATCATGTTCGCATTGATGGTAGTGCTTTCTAAAAACCCTGTACACAGCGTTTTGTATTTGGTATTAACATTTTTCACCATTGCCGGACATTATGTATTGTTGAATGCTCAGTTCTTAGCTGTGGTTCATGTTATTGTTTATGCAGGCGCAATTATGGTGCTCTTTCTTTTCGTTATCATGCTTATGAATTTGAATAAAGAAACAGAGCCACACAAAAGTCCCTGGTTGAAATTCTCGGCAGCAATAGCTTCCGGTTTAATGTTAATAGTTTTAGTTGGTTCGTTAAAAGGTGCAGAAACAATTATTGCCACCAACCCTTTTAATGCAAATATTGGATTAATTGAAAATCTTGGACAATGTTTGTTTAACGATTTTTTATTACCATTTGAAGTGTCATCCATTTTATTGTTAGTGGCAATGGTGGGTGCAGTAATGTTAGGTAAAAAAAGTATAAAATAAAGAGACCTTTCCCCTTAATCCCCTCTCCGCAAGAGTGGCTGGTTTAGGTGAGAGAGTTTTAAAAAATAAATAAATAAGAAAAATTTTAGGGAAATAGTGTGTTTAAATCTATTATCTAAAATCTAAAATCTAATATCTAAATGAGCGCAATACAAGTAATTCCGATTAACTGGTACCTGTTATTAAGCACAGTGCTTTTCACCATTGGGGTGTTGGGCGTGCTTTTTAGACGAAACGCAATTATTATTTTTATGTCAATAGAATTAATGTTGAACGCTGTCAACCTTTTGTTAGTAGCTTTTTCAAGCTATTTGTCAGATAGCAAAGGACAGGTTTTTGTGTTCTTCATTATGGCGGTAGCTGCTGCTGAAGTAGCCGTAGGATTAGCAATTTTGATGATGGTGTATCGCAATACAAAATCAACGGACATCAATATTTTGAATAAATTAAAGTGGTAGTTTTTCAGATTCAAATTCTGATTATAAAAAATAAATAGGTATGATAAATTTAGTTTGGTTAGTTCCGCTTCTTCCAGTGATCGGTTTCGTGATTATTGGCTTATTTGGAAAACAATTATCGAAAGCATTAGTTGGTGTCATTGGCTGCGGCTCTGTTTTGGGAGCATTCGCAATATCCATCGGAATATTTTTAGAATTAACCGGCAACGTTGAAAAATCAATTACTATCGACTTATTCAGTTGGATCACAGCAGGTAAACTTTCAATTCCTTTCTCCTTTTTAATTGACCCCTTATCTTCCTTATTTTTATTAATTGTAACCGGTATCGGATTTTTAATTCATGTTTATTCTGTTGGATACATGAGTCACGATGAAGGTTTTGCTCGCTTCTTTGCCTACTTAAACTTATTCATCTTCTTCATGTTATTGTTAGTGCTGGGCTCTAACTACTTAATTATGTTTGTTGGTTGGGAAGGCGTTGGATTGTGTTCTTATCTGTTGATTGGATTCTGGTTCAAAAATACAGCTTACAACAATGCTGCAAAAAAAGCATTCGTGATGAATCGTATTGGCGACTTAGGTTTTTTATTAGGAATCATTTTAATATTTGTAACATTTGGTAGCATTGGTTACCACGATGTATTCATGCAGGCAAAAAATCTTGCATCAGGCAATCCTACATTAACTGCAATTACATTATTGTTATTTGTTGGAGCAATTGGCAAAAGCGCTCAAATTCCTTTGTTTACCTGGTTACCCGATGCAATGGCGGGTCCAACTCCTGTTTCTGCATTGATCCACGCTGCAACAATGGTTACAGCAGGTATTTATATGATCGCCCGTTCAAACATTTTATTTACACTGGCTCCTTTCTCTATGGAAGTGGTTGCTATTGTTGGTGTGTGTACTGCTTTATTCGCAGCTACAATTGGTTTGGCACAAAATGATATTAAAAAAGTATTAGCGTATTCTACCGTCTCCCAATTAGGATTTATGTTTCTTGCATTAGGTGTCGGAGCATATACAGGAGCTGTATTTCATGTAATGACCCATGCATTTTTTAAAGCACTATTATTCCTTGGTGCCGGTAGCGTAATTCATGCCATGAGCGGTGAACAAGATATTCGTAGAATGGGTGGATTGAAAAAACACATACCTGTTACTCATTTAACATTCTTAATTGGTACACTTGCAATTGTTGGTTTTCCGGGCTTTTCAGGATTCTTTTCGAAAGATGAAATTTTAGCCGGTGCTTTTGAACACAATAAATTACTTTGGTTCTTGGGTGTATTAGGCGCAGCCATGACCACCTTTTACATGTTCCGTTTATACTTCTTAACTTTTAAAGGAAGCTTCAGAGGCACTCGCGATCAGGAACATCATTTACATGAATCACCAAAAAGCATGACCATTCCTTTAATGATATTAGCAGTACTTTCTGTGGTTGGTGGATTAGTTGGAATACCTGCTGCATTAGGAGGCACACATTTTCTGGAAGAATTTTTAAAACCTGTTTTTGAAGATTCTTCTTTCCGAATTATTCATCACCTATCTCACGAAACAGAATATATACTAATGGGTGTTGCTATCACCGTAATGGCAATAGCAATATATTATGCATACAAAACATATATTCAAAACAAAACCCTTCCTGCAGAAGAAGGCGAAGAGTTACAACCATTACACAACATGATCTACAAGAAATATTGGGTGGATGAAATCTATGAAAACATGATAACAAAACCTTTAAACTTTATTTCAGGAGCATTGCATAATGTGGTTGACAATCAATTAGTAGATGGAATTGTAAATGGTGTTGGTAGCCTTGTAAACAGAACAAGCAGCGTTATTCGACTTGCTCAAACAGGTAATATTGGATTATATATTTTCGTGATGGTAATAAGCATTGTGCTGATCTTACTTACACGAATAATGTAGGTTTGCGAATAATGAAATTACACAAAATACAATGCGTGTAAGTCAATGAAAAAGAAAAAATTAGCACCGAACCAATTCTCCTCTTGAGAGGGATTGTGGATGTGAAAAAAAAAGAATAATTAAGAATTAAGAATTTATTTATATGATCACTCTACTACTGATATTTTTCCCTCTGATTGCCGCATTATTGCTGTTGTCGGTAAAAGGCGAACAAGTAAAAAACATTGCACTTGGTGCAGCAATTGTTGAATTTATTATTTCAATTTTTGCACTAACACAATTTCAGCACAATGCCGAAGTTCAATTTGATTTTAATACTCCCTGGATCAATTCCTTAGGAATTAATTTTTATGTTGGCATTGACGGTATTTCCATGTTGATGGTTTTACTTACCACATTCCTTGTTCCAATAATTATTCTTACTTCATTTAAAACTGAATACAAAAATCCATCTTTATTTTATTCCTTGATCCTCGCCATGCAAATGGCACTGATTGGTGTTTTCGTATCACTTGATGGATTTTTATTTTATGTGTTCTGGGAATTAGCATTGATCCCTATTTATTTTATCTGCTTACTTTGGGGCGGAGAAAACAGAGCAAAGATCACTTTCAAGTTTTTTGTTTATACCTTATCTGGTAGCTTAGTGATGCTTGGGGGCCTCATTTATTTATATCAACACACCGAAGGACTTCACACATTCAATATTGCTGCACTTTACAAAGCAGGACAAGGGTTGGATGCTACACATCAAGGCTATGTATTTATTGCCATGTTTATGGCTTTTGCTATTAAAATGCCAATATTTCCTTTCCATACCTGGCAGCCCGACACATACACGGTGGCGCCAACACAAGGTACCATGATGCTTTCCGGTATCATGCTTAAAATGGGTACTTATGGTTTAATTCGCTGGTTGCTGCCCTTAGCACCATTAGGAGTTGGTGAATGGGGATATATTGCAATCATCCTTTCCGCGATCGGAATTGTTTATGCTTCCTGTATTGCAATTGTACAAAAAGATTTCAAACGACTGATCGCATACTCTTCAATTGCTCACGTTGGTTTAATTTCGGCAGGTATTTTGGCAATGAATATCCAGGGACTTCAAGGTGGAATGATCCAAATGTTGAGTCATGGTGTAAATGTAGTTGGATTGTTCTTCATTGTAGATCTGATTCAAAAACGAACCGGAACAAGAGATATAGCATCATTAGGCGGTATCAGAAATGTGAACCCTCAATTCGCAGTATTGTTTTTATTTGTATTGTTAGGCAGTGTAGCCTTACCATTAACAAACGGATTTATCGGAGAATTTTTATTGTTGAACGGTCTTTATCAATACAGTGTTTGGATAACAGCATTTGCAGGATTATCAGTTATTTTAGGAGCTGTCTATATGTTGCGCAGTTATCAATCAATTATGCTGGGTGAAACCAATTCGATCACATCCACATTTGCTCCTTTAGCAGGAAGTGAAAAAGCGGTATTGCTGATTCTATGTGCTGCAATTATTGCTTTTGGTATTTATCCAAAACCATTGTTAGATATTTCAGGACCGGCTATTGAGAAATTGTTAAGTAGTATCGCCCATTAATCACCTCTCCAAAGAAGAGAAGGCGATAGGAGAGAAAAAGAAAAAAATAAATATAGAATTTTAAACAGATTCGTAATTCGTTAAAATTCGTAATTCGCAGGAAAATATATGAAAGCATTAGTATTACTTTCTTCATTAGGTGTAATTTCATTGTTAGCTGAGATTTTCAGCTTTAAGAAATTATTATACCCTTTAGTTTTAATCGGACTGATCACCACATTTGTATTAAATATTTTTGATTGGGATACCAATGAGTTATATTTTAATATGATGCGATACGATAATTATGCCGTTGCATTTACATCGGTGATTTTAGTTATTGCATTCCTTTGGTTCTTAATGTCTGAAAGTTTTTTCAAAGAAGAAACCAGTCAGGCCGACCATTTTGCTTTAGTTTTATTTGCATTAGTAGGAGCTGTAATAATGGTTTCATATACCAATATGACCATGTTATTTTTAGGCATTGAAATTCTTTCCATCTCCATGTATGTGTTAGCAGGCAGTAAAAAAGATGATGTAGCTTCCAATGAAGCTGCATTCAAATATTTAATAATGGGCTCCTTTGCTACCGGATTTTTATTGTTCGGTGTTGCATTGATCTATGGCTCAACAGGCTCTTTTGATCTTATGGAGATCAGAACATTTATTTCATCCCATCAAGGAACTGTTCCGGCAATTTTTTATGCAGGTGTTTTATTAATGTTGATTGGTTTAGCATTTAAAGTATCTGCAGCCCCATTTCATTTTTGGGCACCGGATGTTTATCAGGGAGCGCCTACTGTTATCACCGCAATAATGGCAACTATTGTTAAAACAGCAGCTTTTGCAGCTTTTTTACGTTTGTTCTCCACAACATTTGCTGAAGTTAGCAGCACCTGGGTAAATATTCTTTGGGTAATGGCTGCACTTACATTGTTGGTTGGTAATATCACTGCTGTTTTGCAAACAAACACAAAACGAATGTTGGCTTACTCAAGCGTGGCGCATGCAGGATACATGTTATTAGCATTGTTAGCAGGTAACCAATATTCAAACAGTGCTATTTTATTTTATACTGCCGCTTATTCAATTGGTTCTATCGGAACATTTTGCATTTTAAATATTGTAAGTACCGCAAAAGGAAATATCAATACCGATGCTTTCAAGGGCTTGGGAAAATCAAATCCTTTTTTAGCATTTGTAATGACTGTTGCATTGCTTTCATTAGCAGGTATTCCGCCAACAGCAGGTTTCTTTGCGAAGTATTATATTTTCACTGCAGCATTCCAAGCCGGGTATGCAGGATTGGTTTTAATTGCAATCATTGCATCATTGGTAGGTGTGTATTATTACTTCAAAATTATCATCGCAATGTATTTCAAAGAAGGAAAAGGCGAAGTAATTGAAGTGCAAACAAATCACAAATTACTATTGGCTCTTGTTGCACTGCTTATTCTTGCACTTGGTTTGTTCCCTGATTATCTTATCGGATTGTTATAATACTATTGAAAAGAAATTTTTAAGGTCCCGCTTTTGCGGGACCTTTTTCTTTTACAATATGTATATTTGTTTTCTTAATAATACAGAAGATGATTTTAAATGGACTATTTTTTATTTCATTTGGTATTAAAAAAAATTGCTTAAAAAAACTTCGCGTCTTTGCGTCTTCGCGGCAAATATTTTAAAATGAAATTCAAAAAACCTTCCCTAATTGTTCAGATATTTTCAGGAATGTTCCTGGGAATTTTTGTTGGTTATTTTTGGAAAGATGCTGCACCAAGCCTTCACATCCTGAGTGATATTTTTATGCGCCTGATCAAAATGATCATTGCTCCATTGGTATTTTCTGTTTTGGTGGTGGGTGTTGCAAAGGTTGGAGATTTTAAATCGGTTGGACGCATCGGAATAAAAACGCTTTTATATTTTACTACACTTGCCATTGTTTCCTTACTATTGGGACTGATATTGGTAAATGTTTTCAAACCGGGAAAAATAATGGCGATTGAAAAGCCTCCTGTTACTGCCGAAGTCGGAATTGAAGCATCAAAAGGATTCGACACAAAAAATTTCATCAACCACATTATCCCCGAGAGCATTGTAGAGGTAATGGCAAAAAATGAGATCTTACCCATTGTAATTTTTGCATTGTTTTTTGGCATTGCTGCTGCATCAGCCGGAAATAAAGGGAAAGTAGTGGTTGATTTTTTTGATTCCATTTCACACATCATGTTTAAAGTAACCAATTATGTGATGGCATTTGCGCCATTTGGAGTATTTGGGGCATTGGCGGCAGTAGTGGCAAAGCAAGGGTTGGGAGTACTTACCGGCTATATTTATTTGATCAGCACTTTTTATTTAGGGTTATTCTTATTTGTTTTCGGAATTTTATTTTTGATCTGTTTTTTTATGAAAATAAAATTTTTCAAACTCCTCGGTTACATCAAAGAACCAACATTACTGGCGTTTAGTACAGCAAGTTCTGAAGCGGCAATGCCAAAAACAATAGAATCCCTGGAACGTTTTGGCTGCGGAAATCGCATCGTGAGCTTTGTTTTGCCTTTGGGCTATTCGTTTAATTTAGATGGCTCCATGATGTACATGACCTTCGCAACTGTATTTATTGCTCAGGCTTATGGTATTGAAATGAGTACAGCTGACCAAATTACTATGTTATTAATATTATTGGTCACAAGCAAAGGAATGGCCGGAATACCAAGAGCATCATTAGTTGTAATTGCAGGCATGTTGGCACATTTTAATATTCCTGTTGCCGGTTTATTATTATTGTTAGGCATCGACCAGATATTAGATATGGGACGTTCAGCAACCAATGTTGTTGGAAATGCTGTTGCAACAGCTGTTATAAGTAAATGGGAAGGTGAATTGCATGAACATCGAAAAGAACCTGATATTGATAAATTGAAATTGTAAACGCTATGCTCACGATTTCTATTGAGGCTATTCCCCTCTTGAGAGAAGCCAGGGGTGTGTTAAATTTGTAAACAGAAATTATTTCCCCCATTTCGTATATTCGTATAAATTCGTATTTCGTAGTATGATAGAATTCTTAAAACAACTCACCGACCCGCAATCCATCATTCAATATGGTGGTTTGGCCTTGCTATTGTTTGTTGTGTTTGCCGAAACCGGTCTGTTGATCGGATTCTTCCTACCTGGTGATTCCTTAATTTTTATTTCAGGAATGTTCTGCGTTTCAAAACCTGAATTATTAGGAGTTAATATTCTGGTTCTGATTTTATTACTGTCAGCAGCAGCAATACTGGGAAATATGGTAGGTTATTGGTTTGGAAAAAAAGTGGGCCCTCCCCTTTTTAATCGAAAAGATTCATTTATTTTTAAAAAAAGATACCTGGAAGTTACCCGTGAATTTTATACTAAAAATGGCGGAAAAACATTAATACTTGGTCGGTTTTTGCCCATCATCCGAACATTTGCACCCATTTTAGCCGGAGTAATAAAAATCGATTTCAAAAAATTTATGGTGTACAATGTACTTGGAGCATTTGCATGGATTGGATTATTAGCCTCCATAGGCTATTATTTAGGAACCTATTTATGGGTGCAGGAAAATGTTGAGTACATTGTGATCGGACTGATCGTAATTACCATTTTCCCAATTATTTCTGCATTTAAAAAGAAAAACAAAGAGAATGACCCAACCACTAATGGTTAAAACCTGCCGTTCATTTCTAAAAAGCCGCCATTAAATAAACCGTCTTCCGGCCATACAATATTATTTGGTAAGTTTGGGTTATCAATACGTCTATTTTAAGAAATGATTATGTTGCCCATAAAATTTTTACATTTAAAATAGATTTAGTAAGTTTGGCATCCTGTTTTAAAGGAGATTAATAAACAATACTTGAATTAAACGTAATAAAATCAATAATTAAAACCAAAAAACAATCAAATATGAGTAATCAAAAAACAACATCGGGCGGATTTAACTTTATGACCGCACTTTTAGCTATTGTAATCTGTACTGTAATAGGAATACTAATTTACCTGTTTGTATTAGGTGCACCAGGCAATTTTGATGCAGAAGGCCATCCAAAACAAGGTAATTATTTAGGAATGATGCATGCCGGAGGATTTATTGTACCTATCCTAATGGCTATTTTTATGATCATTGTAACTTTTTCTATTGAGCGTTTACTTACCATTGCAAAAGCGAAAGGAAAAGGAAAAGCAGATGTGTTTTTACGTAACATCAAATCATTAATTGCAAATGGTCAATTTGAAGAAGCAATTGCTGCTTGTGATAAACAACAAGGTTCATTGGCAAATGTTGTTCGTTCAGGAATTGAAAAGCTTCAAAGTGTTCATAGCGATACCTCCTTGGATAACGAACAAAAAATTGAAGCGATTCAAAAAGAATTAGAAGAAGCTACTTCTTTGGAATTACCAATGTTATCAAAAAATCTTTCCATTATTTCTACATGTGCTACCATTGCAACACTTTGGGGTTTGATCGGAACAGTACTTGGTATGATTCGTTCATTTGCGGCTATGTCAGCAGCAGGTTCTCCTGATACTGCAGCATTGGCAACAGGTATTTCTGAGGCACTTATCAATACAGCTATTGGTATCATTGGTTCGGTTGTGGGTATTATTGCTTACAATTATTTTTCAAGTCGTGTGGATGCAATTACTTATAGCATGGACGAAGCCGGATTCAGCATTCTACATTCACTAAAAGCTTCTAAATAATTTTTAGAACCTATTTTACTTTAAAAATAATTTTTAAAAATTTAAAAACATGGCTAAAATTAAGATGCCCAAAAGCAATCCTTCACTGGATATGACTCCGATGGTGGATTTGGCTTTCCTTTTGGTTACCTTCTTTATGCTCACCGCTACTTCAAGAGTTACCGAACCGGTTATTGTGGATACGCCCTCATCTATTTCCGATAAATTATTACCTGAAAATGTAATAATGATCTCTATAGATGCTGCTGGAAAATCTTTTTTCAACATCAACAATTCGGATGTTCGTAAACGGACACTTGAAAAAATGGGACAACAATATAATATCACTTTTACCGAAGAAGAAAAAAAACGTTTTGGTGGTATGACTAGTTTTGGAGTTCCTATCGTACCGGTTCCCGGTTATACAGGAGTTTTGCTTAAAGAATATATCAATATGGAAGACTCCAAGCGTGTTACCACAAAATCAGCAGGGATACCGCATGATTCACTTCACAATCAATTACGTGACTGGATACAGTTCGGTCGTATTGAAGCAGCAAAACAAGCAAAAGCACAAAAGGAGAAAGCTGAGAAACTTGACAGACCATTTAAGTACGAACCGTTACGTTTTGCATTAAAAGCGGATGGAAAAACAAATTATATCGCTGTAAAAGAAGTTATTAAAGTATTTACCGATATAGATATTTACCGGTTTAATTTAATCACCGACCTGGAACAAGGTCCGACAGCAGAATAATGAAAAATTAGTATGGAATTTAATTTTCAATTGCATCGTATAATAAAATTGAAATTTAATTGTAAAAATACTACGATTAACATCTAAAGAAAAAAAGAAATGGCAGAAGTAAATACCGATGATGGCGGAGGTCATGGCAAACATGATAAGAAACGCGCCAAGAAATCATCGACCCGAATAGATATGACACCCATGGTGGATTTGGCGTTCTTACTCCTTACGTTTTTCGTACTTACCTCTACTTTTAGTAAGCCGAAAACTATGGAGATAAATTTCCCGGCAGAACCTCCTCCTGGGGTAGAGCCAATGAAAGTAAATAATGCCTTAACTTTTATTATGACAATAGATAATGGTATTTTTTATTATGATGGCGAATTTTATCCGGAAGGAAATGCAAAAGGAGTGCCTCCAACAACATTAATTAAAACAGACTTTTCTTCTGAAGGCTTACATAAATTATTATTGGAAAGAAACAAACCAACAATAACAGCAATAGATAAATTGAAAGAACAATTGATGAAAAAAGAAATTGCTGACACTACCTATAAACGTTTGGCAGTGGGAGAAAAAGGAAAAAAAGATGCATTAACCGTACTTGTCAAATCTGATGATAAAGCAATTTACAAGAATATTATTGATGTTATTGATGAATTGAATATTTGTAATGTTGGTAAATATGCTATTGTTGACATGGGACAAAAAGAACTAGACTTGTTAAACGCAACAAACAAATAAACAAAATGGCAGAATCATTAATTAATAATTGGGGAAGTGTTGTTGCACCGGTGCGTAACGACATGGTATTTGAGGAGCGAAATAAAAATTATGGCGCTTATCAATTGCGTAGAAATCATAATCGCAGCGTAGCAATAGCATTACTCATCACCTGTACCGCATTTTTATTTGCAGTAAGTATGCCCGCAATTATCGATTGGATCAAAAACAGAGTGGATGAAGTGGTTGTGCCGGTTGATATTACACCTGTTGACTTAACAGCACCACCGCCTCTTGACGAAACTGAACCGCCACCACCGCCACCACCACCACCACCGGTAATGGAAACAGTTAAATTTACTCCACCCGTTGTAACAGATGAAGAAGTGATCGATGAGCCACCTCCGGTGCAAACAGAAGAAACACCACAAATCAGCACCGTTACTCAGGAAGGAAATAGTGATGAAGAAATTATTATTCCGGAAACAAACAATAACGTTGTTGAACCAACCATTGAGGCGCCACTGACTATTGTGGAACAAATGCCTGCTTTCCCGGGTGGAGAAGCTGAAATGATGAAATTTATTCAAAAAAATGTACAGTATCCGCAAGTAGAAAAGGAAGCCGGGATTTCCGGTACTTGTTATGTTACCTTCGTTGTTGAAAAAGATGGCAGCATTACAGACGTTAAAATTTTAAGAGGTGTTTCTGGCGGTCCCGGTTGTGATAAAGAGGCAAAACGTGTTGTTGGAGCAATGCCCCACTGGAAAGCAGGAAAACAAAACGGAAGAGAAGTTCGGGTTCAGTTTAACTTACCAATTAAGTTTACTTTAAGATAAATACGTGTTTTCGGACAGCAACAGTAACCCAACAATAAATAAAATACGCTATTACTTTAGTTTTTTAATGGTAGCAATTTATTTGGTCATTGGCTTACTGTTTTTATTTTCCGATATTGCCATCGAAACATTCCCCTTTTACAGAACAGGCCTAGGTATTATATTTACTATTTATGCTGGATTCAGGCTTTTTATAGCCATAAAAAAGCAAAAAAGGAACACAAATGAAAACAAAAATTAAGATAAAACGGGGCTGGAACATTCTCCTTTTTTATTTTAGTTTTTTACTTTTATTTTTTTATTTAATTCTGGGGTTCTTTTTTTTATTTACAAGCATGTGGATGGATTTTCTTCCGAAAGGAAGAGGCCTGATTGGGTTGTTTCTTGTATTGTTTGGCTTGTTTCGATTCTACGTTGCTTATCGCAGGTATAAAAACAAAAAAGAAAAAATAAACAAAAGAATCGAGATTGCTAACAAGGCAGTCATTCCGACTACTTCGGCTTCGCTCAGCATAAACTCCGCGGAGGAATCTTGTTAGTCGGACGCAATGTTTATGAATATAAAGATCTCTCGACTCCGCTCGAGATGACACCACGAGTGATTAAAAAATTATATTAAACCAAAGCAATAGTTTTAGAAAGAAAAACAAAATGTTACTACTAACTAAGAATATTCTAACATTCAACCTGATACTTTTTTTATTTGGTATTCTCGGTTGTTCAAATCCAAATGAACCAACAGATACACCAACATCCGGTGAAGTAAATATTGTGGTGGACGAATCGTTTCAAAAACTGTTCGATACTCAGATCTATACGTTCGAATCAATTTATCAAAATGCAAAAATACATGCAAGTTATTTACCGGAAAACGAGGCCCTGCTAAGATTGATAAATGATTCCTGCAAAGTTGTTGTTATGTGCCGGGACCTCACAAAAGAGGAACACGAAAAATTTGAAGCCTCCAACTTATTTCCTATTTCTACCAAAATTGCTGAAGACGCAATTGTATTACTTGTTAATCCGGAAAATACTGACACGACACTTACTGTAGAAAAATTAAAATCCATTTTGCTTGGCAACGATTCATTGTGGAATCAATTAAATGATAAATCAACATTAGGAAAAATCAATGTTGTTTTTGATAATTCCGGCTCAGCAAATGCCCGCTATATGCAAGACACTTTACTACAAGGAAAAAAATTCGCTAACAATGTATTTGCTGTTAAATCAAATCCTGAAATAATCGAATATGTTGCCAATAATAAAAATGCCCTGGGTTTATTAAGTGTAAACTGGATCAGTGACACGGATGACTCCACAACAACCAATATCTTGAAAAAAGTAAAAGTTGTTGCTGTTGCAAAAGATGATGCTTCAACCCCGGTAAAACCATATCAGGCATATATCAAAACAAAAGATTACCCGTTTACACGTAACGTATTTATGATTAACAGACAAACACGTGCCGGTCTTGGCATGGGCTTTGTTTCTTTTGTGGCTGGAGATAAAGGACAATTAATGATACTTAAAGCGGGACTAATTCCTTCTATTGCTCCGGTACGACTTGTAGAAATAAATACTAAATAAAAATATTGAGTGTCATTCCGACTGTAGCAGAGGAATCTTTATATTTATCAAAATAATTGTAAACAAGTAAAAAGATTTCTTTTGACAAGCTCGAAATGACAATACGATTTAAAATGAAAATAAATATGAAAAACTTAAGATTATCAATTCTACTCTTTTTTGTTGCATCGTCAGCCATTATGGCACAAACATTAACTGATGCCATTAAATTAACAACCAACGAGCAATTTGCAAAAGCAGATGCTGTTTTTACTTCACTGATCCAATTTCAACCAAATAATGGGGAGCTTTATTTTTACTATGGTGAAAACTATTTTAAAAATGACAACTTAGAAATGGCAAATAAGTTTTATCAAAAAGGAGTTGATGTAAATGCTACCAATCCATTTTGTTATGTTGGCCTTGGAAAAATACAGTGGTACGAAGGAAAACAAGCAGAAGCAAAAGCGAACTTTTATAAGGCAACAACCCTGGCTGCCGGAAAAAATGCAACTGTATTAATTAAAATCGCTGAAGCATACACCAATGCTGATAACAAAGATATTACTGAAGCACTTAACCTGTTAGCGCAAGCAGCTAAATTAGAACCTAAAAATCCGAAAGTTTATATTGCAATCGGTGATGCTTATTTAGAACAAAATGACGGAACAAAAGCAGTTGATAATTATGAAAAAGCCGGAGCACTTGACCCAACATCACCACGAGCATTATTAAAACAAGGCCAGGTGTGGAATCGTGCAAAAAATTATACATTAGCAATTGAGACCTATAAAAAAGCAAAATTAATTGATTCAACATTTGCTCCCGCTTATCGCGAATTGGCTGAGATTTATTTACGTGCCGGACAATACGGGAATGCAGCCTACAATGCAAAACGTTATTTGGATCTGAATAATGATTGCAGTACCATGGGACGTTATGCCGGAATATTATATCAAGCAAAAAATTACAAGGAGGCAGTAACATCAGCATTAGAAGCCCAAAAATGTGATCCCGATAATATTTACTTAAATCGTTATTTAGCATTTTCGCAGTATGAAACGGGTGACTATCCTAATGGATTATTGAACAGTGATGCCTTTTTTGCAAAAGCAAAGACAGGTATGAAAATTATTCCGATGGATTATGAATACCGTGCAAAATTATTAGCAAAGAATGGCAAAGACTCGCTGGCAATAATTGATTATAAAAAAGCATTGGAGTTGCAGCCGGAGAATATTGAGATATATGGAGATATCGCTTTTACGTATTTTAAAATGAAGAAATATCCTGAAGCTATTGCCGCTTACAAAACCAAGATGGAAAAAGGAAAATCCAATGCAAATGACACATTAGCAATTGGCCGGGCTTATTATTATTCAAAGGATTTTATGAATGCAGATTCATCCTTTGCAAGTGTTATTAAATCTCAACCCAATTTTCCAAATGGTTATTTATGGAGAGCAAAAACAAATACACAATTGGATCCTAAGAATGAAAAGTGGTTGGCTAAGCCTTTTTATGAGCAGTTCATCGCTAAAGTTAAACCCGAAGAAACCGAAAAAAGTAAAAAAGATTTGATTGACGCATACACTTATTTAGGTGTTTATTATATGAATAACAAAGGTATGTGTACAGCAAAAACATATTTCAAAAAAATAGCAGAATTAGATCCTGCAAACAATAACGCTAAAAAGTTTTTGGATAGTGCGGAAGCTAAAAAGTGTCCATAAAATGGGGCTATAATTTAAAAGAAAGCGTTTTGAATAATCTTCAGGACGCTTTTTTTTATTGAAAAATTGATACGCTTGTTGCTTGTAAATTTATCTCAATTAATTCTTATCGATCATTTAGGGCGTACAACCAATATCCTTTTTTATCTTTATCATGGTAAAACCTGTCAGGTCTATATAGGGTTCACTCAAAAAGTCCCGCAAAGTAAGCGCAAATCAATGGTGCATAATTTTCAGAAAAATGTTATTTTGAAAACGCGTGTGAGGAATGAGCAAACGCCCTTCGACTTTGCTCAGGACAGGCTCTGCAGAGTCGGGGTGAACTTCATTTTTTATGAAGGTCTTGGTGCGAGCTTTAGACGCGCACATAGACATTCAGAAAAATGGAGAGAGGCGAGGAGGAATCGTTTGCTCTAGTTCTTCTCTGAAGAATTGTTTCTTTTTTATCATGAAAAAAGAAAAAAGGTGCAAAGAAATTTCATGTTTTTAATAGAAATGTTTGCATCAAATAAAGCAAAAAAGGCTTAAATGATCCGACAACATTGCTTTTCTTAGTGTCTGAGTGAACCCTATATAATGGGAATAATCAGAATTGGCGTTATGCTTTGATTATTTTATACTGTTATAAATATCCAGTATCTTTTGTTTTTGTGCTTTTGCATTTTCCAGTTGACTCTCTAGTTCCTTCGTTCCGGCAGCATTTGAATTTCCATTCGTAAGTAATTTCAATTTTTGAGAATAGTAATTTACTCTGTCATCATACATTATTACCATATCATTGATCGCTTTTTTTGCATAATAATAAACCCATTTATTTGTTGCCGGGTCTTTAATAATATTCTGAAACAATTCAACTCCTTGATTTACTGTTTCATCCTTTTTTACAATTTTCAAAAAGGCCTCATATTGTGTTATGAAAGAAATTTTTGAAAAACCAATATATTTATCTGCTGTTCTTAAAAAGAAATCGTTGTTTTCATCAGCACCATAATTTGAATAAATAGCAGCAATGGTGTAAAGCACATCATTATTTTTTTCGTTCTCATATTGTTTTGCTAAACTCAAACCCTCTTTCGGATTAACCTTTGCAATGGCAGAAAGCGCTGATGACAGGACACTATATGATTTTTCGTTCAATGCATTTTTATAAATAGTTTGTAAATCTTCATCTTTATAATTAGCTGACAAAAAATCAATTGCGGCAGCTCGCACAATTGATTTTTCATCTTTGTGTGCCATTTCAATTAATTTTTCTTTTACTTGTTTTTCGTTTCCGGATTGAATATCTGTTAAAAGACTAATTGCATCCATTCGTAAACTCCAGTTCTTATCATTCAATACATCGATGATCGTTTTTGTTGCAAGTGAATCTTTTGCCTCTTTATAAAGTCCTTCCAGTGCTTCATATCGATCTAAATATAATGGTGCATTGTAATACTGAAACACCAATTGGTTGATTGATTTATTTTCATGTTTTGAACAAAGCAACATTTTTTCGGCATCCACATTCACCAGATCAGGAATTGTTGCAACATCTATATCAAACGTTTCCTTTGCTTTTGTAACTGTAATTTTATGACGTTGAGGTTTGCCATTTACATAAATATCAATCGCCAAAGGAAGTTTAAACAATGGTGTTTTTGAAAGATCCTGAACTTGTTTTATTTCTATTTTTTGTTTTTTACTGACCCCATCATAAACGGTATTGATAACTAATTCGGGATGCCCGGAGGATAGGAACCATTGACCAAAGAACCAATTCAGATCTTCCCCGCTTACTTTTTCAAAGGCTAAACGGAGATCATGGATTTCGACAGAATTAAACTTATTTGTTTCGAGATAGAGTTTTAAGGATGCAAAAAAAGCATCATCACCGATATATTTCCGTAACATGTGAAGTACTTGTCCGCCCTTATTGTAGCTATGACGGTCGAACATATCTTCTTTATCATCATAATTAAACCGGACCAAATTAACTTTTTTGTTTGCTGCTTCTTCAAAATACCCGCTACGCGATTCTGCACTATGTTCATCAGCATCATCCATCCCGTATTTATATTCGCGCCATAAATATTCAGCATATGTTGCGAAGGACTCGTTTAGCGGCAAGTTGCTCCATGATTCACAAGTAACTAAATCGCCAAACCATTGATGAAATAATTCATGAGAAATATAATCTTCATAATTTTTATCGATCAATTCCCGATCTGTTTGTTGAACATATTCGCTATGTATGGTTGCAGTCGTATTTTCCATTGCTCCTGAAACATAATCACGTACTACAATTTGCGAATATTTATTCCATGGATAATCCACTCCTAATTTTTTTGAGAAAAACTCGATCATTTCCGGAGTATTTCCAAATATGACTTTTGCATAGGGTTCGTATTCCTTTTCAACATAATAATTTACTTCTTTATCGCGCCATTTATCTTTCACAATTGCAAAATCACCAACAGTCATCATTGCCAAATAAGGAGCATGTGGCAGGTCCATTTTCCAATAATCGGTACGGGTACTGTCGTTATTATCTGTTGAAAACATTAATTCTCCATTTGAAAGGGTAACGTATTTTTTATCAACAGTAATATAAATTTCCTGGGTAAACCGTTCGTTCGGAGCATCAATGGTCGGGAACCACACCGAGCTTGATTGTGTTTCACCTTGTGTCCAGATCTCTTTTGGTTTATCTTTTTCTTTCCCATCCGGATTAATAAAATACAAGCCTTTATCATCCGTAATGGCTGCACTTCCACCCTTTTTCTTTAACTCATTTGGCTTGGATATGTATTCCATGAAGACGGTGTATTGTTCGTTGTTCTTGTATTCTTTATCGAGTTGTATGGTAATGATATCGTTTTCGTATTTAAACTCAAGTGTTTTCTTTACGGTTATTTGGGAAACAATTGCTTCATAGTTTCCTGAAGGATCCTTTTTGCTATCAGTTCCCGTTTTTACAAACTCTGTATATTCAAGAGCAACTTCTTTCATTTCCATTCCACGCGCATCGAGTACCAATGTTGATGTTGGATAGAAATAAGGTTTAACTGTTAGCGTAGCTTTTCCATACATGTATTGTTTTTCCCAATTAAAACTCACATCTAATTTGGTATGAATAATATCGTTGATGCGGGTAACTGAAGCACGGTATTCTTGTGGTTCATCAGTTGCAGACGATGTTTCAATAGTATCTAAATTAACAACCTGAAGATTGTTTGGGTTATTGCCTGACTTTTTGAATACTCCACAGGAATTGAAGAGAAGAGCAAGTGCAATTAAAAAATGAATTTTTTTTGAGGGCATATTCAAGAGTTTTGAAACAAATTTCGCTAATTATACTATTATATTTTAAAATTCATAGCCCTGTTTTAAATGGGAAATTGCTCAGAATTTTAATTCGTACCTGAAAAAGTTGAACAAAAAAAAATCAAATTGGAAACGTATTAAAAAAACAAAACTACCAATCGGTAGCTTTGTTTGTGGAGAATATCGGATTCGAACCGACCACCTCTTCACTGCCAGCGAAGCGCTCTAGCCAAATGAGCTAATCCCCCATTATTAATTTATCCAGTTAAAAATTCCATTTGCAAAAATTTGCAAACAGAACAGTTGGTTTATGTTAACCAAGCTACAAATATAAAGGTTTCTGATCACATCAAAGATTTAATTTTTATATTCCCTTGTCAGAAAAATACGATTTTGGAAGTATCATAAAATAGTAGCGGATTACCTATTCACAAATTTTGGACTAAAAAAACAAAAAAAAGCCAATTAGGTATGCTTTATATCGTTATAAAGCGTGCGAGCAAACATTGAAATTTTTATGCAAATTTTATATCTTTGCATTTATCGAATTTAATTTTTTTTTTGAAAAATGAATCCTGAATTATCATATCGGTTTTTTAAAAAATTGGGAAATGACCATTTCAGCCTTATTTATATGGGTGAATTTGATGATGAATTAACATCCACCCTGATGCGTTTAAGTGAAGCCGGTATCGGGGATCCTAAAATATTCAAAAAGAGATTATCTTTCCTGATCGCTGAATGTTTTCAAAATATTATCCGGCATGCTGATAAACCTGAAATAGTTAATATTACAAACAATAAACCTAAAATGTTTTTGGTCCGAAACATTGGAAATGTATTTTATATAGGTTCAACCAACTTAATTGAAAATTCAAAAAGCACCGGCTTAACATCAAAACTCAATTCTATAAATAAATTTACTCCGCAAGAATTGAAAGCAGATTACTTAAATGCTTTAACCAATAACGGATTTACCGAAAAAGGAGGTGGTGGTCTCGGCCTCATAGAAATGGCAAGGAAATCAGATTCAAAACTCGAATTTGATTTTGAATTTATTAATTATTTTCTTTCCAATTTTTTTATGCAGATTCGACTTGGGACTTTTAATGAAGAAAAAGAGGATAACATTGATACTGTTACGCTAAAAAGCACTAAAGAGCTTTATAATGCAATGGTTCAGGAGAACATTTTAATGATTCGAAAAGGAGATTTTTCACAACACGCTATTCTCCCACTTATTGAGCTTATTGAAAGTAATCTGGATTTAAATAAAAAATTGCCTCCTTTCAAAAAAAAGACACTCTACTTACTTATTGAAGTGCTTCAAAATATAAGCAAACACGCAAAAGAAAATAATGGAATACGTGAAGGAATATTTATGATCGCTTTAAAAAACAACCGATATACTCTTAATACAGGCAACTATGTTGATATCAATGATGTTGAATCATTGAAAAACGAATTGGAAAACCTGGTAAGTCTAGATAAAAATGGCTTAGCTGAAATTTATAAAAAAAGGATCCTAAACAAGGAAACGGATCAGGCTGGAAACGCTGGAATTGGATTAATTGAGATGAGCAAATATAGTAGCGAGAAATTAAAATATCAGTTCACGCCCTATTCTGATTCATTATCATTTTTTTCATTGAGCATTACTGTGTAATAATTATGGAAAAGATATTTAAATTAGAAGGAACAGAAGATACACCACAGGTAGTATTTGACATATCCAAAAATGAATTTAGTCTTAGCGGCAGATCATTGCCAGAAGATGCTGCATCATTTTATAAACCAATTATTGCATGGATCGCCAATTATATAAAAAATCCAAATCCTTCCACTGAATTCAGGATAAACCTTGAATATTTTAATTCCAGCTCTGTAAAACAAATTATGGTTCTTCTTATTCAGCTTGAAGAAATAACAAAGACTGGTAATGAAATTAAAATCGTCTGGTGTTATAACGAAAACGATGATTTAATGGAAATAAAAGGAAGTGAATTCAAAAGCATATTGACGATCCCTTTTGAATTAGTTGTTTGTTAAATAGGGTTCACTCAATCATTACGAAAAAGAATAATATAGGCTCTTTCAAGAAATTTCGTATGTGTTTAATGCAAACATTTAAACACAAAACAATCTTTTTCTTTGCGGCTCTTTTTCTTTTTCCTTAATGAAAAAGAAACAAAAAATCAAGAGCAAACGATTGCCCCACTCCTCTCCCAATTTTTTTGAATGTCTATGAGAGCAGCTAAAGCTCTCTCCAAGACTTTCAAGAAAAATTGAGTTCACCGCGAAACGACATCGCGTTTGCTCATAGCTCGCACACATCAAACCAACAAACTTTTTTTTTAAATTAAACATTATTGATTCCAAATATTTGGAACCTTACTTTTTAAGTGAACCCTAAATATCAGGAGCATTGTATCGTTGCCTTTGATACTATTTTATTTCATTGTTATTGAATAGCTTTTTTGCAGCTAAAATTTTAATCCGATCACCAGCATATCATCCGTTTGTCTGTAATCCCCTTTCCAGGTTTTCATTGCTTGTTCAATTGCCTCTTTTTGCATCTCCATTTCCATTGATTGGATACTCAAAAGCAAACTCTTAAATTGACTGGTATTAAATTTTTTATTGTCTGTGCCTCCAAATTGATCAACATAACCATCCGTAAACATATAAACCGACATGTTTTTCTGAATTGGAATAACCTGGTTGGTAAACTCCACTTCCGTATTTTTATGTGCCCCCAGGCTCACTCCGCCAATTCCATGTATGTCGGGTTTAATAATGTGCACGCTATTATCTTTCACAACATAAATTGGATTCATGGCACCGGCAAATTCAATGTAATTTTTTTTAAGGTTTATTATACATAAAGACATTTCCATTCCATCCTGGCTGAGTGAGTCATCTTCTTTTTGATGCAAAGCCTTTAGAACACCAATATGCAGTAATTTTAAGATGGAAGAAGGTTGTATAATATGCTTTTCATTTATTATTTCATTTAACAATATGTTACCTACTAATGACATAAAAGCTCCCGGAACACCATGTCCGGTGCAATCAACAGCTGCTATAATGATTAATTTGGAGTCGGATGTTTGAACTGAAGATGTCTTTTTTTCAATATGCTCTTGTGTAACACGACCTTCGTTTACTTCAGCGAACCAATAAAAATCCCCACTTACGATATCTCTTGGCTGATAATAAATAAATGATTGTGGCAACAATTTTTTAATTTCATTTTCAGGCAATAGAATAGACTTTTGGATGCGGCTTGCATAATTAATGCTATCGGTAATTTTTTTGTTTTTTTCATTCAGGAGAATATTCGTTTTTATTTTTTCTCTGTAGTTCTTGTAGATCAGAAACAAAAAGCCGATCAGGAATAACATACCAAAAATTGCAAAAAACAATAATTTTCGCTGGTTTGAAATATCCTTTTTTTGAAATTCAATCACCTTCTTTGCAAGAGAGAGTTCAACTACTGCGGAATTCAACAATGCTTCATTTTCATTTATTATCAAACTATCCTGTAAAGTAGTTGCGTTCATTTTATCTTGCTCAAGCTGCTCTCTGGCCTTTTGAATTTCTGATTCTCTACTTTTTATATAATCTACTGATACGTTTTCAATTTCAATCCCCTGACTTAAGTCAAATTCAGAATTTATTTCGTTGTATAGTATTGAGTCAGTTAAAAAACTTTTTTCTTTTTCCTTTTCTATTTCTTTTTTCTGTACTTGTTTTTTTCCTGTCTGTATGACATTTCTGTTTTTTAAAACTGCATGTTTCATAAGCGAAACATGGGTATTTGTTTCATCTCGCCTTGCCAAAACTCCTTTTTTACTCATTTCCTTATTTGCCTCAAAACCCATAATCTTCAGCTTTGGATTATAATACAATTTACCGAAAGGAATATTTATTTGCGAAGTATCTTTAGATTGAAAATTATTCAAGATAAGTTCCGCACCACTAAACCTGATGCCATAAGCAGCAATATCCGGAGGGACTGATTTTACATCAATTAGTAATATATTTTTTGTGTACCCGGGTTTTGAAAGTTCAACTTTATAGGTCTTACCAAGATTAATTTTCAGAAGAAATTCTCCATTTTTATTTGTTCGTGTGGTATATATTGATTTCCCTTTTTCGGACACATTTATTGAAACGCCTTCTAAGGTACCTTCGAGAATAATTTGTTTTTCTTTTTGAAGAAATTTCTTTGAGGGATCATGGTTAAATCCATAAACAAGGCCGTTTAATATCAGTTTCCCGGCACCACTATCCTGGGAAAAGCAAAATGTGGAGGAGCAAAAAAATAATACTGAAATAATAAAAAGAAATAATTTATTTATCATAGACCGTAAATTTTTCATTTGTAAATTTTGTAATTTTTTTTGATTGTTCCTCTCCAACAGTTTCCGTTGCTATTAGAAAAAAAACATGTTACATCATTACTTTCTGAACCATCAAAAGCTTTACGACTTGTTATTTAATACTAAATTAAATACTATTGAATAGTGTTATATGACAAGATAATCTTTCTTTTTAATCTTTTCTATCCCGGGTCGCATTATTACAATCGTGTGCCGATAATTAAAATATCATCCACTTGTTCTAATTCGCCTTTCCATTTTTCGATTGCTGTATTTAAATAGGAGCCCTGTTCTTCCATATCTAACTGTTGAATACTTAAAAGCATTTCTTTGAAAACACTGTATTTTAATTTTTTTCCTTTCGGCCCACCAAACTGATCGGCAAAACCATCGGAAAAAACATAAAGTGTATCCCCTTTTACAAGTGGGAAGACATGATTTGTGAATTTTTTCTGTTCACCGACTTTTAAATTTCCTATCGGAAATTTATCTGCTTTGGTTTCAATTATTTCTCCTTTACGGATCAGATACAATGGATTGAAAGCTCCCGCCCACTCAAAGGTTTGAGTAATATGATCAAAGGAACACAATGAAATATCCATACCATCTTTTACATGTTCTTCCGTTGATGTTTGCCGCAAAGTATCACTAACACTCTTATTCAAGGCATCCAATATTTCGGAAGGCTGTGTTAATCCTTGTTCTGAAACAATTTGATCAAGTAAATTATGTCCTACAATACTCATGAAAGCTCCTGGCACCCCATGTCCTGTGCAATCGACTGCCGCAAATAAAACTTTATCTTTTTTATGCGCCAGCCAATAAAAATCTCCGCTCACAATATCTTTTGGTTTAAACAAAACAAATGTTTTTGGCAAATGAGTTCTCACTAATGCATCGGGTGGAAGGATGGCATCCTGTATTCGCTTTGCATAACGGATACTGGCGGTAATATCATTGTTTTTTTCTTCAATTTCTTTTTTCTGTTCTGCAATTTCTGCAGTACGTTCTTCTACCTTTTCTTCAAGAATACGCTTTTCATTCACCAGTTTTCGTTCACGGATCTTTATATATCCAAAGATAAGGGAGGCACCAAATACAATGCACACTATATAAAACCAAGCGGTTTGCCAAAAAGGAGGGGTGATGTTAATGTAAATTGAAACCGGTTTTGCTGTCCATAATCCACTATTATTACAAGCAATTACTTTAAACGTATATTTCCCGGGAGAGAGATTTGAATAAATTTCAAATGGTTGTTTTGTTGCCGGACGCCAGGCTTCATCGTAATTTTCAAGCTTAACAGAATATTGAACGGCATCAGGGTTGGTTAAACAAACAGCAGAATAGTCAATATTTAATGAGTTTTCTTTGTAGGAGAGTTCAAGTGTATCAGTTATCGGATGATCTTTTAAATTTATTTTTAGCCGGGTAATTCGAAGAATAGGCTCCAAGGTGTTTTTAGTATCATTTGCCGGACTATATTTAAATACTCCATTAACAGTTCCAAACCAAATGTTTTGTTCTTTGTCTTTAAAGGTTGCGTTATTCTTGGTTTCTATGCCGGTGAATCCATCAAATTTTGAATACGAGGAAATAACATTACTTGAATAATCAAATTTATTAAGCCCATTATTACTTCCGATCCAAAGATTATTATTTTCATCAACATTTAACAAGGTAATAAAATCAGAATTTAATCCATCCTTTGCTTTATAATTGGAGAACGAATTACTGTGAAATAAAAACACACCACCACCTTCGGTTCCAATCCAGATATCACCATGTTTGTTTTCGGTAATACATGAAATTGCTAAATAACTCAACCCTTTTGATTTATCATAAACAGTGAATTTCCCATCTTTAAATTTGGTGATCCCCTTCTGTTTTGTTCCCATCCAAATGTTTCCTTTACTATCCGGAAAAATGCTGGTAATATCATTACTACTCAATCCGTCAACCGTACGATAAGTTTTTACACTACGGTTCGAAACATCATAAACTGTAATTCCTTCAGGTGTTCCAACCCATAATTTACCTTGTTTATCGGTGGCAATTGAACTGATGTGTGTATAGGTTGCATCATTCACTTGTTGGTTGATCACAAATTTTTCCTTTTCAATATCATACATCACTAATTTTCCGCCCCATGTACCGATCCAGATGTTTCCTGTATTATCAGTTGCCATTGCGCGAACGCTATTAACAGGTAATTCTCCCAGTTTGGAAATATTCCGTAACGTCTTTCCTTTTTCAGCAGAAGGATCGTAAATTGTTATTCCTTCATTCGTGCCCCACCAATACCTTCCTTTTTTATCTTGCAGCACAGACCAGATTTGATTGTTGATGATGCCATTTTCCTTTGTGAAGGAAGTGAATTTTTCTCCTTTAAATATTGCAAGGCCATTTCCCATGGTGCCAAACAACACATTTCCTTCCCGATCGTTAGCAATGCATTTTATTTTATTTACGCTTAAGCCGTTTGTTGAATTAAAAAAAGTGAAGGACGGTTCCTGTTTTTTATTCAGATGAATGCGAACAAGTCCCCTATCCCAGACAGCAGCCCACATATCGCCTTTAGAGTCTTGCATAAAAGCATTTATAAAACTCCAGGAACCTGTGTTTGAAAAAGTTGATTGTGTTACATAATAATCTTTATAAGAAAAATTCAAAGGGCCCACAGCAGGATTTAAAACGGTAATATTACCATTGGCCAAACCAAGCCAAATACTTCCATCTTTTGAAAGAAAAAAACTGGTAATTAAACCGGTAGGCAAACCATCAGGTCTGAAAAATTGAAATTTTCCGGTTGAAGGATCGAGTGTTTTAATTCCAATATCTGTAAGAAAGAAAAGGTTGCCACGATCATCCTCAAATACAGAAAAACAAAATTCACTTAACCCTTCTTTACTGGCATAGTGTAAATAATTATTTTTATCTGTCAGGTCGCCTTGCGGATCTTTTATTGCAATAGCTCCGAATTGTTCAGTGCAAATCCATATTCGGCTTTGTTTATCCTGATACAAGGCAAAAATATTTTTATCTTTTGGAAGGAATTCTGAATTTACTGCTTCGATTTTTTTACCATCGTACTTTGAAAGCGCTCCGTTTGCATGGGCAAACCAAATAAATCCATTGTTATCAAGTAACATAGCCGTTACAGTGTTATCTGCTAAACCATCATCCGTGGAATAATTCTGAACTGTTTTTCCATTAAAGCGAGAAACACCACTTCCTGTTCCCAACCAAATATCACCATTATTATCCTGGACAATGGCAGCAACATTGGATTGCACAATGCCGTTCTGAACAGTATAATTATCGAAGGAATAGGTTTGAGAAAATGTATTGGAAGATATGAAAAAGAGAAACAGGATTAATTTGGAAATAGCACTTATTAAGATTTTTTTTGTTCGCATAATGTAATAGTGAATTTTGCAAATCATTATTCCTCCTTCATCCCCCTGCCCCCTTCAAATGGGAACAAGCTACTTTTTCATAAAAAAGAAACTTCCGCCTTCATCTTCCAAGCCGCTTATTCTACCTAATTTAGGTGCTTGTGCGGCAGTTTGTTTTACGGCTATTGAAACTTTTTCTGCAATTTTTTCAATTGCGATGCAACCATCCGGATTGTTATTTAAAGTTGCTGCGAATGTTTTGGTGAATTGTGAAATATCTGCGGCTAATTCATACCCTGCAGATGAAAATATTTGTGCTGATTTAAATTTTGTTTCTTCCCAATTTTCACATCGTTTTTCTTTTGGCGCATCTCGCATAGCTAAATAAAACGCAGGTCCTGATTCGCAAGCATCAGTGATCACAAGTGTGTGAACAATATTAGAATAAGATTGCATGGATGCCTTCAAATTATTTATATTAAAATAAGTAAACTCGTCATCTGTTTTTGCATCAATAGGAATCCAGTAACCGGTTTGATTCACAAATTTTCCATGACCGGCATACCAGACCAAAAGTGAATTGATCTTATTATTCTTAACCAGGTCGCGTAATTCGATGGCAAAGAATTTTTCAAGATCTGTTTTTGTCATGTCTTTCTTATGAACGATCTTGCTTACTTTATAATTTGCCAATGCCGATTTCATAAGAATAACATCCTTTGCCGGCCCTTCTAAAACAGGAAAACTTTGATAGTTCGTGTTTTCAATAAAGATCATCCACGTGTTTCCCATCGGATTATCTTGCGATGCTAAAGCTCCATCACGATTCAATTTGTAATTCTGTTTTAGTTCGTTTCCATATATATCACGTACTTCAATTGTTATTTTATCCTTGTTAGCAATACTAACCTTAGCTGAAAATGACGGGTTCAACCCTTGTAACGGGAAGCTGGCAGAAACACCATCAATGATGATAGACTCGATCAAACTCTCGTCCTTGACTTTTCCTTCGATGTATAATTCAGGATTGGTGTTATCCAATGACACTTCATTATCAAAAGAAGTATAAGGCGTTGTAAGCGCAATGAGTGGGGGATCTGTTTCTGTGCGTTGTACAACAAATGTAGTTTTTTGAGTATTGTCATACACATCTGTTGCAACTACAACTATTTCTTTGGGTGTTGCTAAATTTAATTTCACGCCAAATTTCGGATTGATGGAATCTTTACTAAACTCTGCTGTAACATCATTCACCGTAATTAACTTAATTGAACTTGCATCTTTCACTAATCCTTTAATAATTGTTTCTGCTTTATTTCCTGCAATTTTTACAGTCGTTCCTTCGGATCTCGGATTTGTTAAAACTACTTCCGGTTTATTGCTTTCACGATTTAGATCAAATTGTTTTTCTTTGGCAGCTTTTAGCATTTGTTTGACTGCATCAGTGCTTGCCGATTTCAATATGGTTTCATAATCTTTTATTGCAGCAGAATAATTAGTTAATTGCTCATATGAATTTGCCCTCCCTATCATTGCAGAATTTCTGTTCGGTTCGATACTTAAACATTTGTTAAAGTCATTTATTGCATTTTGCCATTGTCCTAATTTCTGATAGTAGGAAGCACGCATAAAATAAGCTGTACTGTTTTTTTCGTTACCTACAATTACTTTTGTAATATCGTTTACTGCATTTTGAAAATCTCCTTTTTGAGAATATACCTGACTTCTTGCATAAAAAACTTCTTTACTGTTTGGCACTTTTAGAAGAGCCGCCTCACAGATTCCAAGAGCTTCATCTGTTTTGTTAAGTTTGATCTGAACGAGTGCCAAACCAACATAAGCCGGAATGTATTTCGAATCGAAATATTTCGATTCTTTATAATCTTTTTCGGCAGCACTATAGTTTTTTAAACTATCATTCATCATGGCTCTATTGAATATGCTTACTGCTGTTTTTTTAATAGCAAGCGCCAACTCGGCTACCTTTAATCCTTCCTGAAAATTATTCAATTGGATGAGCGTTTTTAACCGGATGTCAATAGCTTCGGTATAACTATCATCTCTATCTATTGCTTGTTTAAGCATCACATCAGCATCCGGGTATTTTTGAATATCAAAATACAAGCTTCCTGCCTTGAAGAACAATTCTTTCTCTTTGGGAGAAAACACTGTTGCTCTTTTATAATCTTCTGCCGCTTCTGATTTCTTCCCCAGCACTTCAAAACATTCAGCTCTGGCAATATATGCTTTCACATAATTGGGATCCATTTCAATTGCCTTGGTAAAATTATCCACTGCTTCATTATAGCTTTTTGCAGTTTGATATTTTTCGCCACTGCTAAAATATTTTTTTGCGGTTTGGGCCCAGGAGCTGTTACTAACTATCAAAAACAGCAATCCGGTAAGACAAAAAATACGTTTCATTATGTATAACAGATTAATGACCAATTTAACTCGTAACAAAAATATGAAATTACGCTCTTAAAATTACAGATTTTTTGTTTTATTTTTTTATTCTAAAAAACACTGTTTCCGTCCATAATGTACCAACTCTTCAAGGTTTTAAAAGAAAATAGTCTTTAAGAATTTTTTCATTGATTGCTCCAAATTCATAATTTTAAATTAACTTTGAAACCTTCTCTAAATGAATTATAAATTAAAAGCGCTACAAACTTTACAGTAATAAAAACATGAAAATTCTTAAAATAATTGGCAAAGGATTATTAATTATTTTGGTGATACTAAATCTTGCTATCCTTTTTTCCGGAAAATGGTATTTGTATAAAGGTATTGCAAATACTTATTTAAAAGGACGAAAAGGCCCGAGTATTGAGGAATATACTATTTTTGAAAACCGGGAAGTTAAAACAGGAACACCGCAACCCTGGCATTTAGCATACAATGCGAACTCAAAAAAAATTCCGGATACATATCTCAAGGAATTTACCGATATGGAAACAGTTGCCTATGTTATTATTAAGAACGATTCACTTATTCATGAGCAATATTGGGATGGTTTTGGCGAAAACTCCTATACCAATTCCTTTTCGATGGCAAAAACATTTGTCAGTATTTTAGTTGGAGCAGCTATTGATGAGGGCAAAATAAAAAGTGTTGACCAACCTGTAAGTGATTTTTTACCTGAATTTAAAGACGATGGCAAGGCTAAATTGACTATTAAACATTTGCTGACAATGAGTTCGGGAATTAATTTCGATGAAGATTATGTGAGTCCCTTTGCTTATCCTGCACAAGCATATTATGGAAGTGATCTGAAAAAACTTACTTACAACTACAAAATAGTTGAGGAACCTGGTAAAGTTTTTAATTACCTCAGCGGAAACTCTGAGCTGCTGGGCTTTATCCTTGAAAAAGCAACCGGAAAAACAATAAGTGATTATGCTTCAGAAAAACTATGGAAACCACTTGGTGCCTTACATCCGGCTTATTGGAGCCTTGATCATAAAGACGGAACAGAAAAAGCATACTGTTGTTTCAATTCAAACGCCCGCGATTTTGCTCGTGTAGGAGAGTTATTTCTTGATAGTGGCAAGTGGAACGGCACTCAGTTGATCTCAACCGAGTATGTATTAAACTCTATTAAACTAGCTGATCTGGTGGATGATTTGGGTAATAAAAATGATAAATATGGATATGCCTGGTGGTTAATGCCAAATTACAAAGGGCATGATATTTTTTATGCCCGGGGAATTTTAGGACAATATATTATCTGTATTCCTGATAAGAAAATGGTGGTGGTCCGTTTAGGAAAAAAGCGTGAAAAACCACTAAGTCCGCATAGTCATACTGCTGATATTTTTGCATACATTGATGCAGCCTTGGAAATGTATGGCAAAAATCATTTTCAAAAATAAATTTGTTTTCAAAATGAAAAAAGATATTTCTCCACCCATAGTAGAAGATATTGCAGTAGCTGTGGTTAAAGAAGAAAACGAATTTCAGGAAGCCGAATGGAATGTATATCTTTTAAATTTGAAAAACGAAACGATAGAAGGTGTTATTGTTTCATCAAAAGGATATGGATTTTATAATAATGAAGAAGTTAAAACTTCAACACTCAGGCATTTTATAGATAGTATAAGTGCCAAAAGTTTTGCAAAAATTGAACCTATAATCGAAAACCTATTTGGCTTGAATAACGAATATTGGGTAAGTTTTTTCATAAATAAAAAGATGTATGATAAAAAATACATTTTTTTACCGGAAACAATTAAAGAAGAAAATTTCACGCTGATTCCTATTATAAATAAAAAGGGCGTGTTGATAAAATAATAAAATTTCATTATGCTGGAAAACATTAAAATCTCAACAATTCTGTTTCTTGATATTGAAACAGCTCCTGTCGTTTATAATTATAATGCTTTAGATGAAAATATCAAACAATTGTGGGATACTAAATTTCGTTATCAGCAATCAGAAAATCCTGAGACACAATATAAGAAAGCGGGGATTTATGCTGAGTTTTCAAAAGTAATTTGCATTTCGGTTGGTTTTTTTAATGAAGGGACCTTTCGAATAAAATCGTTTTATGGACATGATGAAAAACAACTATTACAAGAATTCGCTACTTTATTAAACACCCATTTCAACCGCAAAGAGAACCTGCTTTGTGCACATAACGGCAAAGAATTCGACTTCCCCTTTTTATGCAGACGAATGTTGATCAACACTGTTAAACTTCCTAAAGCACTGAATATTTCGGGAAAAAAGCCATGGGAAGTAAATCATCTGGATACGATGGAGCTATGGAAATTCGGTGATTACAAAAATTATTCTTCCTTAAGTTTATTAGCAACCATTTTTAATATTCCTACTCCAAAGGATGATATTAATGGAGCTGATGTGGCACGTGTGTATTGGGAAGAAAAAAACCTGGAACGTATTGTTACCTATTGCCAAAAAGATGTGCTAACTGTTGCCCAACTTTTATTACGATTTATGGGCGAACCTTTAATTGAAGATAAAAATATTATTCAGGCGGAGCTTAACGTTTTTTCTTCTTAACTTTGTCCTTCAAAATTTCCTCATGTCTTCTTTTCAAAAACATCAAAATTATTTATTTGCTACTTTAATTGTTTTGGTAATTTTTGCTTCCTGCATAAAACCAAAATCAAAACTTGCTGAATATGGTACAGTTTTCGAATCGGTAATGCTCACTGATACAAATGTTTTTAGAGGTTTTAGTCTGGGAGAAAAACTTGATCTGGTTCAAAAAAAAGAACTTGAAAAACCAACTGAATCTGATAGCGCTTACCTGTATTATGAATATCCATTGGATAGCGAAGGCTCATTCAATATCACCTACAATTTTGACGAAACAGGATTAAATGAAATACAATCTGATATTTTCATTAATAATCCCGAAAAATCCGATGAAATATTTTCAAAATTCAAAACCTTTTTTGATGAGCATTATGGTGAAAGCGAAAGCCATCAGGGTTTTACGGTATGGTCGGTACGATCTCAAAAATTCGGTGGCGTAAAAATAAACCTGAGTGATGAAAGTGCTGATTTTGCTGCTGAAAAGGCTCCCGGAAAAATTTCTATCTGGATCTACCCTGACAAGGAATAGTATTACTTCTTTTCATTTATTTTACATCACTCCTTCTTGGCAAGTGTTCAACATACCGAATTTTGCATAATTCGATAACAAAATGTACTTTTGAACCTCTCTGAAAAAACCGAGTTTGCAGATGGCAAAAGAAATTTTACTGGAAATTAAGAATTTAGTTACCGAATTTTATGGTGAAGACGAAACAGTAAAAGCTGTCAATAATATCTCTTTTACCCTTTCCCATGGCGAAACTGTTGGTATTGTTGGAGAATCTGGTTCCGGGAAATCGGTTACGGCATTGTCTATCATGCAATTAATTCCAAATCCTCCCGGAAGAATTACCGGTGGTGAAATTATTTTTCATTCTAAAAAGCACGGACCTATTGATATCGTCAAACTTTCTGAAAAGGAAATGCGAGCCTTAAGAGGTAATGATATTGCCATGATCTTTCAGGAGCCAATGACTTCTTTAAATCCGGTTTTTACCTGCGGTGATCAAGTAATGGAAGCTATTTTATTGCACCAAAAATGTTCTAAAAAGGAAGCGAAAGAAAAAACTGTTAGCTTGTTTAAAGAAGTTCAATTGCCTCGCCCGGAAATCATTTTTGACAGTTATCCTCACCAGATATCAGGTGGGCAAAAACAGCGGGTAATGATTGCCATGGCTATGAGTTGTAAGCCTAATATACTTATTGCAGATGAACCAACAACTGCTTTGGACGTTACTGTTCAGGCAACTATTTTGGATCTGATGTTTAAGCTGCAACGCGAACATGAGATGGGAATACTTTTTATTACTCACGATTTAGGCGTAATTGCTGAGCTTGCAGACAAAGTGGTGGTAATGTACAAGGGGAAAATTGTGGAACAGGGTAGCGTTTTGGAAATTTTCTCGAATCCTCAGCATCCATATACAAAGGGGCTTTTGGCTTGCCGCCCACCATTAAACAAACGATTAACATGGTTGCCTACCGTAGCTGATTTCATGAAAACAACCGATACCGGTGAAATGATCGAAAGCAAACAAACCGTAAGTGAAGTAACCGATAAACTTGTTGTTACCAATGAAAAACGATTTGAAGAACACAAAAAATTATATGCAAAAGAACCTATTCTTCAAATAAAAAATTTAAAAACCTATTTTCCTATTAACAAAGGAATATTTGGCAAAGCAACAGATTTTGTAAAAGCTGTTGATGATGTCAGTTTTGATGTATATCCCGGTGAAACACTAGGATTAGTTGGGGAATCGGGCTGCGGAAAAACCACCTTGGGAAGAACTCTTTTACGTTTGATTGAGCCGACTGCCGGAGAGATTTTTTTTGAAGGAAAAAACATTACGAAAATCAGTACCAAAGAGATGCGCAAATTGCGCAAAGATATTCAGATCATTTTTCAAGATCCTTATTCTTCTTTAAATCCCCGCATCACCATTGGTCAAGCCATTATGGAACCAATGCAAGTACATGGTGTTTTTGCAAATGATAAAGAACGCAAAGAACGTGTTATTGAATTATTGCACCGGGTAAATATGAACGAATCGCATTTTTACCGCTATCCACATGAGTTTTCCGGAGGACAGCGTCAGCGGATTTGTATTGCACGTGCCTTAGCATTAAAACCTAAATTTATTATTTGTGACGAATCTGTTTCTGCATTAGATGTTTCTGTGCAAGCACAAGTATTAAATTTACTGAATGAACTTAAACGTGAATTTAATTTTACCTATATTTTTATTTCGCATGATCTGTCTGTTGTAAAATTTATGAGCGACCGAATGATCGTGATGAACAACGGAAAAATAGAAGAAATGGGCGATGCGGATGCCATATATAATGATCCGCAAAGCGAATACACTCAAAGATTAATTGGAGCCATTCCAAAAGGCCAACTGGAAGACATTAAAGCTTCTATTGAAAAGAAAAAACAATTGCTTAATTAATTATAATGTTTTACTATAAAAAGTGGGCGATAGTAGTGCCGATGGCAAATGAAGAGGCAGATTTCAAGCCATTTATTGAAATGGTAAATTTTGTGATCAATGAATTAAATCCCGGTAACGTTTACTTTATTATTGATAATGCATCCAAAGACAAAACATTAGAACTTTGTCAGGCACTATCTGCCAAAGACCCTCGCTATGTGACTGTTTGGGCTCCCGAAAATCGTAATGTAGTAGATGCTTATGTGAAAGGATTACGGGTTGCTTATGAAGCCGGCCACGAAATAATTATTGAAATGGATGCCGGACTTTCACACGACCCTCGTGCTATACCCATGTTTTTGAGAGTGTTGAACGAAGGAAATGAATGTGCCTTTGGAAGTCGCTTTATCAACGGTGGTTCGATGGGTGATTCCCCTTTTAAACGCAGATTACTATCAAAAACAGGAACTATTTTGGCAAATGTTTTATTAGGAACA
>MEPB01000023.1 GCA_001769385.1 Bacteroidetes bacterium RIFCSPLOWO2_12_FULL_35_15 | reverse complement strand
TGCAAATGTTTAGAAATAAATTTATACCGCTGTGACAAACATTTGCAACTTGCAGTATCTCCGCATTTATTTTAGGTGGTGTTATGCGCCAGGCGTTCTTTTCGTTTCTCAAACAATGCAAGCCTTCTGGGGGTGTGAGAAAGTGATTACCTGAATACTAGCAATCACTTTTATTCGAGCCTCATAGATTTTATTCAGCTCGTAATTTTCCGTCTGCTGTGGATTTGAGAGAAAGAGTCAACTGAATACTAGCACAAAATAAATTCGAGCCTCATAAATTTTTCCGGTCATTTTCTCAAAACATTTCGTTAAGTCTACAAAATTGTCTGCTCGAGTTTTTTTGCTCACCGCTTGCGCATAACGAACGAAGCTAAAAGAAGTGCGGATTTACTTGCACTCTGTTATTCGTTACCGCAAATATAAATTAAAAGCACAACCGATCCCTGCAAATGTTTAGAAATAAATTTTTACCGCTGTGACAAACATTTGCAACTTGCAGGAACTCCGCATTTATTTTAGGTGGTGTTAGTGGTAGTGGTTTATTTATTCCATTTAGGTAACACGCCATATTCGTCAAAATGCTGTCGTAGTAATTTTGTCTGTACAGTTTTGGGATTTTCATTCTTGTCTAATACGTACCAATAAATGTCAAGAGCGTCAGTCTTGTCTTTGATTAATTGATAAGTCCAACCCAGTTTTCTAGGGTTTTTGTCAAAATGAATTCCATTTACAATTTCGTCATAGAGTCCAACCAATTTTGTTTGAGCGGCTGTCTGGGTTGTATAGCCAACAAAAACTAAATTAATTTTTCCGTTTCTTAATTCTAATACTTTAAAAACACCAGGTTTGTCAGCAGGAGCGTTACAAACTTTTTCTAGTTCATTGTCTGCCTCAAAAAAGAAATGGTCGCTTTCTATATAATTTTCAGGTTCTTTCAACATAGGTTTCCTTTTTTTACCATTACCACTAACGAACGAAGCTAAAAGAAGTGCGGAATTACTTGCACTCACTTATTCGTTACCACAAATATAAATTAAAAGCACAACCGATCCCTGCAAATGTTTAGAAATTAATTTATACCGCTGTGACAAACATTTGCAACTTGCAGTATCTCCGCATTTATTTTAGGTGGTGTTAGCGGTTAGGCTGGCCACACAGCGAGTAACAGTGTCAAGCCTTTTACCCAACAATTTCGCCCAAGGGTCTGCACACAGTTTTACACAGCATTCTCCAACCACCTTGTCTTTGTGTGAAAAAAACAAAACCTTGCGACCGCAAAAATGTCACGCCTGTCACACACAGGATCACACAGCTGTCGGGTAACATTTACATAATGATCCGGGATTTGTCGAATGGAAACAGATTGGGTATTATTTATTATGCCAAATAGAACTGTCTGCGAAAAGAACAGTCGCAAGTTTTGTTTTAGCTTTATGAAACGGAATGATAAAATGTTTTTCTAAATGTCTTTTTGAAACGTCAAGCCAGCTTACCGCTAACGAACGAAGCTAAAAGAAGTGCGGACTTAATTGCACTCAGTTATTCGTTACCACAAATATAAATTAAAAGCACAACCGATCCCTGCAAATGTTTAGAAATAAATTTATACCGCTGTGACAAACATTTGCAACTTGCAGGAACTCCGCATTTATTTTAGGTGGTGTTAGTTGTAGGCGGATTTTTCTTCTCTCAGGTTTATCAATTAACGCCCGTCTTCAGGCGGTTTGGTAAAGAACTTCACTGAATAATAGCAAGAAGTGAATCGCCTCCTTCCGATTTGTTATTTTCAAGTCTCGCATTTGTCCGAACGAGTCCGAACGAAAATAATTCAGTAATTGTCTAGCCTCAATTATATTAATATCTCGTTTTTGTCCGGTCGAAAAACAATTCAGTCCGGATCTAAATTCAATAAACAATTATTATTTTTTCAATTTCTCTTCCGAGTATGGTTGTCGCTCCACCGCTTGCAACTAACGAACGAAGCTAAAAGAAGTGCGGACTTAATTGCACTCAGTTATTCGTTACCACAAATATAAATTAAAAGCACAACCGATCCCTGCAAATGTTTAGAAATAAATTTATACCGCTGCGAAAAACATTTGCAACTTGCACTTGCTCCGCATTTATTTTAGGTGGTGTTAGCGGCTGGCTTATTATCCCTTCGAAGTATTGTCATTTCAAGTTTATTCGTCAGTCTGTTCATTGCGATGTCCTTTTATTTTAATGCTGTAATGCTACCATTGTCTGTTACACTATACTTTACTATTGTTGAGAAATTTTTATCAAACCAATTAATTTTAATGCAAATCTGCAAATTTTTGCCTGTCGGCTTGTGTGAAATAGTAAAAACATTATTCTCTTTTGTAAAGTAGAGCCAAGAGTTATCGTCAATCAACGCAATATCCTCAGCATAGTCCGATTGAATTTCAAACTTTATTTCATTCTGCCGATTTAGATTTTGTGAATATGGAAGCTGAATAACCTTGATTGGAAAATCGTATGAATAAGTTTTAACGAACTCTTTTACTTTACCAGAAACTGCGTCACTATAAATTTTGTCTGGGTTGAAACCAAGTTTAAAAAATGACTCGGTGAGATAAGGCATCATTTCGTATTTGTCCAATGTTAATGAGCCGCCTGTCATTTGCCATTTTGATTCTAAAGGAAGATGAGTAAAAATAAATGCTTTCGGATTTACATTAAACCAATACGGTTCAAATTTTAAAGTACTAACCAACTTGCCGTTTTTTTTTGTTCCATAACCACTGCCCCAGGTTGCATCAAACAAACGCCATTTGTTGTCAATTTTAACTGCGTTCCAAGCATGGTCTGTCTCGGTAAACTTATCGCCAATGTTGTAGCCGTATCCTTTTGCATACCCAATTATTTTTTCTGTTTCAAATCCTGCGGCTTCGCACAAAGCCTTAAATAAATTACCATAACCTTCGCAAATTGCTTTTTTGTTTGATAAAACATTTTCTGCTGAATAGTCTGGATAGTTTCCTGAGTTGAAAGCGTCAGCATCATATCTAACATGTGTTGCCACCCAAGTAAATATTACTCTTACTTTTTCCATGTCAGTAGTTGCAGGTTTAATAAGATAATCAGAAAGTGTATGTATATCCTTTTCATATTGCTTGGGAGTTTTTTTTGCATACTCGTCAAGTGAATGAAACTCGTCTGGTTTTAGGGTTTTAGGGATTTTCTTTTTCGTTGATTTTTTTTCTTTGATGCTTGTCGGTGTTGGAGAAGGTGTTGGAGTATGTGTTGTCAAACTATCAACGCTTTTCTTTTCTTTTGGAAGCAGGTCAGCAACAAAATTCTTAAAGTCCTTATTTGTTTTATAAAAATAATAAGTTCCTGTCGCAATTAGCGATAAAAAGAAGAGTATGGTTATTAGTCGTTTCATTGTTTTAAAAATGTTCGTTCAAAATTATCATCGTCTCAAAAGCTTGCCGCTAACGAACGAAGCTAAAAGAAGTGCGGACTTACTTGCACTCAGTTATTCGTTACCACAAATATAAATTAAAAGCACAACTGATCCCTGCAAATGTTTAGAAATAAATTTATACCGCTGTGATAAACATTTGCAACTTGCAGGAACTCCGCATTTATTTTAGGTGGTGTTAGCGGTAGTTGTTTTTTGGTCGTCTTTTATTTAGGTAACCAATATTGTGAGAAATTGTCACTCCATAGTTGGTATACTTATGGATGTTGCAATAAACTTTTATTCCAACTCCATAAAATCTTGTCCGCAGAATATATTGTCCACTAATATACAATCCAAAAGAAGAAAAAGAAGATTCAATATATTTGTGGGGTTGAATGCCGAAGGGAAGAATAATATACGAAACCCAATTGCGGGTAATTATGGTGGCAGTGTCTTTTCCATAATAAATACCTTGTCCGTAAGAAAGTCCAGCGGAGAGGATAAATGAATTTAGTCTGCCTATGCTTTTATTTATTCCATATGATACAATGACACTTTTCAAATTATGTAAACTATTCTCCTTCGGTCGTGAACCAAGCAACAAATAATCAATTTGAAAAGCATGTTTGTTTTTTAAAAGGTAGGCTGCGCCAATGTCGAAATTAATATATGACGGACCACTAAATCCGAGACCAAAGTCCAACCATGAATGATGTTTAGAGAAAGAACAAGTTGAGTCATTCTGCGAGTAAACTGTCAACGCAGAAAAAACTGTTATGGCAAATGTTGCTATCTGTTTTGTCATTTTACAATTACCGCTAACGAACGAAGCTAAAAGAAGTGCGGACTTACTTGCACTCAGTTATTCGTTACCACAAATATAAATTAAAAGCACAACCGATCCCTGCAAATGTTTAGAAATAAATTTATACCGCTGTGATAAACATTTGCAACTTGCAGGAACTCCGCATTTATTTTAGGTGGTGTTAGCGGTAGTTGTTTTTTGGTCGTCTTTTATTTAGGTAACCAATATTGTGAGAAATTGTCACTCCATAGTTGGTATACTTATGGATGTTGCAATAAACTTTTATTCCAACTCCATAAAATCTTGTCCGCAGAATATATTGTCCACTAATATACAATCCAAAAGAAGAAAAAGAAGATTCAATATATTTGTGGGGTTGAATGCCGAAGGGAAGAATAATATACGAAACCCAATTGCGGGTAATTATGGTGGCAGTGTCTTTTCCATAATAAATACCTTGTCCGTAAGAAAGTCCAGCGGAGAGGATAAATGAATTTAGTCTGCCTATGCTTTTATTTATTCCATATGATACAATGACACTTTTCAAATTATGTAAACTATTCTCCTTCGGTCGTGAACCAAGCAACAAATAATCAATTTGAAAAGCATGTTTGTTTTTTAAAAGGTAGGCTGCGCCAATGTCGAAATTAATATATGACGGACCACTAAATCCGAGACCAAAGTCCAACCATGAATGATGTTTAGAGAAAGAACAAGTTGAGTCATTCTGCGAGTAAACTGTCAACGCAGAAAAAACTGTTATGGCAAATGTTGCTATCTGTTTTGTCATTTTACAATTACCGCTAACGAACGAAGCTAAAAGAAGTGCGGACTTACTTGCACTCACTTGTTCGTTACCACAAATATAAATTAAAAACACAACTGATCCCTGCAAATGTTTAGAAATAAATTTATACCGCTGTGACAAACATTTGCAACTTGCAGGAACTCCGCATTTATTTTAGGTGGTGTTAGGCACAGTTATTATATTTCTGTAGTAGTTCGTCAAAGTTTATTTTTTCGACTTCTAAATGTCCCGATGCTCCATATGTTTTCATAAAATTCCATTTTGCTTTCTTGTCAATTTTTACTGGTTGAATTTTTTCGCTTAACGGGTAAATCTGTCTGCCAATAAGTTTGAAAAAGCTGTCCTCGTATATTTCAAAGTCTAAACAAGGGAACTTTTTATTTAGATTGTATTCAGTGTCCCACAGATATAAAACCTCGTTGTCGTTAAGTCCAATAATATACAAGTCACTTTCATCTTCATATTCTGGTGCTATTGCGATTCGTTTGGTATTAACTATGCAAGTGTCAACCGTCCCTTTCTCTATAGTTGCACTTAGTTGTCGCAAAAATAATTTATGTCTGTTTTTCTGTTTGTAGATTTCGTAAGGCACAAAAACAATAAATGCAAAAGCGAAAACAGCAATTGTCCCCAAAAGAAAAGTCCAAAAGCTGTCAGGAATTATAGTCGTAACATATGTCAAACCTGCTCCTAAAAGTCCTGCAATAAGGAAATGATAGAATTTGATTTTACTACTTGTTTCCTTTTCTTTCTGAGTTTTCAAAGTCTTTAATAGTCGTAATTCGTCAGGATAGAAACTTCTTGTCTTATAAGCAATATTCATTGTTACGGTGTCTGTCTATAATTGTGCCTAACGAACGAAGCTAAAAGAAGTGCGGATTTACTTGCACTCTCTTGTTCGTTACCACAAATATAAATTAAAAGCACAACTGATCCCTGCAAATGTTTAGAAATAAATTTATACCGCTGTGACAAACATTTGCATCTTGCACTTGCTCCGCATTTATTTTAGGTGGTGTTATGGGCAGTTGCTATTTCATCAGTTTATTAATAATTTTTACTTGATGCTTGGTAAGTTCGTTTACAATCATAAACCTTCCATTCTGCTTTATACAATAATAGCCTAATTCGTCATTAAATACTATCTGCATTGTATTTTCGGATTTGTCCAGTGTATTCCTAAGATTGTAAAATTTCAACATCAATTTTTCTTGTTCTGTTAATTCTCGGTGGATTACTTTTATTGGTATAGAGTCCGTTATGTATTCTTTTCCATCCAAATAAAATTTCGGAGAAGGCAATTTAAAATCTTTGGTTGATATTGGATAGAATAATAAAGTATAGGTTGATTTTGTTTCACCATTGACCGTAGTACTTGAAGAAGAATTTCTTGAATATAAAGAAATAAAATAATTATTTTGATCAAGCATAGAAACAGAATCTGGTTCAAAATTTAATGTATAAATAATAGAGTCCCTTTCATTAAAACTAATTGTTCTATCTATATGGGAAAAATTTATTAATGGAAACTCAGGACTCTTTGCCTTTTTTTTAAGAAAAAAATTTGGCATTTGTCCGGAACAATTATATGCAAATAACAACATTAACCAAAACATAAGTGACTTCATATTATTCTGAATTTTATTTTTTTTCTTGCAATTGCCCATAACGAACGAAGCTAAAAGAAGTGCGGACTTACTTGCACTCACTTATTCGTTACCACAAATATAAATTAAAAGCACAACCGATCCCTGCAAATGTTTAGAAATAAATTTATACCGCTGTGACAAACATTTGCAACTTGCAGTATCTCCGCATTTATTTTAGGTGGTGTTACAGGCAGGTTTTTCTTTTCTGTCCAATTACAAAGTAACAGTCCTATTACACGCGGTTCGTAATACTAGAAGTTCGATTACACGAAGTTCGTAAAACACAGAAGGGTCAAATTGTCTGAAACCAGCTGTCGAGTGATATTTTAATTTGTTGCGAACTTTTCACCTTATTAACGATGTAGCGGGCAGTTGATAATAATATGGTCAAGTTTTTTACACTTTTTAAAATGAAAACTCAATAGGTATTTTCCATTTCCTGCTGTCACTGGAGAATTTTCTTTTTTGCTTTTTGGATAATTGTCTACAAACACTTTATTAATAAAGGTATTTAGCTCTTGGCAAGTCAAAGTCGTTATATTTAAAACTTCATTATTTATTTTAATACTATTCATTTTGTTTGGAAATATTGTAAGTAAAATAAAATTTTTATTGTCGGATTTTGAAAGGGTGTCCGAAATTTTAGAAATTTCAAAGCCTGTTTTTTTGAATTCAATGTTTTGCCATCGTACTTTATATTTTGAATAAAAAAAACTCACTTGAGGTAGTTCGCTGGTCATTTGGTCTATTCGGAGTACACCTAAAGAGTCGAATAGTTTGATACCATTAATTAAAATATTGTTGGTCGTGATTTCAGCATTTGTTAAGTTTGAAGTCTGACTTAGGATTTGTCCTTTAAAGAATAATAGAATTGCGAATGGAATTATTTTTCTCAAGATATTGTCTATTTTTTTTATTTCAAGGGTGTCAATTGCTATCATTTTTTTCCTAAACTTGCCTGTAACGAACGAAGCTAAAAGAAGTGCGGACTTACTTGCACTCTGTTATTCGTTACCGCAAATATAAATTAAAAGCACAACCGATCCCTGCAAATGTTTAGAAATAAATTTATACCGCTATGACAAACATTTGCAACTTGCAGGAACTCCGCATTTATTTTAGGTGGTGTTAGGGGCAGTAATTTATTCAACTTTAAATTCTTTCCAGCCATTCTTTCCTTTTCTATACCAACATTGGTATTTTAATTTATCGTCTCTATCAAAACCTTCAATGTAGTAAGAGCCTTTCATGTTTTCAAACTGTTTGTCAAAATATATTACATCCTTTAATGTGCAAGATTTAGAATTCTTGTCGTCATAATAGTATGCTTTGAAAATAAAAGGAAGTCCATTGTTATAAGTCTCTTCACTAACTATTCTGTCTGCCTTGTCATACCATTTATATGTCCCACTTATTGGTTCAGGTCTGCCTTTAATTGTGCTTTTGCCATTAAAAGAATATTTAAGTTTCCTTTTCCATTTTCCATTGAAGTATTTAAATACCGGTTGTCCGTTGTCAAAGAAAACTAAACGAAAAAAAGAAGAATTTGAACTATCAACTTCATTTCCTCGTTCGTCTATGAACTGCTTCCAATAGCCAATTTTTTTTCTTGTCCGCATTAAATTTATTTAAAGTGTCCGATTGTCCAAATGAGGACAATGAAATTAAAATTAAGCTTATAATTTTGTATAACGAGTGTCTCATATTATTGCCCCTAACGAACGAAGCTAAAAGAAGTGCGGATTTACTTGCACTTTGCTTTCCGTTCCCACAAATGTAAATTAAAAGCACAAAACTTCATTGCAAATGTTTAGAAATAAATTTATACCGCTGTGACAAACATTTGCAGCTTGCAGTTGCTCCGCATTTATTTTAGGTGGTGTTACAGGCTGTGGTATTTTCTTCCAATGTCTGCGAGTTTATTTTAAAAGTCCTTTCTCTTTCAAGGTGCTTTTGATATTTTCAAGTTCTCCCGCTCCGTCTTTTATGTAAAATAATTTTTTCTCGTTGTCAAAGAGAATAAAAAACGGCATTGAATATAAATTA
>MEPB01000022.1:1270-9513 GCA_001769385.1 Bacteroidetes bacterium RIFCSPLOWO2_12_FULL_35_15 | reverse complement strand
TGCGCCCGTAACGGCCGTAATAGAATAGGATATTCCGATAGAATTTGCACACATAGAAGTAGTACCGGTAATACTGCCGGGCGTTGCAGGAGCCGCGGTACAAATGCAATAGATGTTTTGCCATGTACTACTACCGCTACCATATATTTGCAAGCAATTATCTGTTGTGTTGTATATCATCAAACTATTAACGGGCGAGGTGATGAGGTTGCGATCTGCTGTGCTCATGCGTGGGATGAGCAAGCCACCATTGTTTCCGTCTATATCTAATATAGCAGAAGCATTGGGCACTGCACCAGTGCTGTTGATGCCGATGTTTTGGGCAAAAACCTCTCCTCCGCACCCTCTCCAAAAGAGAGGAGAGAAGAAGAGCAACACGCAGAGGGTAATGCTAAGTGTAATGTTTGTTGTTTTCATTTTTTAAAATTCTTCATTTGTTATTATATTGTTTAATCACTGTTTTACGGTATGTAGCGAATTATTACTATGCCCGAACCACCGTCACCAGAGTTTCCACTATTACTATATGTTGCCCTTCCACCACCACCTCCTCCGGTATTGGGAATTCCATTACCAGTATAAGTACGATAGAAAGCATTCCAATTTAGAAATGAACCTGCACCTCCTCCATAAGAGTATGGTATTCCTGTATCAAATTCTTTTGTAGTTGCTCTTTGACCTACTCCACCACTACCATTAGTACCATCAAAGCTACACCTGCCTCCGCCACCAAAAACCCTCTTATCACCAACATTCACACTGCCACCACCGGCTCCTCCATTAGCTTGGTAGGTGGCAGTACTTCCGAAGCGACTATAACCACCAGTATTACCAATATTATTTTCTCCTACACCAGCTCCACCACTCCCTACAGTAATTGGTACAGTGCCAGTTACCGGAACATTTGTATAGATTCGAGTATACCCACCACCTCCACCCTCAGGATATAAATCGTTCCCATTATTAAAACATCCACCGCTGCCACCACCACCAACAAGAAATATGTCAACAGCTGTTCCACAACCACCGCGAACGAAATTATCCGATGTGGTGAAAATATGGATGATATATCCGCCAAAATATGTAATTATTCCACCTGATGCGGATGGAGTCCCTGTTACCGAAGCGGTGTTAAGCCCTGTTGCCGAGCCATATAAATTATTTGCAGTTAATGAACAAACGCCTGATCCCGCTGTGATAATGCTTGCTATAGCGTTTTTTATTAATTGCTTTATTGCTTTATTGTGTGCCGGGTTAACTAACGAATTGAGCAGTGCTGTATTTTTGTTTTTCATAGTTTTGTTTTTTTTTGTTTATTGAATTACAATTTTTCCATTTCCTATTAAATGCTGCTCATTTGTTATCCGATAAAAATATATTCCCTTGGGTTGAGAAGAAATATCAATTAAGGATTGAGGATTAAGGATTAAGGATTTGTAAATACATTCTCCAAGCACATTGTAAATTTCTATTTGAGATTGCTTCCCCTTCACTTCGTTCTGGGTCGCAACAACAAGGTTGAATTTTCCGTTTGAAGGATTTGGAAAAATAGTTACATAATTGTGTTGATTAGATTGAACATCAATTCCTGTAGCAGATTCTTTAAAAATTTTAAAAACATGAACCGCTGGCGCTGCCATTGCTGCGGTAAATGACAAATTGGATGTGCCGCCAAACGCTGATGTGTTAACAAGGTTCAAATCGTTGTTGTCGTCCACTAAATAATGGAGAACCTTTATATTGTCGCTTGTCCAAGGTAGGTTATTGACAGCAATACGGGCAAACTCATAATCGTCAGGTGCTCCGAAGGTGGCAACATACTTATTATAGTCAGTCCATGCTGATAATGAAGTATCGGGTTCAAATCTGTTTAAGTACGTTAACGCATCAAAGTTGGATAGAACCAGCGTAACGGTATCTGTGCTTTTGCCCGAAATGGCAGAAAAATTTATGTAATCACTTCCGGTGGTTTGCACTATTGAATCGCCTGCCAGCATATTAAATCCTTTAAAAGCAAAGTAAGAGGGCTTGCCCATGCTGTTACAATCAGTTAAAAGGAAGTCGTGGCAATTTGGTACAGGTGCATTAAATGTCCCGCCATATCTGATGGAAAGAGTTAATCCTTGCGCAGTCATTGCAGATAATGAAAGAATGTCGTGAGCTGCTATCCAGGCACTATCAAATTGTGCACTGTACTGCCCCGAAAAAGGGTCTCCCATCGTTGCAAGCCACTCGTTATTCCCGAGTTTTGGGACACCGTAAATATTACTTAATGTTGGGTAAGCCGCTATGGCATTGTTGATTAAAGTTAAATCGGAGTAAAATTGATAATAAGTAATAGGGTTGTATGCATGGAAAGTAAAAACATCCACTTTCACATTATTGGCTTGACAATAGGCAAGGAAATTGCTTACCCAAGGATTGAGCAATCGCGCGTTCCCAATCCAACCTGCAGCCACTGAAAGCCCATAAGCATCAATTATTATTGTACTGTCAAGTGATTTAACAACATTGGAAACGGCTGCATATGTATCAAAAAATTCTTGTTGAGTTCCCTGCCAGAATCCAGGACCATCAGGTTCGTTCCCCCATCGAACAGCTTTCAGGTTGTAGTAATATCCGCTATTCCAACCCTGCGTATAATGCCGGATAACATTTTTTATATAAGTTGCGTAGTCAGCCAGGTTTGTCGGTTGAGTAATGGGCTGCTGAAATACGATATACGGTTCCATCCCTTGGTTGATTATTTCGTTGATGGAAAAATCAAGTGCGGAAAAATTATATTGGGTGGAATCGTTAGGGTTAGGCGGTATGGTCATTTCAAACCCTATTTCCATGAATTTAAAACCGGCTGCCTTTGAAAGAGCAACAGCGTTTGGATCAGAATAAGGCCCTGCTACCGTGCTAAACAGATAATCACTGAATACGCCTTGTGTGTTTGAGTAATTGATTGATACTTGTGCCGTATCACTACTTTGGGCAAAAGCATTCAACGTTCCAAATCCAAAGTAACAAATTAGAACCACTGCGAGGGTTAAATTTTTTGTTTTCATTTTGTTTGCTGTTTATTTCGTTATTCAATTGTTCGTTAGTTACTTTTTTCGGAAACAAGTTTAGCTTGGGTATATCTACCACCACACGTCCATTAACTCCTTTGTCGCTTGAGATGTAAGGAGTATCCTAGTAACCAATATCGCCATACCAAGACTCCTGTCCCAATTAAGGAAACTTTCAACCTTTTCCAAAGTTTTAATTTTGAAAAAGCCTGAATTTAAAGTGCCCTATTCTCTTAAGGGAATAAAACAAATTTAAGAAACACTAAGCTGTAAAAAGGTCAGGCGATTCCTGTAAAAACAGTAAGGTGATGTTGGTATATTTTATCTAACTCGCAGCTGTCCGTCAAATTGATTGGAGAAAATATATGGAGCTGTACTTCAAAAAACAACACAGTCGAAAATATTTTTAAAACTCAAAATTCGGTTACAATATTTCCAAAATTAAAGTTAAAGAGTTCAATCCCATCACGCGAACTTTGTTTAGGCTCTGTAGAAAACTTTCTTTATTGCATAAAATTGAATTAAAGCAATGAATTGGTATAGGTGCGGCTGACATCCACAAAAAGTGCAAACCGCAAATTTTGTGGAGATATGTCTGCATAATTTGATTGTGAATACAAATTCATAAATCAGAACGAAAAATATTTCATAGGCAAGTCTGGTACAAATTCAGAAAACTCTTTACCTGCAGCTTTCATGTCGGTATCCCGTTTATCATAATACCAATGAATCTCCGCTTCATACCCTTCTTTATGTATTTTTTCTAACTCAAAAAAAATATCAAGTATAAATTTTGCGGATGTAGAATTAAAATAATCAAGTTTAAAATCTACACTTACTTTTGCGGGAACTCCAAAGTGCTTGTTCGCAAAATAAAGTACAGAGCGATAATTATTAAACCAACTAATAATAGGGTTATAAAATTTTGCTGTATTCTCGGGTCTCGATTCGCCTGATATTTCAAAAAGATTGTTTCCTGAATCAAGTATAACTTTAGGCGTTGTTTGCGTTGCTTCTATTAATAGATTGTCCATAATTTATTTGTTTCAAAAGATTTGTTTTATTTGTTTAATAAAGTTTGTAAAATAAAAAATGAGATTTCACTTGAACAAGGTTTAAATTCGTAACTCAGTTTATAACCCGAACGAATAGACATATCAATAATCCCTAATCCTCCACCTTCCGGTTTGGCTTTAAGTAGATTTTTTTTATAATATGCTTTTAACTCTTTTTCATTTAATGAATTTATTTTTTTCAGCTTATTTGTAAGTTTCTGAATTTGGTTATTAAGAATATAATTTCCGGTTTGGATTTTAAAATGGTCATCGTTCTCTGAAATAGCAAAAACAGATGAATTATATTTAACAGGAATTTGATTTTGTTCTAAGACAACATTATGCCTTGTAATATTCTCCATGCACTCAACGGCAATGGCGTAAAACCTTTTTTTCAATTGATAATCTGTATCAATAGAGTCGAGGGTTTTATTTACGGAGGAAAGCAAGGAGGTAACTACCCGATGGGTTAAATCCCCTTTGAACATCATAATAATATGATGCTCGTTCATCATTTTATACATTTCTTGCATGGGCTGAGTTTTTTTAGTTAATAACAAATAATTAATTGCTTATACGTTTTTTTTATTGATATTTTTTGTTGTACACTTTTAATTAGGGTTTGCTCAAACCCCAAGAAAACAAATATTGTAGGTGCTTTCAAAGAATTTTAATTGTGTCTGGTGCAAACGTTTAAACACAAAATCCTTATTTTCCTTGCACCTCTTTTTCTTTTTGCTTGAACAAAAAGAAACAAAAATTCAAGAGCAAACGATTCCTCCGCTCCTCTCTCATTTTTTTGAATGTCTAAGTGCGCGGCTAAAGCTCGCACCAAGACATTTTAAAAAAATTGAGTTCACCGCATCACGGCATCGCGTTTGCTCATATCTCACACACAACAAATCAACAATCATTCTTCATAAAATTAAACACAATTGATTCCAAAATATTCGAACGAACACTTTTTGAGTGAACCCTAATTAAACCGTGAAGAATTTCCCAACTTCTTCAATTCCAAGTGAAATTATTTTAGACTTTTCATCTTAATGTAATTTAGATTTTTCGAAATCGCTTGTTACTTTTTTCTATTTCCTATTATATCCTCACACCTATCACACAGATATCATCTATTTGCTCCTGATTGCCTTTCCAGTCGTTCAGTTTTTTTAAAATAATTGTTTGTTGTTTCAAACAATCTGATTGAGAAATTTCTTGAAGCATCTCTTTAAATGGAGCCGCAAAAAAGCGTTTGTTTAAGGGGCCACCCTTCTGATCTTTATATCCGTCTGAAAACAAATAAATCATATCACCCGTTATCAGTTTTTCTTTTTTTAATGAAAACTTAGTTCCTGAAAAATTTCCAATTGGCATTGCATCTGCCTGCATCTCTATTATTTTATTCTCTCTTACAATCAACCCCGAATTTCTCGCCCCACTATATTCAATTTCATTTTTTTCCTTATTCATTTTAACTAAGGTCATGTCCATTCCACTTTTCGCTAAACCCACAGCTCCCTCAACACTCATGGTATTTACAATTGCTCTGTTTAGTTCATCTAAAATTATTGAAGGAGAAGTTATTCCATGTTCGGTTACAATCCGTTCAAGATTATTACAGGCGTGCAATGACATAAATGCTCCAGGTACGCCATGTCCGGTACAATCTATTACAGAAAACAATAGTTCATTTTCCACCTCTTTTATCCAATAAAAATCTCCACTTACTATGTCCTTGGGTAAAAACAAGATGAATGAGTCCTTAAATAATCGTTTAAACAATTCCTGTTTTGGCAAGATAGATTCCTGTATGGTTAAGGCATAAGTGATACTATCGGTTATTTGTTGTTGTTGTTCCTCTACTCTTTTTTTCTGATATTGAATAATAAATTTTTGTTTTTGTGTTTTGCGTAACGAGCGAAAAACAAACACTGCAAATACAAGCACCAGTAACAAAGTACTAATCACAAACAAAATAAATATTCTCTGTTTTTGAATAGCAGAATCGCTGATTTGTTTATCTTTTTTAAATATTATTATTTCTTTATCTTTTTTTTGGGTTTCGTATTTGTTTTGCATCTCAATCATTTTTTTGTTGCTTTCATTGTTAAAGATGCTGTCTTTTATTTGCGAATAAAATTGCTGATATTGATAAGCATTTTCAAAATCCTTCATTTTTTCATACACCTCAGCTAATTCCTTATAGCCTTCCATCGTTAAATCCTTTACGCCAATTGCTGTGGATAGATCAACTCCCTTTTTCAGATAGACAATTGCCTCTTTATAATTTTTCTTCTTTTTATAAATTATGCCAATGTTGTTTGAAATAGCAGCGCTGTATAGTTTATTTTTTCCTATTTCTGTTATTTTTTGTGCGGCAAGATAATTTTCCAGCGCTTTATCGTACTCTCCTTGCGCTTCATAAACATTTCCGATGTTGATGAGGGGCATTGCGAGGAAACGTTTATTTCCCGTTTCTTTACCTATTTTCAGTGCAGGAAAATAATTTTCCAGCGCTTTACCATAATTGCCTTGCTCCAGGTAAATATTTCCGATATTAATGTATGAACCAGCGATATCTTCTTTGTTATTTAGTTCCACATCTATTTTTAACGAAGCAAGATGATTTTCCAGCGCACGATCAAGATTTCTTTGCGCATAATAGACATTTCCTATGTTGTTATAAGAAGCGCTAATGCCTATTTTGTCCCCCATTTCTTCATTTATTTTCCACGCGGCAAGATGGTTTTCCAATGCTTTATCATAATTGCATTTGGCCATATTAGTATTTCCCAGAAGAGTGTATGCCTTGCTGGTGCCTTTTTTAAATTTTAATTGTTGCGCTAATCGCAGCGCTTGATAAGCGTAGATAAGCGCTGTGTCGTAACTGTCAATGTTTTCATATCCAGAGGCTAATTCATTTAAATAATTTACTTTTACAGTGTCTTCTTTTTCGTTTTGCAGTAGAATGCGAAGAGAGTCTATGGCGGATCTGCCGATTCTATTTTGGGCAAAACCGTTGGTAGTTAAAAGCAAAAAACATATTACGATGCGAAGGCTGGGTTTCATTTTTATTATGATTGTTCGTTTAAATTCGTTATTCTATTGTTCATTACTGTTCGGGGGAGAACTAAAGCCCCTTTTTGTTCCTGTATTAACCCCACGCTTAAGCGTGGGGTTAATACACATTCATTTGCAGATGAAATAATCCACGTAAGAGTTCTATTAAAAGTTTTCTATTCGTGTTCATTGTATTTTTTATGGTATGTAACGAACTATTACTATACCAGAACCTCCTGCACCACCTGGGTTTTGGGTTGTTCCATCCCATCCACCTCCTCCACCTCCTCCTCCTGTATTTACAGTCCCTGCATTTCCTGGTCCAGAACCACCACCATTGCCTCCACCGCCAGTACCACCTGTTCCTCCGGAAGTATAACCTTGCCCAGCAGCACCCCCGCCACCACCTGCATAAGTTACGGATGAACCAGAAATTGTAGATATCCCTCCATTTCCGCCATTACCCGGTATACCAGTTCCTCCTGCTCCACCAACAGTAGTCGCACCACCACCACCACCACCAGTTTCCTTCGTGCTACCACAGTCACATCCTGCCGCACCAGTATTACCTTGTCCAGCGGTTCCGGCACCACCAGTGCTAATAATGGCACCACCACCTCCTGAACCTCCTCCGTTACCATTCTGCTGACCGACAGCATTGCCACCGCCTCCACCTCCACCTATAGCGGTTAAAGCGCCAAAAACAGAATTACCGCCATCACTGCCCCTATTTTGACTAATTCCACCAGCCCCGCCAGTGCCAATAGTTACCGTAATATTTCCAGAGGCAAAGTATCCGTTATCCATTAACATCCCCCCTGCACCACCACCACCGCCATAATTACTCCCACCACCACCACCACCAGCTACCACAAGGACTTCAACATTTTTACTGCCGCATACTACATCAAATGTTCCACTTGAGGTAAAAGTGTGAATGGTATAACCACCAGAATAGGTAATTGTGCCACCTGTTGCACCGAATGTAGTAGATGCGTTATTAACATCAGTCCATATTGTGCCATTCCATATTTGCAGTTGATAGCAATTGATATTGTATATCATTAATCCTAGA
>MEPB01000022.1:0-1225 GCA_001769385.1 Bacteroidetes bacterium RIFCSPLOWO2_12_FULL_35_15 | reverse complement strand
AAGGATATAGAACTTTTGAAAATTTTAGGGCAGCTATATTGTTTTATCACGGAAAGTTGTATCTTTACCCACAATAATTATAGTAGAACCAAAAAAAAGATTACAGCACTTAGCGCTGTGCGAATAAAGTTTGTCCTTTTCATTTTTTTTGTTTTAAATTCGTTATTCCATTGTTCTACTGTTCCCCTTTTTTATCAATCGCAATACGGACTTGCCGGTGGCGTAAAATTGCTCGTCCAGCGGGCAACGCCTTTGGATATGCGGAGTTCGTCTATATTACCAAAAAAAAGCGACTGCGAACCATCGTAATGAGCCCCCACCGTTAGCATACCTGTATAGTTTGGTACTGCGTCTCCGTCAGAAATATTAGCCACTGAAACACCATTCTTATAAATATTCCAATCATTACCATTACGCACTAAAGCCAAATGATACCAATTATTTATAGTAATCTGCCCAGCTGTACTTACTAATGAAATGATTGCTACATTACCCAAAAAAATTTGCGCACCAAGACTCCCATCTGTAAGCACTTTCAAATAATAAGCGTCATTTGTCAAATCCTGATACTGCCCCACAATTCCTCTCGTACCACTAAGGTCAGCTGTATTTACCCAAGCATCTATCGTAAAATCTCCGCTTCCGAAATCCCAATCAGCATCATCCGGCACACTCAAATAATCACCCGTTCCATCAAACAAACTGCTTTGGCAAAATTTGGCTTGCGCTGTGCTAATCTGAGCACTGCCATTGGCCGTAACTGCGTGAGGGGTAACCGGAGAATTATCAATAAAAGTTGTAGAGCCATTGCTACCGTCCATGTGCAGTTTTAAAACAGTAAAATTATCATCGGTTACACAAGAATTAGGAAATATGCTTACATCATCCGTTGATGCGGAACATGGCGAATTGGATATAGCCCAACGCAATACTACATTGCCGCTTATGCCTGTAAGGGTAGAAGTAGGGCTGCTTGGGGTTGTTATGGTTGCTGTTCCGCTTATTAATGTCCATAATCCTGTTCCTACACCAGGAGCATTTCCTGCTAACGTTGTTGAAGTGGCGGCACATGTTAAATTTTGATCAGGTCCTGCATCAGCCGTAGTAGGAGAGGCGGTGATTGTTATAGCAAGAGGAGAACTTGCTGCACTTGTTCCGCAACTATTAGTGGCTGTGACAGAAATATTGCCTGAGGAAGCTCCGAAATTTACAAGAATGCTTGTTG
>MEPB01000021.1 GCA_001769385.1 Bacteroidetes bacterium RIFCSPLOWO2_12_FULL_35_15 | reverse complement strand
GCAGAGCCGATATCCTCTTCTGATTTACAGCTGAATTATACAATTATTTTAAATCAAATCCACCAACTATTTTTTGCACCATTACCTTTTATTTTTCTTCTGAATAAAAAAGATTGTTTAGCCAACCAATTTTTTCTCCTGACGCTTACGTTCAGTTTCATCCAATAAAACTTTACGCATCCGGATACTTTTGGGTGTGATCTCAACATACTCATCAATTTGTATGTATTCCATCGCTTCTTCCAGCGAGAAATTAATTTTTGGTATAATGCGCGCTTTATCATCTGATCCGGAAGCACGCATGTTACTTAGCTTTTTCTCTTTGGTAATGTTTACTACAATATCATCCTGACGGTTATTTTCTCCGATGATCTGACCTGTATAAATTGGATCTCCGGCTTCCACAAAAAAGTTACCGCGGTCCTGTAGTTTATCAATAGAATAGGCAACAGAAATACCTTGTTCACCTGAAACCAGCACACCATTGTTACGACTTGGTATTACACCTTTCCATGGCTCGAAAGCTTTAAAGCGATGTGCCATAATGGCTTCACCTGCAGTTGCTGTTAAAATATTATTACGCAAGCCAATGATTCCACGTGATGGAATTTCAAATTCAATATGCTGCAAATCGCCTTTTGGCTCCATCAATAACATGTCACCTTTACGCTGGCTTACATATTCAATTACTTTACCTGAATATTCTTCAGGAACATCAACCGTTAAATACTCAATCGGTTCACATTTAACGCCATCAATTTCTTTGATGATAACCTGAGGCTGTCCTACTTGTAACTCGTAACCTTCCCGTCTCATTGTTTCGATCAATACAGACAAGTGAAGGATACCACGGCCAAACACTAAATAGGAATCTGCTGAATTTGTTTCTTCAACACGCAAAGCAAGATTTTTTTCCAACTCTTTAAACAAACGATCACGTAAATGGCGTGAAGTAACAAATTTTCCTTCTTTACCGAAGAACGGTGAGTTGTTGATACAAAACAACATGTTCATGGTAGGTTCATCAATAGCAATAGGAGTAAGTCCTTCCGGATTTTCAAAATCAGCAATGGTATCTCCGATCTCAAATCCTTCGATTCCTGTTATGGCAACAATTTCACCTGCGTGAATTTCTTTTTCTTTTTGTTTTCCCAATCCTTCGAATGTAAATAATTCTTTGATACGGGATTTAACAACGGAGCCATCACGTTTTACCAACGATACCGGCATGTTTTCTTTGATGGTTCCTCTCAATACACGTCCCACAGCAATACGCCCAACAAATGAAGAATAATCCAATGAAGTGATCTGCATTTGCAATGTTCCTTCTAAACGTGGAGCATCGGGAAAGAAATCAATGATCTGATCCAATAAATAAGTAATGTCTTTAGTAGGGGTTCTCCAATCCGGGCCCATCCAACCTTGTTTTGAGGAGCCGTAAATGGTTCTGAAATTCAATTGTTCTTCAGTAGCATCCAGATTAAAAAACAGGTCAAATACCTGATCGTGTACTTCATCCGGACGACAATTTGGTTTATCTACTTTGTTGATGATCAATACCACTCTTTTCCCCTGTGCCAAGGCTTTTTGAGTAACAAAACGAGTTTGAGGCATTGCGCCTTCAAAAGCGTCTACTAAAAGGACAACACCGTCCGCCATGTTTAATACGCGTTCCACTTCACCACCAAAATCAGCATGGCCGGGAGTATCAATGATATTGATTTTTGTTCCTTTATATCTGACTGAAACGTTTTTAGCAAGAATAGTAATTCCGCGTTCACGCTCCAGATCGTTATTATCCAGTATCAATTCACCTGAATCCTGATTTTCACGAAAAAGCTTTCCTGTGTGTAAGATCTTATCAACCAAAGTTGTTTTACCGTGGTCAACGTGAGCAATAATTGCAATGTTTCTAATGTTTTTCATTTAAAATAATTGTATTTACCTTTTTTTAGAGTTTGCAAAAGTAGTCATTTTTATTGGTATTTAGCGTGTTATGGTTTATATATGATGAATACCATAAATATTTTTACTTTTGTGAAAGCCAAAACATTCTAAACACAATAGATACAGCTTATGAGCACAAAAAAAATATGGTTCGCCAATCCTTCCATTTCTGATATCGAATGGATGCATAAAAAAACGCTTTCTGAATCATTGAATATTATCATCACTGAAATAGGTGACGATTATCTGAAAGGCACCATGCCTGTGGACGAGCGAACCAAACAACCTTTTGGTATGTTACATGGTGGAGCAACTGTTGCATTAGCCGAAACACTAGGCAGCGTGGCTTCGTGGCTGGTAGTAAATCCTGCTTATTTTATTGGCGTTGGAGTTGAAATAAATGCAAATCACATAAAAGGAGTTACCGGAGGGGTGGTCACAGGCATTTGCACCCCGGTAAATATTAAAGGATTAAATCATATCTGGGATATTAAAATATATGATGATGCAAACGATCTAATTTGTGTGAGCCGATTTACCTGTACTGTTATGGCAAAATCAAAGATTCCGATCAGAAAATAAAATCGTGTAACTAAATACTGAGTTGCTTTATTTTTTTTAATGGCCCCGGGCAATGCTCTGTATGACAACTAACGCAAGCCGAAATTACCGCATTATAATTGGCAGTCAATTCTTCTTTTGGAGACTTAAACAAAGTTTGCATATTACTGATATAAAGACTTGCAAAGCCATCAAAAGTAGCTTTCTTAGTATTGGAGTCAGTTGGTTTTGCGGTGTGGATCTTTAGGAATTCTTCCGGAAACTGATCGGGCAACTTTCCTTGTTTAATAAGCTCTTTTAAACTTTCAGAGGAATGTACCATGTTACGCATCAGCACAGAAAGTTCGCTATCGCCATTTGGGTTGAGGGATTTTGTTACTGTACACGAGGCACTGTCTTTCTCAGCGATTGTTGCTTCCTCGTTTATATCTCCCGATTGTTTGCATTGTACAAGAAAAAGTACCATGCAAACAATGGAAATACTTATAAAAAATTTAGTTAATGATAACGCCATGTGCTTCAAATCCAATATTAATTTCCGGTTGTGTAATTTTCTCGATCTCTTCTTTTGATTTCCCGGCATCTTCTGCATAGTGTTTTAAATCTGCAATGGATGTGGTATCAGTAAAAGCTACACCTTCAATAACAGTGTTTTTTCCGGCTGCATCTTTTGGAACAAAAAAAGCATAATCTTTAAAACTTACTTTCATTGTTTGATCGTTGCCAAGATTCAAATTCATCCAGCAACCTTTTTTCTGACACACATCTGCAATTGTTGCCGTTAATTTAACTTTTAATGAATCTTTACCTTGCATTTGTGCGGCTAACTGATCAGCAGCAATAGCGCCATCTTGTGTAATAGTGTCACCAAAATATTGAAGTGAGGCAGCTGCAATTTCGGTATTAACATCTGTTTTTTTGTTTTCGCAACTTGCAAAAAAAACAAGTGAGAGGCCAGATAATAAAAATAATTTTTTCATGAGTGGGTTTATATTTAATTTTTGAAGTACAAAGGAAAGGAAATTTTTTTGAATGGTTTATGACAAGGCTTAGTTTTTAGTTTACAAATATACCTGTCAAAGATATACAGATATCATATTGCCTTTTGTTATGGAGTTTTAGAGTTTTGTTAACGATTTGTTAATGATTAAAAACGATTGCATTTGATTAACATGGAATAAAAATAAAACCCCAATCTTAATTTTATTCGGCCAATAATTTTTCTACAAAACGATTGGTCTCTTCCACATATTTCGTGTAATTATCACCTGTGGCCGGACCATAAAATCCGGTATAAATTTTTCGAACTACTCCTTTTTTGTCAAGATAAATAGAAGTTGGGAAGGCCATTACTTTATTCAACATGGGTAGTGCTTCTGAAGCTTGTGCGCCACCTGTTTTCATGGTAATTAAAAATTCATAACTGGCATTGAACCTGTTTTTTATCCGTTGCAGATTACTAACAGCCTTATCGAAATCATCTGTACGTTCAAATGCTAATCCGACCACTTCCAATCCTTTTGGTTTGTATTGATTATAAAATGAAGCAAGAAATTTTGTTTCGTCAATGCAATTGGGGCACCAGGTTCCCATTAGTTGCACGATCACCACTTTGTTTTTGAATTTTTCATCACTTAATGAAATAGTTTTCCCTTCCAGATTTTTGAAACTGAAATCGATTTTTGAATAACCCGGTTTTAAAAATGTAAGTGAATCGGGGTTATGTAACTCAAATTTATCGTTACGTTTTGCCAGCCAGGTTTCATGGCCATGTGCACCGGCAAAAAGCTGTCCGCTTACGATACTATCACCTTTTACCTTTCCTGTAAACAAATAAGCATGTGAGCCATCAAAACACGAAAGATAAAATGTTTTATCCTCTTTTAGCTTTCCCCCTAAATAACGATAATCACCAGATTCAGTCATAAACGTTCCGGCAACTTCTTTGTATGGATCCGTTTGTTTAAATAATCCGATAGCTTTTGAACTATCACTGGTATTTGGGCTAAACACACATTCCCATTTTCCTTCTATGTTGAAATAATAATTGGATGCAAAAACGTCTTCATTACCGCATTTCTTTTTGCATAGGCTGGCAACAAAAGGAATCACATTTTTCTCTTTGCGTGCATGATTGACCCAAACCCCCTTTAACGAATCACTAAAAATCCTGCATCTGAATTCCGAATCATATAAAGGCATTTTAACAAAAACAGAATCCCCTTTAATAGCGATTTCGTTTGCCACAATGTGCTCTTCGGCATTGATAAAAACAAAGGAATAGATCTCCAGTTCATTTTTTATTTCGAAATTAAAAGGTAATTCAATCAATCCGTATTCCGATTGTTTTTCATGAAGCGTTAAAACACCCCGCCAAATGCCTGTTTTAAGAGCGGTTGTGTTTTGTGCGAACGAATTACACGTTAGAATACTTAAATATATCAGTGTAATAAAAATATTTTTTTGTTTCATTTTGTTGATTATTGTTTTTGTTATTCAGTGGGGTGGCTTGTCATTCTGAATTTATTTCAGAATCTGCGCGCGGATGCTGAATCAAGTTCAGTATGATCTCCCCAATTTGAGCAGCAAATATCTGCATTCTTTACTACTCCATATTTTCTTTACGTTTCACTAAAAAGTAATAATCGTTTTCAATTGGTAAATAGCCATATTCATAACAAAAATAATAGATCACCCCTTTTTTCGTGGTGTAAACATTACTGAAATATTGAAAATTAAATCCCTTTTGCAATAGTTTGGCTTTACTTGATTTTGCGGTTTGTTCGGGAATAAGTTCTTCCAATATCCTTCGGTTTTTTCTTAAAATAGTATTCACTTTTCTCACATAAACTGTAGAATCACTGTTTAGTTTATTGTTGTAGGCATTGCGACAAAGATCAGAACAGAATTTTTTATCAATTCTCCCTTTAATTGGCTCCTCGCATTCAAGACAGGTTTTGCTCATGGTGTATGTTTAATTCAGGTTTTAGTTACGAATTATTTTTTCTTTTTCTTGTCTGAAATTTTCTTTGTTTCTTTCTCAAAATCACTTTCAAAATTTTTGTCCTGAGTTATTCTGAATTTTTCATATTCCTTTTCAGCCAATTGTTTTGCTACTTCGTGTTTTATTTTTCCTGCATCCATTAAAATTTGATACTCATTGAATTGTAAAAAGGCATCCAGCTTTTGGATCCATTCTGACATTTTCATTGGTATTTGTCGAGCCGCCTGATTTTCTGCATAGTCCAGGTACATTGTTACAACCCGTTCCAATTCTTTTATTTCTTTTTCAATCAAATAATTTTTAGCAATGGAGACATCCGTTTTTAATATTTTTCCCTGAGGAGCGTTCTTCCAGGTTTGCAAACCCATATTGGGTTTTGTAGAACTTGCTCGTTCTGCAATCAATTGTGCAGCAGTTTTCCCTGTTGTAGCCCAATGCAATTTATTTTGAACCGTCTTAAAAAATGTCTGTGTTATTTCCGATTCTTTGTGATAATCAATACTACATTGTTCGTAGATGTCGGTAATTTTTAAATAGAAACGTCTTTCGCTGGCGCGGATTTCACGAATACGCTCCAATAACTCATCAAAATAATCTTTGCCAAATCGTTTGCCTTGTTTCAAGCGTTCATCATCCAATACGAATCCTTTTATGATAAACTCTCTTAATGTTTTAGTTGCCCAAATACGGAATTGTGTTGCCTGAAAACTATTTATACGGTAACCAACTGCAATAATAGCATCCAGGTTATAAAAATCTACATCACGGGAAACTTCACGGCTACCTTCTTTTTGAACTACTCTAATTCTTCGAGTAGTTGGCATTTGTTCTAACTCTCTGCTTTGAAATATTTCTTTTAAATGGTAAGTGATGGTGTTGCTTTCTACTCCAAATAATTCAGCCATTTTTTTTTGACTTAGCCAAAATGTTTCTTCCTGAAAAAACACTTCTACTTTTATATGACCATCGGGGGATGAGTAAAATATTAGTTCATTTGATTGTGCTGAGTTGTTATTCATAATTAATTTTATTTCACACTGTTTTTCTTTTAATATTTCTCTTTATTAGGTTTGTTTCATTCGAGACAAGTTTGTTCATCGTGTTTATTATTTAGGTATGCGTGGACTATTTTATTTGATCCACAAATTTTTAGCAACCTCATAAAGAATTGTATTTCCTAATTAATTACCGGATTTGAAAACCCATCTAATTCCTGCATTTGATCATCAATATCTTTTTCCCATCTTGACTGCTCTTCCAAAACCTTTGAATGATTCGTTTCTTTGTCATACGTTTTTTGAGCTTTTTCACAATCCTTCCAGATTTTTTTAAAGATCTTATCAAAATCCTTGGAAGCATAGTCCACTTTTTTCTCAATGAACTCTTTCCTTATTTTACGTGTATAAACCTCAGTCAAATTAAAATGATATTGTTCGTGACGAAGTAAATTATCAGTTTCTTGCTTTTTTATTCTCCAGGAGGTTCTTTTATCAAAATAACAACTAATAGAAACCTTACCTTCCTTATCTTTTTGGGGCTCCACGATACAGGAGGTCATTGCGGACATTCCGTTCGGATCTTTGGCCGGACCCTTAAAATCTTTCCATTGCAATTGATAATCTTTACTCCACAAGATCTTGTCGGTATCTTTTGAAATAGTGTAACTGGTAAACAAGAGCACTATCAAGAAAAGTCCTGCTATTTTTTTCATATTTAATTATATTATTTCTGCATGTCAAACATACACAATTATCCGTTTATAAACGACTACAAACGGATATATTCGAATACAATTAATTAATAACCGAATCAGAAAATTGAGTTGCAGCACCTTTGCATCGTCAAAACAACAGAGCGTTTATTGACCTGAACTTAAAAACAATTATTAACAATTAAAAACAAAAAACATGAACGCATTACGTAACAAAGTACAATTGATCGGGAACATAGGAATGAATCCTGAAGTAAAAACATTAAATGGCGGAAAAAAATTAGCCAAAATGAGTATCGCTACCAACGAGTCGTATAAAAACGCAAAAGGCGAATATGTAAAAGAAACGCAATGGCATAATTTAGTTGCCTGGGGAAAAACAGCTGAGTTGATTGAAAAGCTGATTAAGAAAGGCAGCGAAGTAGCGATAGAAGGAAAATTGATCAACCGCAACTATACAAATAAAGAAGATGTAAAGCGCTATATTACTGAAATTGAAGTACATGATTTTTTGTTGGTGGGGGCGAAAACTGCAGCTGTATAAGGCATTTAGATAAAAAAAGCCCTCTGAAAAAAATCGGAGGGCTTTTTATTTTGAGGATGTTATTAGATCTAATTTATTACATTCTTAATTTTACAATCATTGCTTTCGCTCGTTTCTCGACTCCGCTACCATTGACGTGTTTTATAATAGGCTCTATTTCAATTATTTAATTTCATCCCCCTGCCCCCTTCAAAGGCAATGTCATATTAACAGGTAGCAATTGGTTTAACTTTGTTTGTTAGTAGTGCATTATAGAGGAAGAGTTCA
>MEPB01000020.1 GCA_001769385.1 Bacteroidetes bacterium RIFCSPLOWO2_12_FULL_35_15 | reverse complement strand
GTTGATTTCTTAACTGTTTGTCAATAAAGGAATAAAAAAAGGCCATCTCACTTTTGAGACAGCCTCTTTTTTTCTAAGTACTGTTTAAATTATATTCAAAATGTACTATACCAACTGAAATAATAAATAGTATCCATTTTTAAAACCTCACCCAAGCCCTCTCCTTGAAAAAAAGGAGAGTATAATTGATACTATTTTATATTTCAATTGGAATATGTCAATTTCACAAGAGGGAGAAATCTTATTTTTTAGCTTAATTTTATTGAGATCCACCTGGTAGAAAATGGCGGAGGTTAAAAATGTTATTATAAGATTAAATTTAAAACAGGCTTTTAATTATCTTGAAACAATAATTTTTTGAACCTTTTGCGAATCATTTGTTTGGATCTTCAAAAGATAAACTCCTGAACTTAACCCCAGATCACCAATTTTAATACTATTTTGATGCGCCCCGGCTATTTGTCTTTCAGTATAAATTAGTGTTGAAGTTTTTCCCAATACATCTGAAATGCTGACTTTTACAACAGATGATTTGGATAGATTATAATGCATTATAAAATTATCTATACAAGGGTTTGGGTAAACTTTTAAATTGAAATTATCACTTGCATTTTCTGAAATTCCAACTTGAGGGACTCCTGCACGAAGGCTATCCATATACTGGACATTTGTTAGTGTTAAATTACCTCCAACAACATTTGCATCAATCTGAAGAACAGGTATTTTAGATCCAATTGCTAACCACTTGAATTCGTATTTAAGTGGACGGGGAATATTGCTTCCGATACCAAAATTTGTTGCATAGACAGTATCAATAGCTTTAATTGCTGATTTTATACGTAAAGTTTGAAAGGAGCCATAAGGTGTTATTAATGTTCCCCAGCCATCCACCAAATTTACCCGATGCCCGGTTTGGCCATAATAACCTATAGTAGGGATTTGCAAGCCATATTTATAATCGCATGAATCGGTATCAGAATAATTCATTGGAAATCGATAAATATAATCCGGAGATGAATATAAAAATGGAATTGGCCCTCCATTAACAGTATAACCTGCACCTATCTGCTTCAAATTTGAAGAAGATTCTTTTAGGAAATCATAGGCTGCAGTGATGCTTACACCCGGTAAAGGAATGGTCGTAAACGTGTAATTGTTTTTCCCGTATGATGTATTAAGTGGATTGAATAGCAGATTAAAAGGAGAATTAAAAGTTAATGGAGAATCAAATTTTTCGAAACGTTGTGCATTGGGAACTAAAGCAGAAAAATCCCAGACATAATTGGTATCACTAAGCATTGGATCAAGTCCACCAATAGAATTTGTGATACTTACACGGATGGAATCATCGGCATTTGGCATGTCTGATGATGAAATTGTAATTTGAGCAAATACTACGGATGAGATAAAAACACCCATCATCAAAAATATGTTTCGTACCATGTTTACTATTTTTTGTTGTTCTTGTAAATATCTAAAAAAAATACAATATTTCAATTTTTTTGCAGTTATTAAGCGCAACATTTGTTGAAAATAGCAATAATTACGTACTTTTGAAACATATTAAAATCTTTTAAAATGAATAAGAAATTTATTTTTTTTTCTTTAGCACTATTTTTTTTTAGTTCGATTTCTGCACAGCAAAATCCTGCCTGGCAAGATAAAAATGTTAAAAATCACTTAGTTCAATTCTCCGGGGTAGTTGTAGAAGGAGATAGTTTACGTCCTGTACCCTATGCAAGTGTTATTGTAAAAAACACGAACCGTGGTACCATAAGCGACTATTTCGGATATTTTTCTTTTGTAGCGCAATTAATGGATACCATTGAATTTACTGCCATTGGATACAATTCTGCCCGTTATATAATACCTGATACTTTAACAACAAATAACTATTCATTAATTCAGGTATTACGAACAGATACGGTGTATTTAAAGGAAACAGAGGTTTATCCCTGGCCAACCAAAGAACAATTTAAAAGTGCATTTTTGGCTTTGCAATTACCCGAAGATGATCTGGCAAGAGCAGAAAAAAATATGGTTCGGGCTGATATGAAAGAAAGGATGATTGGAATGGCAAATGATGCAAGTTTTAATTATTTAAACACTATGCAACAATATCAAAGTAAATTATATTATGCCGGACAATTACCTCCTAATAATTTACTGAATCCTATCGCCTGGGCAAAATTTATTAAAGCCTGGAAAAATGGAGATTTTAAAAATAAAAACAATAAAAAATAAGTCGGCAAATTTTATTTAAAAGAAGAATCCCCATCTGTGAAAAAAAAATCGGCAACATATTTTAAATTTGTATTCAGTTTTTTTATAAGCCTTCTTTCCTTTTCTGTAAATGCACAAAGTACTGCTACTGTTTATGGAAAAATTACCGATCCTAATGGACAACCTGTTGAAGATGTCAGTGTTTCGATTTTAGGGGCTGCGCAAGCACCTGTTTACACTGATAAAAATGGTGATTATATTTATATAATTCCGGCAAATAAAGATTTAATTATTGCCTTTTTTAGAGTGGGGCACATACAGGATCAACGTGCTGTTAATTTAAAACCTGATGAAAAACTGGAAATAAATAAATCCATGAGGTTCATTACAATGGGAGTTATTGAAGTAATAGACCAGCAGAATCGTTTTCAGGAGATCTCTCGTATTGACCCACTTAATATCACTCATATCCCAACTGCCAGTCAGGATTTTAATGCAATTTTGTTTACACTGCCCGGTGTTTCCAATAGGAATGAATTGAGTTCAGCCTATTCGGTAAGAGGTGGAAATTTTGATGAAAACCTGGTTTATGTAAACGGAATTGAAGTATATCGGCCATTTTTAGTCCGTTCCGGACAACAAGAAGGATTGAGTTTTGTAAATCCTGATTTGGTATCCTCGGTATTGTTTTCTGCCGGTGGTTTTGAAGCAAAATATGGGGATAAGATGGCAAGTGTTCTGGATGTTCAATATCGGAAACCCAGAAAATTTGCAGGTACCGTTTCAGGTAGTTTATTAGGCGGGAATTTACATTTAGAAGGGATTACGAAAGACTCCAGATTTACATGGCTTATTGGAACACGCTATAAAACAAATAAATATTTATTAGGAAAAACAGATACAAAAGGGAATTATAAACCCTCTTTTATGGATGTACAGGCATACCTGACCTATGACCTGACTACAGATTGGGAATTTAGTTTTTTAGGCAATTACGCAAGTAACAAATACCAGATCATTCCTGAAAATCGCGAAACGGATTTCGGGACATTGAATGAAGCATTGCGTTTGAAAATATATTTTGATGGTCAGGAAATTGATAAGTTCACAACTATGCTTGGTGCATTATCTGCAAATTATCACGATCATAATGACAAACTGAATTTAAAATTTATTGCTTCAACATTCAGAAGTAAAGAAAGCGAGGCTTTCGACATACAGGGTCAATATTATATTGATCAATTAGAAACTGATTTTGGGAAACCTTCATTTGGTGATGTTGCTGCGAATCGCGGTGTGGGTACCTTTTTAAATCATGCCAGAACCAATCTTACTGCCTATGTATTAAGCGCTGAACATAAAGGAACATACACCCTTAGACGAAAACAATTGTTATGGGGTGCAAAGTATTCGAATGAAATAATCAATGATAAATTAAGCGAATGGAAATACGTGGATAGCGCAGGATTCTCTTTGCCAATAACCGATCCGCAAGAAATTGTTTTACAAGATGTTATAAAACAAAAAATCAATATTTCTTCAAATAGGGTGACTACCTATATTCAAGGAGTCTGGAGCAAAGAAACAGAAGATACTTCAATTGTTTCTGCTACACTGGGAATTCGTGCAAATTATTGGGATCTGAATAAGCAGGCTTTAGTTGGTCCAAGGGCTACTGTTGGTTTAAAACCCAATTGGAAAAAAGATTTTCTTTTTAAATTTTCAACTGGATACTATTATCAGCCACCATTTTACAGAGAGTTGCGTGATGCAAATGGCAATGTTAATTATGATATAAAAGCACAAACATCCATTCATCTTGTTTTAACCAGTGATTATAATTTCAAAGCCTGGAAACGTCCGTTCAAATTTGTTGCGGAAGCTTATTATAAATATTTAGATAACTTAATTCCTTATCAGGTTGATAATGTTCGAATAGTTTACTCCGCAAAAAATAATGCGCGTGGATATGCTACCGGCATAGACTTAAAGGTAAATGGTGATTTTGTAAGTGGTTTGGAATCATGGGCATCCATGTCGATAATGCAAACGCAGGAAGATATTAAAGACGATTACTATTATGAGTATTATAATAATGAAGGGGAAAAAATAGTGCCCGGCTATACATTAAATAATAAAGCAACAGATAGTGTTCGCTTTGAACCAGGCTATATTCCTCGTCCTACAGATCAACGTGTTAATTTCGGTTTGTTTTTTCAAGATAAAATGCCGGGTATTCCCGATTTAAAAATGCATTTGAATTTGCTATTTGGAACCGGAGTCCCTTTTGGAGCGCCACATTCACAGCGTTATCAACAAACATTACGAATGCCACCTTACCGAAGAGTAGATATTGGTTTTTCATACCAGGTATTGCGGGAAAATCGTAAAGTAAAAGAAAAAAGTCCAGGTAGATATTTAAAATCTGTTTGGATAAGTTTGGAAGTATTTAATCTGTTGGCCACCAATAATACTGTTTCCTATATTTGGGTGGAAGATGTTACAAGCCGGCAATATGCTGTTCCTAATTATTTAACTCAACGCCAATTGAACTTACGAATGATTGTAAAGTTTTAGAGCAATTTTAAAAACGACTGTCTAAAATTAATTATAAAAAATGCTTTATTCAAAAGAAGTAATAGACAAAACAAGTGCGTGGATAGAAGGAGATACGCGTGCAAAACAATGGTTACAGCAAAATAATTATGAAGAACTTGTTCAGCTAAAAGATGCTGCAAGTCGGTATCCGAAAGCTTTTGAATATTTGTTGGTACATAAGCATATTGTTCTTGCCGCTTTTGTGAATGCAATTTGGGATGATAAAAAAGCATTTCAATTACTGATGGATAAGAGAGAATTTCATTGGGCAGCAATGGCAAATTATATTAATGGGGATGATAATGCTGCAGCGTTTTTAAAAAGAAATAAATTAGAACATTATGCCCAACTTGCGCATAAGATTCAAGGAAAAATACGAAGAGAAGGTGATGAAGGAACTAATTTTTTTGGCAGCGGACCATTTAAAGTAGAGAAGTAATTGGTAATGTTTCAGTTTCCTCATTAACAAATAAACTATTAAACCTGTAAACTAACCAAATGCGTGTCTTTGGAATCATACCACATCCTAAAATTACTATAACTGTTTTTTCCATGAATGATAAATACCAACTGAAATTTGAAGCCGGCCCGATGGAGCAAACTTTTAAGATTGCACAAAATGAAATAAATGGAATGGAAGGTATTAAAAAATTACTTGATGCTGAATTTATGCAAAAAATAATGGAACGATTTAACGAAATGTTTTTATCTTTCAAGGCAGCAAAAGAAAGAAATGGTTAATTTAGCTGTTATTCCGAATCCAATTAGGCTGCTGAATCTTACTAGAAAACGCGACTTTTCACAGAGTTTATCCTGAGCAGAGTCTATGGGATTGAAATAACAAATGATAAAATGTTTTGCGTAAGTTTAATGATACAAAAATGTTAAAAAAAACAATTCTTCTTTTTATAATACTGTTTTCTTTTACCGCATTTAGCCCGGCACCTACCTACCAGATCGCTTTGCTTAAATACAGTGGCGGAGGTGATTGGTATGCAAATCTGGAAACATCGCTTCCGAATTTAATTGAGTTTTGTAATACTAATTTGAAATCAACTATCAATCCCGAACAAGCTACAGTGGAAGTAGGTAGTCCGGATATTTTTAATTATCCATTTGTACACATGACCGGACATGGAAATGTTGTTTTCAATTCCCAGGAAACAGAAAATCTTCGTAACTACCTGATTGGTGGTGGCTTTTTGGAGATCTCAGATAATTATGGCATGGATAAATTTATTCGTCCGCAAATGAAAAAAGTTTTCCCTGAATTGGATTTTGTAGAATTACCATTTTCACATCCCATTTATCATCAGAAATATGATTTTCCGAATGGCTTACCTAAAATTCATGAACATGAGGGGAAGTCTCCACAAGGATTCGGATTGATCTATAAAGGACGATTGGTTTGTTTTTATGATTTCGAATGTGATTTAGGAGATGGCTGGGAAAGTTTTGAAGTTCATAAAGATTCTCCGGAAGCCCATCAGAAAGCCTTGAAGATGGGAGCTAACATCATTCAATATGTATTGATGGGTGGGGAGAATGTGGTGAAGAAATAGAAAAAACTTTCCTATTACTTATTTTCAAAAAAGACTCGATAATTCAGAGGGGGCAATTTGAAATTAATTCACAACATATTTTCCTGCTTTATCCACAGTAATTTTCGGTAATTGTTTATTGATTTCAAAATAATCATATCCTGTTTTGAGACTTTTCCAAAACGACAATAACGCTGCATTGTCACCATATTCACTATTTAAAAAATTCATTCCTTTTTCATCCATCTTTGCAGGAAAAATTGAAATCGGTATAGTTTGCTGACCTCCGTTTCTGGCTTCAACAGCCAATACATAGAGTTCTTTTATATAGGTATCTGTAATAGGAATACAACCAATGCTCACACAATTTCCATGGATCATAATATCTCCACCCAAATTTGTTTTTCCAATTATTTTATCACTTGAATTAGGGTAACTTACACCTAAGGATAAATAATAATTACTATATGGATTAAAAACAGCAACATTATAAAATCCTTCCGGGACCTGCCCATCGCCTTGTTTGCGTTTAGGTCCTAAAGAGCCCGAATAATAACAGATATCGTATGTTTTGAAGAGTTTAAATTGTTTTTCATTTTTTGATCTTAGCCATATTTCAACAAGTTTATCATGTTTAAAGGCACGAATACAGATCTCAAAATTTGTTGCATCAAAATTGCGTTTGATCAATTCCGCTTTCAAATCATCCCATTTCTCGGTGTAAGCAGTTTTTACCCTTGACGCTTTTTGTTGTGTAGCTTTGAATGTTTGAGCACTTGATATGTATGAGAATATCAATAGTAAAACAAGTAGTTTATAATTTATTTTTTTTGCTTTCATTATTCTTTCAGTTAATATTAATAGGTGATATTGATTACTCATGATTACAATCAAGCTGATTCATAAAATTAATTGATTTTTTTGTTATAAATTTGCCCACCTATAAAAAAATATAAATAAAATATGGATTCTTTTAATAATAACATTCTGGTTCCTCTGGATTTCTCTGAACAATCTTTAATTGCATTGGGACAATCATATAATTTAGCCAGATATACAAAGTCGAAACTTGTATTATTACATGTTCTTACCGATAAATCTGAAAAAGATATCGAAACCACGCTTCAAAAAAGAGCAGAAAAGGTTTCTGCAGAAGCAGGTGTACCTGTTGAAGTAATTATTGAAAAAGGGAAGATCTATGATACAATAATGGCAGTTGCTGATAGATTAAATCCTGTTTTTATAATTCTGGGCGTTACATCTCACATAGGTATGGAAAAACTCGTTGGGCATAATTCCTTTCAATTAGTAAGAGAAGCGAAATTCCCAATTATAACAATAAGAGGGAAGCAACATAAAAGCGGCTGCGAAAACATCATACTTCCACTTGATCTGACAAAAGAAACCAGAGAAAAAGTTGGAAAAGCAATAGAACTTGCAAAATATTTTGGTTCAACAATAAAAGTATTATCAGTTTTTTCTCATAAACAAAGAAACCTTGAAAATAAGCTGATAGCCTATTCACATCAGGTTCAGAAATTTATTAAAGAAAAAGGAGTTGCATGTACTATTAAAACTGTTGAAGGAGATGATATTTCAAAAATAGTTATTGATTACGCGATAAAATCGGATGCGGATCTGATTATGATCATGACAAAGCAAGAACTGAACGTAAAGGAATTTTTTATGGGTACAAATGCTCAACGCTTGATAAATCTATCTCCAATTCCTGTTTTAAGTATCCGTCCAATGGAAAGAAAAGATACGACTTCATTTACTTCACCGTTTTAAACAAAACCAACCAATAGACCATTGCGCTTCAGTCTGAGGAAGCTTGTGTGAGCTTTTGTGGAACCATTGAAGATTTTACGTAAGTTTTCTAACATATTAACAATTAGCATTTGATTACTATTTGAAAATTTATTACATGTTTTAAATTTTACATTTATTTTTGTTATGAATGAAGAAGATCTCCAGATTTATCAAAAACAAGTATTTACTAACCATCATTGCATTAGCGATATGGGTTGCATTTTTTGATAAGAATGATCTTAAAACTCAATATGAATTTCGTAAAGAGGTAAAACAATTGGAAGAGGAGCGTAATTATTATGCGAAAGAAATTTCAGGAATTACAGATGATAGCAAGGAGCTAACCTCAAATCCAAAAACACTCGAAAAATTTGCCCGTGAAAAATACTATATGAAACGTGATAATGAAGATATTTTTGTGATTGTAGAAGAAAAAAATAAATAAGAATAACAAAACAAAATGTAAAAGCGGGGAATGATTTTCATTCCCCGCTTTTACATTTTGTTTTTCACAAAAAAATTGATATTATTTTACTTCTTGCATCAGCTTACGAATAAGTGGCGAAATAATTATCAATGCTAGTCCTGCAATTAAAGCATAAATAGCCAGTTGTTTGTATCCATCAGTATAACCTTGTAGTTTTACCAGAAGGCTAGCATCCCCATCCGGGCTCGACATGCCAGCGCCAAGTAATCCAGCTGCATATTGTCCGTAAGCACTGGCTAAAAACCACATTCCCATCATCATTCCGCCTAATCTTTTTGGTGAAAGTTTTGTCATTATGGATAATCCGATAGGCGATAAACAAAGTTCACCAAAAGTTATTATTAAATAGGCTAATGTGAAAATATTCAAAGAAGTTTTTCCATCAGCATCAGCAAAAAAACGGGTGTAATAAAAAGTATAAAAAGCTGCCGCTAAAAACAAAAATCCAATTCCAAATTTTATTAATGTATTAGGTTCAATTTTCTTTTTAGCCATTGCAAGCCATAATAATCCTAGCAAAGGACTGAAAATGATAACAAATAGCGAATTGGAAGTATTGTTTATTATATTAGGATCGATATCAAAAAATAATAAGTTAGGATGTAAATTATCCTGTGCAAAAAGTGCTAAAGAGCCTCCGCTTTGTTCAAAAAAAGCCCAGAAAATAATAGAAAACAAAATGAATACAAATGCTGCGATCAGCTTCTTTTGCGATTTAACATCTTTTTCTTTTAACATTTCATATAAAAAATACAGAATCGCTACAGGTCCGATGGTGTACATAAAGTAATCAGTATAATCCGTATTCTTGATCATTATAAAGATTAATGGAATACTAATTAAAGCACCTGCATAAACTAATATCTCTTTTGTTGTTCGCTTAGTAGAGTTTAAATGTAAAAGGGGAGAATCGCCAATTGGTCCTAATGATTTTTTTGTTAACACAAATGTGATTAAGCCAATGATCATTACAATCGCAGCAGCGAGGAAAGCATAGCTCCAGCCAAAATTTTCGCTTTTCCCAAGATAAACGCAAACAGCTCCCCCAAGTAAAGCGCCAATATTGATACCGGAATAGAACAATCCAAATCCTGCATCTCTTCTGGTGTCATCTTCTCTGTATAATTCTCCAACCATAGAGGAAATATTGGGTTTGAAAAATCCTGTTCCGATAATGGAAAGTGTAATTCCTAAATAGAAAAAATTTTGGGGTGATATTGCAATTATTATATTTCCGGTGATCATAACTAAACCACCAAATAAAAGTGATTTTTTAAATCCTAAAATCTTGTCTGCAAAAATTCCTCCGATGAATGTGAAAGCATACACAAACGCTTGAATTGCACCATATTTAAGGTTTGCGTCTTTATCAGATAATGATAAACCTAAAATTTTATCGGCCATGAAAATAGTTAATACTCCGCGCATTCCATAGAAACAAAAACGTTCCCACATTTCCACCAAAAATAAATACCAAAGTTGTTTAGGATATTTCCCCTTAAAATCCTGAATTTGTTCTAATGTTAATTCCTCTGCCATAATTTTTATTTTTTTTGAAAGATACTTACTTTATTAGAAATAGCAATTTTTTGATAAACACCTTTTGGAATAAAACAAAATGAAAGGTTTATCAAAAAACGATATTAAAATTTTGCCAAATTTAAATTAGATTTTTTTTAGGTCAGAAATTGTTTGTGTTGGGTCAGGAGAGGAGAACACTGTATTGCCAGCCACTAAAACATTTGCACCTGTGTCAACAAGCTTTGCATAATTTTTCAGATCCACCCCCCCGTCAATTTCAATTAATGCTTCAGATTTTGTAGTTCGAATGATCTCTTGTAACAAGGCAATTTTATGATAGGTGTTTTCAATGAATTTTTGTCCGCCAAAACCGGGATTTACACTCATTACTAAAACTAAATCAATATCAGTGATGATGTCAATCAATAAATTAACGGAAGTATGCGGATTAATCGCCACACCGGCTTTCATTCCCAATGCTTTAATTGCTTGTATGGTTCTGTGCAAATGCGGACATGCTTCGTAATGAACAGTTAAAATATCCGCACCGGCATCTTTAAAAGTTTGTAAATACCTGTCAGGATCAACAATCATTAAATGAACATCCAAAGGTTTTGTTGCATGTTTTTTAATCGCTTTAATCACCGGAAATCCAAAAGAAATATTAGGCACAAACATTCCATCCATAATATCCACATGAAACCAATCGGCTTCACTTTTATTTATCATTTCAACATCACGTTGAATATTTGCGAAATCAGCAGAAAGAATAGATGGGGCAATTAGATGATTCATTATTTTAATATTTAATAGTTTATGGAAGGTAAAAGTACAAAAAAAGAAAGGAAACAATTTTACTGTTTCCTTTCTATAAATTTTTTAATTAGCTCCTAAAATTATCCTAAATATGTTTTTAATATTTTGCTTCTTGAAGTATGTTTTAATCTGCGAATTGCTTTTTCTTTTATCTGACGAACACGTTCACGAGTCAAATCAAATTTTTCACCAATCTCTTCCAAGGTCATAGCATGTTCTCCGCTTAACCCGAAATATAATTTAACAACATCGGCTTCGCGTGAAGTAAGAGTATGTAATGCTCTTTCGATTTCTCTTCGTAAGGATTCATGTAACAAGCCAAATTCCGGACTTGGGCTATCATCCGCCTCCATAACATCATACATGCTGCCTGCATTATCATCCCCGGTTGTTAATGGTGCATCCATAGATACGTGGCGACCGGTATTTTTCATTGATTCTTTTACTTCCGATTCTGAGATCTCAAGCGTTCCGGCAATTTCAGAGGGACTGGGTTCACGTTCGAATTCCTGTTCTAATTTTGAAAATGTTTTATTGATCTTGTTGATGGCACCAATTTTATTAAGTGGCAAACGTACAATACGTGATTGTTCTGCTAAGGCTTGAAGGATCGATTGACGGATCCACCATACAGCGTATGAAATAAATTTAAAACCACGTGTTTCATCAAAACGTTGAGCTGCTTTGATCAAACCTAAATTTCCTTCGTTAATTAAATCAGGCAAACTAAGTCCTTGATTCTGATATTGTTTAGAAACAGAAACAACAAAACGCAAATTGGCTTTTGTTAACTTTTCTAGTGCTGCATGGTCTCCGGCACGGATTTTTCGTGCCAGCTCAACTTCTTCATCTGCTGAAATTAAGTCAACTTTTCCGATTTCTTGCAAATACTTGTCGAGGGAGGCTGTTTCGCGATTGGTAACCTGTTTAGATATTTTGAGCTGTCTCATAAATGATGTTTATAAATTTAAAACAGTGACTATACGATGATAGTTTCAAAATGTTTCAACTAAAGTACATTTTTTTACGATAAGTGTATAATTTTTAACGATGGATGTTTTTTTTAAATCGTGATTGTTGAATTTTTTATGTCGATACGCCTTTTTTTATTAGGTTTGTATTGATTCAAAAAACTCATTTTTGATACTAGAAATATAGTGCAAGTCGATTTTTAAAAGAATTTATAATTAGTTATATGAATAAGATATTAGTTGCCAATAGAGGCGAAATTGCTCTGCGTGTAATGCGTTCGTGCCGGGAAATGGGAATAAAAACAGTTGCTGTTTATTCTGAAGCCGATAGAAATGCCCCATTTGTGAAATATGCTGATGAAGCAGTTTGCATTGGACCTCCGCCTTCCAATCAATCTTACTTATGTGGAGATAAAATAATAGATGTTTGTAAGCAAATGGGAGTTGATGGAATTCACCCCGGTTATGGCTTTTTGTCTGAAAATTCAGCATTTGCAGCCAGCGTTGCCAAAGCAGGAATTATTTTTATTGGGCCTTCTCCTGAAGCAATGAATATGATGGGTGATAAATTATCAGCAAAAGCTGCAGTAAAAAAATATAAAATCCCAATGGTTCCTGGTTCTGAAGGAGCAATAAGTAGCTTGGAAGAAGGCAAAAAAACAGCCTTCGAAACAGGTTTTCCAATATTAATTAAGGCAAGTGCCGGTGGTGGAGGTAAAGGAATGCGCATTGTTGAACGCATTGAAGATTTTGAAGAAGAAATGAAGCTGGCCGTCAGCGAGGCTAAATCAGCTTTTGGTGATGGCTCTGTGTTTATCGAAAGATATGTTGCTGGTCCCAGGCATATTGAAATTCAGATATTGGGTGATACGCATGGAAATATTGTTTATTTATTTGAACGCGAATGTTCTATTCAAAGGCGTCATCAGAAAGTAATTGAAGAGGCCCCATCATCTGTATTGACACCGGAAATTCGCAAGGAAATGGGGGAATGTGCGGTAAATGTTGGAAAAGCATGTAATTATGTGGGCGCAGGTACAGTTGAATTTTTATTGGATGAAAATAAAAAATTCTATTTTTTGGAGATGAATACCCGTTTGCAGGTGGAGCATCCGGTTACAGAAATGATCACAGGAATAGACCTTGTTAAAGAACAGATAAAAGTTGCACGTGGTGAAAAATTGTCTTTTAAGCAAGAAGACCTGAAAATACACGGACACAGTGTTGAAGTGCGCGTTTATGCGGAAGATCCGACAAATAATTTTTTGCCTGATATAGGGAAATTAGTTACCTACCAACGTCCGCAAGGTTTAGGAGTTCGTGTGGACGATGGCTTTGATGAAGGAATGGATATTCCAATTTATTATGATCCAATGATCTCTAAATTAATTTCATTTGGTAAGGATCGGGAAGAAGCAATCAGTAGAATGATTCGTGCAATTGACGACTATAAGATTGTTGGTGTTGAAACAACATTGCCATTTTGTAAATTTGTTTTAAAACATAAAGCTTTTACTTCCGGAAATTTTGATACTCACTTTATCAAATATCATTATTCGCCAGAAATGCTGCTTGTTGAAAATGAGGATGAAGCTGAAATTGCGGCATTATTGGCAGCAAAATTAATGAGTGTAAGTAAAACAAAGGAAACTGCTCATTCTGAAGATCATTCCGAAATATCAAAATGGAAATCAAATAGATTGAAGTAATACGTATATTTTTATAACATTTTTATTGCCTTTACGTTATAGAAAATAAATTAGGTACAAATTTTGTCCTGATAAAGCCAAATGGCAAAAAAACTGTATATATTTTTTCTCCTTTTCCCTTTTCTTAGCATTGCACAGAAAGATGTAACTCAGGGTTTAGTGTTGCCTGTTACACCTGTTTTAGTTCGTGCAGTAGTTTATGAAGGCGATACCATTCCGTATGTAACATTGTCTCCTGTTATCTGTTCTTCAGATAGAGTTTTTAAAAATAAAAGACAAAAAGCAAGTTGGGACAGATTAAAATACAACGTAAAAATCGTTTACCCATATGCTATATTGGCAGCAGCAAAACTAAAAGAGTACGATAAAATTTTAGCTCAAATCCCGGATGAAAAAGATCGCTTATATTTTACCAAATTGGCTGAAAAGCAATTAAAGGAACAGTTTGGCGAAGAGTTAAAAAATTTAACAATTACTCAAGGACGTATTTTAATAAAGCTGATTGATCGTGAAACAGGTGCAACAACATATAAGGTTGTTAAAAGTATGAGAGGATCATTTTCTGCCTTTATGTGGCAAGGAGTAGCTGTTATGTTTAATTCGAGTCTTAAGGAAGAGTATGATGCTGCCGGGGAAGACAAAGGAATTGAGCAAGCAATCAGATTAATTGAGGCTGGCGATTTTTGATGAGAATTTATTCACCCAGATCATCCACAAAAGAAAAATAAATCCATACACAACAATTGTAAATGTATAGGTGTGATTAAACTCTGTCCATGCACGTGAATGTGTATCTAATATTGCCAGGCTGATGATACGAATGATATTCATGAATTCAATTAATATAATTCCTATCGGGATATAAATTAATTTTTTCCACCATTTCCCCGGATAAGCAATGATAAATCCGGAGAACAAACCGAAGAGAGACATACCATTGCAATTATCACCAATCCACAAACCGCTGGTGCCATCAACGCCAATAACCCGTTCAATGCCTGTAAATACAGTGTAACCCATTGATTCTAAAAAAAATTTACTCACTCCAATTGTAATGTTAATTACAAAAAAATCAACAGTTTCTTTAGGATGCAACCATAAATTATAAATTAGAAACCACGCAATGTATAGTAAGAGCAGCGTTAAAAGAAATCGGATGATAGGATTTTTCAGAAAGTTTAAAATCATTGAAATGGAAATAAAAAATCCCGTGTTAAGCGGGATTCTTTTTTAATGTGTTGTATATTCGATAGCCTCCATAAGCAGCACCTGCAATAAGTAATAAAACAATATTGTCATCTAATGGAACCGGACATGGAGGAAAAAATGCTCCACCACAAGGAGCTGGAGGAGTCCCACCCATACCTGCCGCCATGCCGTTGGAAGATAAGATCAGTAAAAAGCTAAGCGTGAAAAATACAGAAATAATCCTTTTAAGTTTCATAGTAATTTTTCAATTATGTTTTTACAAATATACAAAATTTTGATTTAACAATTATCAATCAAATTTTTTTTTACACTATCAGTTTTGCACATAAATCCAATCAGATTTTTCCGGTTTTTAATTTTAAGGAGCAGGAAAGCATTGTCAATAATAAATATTATGAGGTTATGTAAAATAAAATAGTATCTTTGCAGCGGTTTTAGTCAAAAAAGGATTTTTGCTGAGACGAATTTACGACTGTAGAACATTGCCGAAAAAAGCCCAAATACCAATGATGGTAGGCTCCTTAAAAAACAGTTGTCGGATTCAACTCACATATACTTCCTAGTAAGTTGACAACTGTAATATTCACTTAATAAATATTTAATGAACAAATTTGAAGCGTTAGGCTTTAACAATGCTATTGTTAAAGCAGTAACAGAATTGGGTTTTGAAAATCCAACTCCTATCCAGGAAAAAGTAATTCCTGTATTATTAAAAGGTAATACCGACCTTGTCGCATTAGCACATACAGGTACAGGAAAAACAGCAGCCTTTGGTTTGCCTTTAACTTCCTTAATCGATTTCACTTCCCGTGATACACAAGCAGTAATTATTTGTCCTACACGTGAATTGTGTATGCAGATTACACGTGATCTACAGAGCTACACCAAATACATTGACGGTGCAAACATTGTTGCGATTTATGGTGGTGCAAGTATTGATAATCAATCCCGCGACATTAAAAAAGGTGCGCAGATTGTTGTTGCTACTCCCGGTCGTTTAAATGACATGATCGATCGCAGACGTGTTAATCTGAGCAATGTACGTTATGCCGTACTTGATGAAGCCGATGAAATGCTGAACATGGGCTTTAAAGAAGATTTAGATACTATTCTTTCTCAAACTCCTGAAGAAAAAAATACATGGTTGTTTTCTGCTACAATGCCCGATGAAGTATTGCGCATTTCTAAAAACTACATGAGCAACCCTGTGGAAATTACTGCTGGAACTAAAAATTCAGGGAACGAAAATATTGAGCACATTTATTATGTTGTTCAGGCACGTGATAAATATGCCGCATTGAAACGTATTGCGGATTCTAATCCGGATATTTTTGCTATCGTATTTTGCCGTACCCGTATCGAAACACAAGAAATTGCTGATGCTTTAATTAAAGATGGTTACGGTGCAGATTCGTTGCATGGTGATTTATCACAACAACAACGTGACCATGTAATGAAACGTTACCGTGCACGTTCACTTCAGATGCTTGTGGCAACGGATGTTGCTGCACGAGGTATTGATGTGAATGATGTTACACATGTTATCAATTACAATTTACCTGATGAGATCGAAAATTATACCCATCGTTCCGGACGTACTGCACGTGCAGGAAAAACAGGTACTTCCATCGTTATTATCAATATGAAAGAAGTTGGAAAGATCCGTATTATTGAGCGTCTGATCAAAAAGAAATTTACGCAAGGGACTATTCCTACTGGTTTTGAAGCATGTGAAAAACAATTATTCAGTTTAGTGAAAAAGATTCATAATGTGGAAGTAAATGAAGAAGCAATTGAAGCTTATTTGCCAAATATTTATGAAGAGCTAAAAGATCTTACCAGAGAAGATATTATCAAACGTTTTGTATCTACTGAGTTTAACCGCTTTTTAGATTATTATAAAAATGCCCCTGATTTGAATGCTTCTTCTTCAAGAGATAGAGAGCGTTCTGCATCAACTCCGGGTATCACAAAATTATTCATAAACCTTGGTGAATTAGATAGCTTAACATCAGCTACAATGAAAGAATACATTGCTGAAGTTTCGGGTGTTGATATTACATCTATTGTAAATATTGATGTGAAATCCAGTTTTTCTTTTGTTGAAGTGAAAACCGAATCAGCTGAAATTATTCAGGGGACCTTTAAAAATGCCCGTTACAATAATCGTAATGTTCGCATCGAATCTCGTGGAGATAGTGGTGGAGACAGAAGATCAAGTGGCGGATATGAAGGTGGTGGAAACAGACGTTCATTTGGTGGTGGAGAGCGTAAGAGCTTTGGAAACCGTTCCGATAGAGGTGGAGACAGAGGTGGTTACAAAGGTAATAGCGGATCAGGTGAACGAAGAAGTTTTGGTTCAGGAGAACGTAAATCATATAGCGATCGTTCAAATGGAAATTCTTCCGGAGAACGCAAGTCATATAGTGATCGTTCCGACAAAGGTGGTTATTCAAAAGGCAATAGCGATTCAGGAGAACGTAAAACATACAGCGATCGTTCTGAAAAAACAGCAGCCAAGAACACAGGAAATGAATCAACAGGTAGTGATAGAAAAAGTAATTTTTCTCGTGAAAGACGCCCTAGAAAACAGTTCTAATCTTTAAAATAATTTAAACAAAAAAAGCTGAACCAGATGGCCTTAACTACGCAAGTCTGGTTTAAATTACGAAAAAGCCTATAAACAAACAAGTTTATAGGCTTTTTTCTAGGTAAATTCATTTATGCTAAAAATCAATTAGTAGTGGTATTATTTATTAATTTTATAGCACTCATTAAGGTTTCAATGAACTCTTTAACAGCTTCTAATAATGGATGACCCATAATTAAGCTTCCAAGTAAATCTTTTAAATAATTTAAGGCGTCAAGAACAACCCTAACCACCTTTGGATTTAGTAAATCAGCTAACCCGGATTTAAATTCATTAGTCACTTTTCCCATAATTGAGTAAAAATGGCTCCTTTAAGTTTCAGTTGGTCATTTGTTAAGCCCGCTGTTTGATACTGTTTATAAAAATCGTTACTATTGCTGTTAATATCAGTAACAACATTTTCACAATTAATTTTTATTTCTTTAGAAGAAGAGTAGATGAGTTCTCTATAATCTATAAGTGAATTATGGAATTTAATGGTGCGATGTTTCTTGTCTAATAAATCTAACAAGTTGGAATTGTCATAAATTATTTTAATTCGGTCAGGGATTCTACCGATAAATTCGCTTATATAGTTTACATCTTCTTGTTCATTGTTAAAACCAACGCCAAAAAAGAAAAACAGTATCATGTTATTATTTGTCCCCACGTCTCCTTTATTTAATTATTATTACTCTTTTTGATGTTTTCAAATCACCCGCATTTACTTCTATTAAATAAACACCGGAAGGGATTTCAGAAACATCAACTGTTGTTTTTCCACCAATTATCTCTTTTTCATCAGAAGATACTTTTTTACCTTCAATTGAGTAAATGATAATTTTTATTTTAGAGCCTTCATTAATATTATTCAATTTAATGTTTAAATCTTTATTCGCAGGTACCGGATACATGCTTTCAAGTGAAAAATTTGAATTTATATTTTCTATACCTACTGTTGTGCAAACTGACACATCTATCGTAGGAATTGGTGAAGGAGCGGCGGAACCAACATATAAAACAAATAACTTATAATTACCATTTGAATTTGCTGGAAATGTAAATACATAAGCTCCTGGAGCAGTTGCATCATACCAACTTGTACAAGGAATAGTTGCGAATACAGTAGTCTGACCCGAAGAAAGTCCATAGCGAACTTCATAATTTCCTGTTGGAGTGGCTCCTGGACTTGCTGGTACAAAATAAAATTCTAATGTCAACTGTGAATTAGCACAAGCATAAGCTGGAAGAGGTGAATTATGAATAATCTGTCCAAACCCGCTACCTAAAGTAAATATACTAATAATAGCTATTAAAATTGATTTTTTCATATTCAAAGCGTTTTATTTTACTTGTTTAGTAGATTTATCTAACAGCTCTAGATATGAGCTAGGATGCATAGATAAAGTTTTTGTCAATTTTTCAAAATATTCATTTTCTAACTGCTTATTGCTGACATTCAATTTCCAAATACCATTAACCTTAGTAGCTGAAATCGGATGAAGGGTCGCTGAGGTAATAATGTAATTGAAAATGAGACAAGTATTTTTGTCAATATATAATATTGAAGGTTCTTTATTCAAATTATATTTTGCAAATCCTGATTTAACTTTATCAGAATTTGCTTTAAGTTCCTCATAAGTACCTTTGAACATTGGCATTTCACAATCTTCTTTGCAGTCATTATAATAAACTAATGCGTTTGCATTAGAAAGCTCACCACTTTTAATAAAATTAAAATATTGTGTTACAACTGTTGATTGACAATTTGGGCATTTGTTTTGCATTTGAAATTTATCTTGCAATTTTTTATCAAGCATAAAAATTGAATCATTTTCGGCTTGAGATATTTTTTTTGCTTGAGTTTTTCCAGCCATTCGGGACATATTAAAATTACAGATTGAGTCCACGGACACTTTTCGACCTTCTTTTGCATAATAAATAGAATCTGCTGTTGCCTTAGCATAAGCGGTTTGGTATTCTTGAGTTTTTTTACTTCCTGTATAAGGCGTATTAACATTCTGTTTTTGATTATTGGTGGGATTTGAAACATTCGCAGAACTACTTAATGCAGTATTTTTTGTTAATATTGAAACTTCTTCTTTGGATTTATTAAGTTGAATTTGCTTTTTTAAAGCTTCCATTTCATCAATCTTTGCTTGCATCCATTTTTTTCCGTATTCAAGAACAAGAGTCGCATCTGTTCCTGTAAAATCAGGAAATCTACCAGCATTAATTATGTTAACATCCAATACAGTAATATTTTCAATTGCTCGTTTGAAGAAGAATATACTTGAATCAGCCTGTTGAGTGGAGTTATTTGTTTTTGCCTTGTCATAATAAATTTTTGCGACCCAATAATTAGCATTTGGGTGTTTGGGCTCTGTCTGCAAATAGGTTAAAAGCTTGGGGAATGCTTCAACTGTATTTCCAACTTTTATCAAAGAGTAAATGTCTTTGTATTTTACCGTTTGTGCTGAAACACTCAATGTAATAAAGCAGATTGAAAGGAGTATAAATTTTTTCATGTTTTAGGGTTTAATGGTTAATTACAAATAACCGAAGAGTTGAATTAATCACAGATTGATTTCAAGGTTAATTTGCTACTTTAAACATTATTTTGCTACTTTAGCGGACATAAAAACATATGCTATGATAGGAGATAACATTAAAAAATTCCGTGAACTGAAAAACATTACACGCGAAACAATGGCTTCAGAGTTAAGTATGAGCCTTAGTGGATATAGTAAAATCGAGCGAGGCGAAATAGACCTTACATTATCCAGAATACAACAAATAGCCCAGATATTAGATGTTGATATGTCTCAGATTCTTAATTTTGATGCATCTCAAATATTTAATGTATCAAACAATAATCTTGTGCAAGGCTTGGGTGCAAAGGCTGAGAATATGCATTTTCATACGGATGATTACAAAGAAAAATACATTAAAGTATTAGAAGCAGAAATAATTCGGTTGAAAAAAATCGCAAAGGAAAAATAAATATTTTTTTAAAAAATCATACCTATGACAGAAAAAAATCAAGACATAGACCTTGAAAGAATTAAAACTGATGAAGCGTTTTTTCGCGTTCATACAACACAAACACTTAGTATAATAGAACAAAATATAAGGAAGTTAACAGAAGAAATAAATGCAACAAAAGAGGACATTGCAGTAATTAAGGCAAATTTGAACGATTAAGATATCGTTCGCAGAATATTCAGGTCGATGACGGCTTGTTCATAAAGTACATCCTTAATTTTTAATATTTTTTCTTCCGCTAAGGAATTTTCTTCCATTAAAATTAAACGCAACCTGCAAATAAGAGTAGTTCTGTTATTCAATAACTTTTCATCAATTGGGTCTCTTTTAAATTTCTTCTTGCTTTTCTCTTTCATAATTATTACTTATATAGTCTGCTAATAAATAGTATAATAATACCTTTCTTCGAAATAAAGTAAAGCCTTAAAAAACATTTTCAGCAACATCCACCAACATTTTTTCGTTTAAACTGGCAAAACATAAACCCATCCCAAATGGCTGATTATGCTTTTGTTTTAGTAACAATCTCTGAGGATTTCCTATCCTTAGATTAAATCCCTTTTCCCTAAATCTTCCTTTTTCCAGACGTGGTTAAACTTACAACCATTTGGGTCAAGTCTATTCTGTCTGGAACTTTGTGATGTAAAATCAATAAATAAAAAACAAATGCAAACTAAAAGAATGGATTCATCCTGATGGATAAAAAAAAGAACCGTTGGCTTTCCAGAGCCAACGGCCTCTTACCCCTATTACAGCGTGAACTATATATATTACTCAATCAGATTGAGTGGGCTTGATTTTTCTTCTAACGTAATCGATTGGTAATATGTTGATGTTCTGACATCATTTTTATTAACAATTACAAAATTAGAAAGAAAATGAGCTTAAATAAATCGAATGAAATACATAAAATATTTCTTGCGAGAGCTAAACAAGAAAAATCCGGATGTATTAATTGTGGGAGAAAAATAACTAAATCTTTTTATCAAAAGAAAACCAAAGAATATATGTGTCTATGTCTTTTTCATGTTTCACCGATGGCTGGAACGCCAATGAATAAATCACATGTTCCTTTAGAAACGTGGTTTGGACTGATAAAAGATATTATTACTTCTGATAAAGGAATAGATACAAAACACGTAAAAATCAAGTATCGACTTTCAAACAATACAGCGTGGAATGTTCTTTACCGGATTAAAGACTGGTTAAATCTTACCGAAGAAAAAGAAAATTGTGTTCAGCAAAGCAAATTTGTTAAAACAGAAGAGCGACTTCGTGAACGATATTTTTTAAAGTTTTCTAAAGGGATTTCACCTAAAATGATGGAGAAAAAGATGTTGGAAGCACTGCCTCCTTTGTTTGAGCATCTCAGGGAACCACGAATAGCGGCTTAATTGAATATTAACTCATAAAAAAAACTAAAAATGAAAACAAATTTATTAAATCTCAAATCAGATAACTTGATAATGGTAGCCCAATACTTAATATATGGCGAGCTACACAATGTCCCTTATAAAATTAAAGAGAAACCAATCTTTAGAATCTCTAAAGATGGCTCTTTTGAATATAGAGAGCCTTACTTCGAATATGTCGTATATGAGCTACCGCATATCTTTCCAGAGGATTGGATTGAGACATCTGAATCTGAAATCATATGGGTTTTGGATGAAGAAAAAGGTTTCAAAACTTCAATTGAAAAATTTTTCGGACTTAGTGAAGAAGCGTTTTTGCATCTGCTTATGCCTGGTAGGCAAAACATTGAACGTTTTGGAGGCAAAATCCTCAACAACAATTCAACGCATTTAGACATCGCGATGAATATCCTTGAGTTCGTGTATAAAATGAATATAAGAAATCTCATTTCACCGGATACAATTTTTTTAAACTAAATAAACATAACAAAAAAATGAAAACAAATAACATGTATTTAAATCGCCTGCTAAGGTTAGCAAGGCATTTAGGAAAAAATCACCTAAACGAGGTGCTTTATTATAAAACAACAGAATATAATTGTAACAAAGCCGGCTGTAAAATCGAACATTTTGATTGGGCGCTTGCAGCACTTGCTAAGATAGACTCTCAGAAATGGAAATATAACGATGATGGAGAACTCTACTTTGTTAAACACAATCAGCTGAATGCTTTAACGAGTGCTGCCATCTATTTTAATCTAACAGTAGATGAGTTATTTCATTTGTTCATTCCGGGATACCAAGACCCCATTTATAAAGGGAAGCCATTAGGTGATAATGCAACTCCAAGCGACTTAGCAAATAACATTTATGAATTTATTTCACTAAAGGAGCAAGAAGACATAGAACAAATTATTAGTGTTCAATTAAAAAAAATATTAGCAAAAAAAATAATTAAAAAATTTAAATATAAAAGTGTATACTAATGAGAAATCCAATCGAAAACATACCGCGCTTATTATTACTTGCAGAGCACTTAAAAACGAAAGATATTAATCAAGCGCATGCGCTTCAAATATTAGCTTATTCAAATGATAGATATAGTTTATTTATCGGAGTCAATGGCAAATGTTATCCTCTTTTTCCTGTGGTAATTCAGGAATTGCCAAATTTATTCGATGAATGAATAGTTAGTACACAAGGCTATATCACTTATGTTGAAGACCCTGCACTTGTAAATAATTACGCTCTGCTCGAATATTTTGGATTACGATTAGCCCCCATGCTTCATTGTTTTTCGATAGGCCATCAGAATACAATCAAGTATGGTGGCTTTCCGCTCACAAATAAAAGTCAACCAAAAGACATTTCAGAAAACATACTTGGTTATCTCGAATCCATTTCTTGTAAAAATGATGATGAACAAATGTTGTTCACACGAAGAGTTCTGATTGAGAAAATTAGTTTGCAGCAATTGAATTCAATTAAACCAAAAAGAAGAAAAAAGTAACTGACAACATGGCAAACAGTCGGTTTTTATGAGTGTTCATAAATATTCTTTAAACGCTCATTTTTTTGTAACGCCATTCCGGAATTTTTCGGAAGAGCATTTTTTTGAAAAAAACGAAAAATAATTTTGCAAAAAATGCAAATATGTAACGCAGAAATTTTTAAAAGGGTATAGTATAGTAGGAAACAAAATGTAAAAACAGAAAGCTGAAAAAATGGCAGATGTAACACCTTTCTAAAATAATTTGTAATAGAAAAAGAATCACTCAAAAAATTATTTAAACAATTTTAATATGAAAGCAGTTGCTAAGTATTAGCAAAAAAAATGAAAGCGATAAGGTCAAATATCAATATTACTCCGCACGGAGGTGCTGTGCCAATCCTTAAGAAAATTAAGGAATTCGGAATCCCACAGGTCATTCGTACGTGCTTAGGAAAAAGAGTCGCTCAATCTACCTTTGGTTATGAGGATATTCTCATAGCTTGGGTATTAACTTCTCTTTGCGGAGGAACAAGACTTGACCATATTACGAATCTAAAAAAGAAATTATCTATCATACCTGGACTGAAACTTCCTAGTCATGATACTCTCGGAAGAGGAATGAAAAAAATGGCGACAGAAACTTTAACAGCAAGAACCATAAGTAATGGAGCAGAAGGGAAAATTGTATTCACTGATTATGATGATAATATTCCAATGAATCGCACGCTTGTAAAAGCCACCAAACGTGCTGGTGCCCTGACAGAAGGGCGCTCTTACACACTAGATATTGATGCAACATTTATCCCGACTGAATGCAGAGGAGCAAGTAGAAACGTCAATGATAAAGGACAGATAGATTGTTCAAGAATTGGATTTAATCCGATGGTATGTTTAATTAAAGAATTGCCAGTTTATATAAGTATGAGGAATGGCGATGCAGGAGCTCGATTCCAATTCAAGGAATGCTTAGAAAATTGTTTAAACCTTTTGGATGAGTCAAAAATAAAAATTGGTCGTGTTATAAGTGATGCCGCTGGATATAACAAAGAAGCTTTCGAGATGCTTGATTCAAGAGGAATAAAATTTAATGTACGGTTTCCTTTCACAAAAAAAATGGAAACTTTCAAAAAGGAGTTAAAAAAATGTAACACATGGAGAAAAACTGAAATTGAAACTGCAAATTTTTTCTGGAACTGCGAAATTGCCGATATTCCTTATAAGATGCATGATAGGCCCGAGACAGGAATTATTTCAAAGACTTGGAGAGTTGTAGCTATAAGAATCCCAACAAATGAAACATTTAAATTAATTGATAAAGAAGAATCAGATAGAATTGAATCTGTTAAAGAAAAATTACGTATTCTTTCAAAGAAAAATGTTTTGAAAAAACCTGGAAAACCCTATAATGATACCAATTGGAAAGAAATTGATGGTTATGAATATAAATTTTTTATAACGAATGACTTCAAAAGAGCTTCAGAAGAAATTGTTCTTGAGTACAACAAAAGAGGAAATGCCGAACGTCAATTTTCATTTATGAAAAACGATTTCGGTTGGAATCTACCTCCATTTATGAATATGAATGAGAATACGGTTTTCTTGATTGCCTCTGCATTAGCTAATAATATATTCAGAGGCATGGTAAATACATTTAAAAAGATATTACCCGAATTAAGATTAAACACGAGGTTACGTGATTTCCAATATGTATTTATTGATGTCGCTTGTGCTTTAATTGATAAAACTTATGTATTCTATAATACTGGCATTGCTTATGAAAAAATAATGTAATGTGATTTTTGGAGAATTCTTGCCCATTTTCAAAAGAAATGGGCTAAAAGTCGTTGGGGTACATGACATTTCTTTTCGGGAATGACCTGTTTTTTCGATTCCACTCTTCGTATTATTCGACCTGTGATGCCACAAATAACACCTTTAGAAAATTTCAGACTATTTATCAAAGTAAAGCCACCATTTCTATAAAAATGATGGCTTTGTGGAGATGTGGCTCGAGTGGTCGAAGGCAATAGTCTGAAAAACTATAACATGTCACAGTGTCGTTAGTTCGAATCTAACCGTCTCCGCTTAATTTATTATAAACATAAGGATATTTTTGCGAACTCCCATATTGTTTAAATTCTCAATCTTTAATTCTTTAAAAATTAAGGACAGCATCCTTATTTTCTAATAAATAGAAAGAAAAATTCAAAAACCAAATGTGAATAAAAAAAAAGACCAAATTTCTCTGGTCTTTCGTTTTTAATCCTTAACTTGAAATTAGACTTGCGTAATTAAGGCCAGATGGTTCAGCTTTTTTTGTTTAAATTTGAAATACGCAAAGAAAAGCCAAGCGGATTAAAAAAATGAAAAAACAACAGATATTAATTTTGATTTTCATATTTGGAAGTTTCAGTGTGTTCTCTCAAATACTTAATTTACCTCCACGTTCGGCATCAGCCATCACAGGAAGTCAGTTTGTTAGTACGATCAGTTCCGGAAGTTTGTCTCTAACAAATAGAGAGAACCAGATCTACACAGAGATCTCCAATGGAAACGTTCCGGATTTTTACCGCAACTTAGTTCCTGTAAAAAGCTACGCTGTAATAAGTGGTTCCAATGATTCTATAACCTATTATGTGTTACCGGATTATTTAGCAGTAGGCACAGATACAAACTATTTCCTTTGTCCGATGAGTCCGATGTTAGCCACTCAAATTGCTGATCTCACAGGATGCACACTTCCAACAAGAAAGATGGTAAATGATATTTGGACCGCTGCGAAAGTTAAACTTGCTCCTTCCCCAATTTCTCCAGGACCTTTAATGACAACTGTTCCGGTTTTTGATGACCACAATACTATTGTAAAAGGTCAACGAAATGCCGTGATTGGAACATACCCTTTAGGAAATTTAGTTTCCGGAGACAAAAAAGATGTTGTTATCAGCAATAGTATTTATTCAACTGCCAATCGTGTTGTGATCTATGGATGGCATCAAACAAATGGTTCCCCCATTCAACCTTTAAGCAATGTTCATGCTGATACGTACATGGATTATAGTCACGGCATCCGTTTGATACAAAACGTGGTAACGTATCAGGGTGCTCCAACAACAGTAAAAAATATTTTACAGTCTTCTACTTTAAATTCTTTGCTGAGTGATGAAGGTGTGATTTCAACTCCGCAATATCCGTACAGCACTGTGGTTAGTTCATTGAATAAACCAACAACATTTGCTGTTACAAGATTCAGTCCGACTGCCATAAAAATAATTGTTGCAAATGATGCGGATGCTACACATTACAAAGTTTATACTAGTACTAACGGAATAAGCTATGGAGCAGCAACAACTTTAGTAAAAACAAATATTCTTTTATCAGGCTTGACAAGCAATCAACTATATTTTGTAAAAATTGAAGCTTTTAATCAAACTTATAGTGTAACATCCTCGACTTCTGAAGTTCTTGCAGCAACAACATCTGTAAATGCCGACAGTATTTTGATTGTTAATGGGTTCGACAGAATGGTAACCGGAAATACGTCCAACTTTATTATTCAACACGGACTAGCTATCTGGAATAAACAAAAAGGCTTTTCTTCTGCAACCAACGAAGCGATTACTTCCGGAGTGATTGATATTGAAAATTATTTTGCTGCTGATTATATTTTGGGTGAAGAGAGTTCGGTTAATGAAACATTCAGCAACAGTGAACAAACTATCATTAAACAATATTTGCAAGGAGGAGGAAATCTTTTTGTTTCCGGATCCGAAATAGGGTGGGACCTGGATCATTTAGGTTCAACTTCGGATAAGGATTTTTACAATAATTATTTAATGGCTAGTTATTTATTTGATGCTCCAAATGCAGGAACAGCAAACTCTTGTTACCTCTCAAAAGCTACCGGAATTTTTTATTCAACTGATTCTGCTCATTTTGATAATGGCACAAATGGGACATACAATGTCAGTTATCCTGATGTAATTGCTCCACTCAATGGTGCTGTGGCAGATTTAACGTATTGTACAAGTTCCGAAAATTCTGCTTTGCATTTTAATGGAATGTTTCCAAACGGCACCATTTCCGGTAAATTGGTTTATTGGGCCTTTCCATTCGAAACAGTTTACAACGCTTCTGAGAGAATTGATTTAATGAGTGTATTAATTGACTATTTCTTTTCAAATGAGACTTCAACAGAGATTACAGCCAAAAAAAGATATGATTACAAAGTGTATCCGAATCCTTCTTCAGGAATTTTTAATATTGAAATTTCTAAAAATGATGTGGATAAGTCGTTAACTGTGTTCGATCTTACAGGCAGGGTAGTTCTAATTAAAAAAATAGAAAATAATATTGAAAAAATTGATCTGTCAGAGTTTTCAACAGGTATCTATATTTTATCGATTGACCATCGATTACAAAAAATTAGTGTAGTTCAGGAATAATACCAATTTGAAATATAAAATAGTCCATTTTAAAAACCTCACCCAAACCTTCTAATACCAAGGGTTTTTATAAAATGGTCCAATGTGTGAAGTCCGTCAGAGTATGTCGAAGACTGTGCGCAGGAATTTGTTGGACCAAAATATATTTGTAATTGGTATAATAGCATTTACCAGTATAAATTAGTCCAATTTAAATTACCTCGCTCGTTTCTCGACTCCAATCGAAATGACACCACGCTGTCATTTCGAGCATTCTGCGTTGAAGCAGACATATCGAGATTGTGTTGGGCTAAATTTCGGAAATAATATATTTAGAATTGGTATAATTGAAAAAAGGAGAGGATGATTAGACTTTTAAATATTTCAATTGGTATAATTTAAAAATCAAAAAAGCTGAACCCAATTGGCAAATTGGTTCAGCTTTTTTGATTAGGATAAAATGGTAATGGTGCAAAAAATAGTTGGTGGATTTGATTTAAAATAATTGTATAATTCAGCTGTAAATCAGAAGAGGATATCGGCTCTGCTGGAG
>MEPB01000019.1 GCA_001769385.1 Bacteroidetes bacterium RIFCSPLOWO2_12_FULL_35_15 | reverse complement strand
TTGTGTATTCAGTTTTTTTGTAATTTCTATTAGTTCCATTTTACAAATATAATAATTCTACCTTATCATATGACATTGCCTCCAAGAGGGGGATAAGCTCCGATTGGAATTCGTTAAACCTGCACAAATTCGTAAATTCGTACAAATTCGTATTTCGTAGTTTATGCTTCTTCTTCCATAGCTTCTTTTTTAGAAGCCATTAATTTATCATACTCTTCCTGAGAACCTACGATCATTTTATCGTAATCTCTCAATCCTGTACCGGCTGGAATTAAATGTCCAACAATTACGTTTTCTTTTAATCCTGCTAAAATATCAACCTTACCGCTTACAGCAGCTTCGTTCAATACCTTGGTAGTTTCCTGGAAGGATGCAGCACTCATAAAGCTATTTGTTTGTAATGAGGCACGAGTGATACCTTGTAATACCTGGCTTGATGTTGCAGGAACTGCTTCACGAGCCTCGATGGCTTTCATATCTCTGCGTTTTAAAGAAGAATTTTCATCTCTTAATTTACGCGCACTGATAATCTGACCAGCTTTGTATAAGTTTGATTCACCTGGATCCAACACAACAACTTTAGCATATAAGTTATCATTTTCTTCCATGAAAGATGATTTATTAGCTAATTGTTTTTCTAAGAAAATTGTATCACCAGCTTCACTTATCTCCACTTTACGCATCATCTGACGAACAATTACTTCAAAATGTTTATCATTGATCTTCACACCTTGTAAACGATATACCTCTTGAACCTCATTTACCAAATACTCCTGAACAGCAGTTGGTCCTTTGATAGCAAGAATATCGCTAGGAGTAATAGCACCATCAGATAATGGTTCACCGGCTTTGATAAAATCATTTTCCTGAACAAGTGTATGTTTTGAAAGCTGAACAAGGTATGTTTTCTTTTCACCTGTTCTTGATTCAACATGAACCTCACGGTTACCACGTTTAATTTTTCCAAATGAAACAATACCATCAATTTCAGAAACCACTGCCGGATTACTTGGGTTACGAGCTTCAAACAACTCTGTAACACGAGGTAAACCACCTGTAATATCACCTGTTTTACCGGAAGAACGAGGAATCTTAACAAGGATTTGTCCTGCTTCAATTTTTGCTGAATCGTTAACAATTACGTGTGCTCCAACTGGAATGTTGTAAGTACGTAATGTTTCTTTGCTGGCAACAATTTTAATTGCAGGATTTTTACTCTTATCACGACTTTCAACAATTACCTTTTCTTTAAATCCTGTTTGCTCATCTGACTCTTCGCGGAAAGTAACACCTTCTTCAACATTATCAAATTCAATTTTACCTGCAAACTCAGAAACAATTACCGCATTGTATGGATCCCAATCACAGATCAGATCTCCTTTTTTAACTTTTCCATTGTTTTTCACATAGGCTTGTGAACCATAAGGAATATTTCCGGTAGTAAGAACAATTTTTGTATTCGCATCAATGATACGCATCTCAGCAGAACGACCAATTACAACATCAACGGTTTGTCCATCAGGATTTTTGCGTTTTACTGTTTTTAATTCGTCAATTTCCAAAATACCATCATATTTTGCTTCTAATTTTGATGAAGCAACAGAACCACCCGCAACACCACCAACGTGGAATGTACGTAATGTTAACTGTGTACCCGGCTCACCAATTGATTGCGCTGCAATAACACCAACAGCTTCACCTCTTTGAACCATACGACCTGTAGCTAAGTTACGTCCGTAACATTTTCCACAAACTCCGTTCTTACTTTCGCAAGTTAATACCGAACGAATTTCAACGGCTTCAATTGGTGATTCTGAAATTATTTTTGCAAAACTTTCTGTTAACTCTTCACCTGATTCAATGATCAGATCACCTGTTAATGGATGATAAACATTGTGAACAGTTGTTCTACCTAAGATACGCTCATACAAGGATTCAACTACTTCATCATTCTTTTTCAATGGTGTAGCAATTAATCCACGTAATGTTCCGCAATCTTCAATAGTAATAATTACATCCTGAGCAACGTCAACCAAACGTCTTGTTAAATATCCGGCATCAGCTGTTTTTAAGGCAGTATCGGCCAAACCTTTACGAGCACCATGGGTTGAAATAAAATACTCAAGGATTGATAATCCTTCTTTAAAGTTAGAGATAATTGGATTTTCGATGATTTCTCCCCCACCGGCACCTTTTTGAGGTTTTGCCATTAATCCACGCATACCGCCTAACTGACGGATTTGTTCTTTAGAACCACGGGCTCCGGAATCCAACATCATAAATACGGGGTTGAATCCTTGACGATCAGTCGTTAATGTATTTAATACTTTAGCAGTGATACGGGAATTGGTATGTGTCCAGATATCGATTACCTGATTGTAACGCTCATTGTTAGTGATGAATCCCATGTTATAATTCGCTACCACCTCATCCACTTGTGCATTCGCATCAGCGATCATTTTCTCTTTATCTTCCGGAACCATTACATCACCCAGATTAAATGATAAACCTCCACGGAAGGCGCTCATATAACCTAAACCTTTAATATCATCAAGGAACTTAGCAGTTTTTGCCATACCTGTTTCCTTCACAATTGTTCCGATAATATCACGTAACGATTTTTTAGTCAACAATTCATTGATGTACCCTACTTCTTTTGGTACCACTTGATTAAACAAGATACGACCAACAGTCGTTTCAACTAATTTATTTACTAATTTATCACCCTCTTTTACTTGCAAACGAACTTTTACAAATGCATGCAGGTCAACGCGTTTTTCGTTGTAAGCAATAATTGTTTCTTCGGGTGCATAAAAAGTTAAGCCTTCGCCTTTTATTTTTTCTTCTTTCGTTGTTTTCTTTCCTTTGGTCATGTAATACAGACCAAGCACCATGTCTTGAGAAGGAACCGCAACCGGAGCGCCATTCGCAGGATTCAAGATATTGTGAGAAGCAAGCATCAACAATTGTGCTTCCAGAATAGCAGCATGTCCCAATGGAACGTGTACCGCCATTTGATCCCCGTCAAAATCCGCGTTAAACGCAGTACATGTTAAGGGATGTAACTGAATCGCTTTTCCTTCAATTAATTTAGGCTGGAAAGCCTGGATACCTAATCTGTGAAGTGTCGGAGCACGATTTAAAAGAACAGGATGTCCTTTTAAAATATTCTCTAATATATCCCAAACGATAGGTTCTTTTTTATCAACTATTTTCTTTGCCGATTTTACAGTTTTCACAACACCACGCTCAATCATTTTACGAATGATAAATGGCTTGAATAATTCTGCAGCCATATCTTTTGGCAATCCACATTCATGTAATTTCAATTCAGGTCCAACGACAATTACTGAACGGGCAGAATAATCGACACGTTTACCAAGTAAGTTCTGACGGAAACGACCTTGTTTACCTTTTAATGAATCCGACAATGATTTTAATGCACGGTTTGATTCAGTTTTAACTGCATTTGATTTACGGGAGTTATCGAATAATGAATCAACAGACTCCTGTAACATACGTTTTTCGTTACGTAAGATCACTTCAGGAGCTTTGATTTCGATCAATCGTTTCAAACGGTTGTTACGGATAATAACACGTCTGTATAAATCATTTAAGTCAGATGTAGCAAAACGCCCCCCATCCAATGGAACCAATGGACGTAATTCCGGTGGAATTACAGGAACAATTTTTACGATCATCCATTCCGGACGATTTTCAATATGCTGGTTTGCATGACGGAAACTCTCCACAACTTGCAAACGCTTCAATGCTTCGTTCTTACGTTGTTGTGATGTTTCTGTATTTGCTTTGTGACGCAAGTCGAATGACAATGCATCCAGGTCAACACGGCTTAAAAGCGATTGTAACGCTTCAGCACCCATCTTCGCAATGAATTTATTTGGATCGTTATCATCCAAATACTGATTATCTTTTGGAAGGGTATCTAAAATATTTAAATATTCTTCTTCAGATAAAAAATCAAGATAATTAACACCATCAACAGCTTTCACACCCGCATTTACTACCACATAACGTTCGTAGTAAATGATCATATCCAATTTTTTTGTTGGTAAACCTAACAGGTAACCAATTTTATTTGGTAATGATTTGAAGTACCAGATATGTGCAACAGGAACAACCAGATTGATGTGTCCCATACGCTCTCTACGTACTTTCTTTTCAGTAACTTCAACACCGCAACGGTCACAAACAATACCTTTGTAACGAATACGTTTATATTTTCCACAAGCACATTCCCAATCTTTTACCGGACCAAAAATTCGTTCGCAGAACAAACCACCCATTTCTGGTTTATAAGTTCTGTAATTGATGGTTTCGGGCTTTACTACTTCACCGCTTGAACGTTCCAAAATTGCTTCCGGTGATGCAAGGCTGATGGTAATTTTCGAGAAATTACTTTTTAATTTATTGTCTCTTTTAAAAGCCATTTTTTATTAAGTTTAAAAAGTTCAAAGTTTAAGGTTTAAAGTCGTTCCGATTCTTTGCTATTCACAAAGAACCGGAATTAAACTTTTTTATTAGTCAAGTGCAATGTTCAATCCTAATCCACGTAACTCATGCAACAATACGTTGAATGATTCAGGGATACCCGGAGTTGGCATATTCTCACCTTTAACAATAGCTTCATAAGCTTTGGCACGTCCTACAACGTCATCCGATTTAATAGTAAGGATCTCCTGAAGAATGTTGGCAGCGCCAAATGCTTCAAGTGCCCAAACCTCCATCTCACCAAAACGCTGACCACCCAATTGAGCTTTACCACCCAAAGGTTGTTGTGTAATAAGTGAATATGGTCCGATTGAACGGGAGTGCATCTTATCATCTACCATATGTCCTAATTTTAACATGTAGATAATACCAACCGTTGCAGGCTGATCAAAACGTTCTCCTGTTCCACCATCGGTTAAGTATGTACGTCCGAAGCGTGGTAATTTAGCTTTATCAGTCCATTCATTTAACTGCTCTGTAGAAGCACCATCAAAGATCGGAGTAAAGAATTTTTCTCCTAATTTTTGTCCGGCCCAACCAAGAACGGTTTCATAGATCTGACCAAGGTTCATACGAGAAGGCACACCTAGAGGATTCAGAACAATATCAACGATGGTTCCATCTTCAAGGAAAGGCATATCTTCATCACGAACAATACGAGCAACAATACCTTTGTTACCATGACGACCCGCCATTTTATCACCTACTTTTAATTTACGTTTTTTAGCAATGTAAATCTTAGCAAGCTGAATGATACCGGCTGGTAATTCATCACCAATTGTAACCGCAAATTTTTTGCGTTTGAATGCTCCTAATAAATCGTTGAACTTAATATAATAGTTGTGAAGTAAAATTTTGATTTTTTCATTCACATCTTTATCAGTGGTCCATTTACTGGCATTAACAGTAGAAAAATCGATTTTCTCTAAACTTTTTTGAGTGAACTTAGTGCTTTTGGGAACAACTTCTTCTTTCAAGACATTGTAAACACCCTGAGACGTTTTGCCATTCACCAACGTGAAAAGTTTTTCGATCATTCTGTTTTTTAATGCAGAAACTTCAACATTATGCTCCTTATCAATTTTCTCTAGAACAGGTTTTTCTTCTGCTTTTGATTTTTTATCCTTAATTGCTCTGGAGAATAATTTTTTATCGATAACCACACCACGTAATGATGGAGGCGCTTTTAATGAAGCATCTTTCACATCACCGGCTTTGTCACCAAAGATGGCACGTAATAATTTTTCTTCCGGTGAAGGATCAGTTTCTCCTTTAGGAGTAATTTTTCCAATTAAGATATCACCTTCTTTAACTTCAGCACCAATACGTATCAATCCGTTTTCATCCAGGTCTTTTGTAGCCTCTTCAGAAACGTTAGGAATATCAGAAGTTAATTCTTCTAAACCGCGTTTTGTATCACGTACTTCTAATGAATATTCATCAATATGAACAGATGTAAAGATATCTTCACGAGCAACACGCTCAGAAATAACGATAGCATCCTCAAAGTTATAACCTTTCCATGGCATGAATGCCACTTTCATGTTACGACCAAGAGCTAATTCACCATTTTGAGTTGCATAACCATCACACAATACTTGTCCTTTAATAACTTTTTCACCTTTCTTAACGATTGGTTTTAAGTTGATACAAGTACTTTGATTGGTTTTACGGAATTTTGTTAATTGATAACGTTTAATGTCTTCTTCAAAACTAATTAAACGATCATCATCCGTACGGTTGTAGCGGATCACAATTTCGTTAGCATCAACATATTCAACGGTTCCTTCACCTTCAGCATTAATCAATACACGTGAATCGCGTGCTACCAATGGCTCTAAACCAGTTCCAACAATAGGAGCTTCAGGACGTAACAATGGTACTGCCTGACGCATCATGTTTGATCCCATCAAGGCACGATTGGCATCATCATGTTCCAGGAAAGGAATCAATGAAGCAGCAATAGATGCGATTTGATTTGGAGCAACGTCCATTAATTGTAATTTTTCAGGTTCCACAACAGGGAAATCACCTTCGTAACGGGCTTTTATCTTTTTATCCAAGAAATTACCTTTACTATCAACTGGTGTTGTTGCCTGCGCAATAAGTTTTTGACCTTCTTCTTCTGCACTTAAATAAGTAAGTGATTTTTCAAGATCCACTCTGCCATTTGTAACGGTCATGTATGGAGTTTCGATAAATCCTAACTTATTGATCTTTGCAAATACACAAAGAGAAGAGATCAAACCAATATTCGGTCCTTCAGGAGTTTCAATGGTACATAAACGGCCATAGTGAGTATAGTGAACGTCACGTACCTCAAAACCAGCACGCTCACGAGACAGACCACCAGGCCCTAGTGCCGAAAGTCTACGCTTGTGCGTGATTTCTGCAAGAGGATTAGTTTGATCCATAAATTGAGACAACTGATTTGTTCCGAAGAACGAATTGATAACCGATGATAATGTTTTTGCATTGATCAGATCAGTAGGTGTGAACACCTCGTTATCACGTACATTCATACGCTCACGGATAGTACGCGCCATACGGGCAAGACCAACACCGAACTGTGAATACAATTGTTCACCAACTGTACGAACACGTCTGTTACTTAAGTGGTCAATATCATCCACATCAGCTTTTGAATTGATCAATTCAATCAAATATTTGATGATGCAAATAATATCTTCTTTTGTTAATGTTTTGGTAGTAAATGGAGTTTCCAGATTCAATTTTTTATTGATCCTGTAACGACCTACTTCACCAAGATCATAACGCTTATCAGAGAAAAATAATTTATCAATGATACCACGGGCTGTTTCTTCATCAGGTGGTTCTGCGTTACGTAACTGACGGTAGATATGCTCTACTGCTTCTTTTTCTGAGTTTGAAGTATCTTTTTGTAACGTATTGTAGATGATTGCGTAATCACCTGCATTTACTTCCTGTTTATGAAGAATTACAGATTTAACGTTAGCATCAACGATCATATCAATATGACCTGCTTCCAAAATAGTTTCGCGGTCAATGATTACTTCGTTACGCTCAATAGACACAACTTCTCCGGTATCCTCATCTACGAAATCTTCAATCCATGTTTTTAAAACACGTGCTGCTAATTTACGTCCGATTGCCGTTTTTAGTCCTGCTCTGCTTACTTTTAATTCGTCAGCCAAGCCAAATATTTCGAGGATTTGTTTATCGCTTTCAAATCCGATAGCTCTTAATAATGTTGTTACCGGTAATTTTTTCTTACGATCGATGTAAGCATACATCACGTTATTGATATCGGTAGAAAACTCTATCCACGAGCCTTTGAAAGGAATTACACGTGCTGAATAAAGTTTAGTTCCGTTTGCGTGACGGCTCTGACCAAAGAATACACCCGGTGAACGGTGTAACTGGGATACAATAACACGTTCAGCTCCATTGATAACAAATGTACCTTTTGGAGTCATGTATGGAATAGTACCTAGGTAAACGTCCTGCACGATGGTTTCAAAATCTTCGTGTTCAGGATCAGTACAATACAAACGTAATTTCGCTTTTAGCGGAACGCTGTATGTAAGACCGCGCTCAATACACTCTTCTAGTGAGTAACGTGGCGGGTCGATAAAATAATCCAGGAATTCAAGTACGAAATTATTTCGTGCATCGGAAATTGGAAAGTTTTCTGAGAAAACTTTAAAAAGTCCTTCGTTTTGACGATTTTCAGAAGTAGTTTCTAACTGAAAAAAATCTTGAAACGATTTAAGTTGGATATCTAAAAAGTCGGGATATTCAATTTGACTTTTGATAGATGCGAAACTTATTCTTTGAGGTTTTTTTGTTTGAGTCAAGGTGCTTTAGTTTTGAGCTTGTATTTGATTAACAAGCTGGGTTAATAAGAAAAAACAAAATAAACAACAAAAAGGTTTAGACCTCCTCCACCAATTAGTGGAGAGAGTTCCAGACCTTATAGATTGTGTATTAGCAGCAGCTTATTTAATCTCAACTGTTGCTCCCGCTTCTTCTAATTGTTTTTTCACAGTTTCAGCATCCGCTTTAGAAATGCCTTCTTTAACTGGTTTTGGTGCACCGTCAACAAGATCTTTAGATTCTTTCAATCCTAATCCTGTTAAGTCTTTTACAACTTTTACAACACCTAATTTAGCAGCACCTGCTGCAACCAAAATTACATCAAATGCAGTTTTTTCTTCTGCTGCTGCTGCTGATCCGCCACCGCCTGCTACAGCTACTGCTGCTGCTGCTGGTTCGATACCATATTCATCTTTAAGAATTGTTGATAATTCTTGCACTTCTTTAACAGTTAAATTAACTAACTGTTCAGCAATTGCTTTTACGTCTGCCATTGTTATTGATTTTAAAATTTGTTACTAATTAATTATTATTTTTCTAACTTAAACTGCATGCGGATTAAGCCGCATCTTTTTTCTCAGCATGTGCCTGCAAAGCTCCGATAACTCGTTTAGCAGGAGATTGAAGCAACGCAACAACATCTGCGATAAGCTCATTTTTGCTCTTAATATTTGCAAGAGCGTCAAGTTCTTTGTCGCCAATGTAGATGTTATCTTCAACGTATGCACCCTTCAAAACCGGTTTATCGTTTTTTGCTCTAAACGCTTTTATTAACTTTGCAGGAGTACTACCTACTTCGGTAAACATTACGGCTGTTGCACCTTTTAATACCGGAATTAATTCCGTTAGGCGGCTATCTGCAGCTCTTTCCAATGCTTTTTTAAGCAATGAATTTTTCACAACAGTTAACGAAACCTTTTTCTCGAAGCAAGACTTTCTGAATTGGTTAATTTTTTCTACAGTTAAAGAAGAGCAATCAGCTAAGTAGATCTTATTATTTGCATTTAGCTGTTCTACTAATGATTCGATTATTTTTGTTTTATCTTCTTTTTTCATTTCTATTGGTTTTTATCTGTTTCGTGGAAGCCGTTACAGATGATAAATTGTTTAAAGTACTATCCTAAAAATTTAGGATCAATCTCAATACTTGGACTCATGGTGGAAGACATATAAATGCTTCTAACATAAGTTCCTTTAGCTGATGAAGGTTTTAACTTCATTATTGTTTGTAACAACTCATTTGCATTATCGGCAATTTTTGAGCTATCAAAAGATACTTTGGCAACTAAAGCCTGAACAATACCTGCTTTATCAACTTTAAAGTCGATCTTACCACCTTTTGAATCAGTAACTGCTTTTCCAATATCCATGGTAACTGTACCGGTTTTTGGGTTCGGCATTAAACCGCGAGGTCCAAGTACTCTACCCAATGCTCCTACTTTACCCATAACTGAAGGCATAGTAATGATCACATCTACATCTGTCCATCCACCTTTGATCTTCTCAATGTACTCATCTAAACCAACAAAATCAGCTCCTGCAGCTTTTGCTTCGGCTTCTTTATCAGGTGTACAAAGTACTAATACTTTCATGGTTTTACCAGTACCATGAGGTAAAGAAACAGAACCACGCACCATTTGATTAGCTTTACGAGGATCAACTCCTAAACGAATGCTAATGTCAACGGAAGAATCAAATTTTGTAGTGGTGATTTCTTTAATCAGTTTAGATGCTTCTGCCAATGTATATGCTTTTGTAGCATCATACTTTGACAAAGCAAGTTTTCTGTTTTTTGAAATTTTTGTCATTATAATTGAATTGTGATGTGCAAACGTTCTTCAAAGAAGAACTCCATCGGTTAAACTTACTTTTTTAGAGGAGATTCACCTGTTACAGTTAAACCTAAACTTCTTGCAGTTCCTGCAACCATACTCATTGCTGATTCGATTGTGAAGCAGTTAAGATCAGGCATTTTACCTTCCGCAACTTCACGAATCTGGGCCCAGGAAACACTTCCCACTTTTAAACGGTTTGATTCTTTTGAACCCTGTTTTACTTTAGTCATTTCTAGTAAAGTAACAGCAACCGGTGGGTTTTTAAGTATAAATTCAAATGATTTATCAGTATAAACAGTGATAATAACCGGAACAACTTTTCCAGCTTTATCTTGAGTTCTAGCATTGAACTGCTTGCAGAATTCCATAATGTTAACACCTTTTGCTCCTAATGCAGGTCCAATTGGTGGTGAAGGATTTGCAGCTCCTCCTTTTATTTGTAGCTTAATTAAAGCTCCTATTTCTTTTGCCATTTTTATTTTAGTTTAAAAGTTGAAAGTTTGAAAGTTTGAAAGTTTGTTTGTTGATGGAAGCTCAACTTTTGACTTTTAGCTTTTTAGCTTTAAACCGTATTTATTAATTTTCTTTTTCTACTTCTAAATATCCTAATTCAAGAGGTGTTTTTCTACCAAAAATCTTCACCATAACCTCTAGCTTTTTCTTTTCTTCATTTACTTTTTCAATACTTCCGGTGAAACCATTGAATGGGCCATTTATTACTTTTACAGTTTCGCCAACAATAAAAGGAATATTCAATTGAGCATCGCTACCTTCCAGATCATCAACTGTTCCAAGGATACGATTAATTTCTGCCAAACGCATTGGAACCGGTGCTCCACCTTTGGTTTCTCCTAAAAATCCAATTACTCCTGTAATGTTTTTAATAACGTGAGCAACTTCCCCTACCAATGCAGCTTCTACTAAAATATAACCGCCATAAAAAGGGCGTTCTTTACTTACTTTTTTTCCATTACGGATTTGATAAATTTTCTCAGTTGGGATCAGGATTTGAGAAACAAAGTTCCCTAAGCCCAAACGATTAATTTCTAACTCAATATACTGTTTTACTTTTTTTTCCTGTCCACTGATTGCTCTTACAACATACCATTTTTTAACAGCTTCAGTTTTTGTTTGCTCGCTCATTTTTTTAAATTATATCGTTTATAAAAATAAATGATAGATAGCTTCCATTCCTTTATTAAAAGTAAAATCCATTACAAAAATTATTAATGCGATAATGACTGAAGCAATCATTACAACAATTGCACTTCCTTGTAATTCACTCCAGGTTGGCCAACTTACTTTATGAAAAAGTTCGTTTGTTGTTTCGTCAATATATGTTTTGAATTTGCTCATATTTAGTTGATTAAGTTATTAGGTTAATTGAGTTAATTTGGGAAATCCTGTTTACTTAATTTACCTAATTTTACTATTTTACTTCTCTTGCACAGGTGGAGAGATTCGAACTCCCATCAAAGGTTTTGGAGACCTCTATTCTACCCTTGAACTACACCTGTTTTTGTGTTCCAAATTGTTGATTCCCATTTCTTAAAACTACGTTTTAAGTATCACCCATTAATTAGTACAAAACAGCAGGCAATGATTTACACTGCCTACTGTCGTACAAATTTTGTGTATTCTTACTTAAGAATTTCAGTTACCTGACCTGCACCTACAGTACGTCCACCTTCGCGAATTGCGAAACGTAAACCTAATGTCATAGCAACCGGAACGATCAATTTAACTGTAATAGTAACGTTATCGCCAGGCATTACCATGTCACGTCCTGCCGGTAATTCAATTTCTCCTGTTACGTCAGTTGTACGTAAGTAGAATTGAGGACGGTATTTATTGTGGAATGGAGTATGACGTCCACCTTCTTCTTTTTTCAAAACATAAATTTCAGCTTTGAATTCAGTATGAGGAGTAATGGTTCCCGGTTTAACAACAACCATACCTCTACGGATATCTTTCTTGTCAATACCACGTAACAATAAACCAACATTATCACCAGCTTCACCACGGTCAAGGATTTTGCGGAACATTTCAACACCAGTAATTACTGATTTTAATTTTTCCTCTTGCATTCCAATGATCTCGATCTCATCACCTGTGTTGATAACACCTGTTTCAATTTTACCTGTAGCAACCGTACCACGACCAGTGATCGTAAATACATCTTCAACCGGCATCAAGAAAGGTTTGTCTATTTCACGTTTTGGAATTGGAATGTATGCATCAACTGCATCCATTAATTCCATAATTTTTGGCATCCATTTAGCATCCTTATTTAATCCACCCAAAGCAGAACCTTGAATAATAGGAGTGTTAGCACCATCAAATTGATAGAATGTCAATAATTCACGAATTTCCATTTCAACAAGTTCTAACAATTCAGGATCATCAACCATATCCACTTTGTTCATAAACACAACAATCTTAGGAACACCAACCTGGCGAGCTAAAAGGATATGTTCACGTGTTTGTGGCATTGGACCATCAGTAGCAGCAACAACAAGGATAGCACCGTCCATTTGGGCAGCACCTGTAACCATGTTTTTTACGTAATCCGCGTGACCCGGGCAATCAACATGGGCATAGTGACGTGAAGCCGTAGAATATTCTACGTGAGAAGTATTAATCGTGATACCACGTTCTTTTTCCTCAGGAGCATTATCGATCGAAGAGAAATCTCTTACTTCAGATAAACCTTTTTCAGCTAATACAACAGTGATTGCTGCGGTTAAGGTAGTTTTACCGTGGTCAACGTGACCGATTGTTCCAATGTTTACATGTGGTTTGGAGCGGTCGAATTTTTCTTTAGCCATTGCTATTTTATTTATTAATTGTTATTTTATATATTATTTACTTCAAAAAAACTTCTTAAAAAAGTATGTAATTTAAAATTCAACCGAAAAAATTACACTACTAAACTTATTTCTAAACTTATTTCCAAAAACAACACCTCATTAAGAGCTGTTGATGAGGATTGAACTCACGACCTCTTCCTTACCAAGGAAGTGCTCTACCACTGAGCTACAACAGCTTAATGTAAAGCATTGAGCATTTAAAAAAAAGAGCGGAAGACCGGGCTCGAACCGGCCACCCTCAGCTTGGAAGGCTGACGCTCTACCAAATGAGCTACTTCCGCTTTTATTAATTATTATATATTAAAGAACTATTATCTATTTATAACTCTTCTCTCCAAAAATTGTGGGGAGAGAAGGATTCGAACCTTCGAAGCAATTAAGCAACAGATTTACAGTCTGTCCCATTTGGCCACTCTGGTATCTCCCCGACAATATCACACAAAAAAAGAGCCGATGGAGGGATTCGAACCCCCGACCAGCTGATTACAAATCAGCTGCTCTGGCCAACTGAGCTACATCGGCTTATCTGTTGAAACATTATATTTTAAAGAACTTTAATCGTATTTCGGTGTTTTTTTCAATAACCTTCTTGAAAAAGGATTGCAAAGCTATAAAACATTTGCGTACCAACAAAAGATTTATTACTTTTTTTCAAAAAAAATGCAGCCCCATTTATTTTGAGGCTGCAAATTTAGGTAAATGTTTGACTTATTTACCTTATATCCCTTTTATTTTTTCTTTGTGTCTTTTTACCTGTGTTTTCAAGGCGTCTATACTCGTATCTACAGCTTCTTCAAAAGTTTTACACTGCTTTTTGGCAAATAGATCATTTCCAGGGATATGTAATTTTATTTCAGCTATTTTATTTTCTAACCCATCCGATTTATCTATTTTTAAGATGACTTCGCTTTTTATTATTCCATCATAATAAAGAGTTAATTTATCAACCCGTTCCTGAACAAAATCTAAAAGTTTTTTGTCGGCATCAAAATGTACCGATTGAATTTTAATTGTCATAATCTTTTCCTCCTATTATTTTAAATTATTAATTTTTTGATTTGTCGAATTCAACTCTAACCTTATTTGATTCTTTTTTTTAATTTTTTTCCTAAACTCTCTAATTATCTATTTTATTTATGCTTTTGGATGTGCCTGTTTATGTATGTTTTTTAATTTTTCAACTGTATTATGTGTATAAACTTGCGTTGCTGAAAGGTTTGCATGGCCTAATAATTCTTTTATCGCATTTAAATCAGCTCCGTTATTAAGCATATGTGTTGCAAAAGTATGCCTTAACACATGTGGACTTTTTTTATCCAACGTTGTTACTTGCGAAAGGTAATTATTAACCACTCGATAGGCAAATTTTTCATAGATTTTTTTTCCCTTTTTATTTATAAATAAATAATCATGTTCTAAATCACCTTTAAGAGTGATATATTCCTTTAAACTTTCACTTATTTGGTTGTTAAAAGGAATGATCCTTTCTTTATTTCGTTTTCCCAGCACTTTTAACTGACAATTGAACAAATCGATTGTTGATACTTTTAAGTTTATCAATTCGGATAAACGCATGCCGGTAGCATAAAACAATTCGATAATTAATTTATTACGTTGCCCTTCCAGATCATCTCCAAATTCAATATTATCAAGCAATGTATCCATATTTTGTTTTTCAACAAAAACAGGCAATCGCTTGGAAGTTTTTGGTGATTGAATTTTAAGCATCGGATTTTCAGTTACAATATCTTGTCGCAGCAGGTATTTATAAAAGGTTTTTAGTGTACTGATCTTGCGATTTACTGAACGTGGTGTAACTTTCTGCTCCATTAAACTTACCACCCATGAACGAACAATGCTATGATTGATTTCTGCAGTAGTTTTTATTTCGTAGGAAGAAAGAAGGTATTCCAGAAACTGGTGTAAATCGTTAGTATAAGCAACTAATGTGTGATTGGAAAATCTCTTTTCGTATTGGAGGTATTGTAAAAAACTATCCCGACTCGCTGCTAGATCCATAAATAAAAAAGAGGAAAAATTACTTTGTTTAACGCATATAACTTATTAAGGTTATAATAAAACAAATAAATTTTTCCTCTTTCGGGATTATAAAATAATGAAGAATTAAGCTTCTTCGTTACGTTGCATTTTTTCTTTGTAAACAGCTTTTATTCTGGCTTCACGGAAAACAACTGATGGTTTTGTGAATTTTTGACGTTCACGTAATTCTTTTACAACACCTGTTTTTTCAAATTTCTTTTTGAATTTTTTTAGTGCTTTTTCAATTGCTTCGCCTTCTTTAACTTGTACTATTAACATCTTTTTATTTGTTGAATTGTTAAATTGTTTTTATTATCGTTTTTACAAACGGGTTGCAAATGTATTAAAAAATTCTAAATCTTAAACTCTAAATCCTAAATTATTTCAAAATTTCTCTTGAAATCACCATTTTTTGAATTTCTGAGGTTCCTTCGCCAATGGTACAAAGTTTTGAATCACGGTAATATTTTTCTGCCGGAAAGTCTTTTGTATAGCCATATCCGCCAAATATCTGAACACCTTCTGTGGCAGTCCTAACGGCTACTTCTGATGCATAATATTTAGCAAATGCACCTTCTTTGGTCATTTTCAAACCTTTGTTTTTTCTATCGGCAGCAGAAAAAGTTAGTAATTCAGCAGCTTCAATTTCAGTTGCCATAGTAGCAAGTTTAAACCCTATCCCTTGAAATTGCGATATTGGTTTACCGAACTGTTCACGCTCTTTGGAATATTTCACAGCTGCGTCAAAAGCTCCCTTTGCAATACCAACAGATAATGCGGCAATTGAAATTCGTCCTCCATCCAATACTTTCATAGCCTGAACAAAGCCATCTCCCTCTTTACCCATCATATGATCTTTGTGAACACGACAATTATCAAAGATCAGTTCTGCGGTTTCTGAAGCACGCATGCCTAATTTATTTTCTTTTTTACCTGAATTAAATCCTTTAGTCCCTTTTTCAATGATGAATGAAGACATTCCATGAGAATCGCCTTTTTCTCCGGTACGGGCAATTACTACTGCAACTTGTCCGGAAATAGCATGCGTAATAAAATTTTTAGAGCCATTCAACACATAATAATCACCCTCTTTTTTTGCTGTTGTATTCATTCCACCGGAATCAGAACCTGTACCGGTTTCAGTTAAGCCCCAAGCACCGATCCATTCAGCAGTAGCTAATTTCGGCAGGTATTTTTTCTTTTGTTCTTCATTACCAAAAGCAAGGATATGCCCTGTACACAATGAATTGTGTGCAGCCATTGACAATCCGATTGAGCCACATATTTTTGATAATTCAACAATAGCTGTTACATACTCGGTGTATGAAAATCCTGAACCGCCATATTCCGTTGGCACTACAACACCCATTAATCCAAGTTCGCCCAATTTTTTGAAAACTTCGATCGGGAAAATTTGATTTTCATCCCATTCCATCATTTTGGGACGAATATGATCATTACCAAATTTTTTAATCATATCAGCAATCATTTGCTGATTTTCGTTTATGCTAAAATCCATGATTTATTATTTTTGATTTTGAGTGGGCAAAAATATCATTTTTATTTTAATAGTTTTTGCTTGTTTCTGAAAAAATATCAGATTATGACAGGAATCATTAAATGTTCTTTCGATGCTTAATTTCTTGAATACTATTGATTGAAAAATCTTAGGCCTGTTTAAATTTTAATAAAAGGATCTGATCTGAGTATTTTTTAACCAATCTGTTATTTTTCGATTCCTTCTGCTTTGGTCAGGATAAACTCCGCGAGAAATGAGTTATATTACATTTTGAATGAAATTTTAAACAATTGGCTCTTAGATGTAAATTATTTTTTAAAACTCGTATTATATCGCTCTGTATTGTTCAATTTACAAACCCAAGCGCCTCTTAAAGTGGATTTTCATTTCAACAAGTATGTTTCAAAACAGAGATTGTAAATTAGTTCTTATTCGTTATTTGTAACCGTTAAATCTTTATTCCGATCACCAGGATATCATCCACTTGTTCGGTCGCTGATTTCCAATTTTTTATCGTTTTATTTACGATTTCTTTTTGCTCCAAAATATTCTTCTCATTTATATTGACCAATAACTGCTTGAAGTTTTTGGTCATAAATTTTTTTCCTGTTTCTCCACCAAACTGATCAGCGTATCCATCTGAAAAAATATAGATGCAATCATCCTTTTCTAAATTAAAGGTGTGATTTGTAAAGACCCTTTCTTCTTCGTGTTGTATGCCCCCGATGGAAAATTTATTTGCTTTTATCTCTTCGAGTTTATTGTTTTTAATGATCCATAATGGCCGCTGTGCACCGGCATATTGAAGAATATTATTTTCTATGGAAACAATCGCAATGTCCATTCCGTCACGTGTTTCTGTTTTTTCATCATTTTGTTTTAAAGCAATTCTTATTTCTTTATGTAAATTATTTAAGATCTCATTCGGTTTTGTAATTGCTTTTTCTACAATCAAATGACTAAGGATATTGCTTCCTATCATGCTCATCAAGGATCCGGGAACACCATGTCCTGTGCAATCCGCTGCAATAATTATTTTCTTCCCGTCTTTTTCGCCAAACCAATAAAAATCCCCGCTTACTATATCTTTCGGTTTAAATAAAATAGCAGCATTTGAAAAAATTTGCGGTAACAATTTTTGATCCGGAAGAATGGCTTCCTGAATTCTTTTTGCATAATTTATACTGTCGGTGATATCTTTATTCTTTTCCTCTATCACTTTTTTCTGTTCAACAATTTCAGTTGTTCTTTCTTTAACCTGAACCTCTAACATTTCCTTTTGTGCTTCAAGGATCTTTTGTTTTTCTTTTTCCTGCTCCATGCTTTTTGCAGAAAGAGATTCAACTTCAATGAGTTTTTTTTCTAAATTTTTACTTGTTTTTGAAAAATCACGAGCCAGATAAATGGTCATTGATAAAGGAATGCTTAATGTTACATAAATTACAAGAAGCCCGAAAAATAATCCACTCCAGCCTCCTTGAGAATTAAAATTTACCCGAACTCCTGATATGGAAAGAATAAAGAAAAGGGCAAAAAAACCAACAGTAGTAATTATGCCGGAACCAAGTATCCATGAACCTTCCTGTTTTTTATAAATGGATGCAATAATTATGCGGAGTGATTCAATAATAAAAATAAGAGATAATAAATAGCCTAGTTGTTTTACTTCCTTATAAAAAATGGCAAGCAACAGGTCAATACCAAACAGAATAATCCATAACCAAAATATTTTGGGCATTTTTTTGTAAAATATGCTGTAAAGCATCGCTAATAGCGCTGGCATATAAAAATCGGAAAATGTATTTGCAATCTGATTTATAGAAGTTACAAAATCAGGGAACATAAAATTTTTGCTGATGACGAGCGATAAAAAATAGGTGCCGAATGCCCCTGCAAAAATGCTGTAATAAAGATTTGATTTGTTAGTTCTGTAAAAAAGAAAGAAGGTGAAATGCAAAAAACTCAACGCAATAAAAAAAGTAAAATAGAAAATAAAAATAGCGGTAATGATATTCGAATTAACATATTTGTAAACTATTGCTTCACGGATCTGAGCAAATTTCAGATTAAAGCCTCCGAGTGTTACATTCCTGTTTTTATAATCTGACATGGCTGTTGAATTGGCATACCTGATAGCTAATACATGTGATCTTGTTTTTTCGAAACGGATATCAACCGGAACTTCCTGTGGATCATAACGCTCTTCATTTGCTGAATTCTTGGTGTCGATTTTTCCAAAGGAATGAATTAATTTCCCGTCAAGATATATTTCCGAAGCACCGGAATGTGTGATAAGAAGTGCCAGTGTTTTGTCAACAAAAGAGGTGTCAACGGCTATATGTAACCTGAACCAGGCAATATTTTCGAACGTGTTTTTGGGCATCGAATCGAAATTCAATTCCGGTGCAACAAAGATCCAGGATTGATCTTCAAAATTCGGATCGGCCCATCTTATGTCATCTCCTTTGTGATATTTCCAGGATGTTAAAACGATTAGACCGGGATCATTGACCGTATATTCTTGTGCATTTGGAAGAGAGTCGAGCCGAAAAACAGCATCGTTCTGGGCAAAAGCGACAATCTTTATTGAAAGAAAAACAGCAAGTAATATTTTTTTCATCAACCAAATATATAACATATTGATTTTACAAATGAAAAAAATATTCTAATCCGATATAACAAATGGCGCCTGCCGCATAACCTAATACTGCCAGCCATGCAATTTTTTTGAGATACCAGATGAAATCAATTTTTTCCATTCCCATGGCTGCAACACCGGCTGCAGAACCAATAATTAAAATACTTCCGCCTGTACCGGCACAATAGGCTAAAAATTCCCACAAATAGGAGTCAGTTGGATAAGCTGCTAAATCATACATTCCAATAGATGCTGCTACTAAAGGTACATTATCTACAATTGCAGACAATAAACCAATAGCGGGAACTATAATGTTTAAGTCCCCAATTGTATCGTTCATGTAGTGAGCCAGTGAAGCTAATATTCCTGTTGCTTGTAAGGATGAAATAGCAATTAAAATTCCTAAGAAAAATAAAATACTGGGTACATCAATTTTGCGCAAGGCGTGCACTACAGAAAGGGTGTCTTTATCTTCATCGTCTTTTTGACTGTGAATAATTTCTGTAACAACCCACAGAATCCCTAATCCAAATAGAACTCCCATAAATGGAGGTAAATGAGTAATGGTTTTAAATACGGGAACAAAAACCAGGGCTCCAATTCCTAAAAAAAATACGACATTGCGTTCAAATTGGGATGTTGGATTTACGATAGCCGTTTCTGTAATTTCCGGTCGGGAAACTTTTCCTTTTAATTTTATCGATAATATTAATAAGGGGACAATTAAACAAACAATGCTGGGAATAAAAAGTTTAAGCATAATGTTTTGCGCAGTGACTTGCCCCCCGATCCATAGCATGGTTGTAGTAACATCTCCAATCGGGCTCCATGCACCGCCTGCATTTGCCGCAATTACAACCATCCCTATAAAAAGTAAACGGTCTTCTTTTTTATCAATTAATTTTCGTAATAATGAAACCATTACTATAGCTGTTGTTAAGTTATCTAATACAGCTGAAAGGAAGAAAGTAATTAAACAAATGATCCAAAGTAATTTTCGTTTATCAGTAGTTTTTATTCGTGATGTTATTACATCAAATCCATCGTGTGCATCAATTAGTTCTACAATAGTCATTGCTCCCATCAGGAAAAAAAGTATTCCGGATAACTCTCCCAAATGTTCTGTTAATTGTTCCGAAATAATGTGCTTATCCTCACCCATCATGATATAAACCGTCCAGCATAAAACCCCAGTCAGTAAAGCGCTTGCTGATTTATTTATTTTAATAGGATGTTCGAATGCAATAGCTGCATAACCTATTACAAAAAGTATTATCATCAATGTAATCATATTCAATTTTTTTTGTTAATGCGTAAAAATACATAAAACAAAATTTACATTTTTAGAGATTATAATCAAAACTTCTATATATTTGAAAACACTATTTAATAAAAAAACAATGAGCAATAATAAAGAAGCTTGGGGTTCACGTGTCGGACTCATTTTAGCAATGGCAGGTAATGCGGTTGGTTTGGGAAATTTTTTACGATTTCCGGTTCAGGCTATTCAAAATGGAGGAGGAGCATTTATAATTCCTTATTTAGTTTGTTTTCTGTTAATGGGTATTCCTTTGTTATATGTGGAATGGAGCATGGGACGCTTTGGTGGAAAATTCGGACATCATAGTACTCCTTTTATTCTTGATTCAATGGACAGGCGGAAGTTTTGGAAATATGTTGGAGTGTTCGGGATATTTACAAACCTTGCTGTTGCGGCCTACTATTGTTATCTGGAGTCATGGACATTGTCATGGGTATGGCATTCGGTTACCGGAAGTTTTTCAGGTCAAAGTCAGGAACAGGTTGCATCTTTTTTTGGAAGTTATATTTCCCTGGAAACAATTGAGCCAATTCTTTTTTGGATAGTATGCTTGTTTTTAAATACCTGGATTTTATCTCGTGGCTTGAGTGGCGGTGTAGAAAAAGTTGCAAAAATTGGTATGCCTTTATTAATAATTTTTGGTGCTATCCTTGCATTTATTGCTGTTACATTGAAAGCCGGTGAACATGGTGCAGTTAATGATGGAACAATGGGATTAAATTTTTTATGGACCCCGGATTTTTCAACCATCTGGACTCCTAAAGTTTGGTTAGCAGCTGCCGGACAAATATTTTTTACACTTTCAATTGGTATGGGTTCCATTCAATGTTATGCTTCTTATGTCCGTTCGAAAGATGATATTGCATTAAATGCCATGAGTGCCGGTTGGATGAATGGCTTTGTAGAAATTGTGTTGGGTTCTGCCATTATTATTCCAATCTCTGTTGGTTATTTAGGAATCGATGCAGTGGTTGAAATGACAAAAAACGGAGGTTTAGGTTTAGGCTTCAAAACATTGCCTTATTTATTTGATCAGTTCGGTGGAATTTTAGGAGTAATGTGTGGTGTATTTTGGTTTGGACTATTATTTTTTGCGGGAATTACTTCATCCTTGGCAATGGGTACTCCTTGTATGGGTTTTTTACAAGATGAATTTGGCTGGAAACGTGAAAATGCAGCATGGGCATTTGGTATTGCGATACTAATATTAGGCTTGCCAACAGTTTTGTTCTTTAATTATGGTGTATTTGATGAATATGATTATTGGGCAGGAACAGTCTCCTTAGTGGTATTTGCCTTGCTTGAAATTATATTATTCGGATGGGTATTTGGGATGGAGAAAGGTTGGAAAGAAATTACTACTGGTGCTGACATTAAAGTTCCAATTGTTTTTAAGTATATCATCAAATTTGTGACACCATTAATGCTAGGCTGGGTATTTATTTCAAGTTTGCCTGGTATCTGGAGTCAGATAAAAAATGAAGCAATCGATAAACAGATACTTGCCGCAACAGACCCTGCTGTAATTGAACAATTAAACACACAAATATTATACGTGAATATTTCACGTGTAGGTTTATTGTTAGTATGGTTAGGTATTGCATATTTAGTTTACATAGCTTACAAAAAACGTATTAAAGAAGGGAGATTTACATCATGAACTCATCCGCACTCATAATGATGCTTGTAACTGAGATAGTGGTTACTGTTGTCACAATTTATTATTTTGTAAAGGTTTTAAAAACTCCCCCAAAACCTGAACCCGATTCTTATTCGGAAAATGATGAGGAAAAAAGGTAATAGAATTTTTATTAAAAAATAATCGGACACCAACGCTCGCACATGGCATGGGATATCCGGTTATTTCTGCACAGTATATTTTACCTGCTCTTGCCATTTGTACTCAACTCATAATTTATGATACAAAAAACACAGGATTAGGTTTGCTAATAGTTGTGTTGAGAATTCCGGTTTATTATATAACCCAACATAAAAAATCTCAATAGGGTTCACTCCAATTGTAAAATTCAATAATTTCTAAGAGAATGTTTGATCTTTAAGGATCAATTCTTACCGTTAAATAAATAAGTCGACCAGTTTTGAAAATACCTGTGTTTTTTCAGGTTAGGTTTTCTTTTTTCATTCTACTTTCGCCCGAACAGGAATTAGTTCTTGTGTAAAATTTGTAAGCTTATTACATATCCTGTTTTTAAAACTTGCTATCATAACCCATGAAACAATTTATTCGTGATTACCTTACATTCAACAAACGTGAACGCAACGGGTTGTTTATTTTACTCGCAATTATTACTTCATTAATCGTTTACCTCAATGTTTCCGACCGGTTTTTAAAACCTCAACTAGTTGATTTCACAAAGTTTGAAAATGAAATTAAAGTATTTAGTGCGTCTGTTCAAAAAGTAAATGATTCATTAAAACAAGAGAAAGGTTCTGATTATACAACTGTGGCAGCTTCTGGTAATGCTATTAAAAAGCAATCAGAACTTTTTAATTTTGATCCGAATAATTTACCTGAAAAAGAGTGGAAACGTCTTGGTTTAAGTAAAAAGCAAATTCAAACAATTAAAAATTACGAATCAAAAGGGGGAAAGTTTCGCAAAAAAGAAGATGTAAAAAAAATGTATTGTATCAAAGCTGATCTCTTTTCTTCTATAGAACCATATATTCAAATAACTGATTCTAAATTGGAAGAGAGTAGGACGGAAGGGAAAATAACCGCTGTTTTTAAAGATGGAAAGGTAGAAAATGCAATTGATTTGAAAAAAACTAAACTAGAATCTTTTACAGTGGTCGAACTTAATACAGCAGATTCAGCAATGCTAACAGCTATAAAAGGAATTGGTCCTTTTTATGCAAAAAATATTATTAAATACAGAAATTCAATTGGTGGCTTTGTTGCAAAAGAACAGCTTCTGGAAATCTGGAAGTTTGATCAGGAAAAATTAAATTCGATTGAAAAATATATTGACATTGACCCGGCAAAAATTAAAAAAGTGAATATAAATACGTGTGAAGCTTCGGAATTAAAAAATGCGTACATCAAATGGAATGTGGCGAATGCAATTGTGAACTATCGTAAAAATCATGGTAAATACAAAACTGTTGATGATATTAAGAAAACAGATTTGGTAGATGACGAAACATACCGTAAAATTGCATCCTATTTAATTTTAGAATAATTGGTTAATTAGGTCAATTAAGTAATTTGGGTTTAAAGCTCCCCAAAAATTAATTTCACTTTTAACCAGGAACTTATTTAACTTAATTAACCTACTTACTAATTAACCAACAATGTTAGAACAAAAACTTAAAACTACAATCCGGGATGTTGCTGATTTCCCGAAACCCGGAATACTTTTTAAAGACATTACACCAATATTACACCATCCGCAACTTTGTGATGACATTGTAAATGTATTTGTGAACTATTGTACAGATAAAAATATCAATGCCGTTGTGGGCGTTGAAAGTCGAGGTTTTTTATTCGGTTTTGCTTTGGCGAACAAACTAAATGTTCCATTTATATTGGTTCGTAAATCAGGGAAATTGCCGTACAAAACGATTTCTTATGAGTATGATTTGGAATACGGAAGCGCTAAAGTAGAAATGCAGGAAGATGAAATTCAACCTGGTTGGAATGTATTGATCCATGATGATTTACTTGCAACCGGTGGAACAGCCGAGGCTGCTGCAAAATTAATTCAAATGCAAAAAGGAAATGTTTCCGGATTTGCGTTCATCGTAGAATTGGATTTTCTTAATGGGAAAGAAAAATTAAAGCAATACAGCGAAAATATAATTAGTTTGGTAAATTATTAATAAGAAGCTGTTAAGTTGGAGCCTGCTTAAATTTAATTTTTAATAATTTATATCTCCCCTAAAAGGGATTTTGTTGTTCTTTTTTTGTCATTACTACCAATATTTAGCTCCTAACGGAGCAAAAATAGTCCCGCAGGGACGAGATGTTGGTGAAAATCAGTATCGTATTAAGATATTTCCCGATGGGACGACAATAATAAATTTTGAAACAAATTTAAACATCGTCTTAGTAAAATGCTTCATATGTCAATTTCGACCGCAGGGAGAAACCTCAATAAACAAAAGATAATAACCAGATTTCGCCCTCCGGTCGAAATTTAAAATTTTCTATCTGTAATGTATTAATTTTTATACCATTTGTAATTTTTCTTTGTTTTTATCCTATTAATTGAGATCGCAAATTGAGATCTTCGATTCATCCCTTATAAAATTACAAAACTGATTTTTTTCAGTAATCTCCAAAGGTTTTGTCCTTTTTAAAAAGGGAGAACCTTTGCCAAATCCCTCCCCCCTCCAAAAAATCCAAAAATTTCGTATCTTTCGCGCTTTAATCAGCATTAACAAATAAATGAGCATTTACGATAAGTACGAAACAGTAATAGGTTTAGAGGTTCACGCACAATTATCTACCAAGAGTAAAGCATATTCGAGCGATTCTACCGAGTTTGGCGTTTTGCCAAATACTAACATCAGTGTAATTTCATTGGGGCATCCGGGTACTTTGCCAAAAACAAATAAAAAAGTTATTGAATTTGCTGTCCGTTTAGGATTAGCTTGCAAGTGTACCATTCGTGAGGTCAATGAATATGCACGCAAAAATTATTTTTATGCCGATCTTCCGAAAGGCTACCAGATAACACAAGATAAAACTCCAATTTGTACCGGAGGTCATATTACCATCAAACAGGAAGATGGTTCTGAAAAGAACATTAATATTACCCGCATTCACATGGAAGAAGATGCCGGTAAGAGTATTCATGATATCGATCCTTTTGATACGCTGATCGATCTGAACCGTGCAGGAGTTGCATTATTAGAAATAGTAAGCGAACCCGAAATGCGCAGTGGCGCTGAAGCATATCAGTATTTAACTGAAGTACGTAAGCTGGTTCGTTACCTGGATATTTGTGATGGCAATATGGAAGAAGGAAGTTTACGCTGTGATGCCAATGTTTCTGTACGATTGAAAGGTGCAACAAGTTTTGGAAAACGCACCGAAGTAAAGAATATGAATTCGATCCGCAATGTGCAACGAGCCATTGAATACGAAGCAAAAAGACAAATCGAAGCGATAGAAAATGGTGAAGAAATTTCGCAAGATACCCGTAGCTTTGATGCTGTTGCCGGAACAACATTCGTTTTACGAAGTAAGGAAATGGCAAATGATTATCGTTACTTTCCTGAGCCCGATCTTCAACCGGTGGTGGTTTCACAAGAATATATTTCAAAAGTAAAAACCACCTTGCCTCCTTTGCCAAATGAATTATTTAAAAAATATCTTTCCTTAGGATTATCAGCTTATGATGCAGGGGTATTAACAGAGAACAAAGAAATTGCTTTGTATTTCGAAGATATTATTTCAAGTACAAAAAATGCTAAATCGGCTGCTAACTGGCTCACTGTTCAGGTCAAATCGTATTTGAATGACAACGCCATTCATATTTCTGAATTCAAGATCAGCCCCAAACGTATTGCTGAATTAGTTGATTTTATTGACAGCGGAAAGGTAAGTCATACCATCGCTATTCAAAAAATATTTCCAAAAATGATGGAAGACCTGGAAAAATCACCATCAAAAATTGCGGAAGAAAATAATTGGATCCAGGAAAGTGACAGTGGTGCTTTAACAGAATTTGTGAAACAGGCAATTGCAAAATATCCTGATAAAGTAGTTGAATATAAAAACGGAAAAGTTACATTATTAGGTTTGTTCATGGGCGAAGTAATGAAACTATCAAAAGGAAAAGCCGACCCGAAAATTGCAACAGAATTAGTGAAAGAAATGCTGAATTCAATTTGAAAATTTGAGAGGTTGAAATATAATTGAAACTAAATGTAAATACTTTTTAATATAAACAGACAACCCATTTTCCCGACTGAGTTTATACTGAGCGAAGTCGAAGTACTCGAAATGACTATCGCGCAGTCATTTCGAGCGGAGTCAGGAAAGTGGGAAACAAATTGAACCTATAATAAAAATTAATATGAAATTTAAATTTTATTACCTCTCCATCGCTTTACCATTACTTCTTTTAGCCGCTTGCAAAAGCGAACCCAAAGGTTTTGAATTAAAAGGAAAACTTGACAATAGTCATAGCGAAATGATTTTCTTGGAACTCATGTCGCCTGATGGTTTAAAAACAATTGATTCAGTTACCCTGGATGATAAAGGTGAATTTGTGATGACACCTTATATGGCTGACATCGGATTTTATCGTTTAAAAATTTCTCCAAAAAATTTCGCAACCTTTATTTTTGATGCTAATCAACAAGTTACCGTAAATGGAAATGCCGAAGATCTTGGAAATACATATACTGTTGAAGGATCGCCTGATTCAAAGTTATTTTGGGAGATCAATCAGGTATCCATAAAAAATTATCGTCAGCGCGATTCTTTACAAAAAACATTTCAGGCTTATGTAAATATGGTAAAGATGGATTCTGTTCGTATTGATTCTATGAGCAATGCACTTGAAAAGCCATATAATGAATTGATTAACGAACACAATAATTATCTAAAAGATTTTATTGAAAAACATCCTGAATCATTTGCATCCTTGGTGGCTATACAACAATTACCGGCAGAGCAATTTATGGATACTTATATAAAACTGGATGGAACCTTATTAGCAAAATATCCTAATTCGCTTTATGCAAAATCATTTCATGCAGGAATAACATCACAAAACACAATAATAATCGGCAAACCAGCTCCTGAAATAACTATGAACACACCCGATGGAAAACCATTGTCCCTTTCTTCATTAAGAGGGAAAGTAGTTTTAATTGATTTTTGGGCTTCCTGGTGCGCCCCTTGCAGAGCAGAAAACCCAAATGTAGTAAAAGCATATAACACTTATAAATCAAAAGGCTTTGATGTGTTCAGCGTATCACTTGATAAGGATCTCGACAAATGGCAAAGAGCGATCGAAAAAGATAATTTATCATGGTCCAACCATGTATGTGATTTTAAAGATTGGAATTCTCCAGTTGTTCAACTTTACAATTTCAACTCCATACCAAGCAATGTTTTGATCGATAGCGATGGGAAAGTTATTGCAAAGGACCTTAGAGGAGAGGACTTAGAAAAAAAATTAACTGAATTATTTCAATAAGTATTTTTAATGAGGAATTTTTTTTCAATACACATAACGATTGCATTACTTTTCCTGTCGGGCATCACAAGTGCTCAGACTTATTTTCAGCAGGAAGTAAATTACACCATTCATGTAAAACTGGATGATGTTAAAAATGAAATTACTGCTGATGAAAGTATTGAATACATTAACAATTCACCCAATACGCTTTCATTTATTTACATGCATTTATGGCCCAATGCATACAAAGACAATACCACTGCACTTGCCAAAAAATTACTGGAGGATGGTGATACAAAATTGTACTTTGCAACCGATGATGAACTTGGATATATCGACCAGATCGATTTTAAAATAAATGGGATACCGGCAAAATGGGAATTATTAAAAGACAGTATTGATATCTGTAAATTATTTTTGAATGAGCCATTGCTAAGCGGAAATAAAATTACCATCTCCACTCCTTTTCATGTAAAAATTCCTTCCGGAAATATTTCTCGCTTGGGACATATTGGCCAGTCGTATCAAATCACACAATGGTATCCAAAACCAGCTGTTTACGACCTTAACGGCTGGAATTATATTCCTTATCTGAATCAGGGTGAATTTTATTCGGAGTTTGGAAGTTATGATGTAAGTATCACACTTCCGAAAAACTATGTGCTTGGAGCAACAGGTGACATGGTGGACGGAGAAAAAGAACTGGAATGGCTCAACCAAAAAGTAAAAGAAACCGAAGCAATTAAAACATTTGATTCAAAAGATCTAAATTTCCCTGCCTCCGATCCCGAAACAAAAACAATCCGTTTCAAACAATCAAAGGTTCATGATTTTGCATGGTTTTGCGATAAACGTTACCATGTTTTAAAAGGCGAGATCCAGACACCACATACAAAAAGCAAAGTTACTACCTGGACCATGTTTACAAATGCCGAAGGAAATTTATGGTCGAGAAGCATTGAATATATAAATGATGCCATCTATTATTATTCTCTTTGGAATGGTGATTACCCTTACAATAACTGCACTGCTGTAGATGGAACAATTAGCGCAGGTGGTGGAATGGAATATCCCAACATTACAGTAATTGGCAGTTCAGGAAATGATTTTATGTTAGAAACGGTGATCATGCATGAAGTGGGTCATAATTGGTTCTATGGAATACTTGGCTCTAACGAACGCAAACATGCATGGCTGGATGAAGGAATAAATTCATTTAATGAATTGCGCTACATTGAAACAAAATACCCTGATCGAAAATTAATTGGTGAAAGTAAAATTGGAAAAGTTTTTGATCTAAGCCGGTACAAACAAAAAAGTCAATACCAATTAATGTATTTACTTGCTGCGGCAAAAAATGAAGATCAGCCTATCGAACTGCCTGCTTATGATTATACGCAATTAAATTATGGAGGAGTTGTTTATTCAAAAACTGCAATTGTGTTTGACTATTTGATGGCTTACATTGGTGAAAAAGAAATGGATAAAGCCATGCAACAGTATTTTGAGGAGTGGAAATTCAAACACCCTCAACCGAATGACCTGCGAAAAATTCTGGAACAATCAACAGGTAAAAATTTAAGTTGGTTTTTTGATGATCTTATAAACTCAACAAAAAAACTGGATTATAAAATTGCATTTGCTCATAAAAATGAAAATGGATCCTGGGATATTGGAGTAAAAAATACAGGTGAAATAAATGGCCCGGTTTTTATTCAGGGAATAAAAAACAATAAAGTGGTTGGCAAGATTATTTACGATGGCTTTTCGGGTAAACAAGTATTGACCTTTCCTCCTGCTAAAGTTGATTATTTTAAGATCGATTATATGGAAAATATGCCGGAGATCAACAGAAACAACAATACGATCTGGACCAACGGACTTTTCAAAAAAGCAGAAACACTAAAATTACAATTTCTCGGTAGTCTTGATAATCCTGACAAAACACAACTCTTCTGTACCCCGGTTGGAGGATGGAACAATTATAATAAATTAATGCTGGGAGTTGCTTTTTACAATCACCTGCTTCCACAGAAAAAATTCGAATTTGAAATCATGCCAATGTATAGTTATACATCTCAAGACTTTTCAGGTTATGGACGATTAACTTATAATATTTTTCCAAAAGGAAATTTTTTCCAACATATTTCAATTGGAGTTACCGGCACAAAATATGCCTATGAAAGCGAACCATTTTATATGAATTTCAAAAAAATCGCTCCAGAAATAAATTTTGAATTCAAGAAAAAAACGTTGAGAAGTCCTGTTTCGCAATCTATTCGATATCGCAATATTAGTATCTTAAAAGACGATTACAGTATCAACGTTCAGCTTGATTCAACGGGAAGTACTTATTCCTATGTGCGCAAGCAACAGTTCCTGAATTTTAATGACCTTACCTATACACTCACAAAAACTGATGCGATAAATGCATTTGATATCAGCTTAAACCTGCAGCAAGGCGAAAACATGTGTAAAGCTGCTGTTACAGCTAATTACAATTACAAATTCAAAAACAAGAACAAAGGAATTGATGTTCGTTTGTTTGCCGGAACTTTTATTGCGACCAGCGCAGTTGACGCAGGGCCATACCGCTTTAGTATTAGCGGAACAACTGGCTCCCGGGATTATTTTTATGACAATATTTATTTGGGCAGAAGCCAACGGGAAGGAATTCTTTCTCAGCAATTTTCTGGAGGAAATGGCGGGTTTAAATCTTTTACATTTGCCGGACAAACAGCAAAATGGATCACCGCATTAAATTTAAAATCATCACTTGGTAATGCTAAAATCCCACTTATTTTATATGCAGATATCGGAACAACTGAATATGATGGAATTGCAGATGAAAAAATATTTTACGATGCAGGCGTGTGTCTTTCACTGGGAAAAAACATTTTTGAAATTTATTTCCCGGTACTAATTTCTCAATCATTTAAAAATTATAATTCGATCTATGGATTAAAATATCCTGAGACAATTCGATTTACATTAAATTTGAATTTGTTAAATCCGTTTGATATGATCCGAAATTTTAAATTGTAGAATAGTAAACCAAACTTAAACTCAAAATTTATTTTCACTAAACTCCATTTTAACCCCACACATCTTTTCAATTTCTTTACCTGCTTCAAAAACATCTTCATCCTCGGTGTTATACCTCCAAACAATTGTTGTTTTGCATAAATCATTCTGCTTCTCAATAGCTGAAAAAAGTTCAATAATCTGAATAAAAACTTTTACCGATGAGGAGTTAAAATAAACCATATTAAAGATTAAGGATGCTGTAACGGGTTTATCGGAAACACTTGTTGTGTAATGAATTAAAGCATTTAGCTGTCCAATCCAATCGAAAATGGGTTTGTAAAATGATTGAATATCTTCCGGACGCGATTCACCTGAAATAGTTAAACTTTTCGATACCGGGTCAAAATTAATTTCAGGTGAAGATGTAGAAGCTGCTATAAATAATTTTTCCATAATATAAAGCTTTGAAGTAAATATAACTATTTTTTTATCACTGTCGGCATTGAATAAGTTAATCTCTAAATTTTTATTTGTCCATAGCAAAATCAATGACAAGCCAATACTAGCCCCCCCTTTAGCAGAAAGCCCCTTATTGTTTTTGACACTATTACGTGACAGTTCTTTAATACTTTCAATGGAAAGAGTCCGTGATTCATTTTCCCAGTTTTCCAACCTGCTACACTCCTTCTTTAAAATATAATTTCCCGAAGTGATAGTTATAAAATTGGTTTCCATTAAAATAACAATAAACCCTTCCGTGCTATTTTTTTCATTTCCGGAAACAGCATGCTTTTTAATATTCTCCAATAATTCTGTTGTAATGGAGTAAATTTTTTTAAAGTAAGGATATGTAATTAATTTTATTTTTTGCTGTTGTTTAAATTCTTTGATGTTAAACAATATACCATCAATATTTTTTTGGTTTACTTCGCCTAAATAGGAAAGTAATACTATTTGATCCTCAAACTGTTTATCGTATATTTTTTTTAATGTAGTTTGCATTATATTTTTATTGCTAACATGGTGATATCATCAATTCTTTCGGAATTAAAATTCCAATGATGTATTACATGGTTTATATACTCTTTTTGTTCTGCAAGACTCAAATCAGTAATGCTAAGAAGTAGCTCTTCCAATTTTTTTGATGTGAATTTTTTTGAAAACTCCCCACCTTTCATATCAAGAATACCATCCGTATATAAATAAAATACATCATTCTTATTTAATGGCAATCTAATAGTTTGGTAAGTATAACTAACCGGCATTTTTCCGCCAATATTAATTGAATCGAATTTGAATTTTGAGAGAGCGTTATCTTTAAGCTGAGTTATTGTAGCTCCGGAACCGGCTAAAATAATTTCTTTTTTATCTTTATCTACATAAATAACACCTAGATCAACTCCAATACTAACCAGAGAACTTGATTCGTAATATTGGTTGAAGTTATCCCGCAATTTTTTTATTAATTCATCTAACTCTTCTAAACCGGGATTGGTTGCAACTATTTTATTTAAAGCTTCTATTGCCAACACACTAATTAAAGCTCCGGGAACTCCATGCCCGGTACAATCACCAACAACAATTAATAAATTATTGCCTATTTCGTGTGCCCAATAAAAATCTCCTCCAATAATATCTTTCGGGTTATAGATGAGAAAGGTTTCATCAAAATAGGAATTAAATTTATTATTGTTTGCTAATAAAGTTGTTTGAATACTTTTGGAATAATTAATACTATCCGTAATGGCTTTGCTTTTAACTTCAAGTAATTGGTGCTGGTTTGTAATTTCTGATTTTTGGTCTTCAATAATTTTATTTTGTTTTTGTGTTAGTTTTAATTTTTTATAAAAAACAATAGAAAAGGCTCCAACTACAATACTAATAAGCAATGTAAATATTGTTATATAGGTTTGTTTGTGCCTTTTTTCCGTTTCTTGTATAAATAATGTTTCGTTTTTATTTTTTTCAGCAAGCTGTTTTTTCTCAAAATTAAAACTCATTTGTTTTATTTCAGATTTATTTTTAATGGCTTCACTAACCACACTATCAGACAGTGTTTTATACTGTTTATAGTTTTGCAATGCTAATTTATAATTACCAGTTTCTTCATAAAAAACATACAATAATTTATAATAATTTGAAAGATCAGAGAGGTTGTCGGTTTTAAATTTTTCTAAAAACGGTATTAGCTTTTCAGCCTCCTTATAATTTTTTACTTGGGTTAATAAGCTGAATTTAGTAATCATCGGGAAATAAAAAAAGGAACTGTCTTTTTGGTTTTTTAAATAGTCGAATCCATTTTCTAAATTTACCTCAGCCAGATCATACGCTCCTTTTCTTAAATAGAGTGCTGCTATATTACAATACCTTGTTCGGATAGCGAGAGAGTCGTTATCCTCCAAAGCCAGTGCCAGGCTTAAATTAAAATATTGCAAAGCTTTATCAAAGCTATTTATAGTAACATATAAAGCTGCCAAATTATTGTAATCATTCGCTAAATATTGTTTATTCCCCGTTTTTTTATCTAAGGAAATACTTTTAATAAAATAAATTTCAGCTAATTTATATTTATCAAGTTTCAAATACGTTGTGGCAATCGTGTTGTATGCCGATGAAAGTAATTCGTCTATGTCCTGGTTTGAATTTGATTTTTTTTCCAGAAGAGATATTGATTTAAGAAAATAATCAATGGCCTCCAGATAATTAGCGGAAACAGAATAATAGTAAACTCCAATATTATTATATGCCCTTGCTTTTTCCGTTTCGTAGTAGTCAAATGTGATGGATTTTCTGTTATAAGCATTTTCAATTAATAAAAGATTTTGATTCGAATATTTTAAAATATCTACCTCCGAACACTCTTCCGATACTGTTGCTAACATTGAAATTTTTACAGAATCGTTTTTTATTTGGGGCAATAAATTAATTAACGAATCTAAATTAGTGGATAAAAAATCCTGATTAATTAAACCTAGTATCGCTAAAAGCAAAAATCGTTTAAGCGAACAACTACCAAAAGTCGAAAATCTCTTTATTATGTTTAAGATAGGGGGCAAGACAAATAATTTACAACTAATATACGTTTATTTCCTTAAACAAATTTTCTCTTCTTCTATGAACTCAAAACTTCAAATCAGTATCTTTGCAGGAAATCTGACTTATCAAATAATTTTAAAAACATATTTTGAGTACAAACAAAAAAATATATTTTGCATCCGATTTTCATTTAGGAATTCCCAATCATGAAAAAAGTCTTGTTCGCGAAAAGCTTATTGTTAAATGGTTGGATGAAATAAAAGATGACGCGCAGGAAATTTTTTTGATGGGTGATCTGTTTGATTTTTGGTTTGAATACAAACATACTGTTCCAAAAGGGTTTATTCGTTTGCTCGGAAAGATAGCAGAAATAAGTGATTCAGGGATCCCGATCACTTTGTTTACTGGCAATCACGACATGTGGATGTTTGATTATTTACCAAAAGAATTAGGTGTTACGATTTACCGGGAACCTATTATACGAATTTTCAATGATAAAAAATTCCTGCTTGGACATGGTGATGGTCTTGGACCCGGAGATAAAGGTTATAAATTTATTAAAAAAGTTTTTTCCAATCCTTTTTGTCAATGGCTCTTTACCCGCCTGCATCCTAACTTTGCAATAAACATGGCAAATTTTTGGTCAAGGAAAAGCAGATTATCAAATGCTCCTGTTGATGAAATATTTTTAGGTGAAGAAAATGAATGGTTAGTTATGCATTCAAAAGAAATACTAAAAAAAGAACATTTTGATTATTTTATTTTCGGTCATCGCCATCTTCCATTGGACATAAAATTAAATGAAAACAGCAGATATATAAATCTTGGTGAATGGATCAATTACAATAGCTATGCGGTTTTTGATGGAACTAATCTGGAATTAAAAAAATACAAATAAAATAATCAACAAAATAATTTATCATGAAAAAAATATTTTTTTTAATCGTGTCATTCACAGCGCTCCTTTCAAATGTATTTGCTCAGAGCGGAGTGCAATTCGAATACAAGGTCACCTCCACTAAAGGTGTCACCGGAAATGTGATTGCAAATGTCTCCTCATTAGGCTCTCGTGTCGAGGTACAAATAAAGGTCCCCCAAATGCCCTCGGGAGGAATAACTCATGTAAACCTGGTAAAAAGCAGTAAACCAACAACCGTTTATATGCTGGATGAAAAAAACAAAACATATACTGCAACAGAAACGCAAGCAACAAAAACTTCGAATAGTGATAACCGCACGGTAAAAATTATTGGAAAAGAAAAAATTGGAAATTACAACTGCATTCATGCTGTTGTTACAAAAGGCAATGAATCCACAGATTTTTGGACCACTACTGAAATAGGTGATTTTGAAAAATACAACAAATCCAATGTTGGAAATAAATATATGGGATCCAGTGATGATTATGAGGCATTGGCAAAAAATGGAGCAGCCGGCTTTCTTGTGAAAATAATTACACGGGAAGGACGCGGTGGTGATTTCACCATGGAATTAGTAAAATTGGAGAAAAAAGAACTGAGTCCCAAATTATTTGAAATACCTGCTGATTATAAAGCATCCTCTTCCGCATCAGGTGTTCCAAAAACTGATGCAAGTCAACTTCAAAATATGACACCTGAAGAAAGAGCAAAATATATTGAAGATTTGAAAAAACAATACCAAACTCCTACAGATAAATAATACCAATTCTAAATAAATTAGTCCTAAATTTAGCCCAACACACTTTCTCGACTCCGCTCGAAATGACACCAGCGCTGTCATTTCAAGCGGAGTTGACAAACGAAGTAGGCAATTAAAATTGGACTAGTTTGTTATGTTAAATGGTATAATATTATTTATGAAATTTTTAGCTTATTCTTTACAGCAAACTTTCTCTACTCTACTAGAAATTAAATGGCAATACTTTTGAAGTGTATGGCAAAAAATCATTCTTAATTTATTTCAGAATTTTCTCTCGGATGCAGGATCAAATTCAGAATGACCTCCTAAGAATACGGAAAGATAGCATAAAAAAATCCCGCTAAAATTTAGCGGGATTTTTTTATGCTATCTTTTGAATCAGATCTGCCAGTCGGCAGGAATAACCATATTCATTATCATACCATCCGATCACTTTTACCATGTTTCCAACCACAGAAGTAAATTCTGCATCATAAATACAGGAGTGTGGGTTACCAACAATATCAATAGATACAATTGGCTCTTCTGTATATTCCAAAATTCCTTTTAAAGTAGTCTGACTGGCTAATTTAAATGTCGCATTTATTTCTTCGACAGTAACAGGTTTATTTAATACACAGGTAATATCAGTTAGAGAACCATCAGGAACAGGAACGCGCATTCCACATCCGCCAAGCTTTCCTTTCAAATGAGGGAATATTTTTGTAATCGCTTTTGCTGCTCCTGTAGATGTAGGAACAATTGAAAGTGCGGCTGAACGTGCCCTGCGCAGATCTTTATGGGGGGCATCATGTAATCGCTGATCTCCGGTATAGGAATGTACAGTTGTAATATAACCATCTTCCAGACCCCAATTCTCATCCAATATCTTGATCATTGGTGCTGCACAATTAGTGGTACAGGACGCATTGGAAATAATAAGATCTTCCCGGGTTATGATATCATCATTTACTCCAAGAACCACAGCTTTTATGTCATCTGTATTTGCCGGTGCTGAAATAATTACTTTTTTTGCACCTGCTGTAATATGCCTCCCTGCTGTTTCTTTGTCAAGAAAAAAACCGGTCGATTCAATAACAAAATCGATATCCAAACTTTTCCAAGGTAAATTTACAGGATCTTTTTCTGCATAAACCGTAATTTTTTTTCCATTCACAATTATTGCTTTGTCTTCGAAAGCAATATCTGCTTTAATAATTCCATGTATAGAATCATATTTTAATAAGTGCGCTAAGGTCTTGCTATCTGTTAAATCATTTATTGCAACTACCTCTATATTTTCACGTTCCATTAACACGCGAAAAGTAACTCTGCCGATTCTACCAAATCCATTAATGGCAACTCTTATTTTTTTCATACTGATTTTTATTTTTACAAAGATAATTTGAAATTACAATAAAGCTAAAATAAAAATGTCCCTTTCCATAAAAAATGGAAAGGGACATTTTTTTGAATATTCAATTAATTATTTTACAACAACAAATTTTGATGTTGCATGAACAGCACTTCCATCAATACTTAAAAGATAAGTACCTTTAGAAAATTCTGCCGTATTGATTTCTATTTTTTGATCACCGGCAATTAACAAACCAGATTTTATTGATTTTACCAATTTACCTTGTAAATTATATATTGAAACAATTACACTGGAAGTAGAAGCCAGATTAAATGCAACAGTTCCCTTTTCTGTCATCGGATTTGGATAAATTTTTATTCCTGATTCCAATGAATTAAAAACTGATGAGTTAGGTTCGTTTATTCCAATAGTAAGTGGTCCAATAAATGTTTCGCTTTTCCAAGCTCCACGGCCATGAGTTCCGGCATAGATCACGTAAGGATTAGTCACTTCAGAACCATCGCGCCTTTGCTGACGGATTTTGAAAACAGGAGTATTCGGGAACTTTTGATTGATTCCATTATCAGTGCTCCAAACGGGATTTGCAGCAGTAATATCGGACGTTGAATAAATTCCATATTCCGTTCCTACAATAACCCGTTTAGGATCATTTTTCTCAATCAATATAGAATATACAGGCATTGCCGGTAATTTTGTAGTACCTGTACCTTGTTTTAGAGTAAAGTTTGAAGTTGATGTAGAAGTAGCACAAGTTGCAGCTGTGGATGAATAATGAACATAAGTTGTATTACCATACGATCCAAGTGAAACCGCTAATTTATCTGCATCTGACGGATCAACGGAAAGACCGGTAATAAATCTACCAAAACCTGCAATCTGGGTTTTTACTACCACACAGCCAGGACTGGCAATATCACCTGTTACCGAATCTTTAACAGCTGCCAAATTACTAAAGCGGTATAAATTACCTGCATCTGTTCCAACATAAAGAATATCACCATCAGCCGACCAAGCTAATTCTTCAGAAGTCCCAACAATTGTTCCTATATGAAGCCATGCAGGAATACCTGAAAAATCTAAACATCCTTTTGTCATGTAAACATGGCCTGTAAAACCAACAGCCAGTTTTGCCTGAAAAGGATCATACACCATAACAGTGTCGTTAGGATCAATGGCTAGAGTTGTTGTAAAATTTAATGGAGAAACATAATCGGATCTTGTAATACTAATATTTGAACCGGAAGCATACTTCACATAAAAACTTGCATTAACAGGTGCACCCAAAGCGGGAGCCGCATTAAAATAAAAATCATAATACCCGGTTGCATAATCGAACGTGTTTGTTTGTGTCAAATCAACATCACCTGTAAGTGTTCCTAAACCATTATCATTCACTTTTTTCAATCCGGAAGTGATCTCTATTGAGTCGGGAACAAAAGAAGCAGATTGTTGTGGTAAAATCAAATACCCTGTGAAATGTTTATTGGCCCCGTTTCCGGAACCTAAAATTTGTGAAACTACTCCATTAATAAACATGACAGAGTCAGGACTATTTGTTGCTGTTTTTGTTTCATATAAAGCTATTGGAGTTACAAATGATGCACTTAATGTGTTTGCATTTAACTGGCTTGAAATATTATAGGAATAAAAATCTGATCCCTCACTTCCTTTAGTAGCATGACGCGCAAGGGCTCCATAATACACAGTAGAAAATGATACACCCGGATTTAAAAATGAAATTTCACATTCTGCACCATCACCACCATCAATATGTTTAGCTGTTTTTGCAGTATTTCCGGTACCGCTTATGTATTGTGTTCCATTATCCTGTAAACCACCTATTACTCCTGTTCCGTAAATATTATCCGATTCATATGCTATCGAATATAATTGACTTACATTATAATTATGATTCGACCGAATATAATTTGGGGTAGGAATAAATGTCGGGTTAACATTTGTTGATCGGAAAACACCTCCGTCACATCCAATATACATGGTATTTGGATTAGTTGTGCTAAATTTTATGGTATGTACATCGGCATGCACATAATCCGGTCTTGGAATAGTAGTTGCATAATAAAATTCACTTAGTGTAGCTGCTTCTTTCCATTGTCCAATAGATGGTGAACTTTGATTAGTTGCACACCATCCCCATAAAGATACTCCGCCAATAATTATTGATGTTTTATTACTTGGAGCAACTGCAAGTGCCATATCGTAATCAGCTTGTCCGGCTTGACTTGCTGAGCCAAAAGGTTCAAACTGTGTAGTACCTCCATTACCAATTAATGTCCAGCTTACACCTTTATCAATAGATTGATAAACTCCTTTTAGCAAACCAGAAGAATTCCCAATAACTGCATATATGTAGTTTGGATCAGATGGAGCAAATGCAAACTCGGTTCTACCAATCCCACTAGTCGCCAAACCAGCTGTAGTTGGAATTATTGTAAATGTCCCGGAATTACCATTTGCTGAAATATATCCTCTTCCGCTTAAAGATGTAATTACAGTTCCATCACTTGCAACATCAACATCAGTAGTCCTACTAATGTTAGGAGAACCATTTACGTAAAGGATTGAATGTACCCAGGTAACACCACCATCATCAGTCATTTGCAAACCATAACGGGTAGCTGCATATATTCTATTTGGGTTAGTTGGATCTGCAGCTATATTATTCACACCTAAAAATTTATTTGTCGCGCTATTTCCGGTTGAATTAGCAGTAGCTGGAATTGTTGAAGGCAATAAAACAAATGTAGCACCACCATCTGATGATTTATAAATCCCTCCACCTAAAATCCCTGCGGAACCTGTTCCATACAGATAGTATAAATCCTCTCAGGTTCCTACATAAATATCACCATTAGCTGCTTGAGTAATGCATGTTACAGATAAAATCGGTTGCTGATCGAAGCCATTAACATTTGCCCATGATGCCCCGGCATCTGTCGAAACCCAAAGTCCACCGCTTACACTTCCTGCAAAAATTTTATTTGAATTATATTTGTCAATTAATATGGCTCTTGTGCGACCGCCAACATTGTCGGGACCTAATTCGTTCCACTCCAAACCTAAAGCTGCTGTAACAGATTTATTTTGTCTCATTTGTGCTATTTCTTCTCTTGCCTTTAACACATCAAAATCATCAATTTTCCCTGTCAATTGATTTTTCTTGATATTAAAAAGCCATCGAGCAGCACCCACTGCACTTTTTTCCTTTTCGATATCTTTTGTTTCATTATTAGTTCTAAAATTATTTTGAATGTTGTTTTTCAGATACATAGATGCAGAAAACAGTAACATTCCAGATAAAAATGCTGAACCTAAAAGTAATTTGTAATTTTTCATAGTTTATTATATTGTTTTATTAGGGGACGATTCAAAAATACGAAAATAATAATTAATTGTAAAATTTTTACTAATAAATATGTTTTTCTGCGTGGTAAGATGAACGAATTAAAGGACCACTTTCTACAATTCGAAAACCTTTTTCTATACCCACTTGTTTATGTTTCTCAAATTTTTCAGGATGAATAAATTCTTTTACAGGCAAATGCTTCGGACTTGGTTGTAAATATTGCCCGATAGTCATTACGTCACATTCTACGAGCCGCAAATCATCCATCGTTTCATAAATTTCTTTTTCTGTTTCACCTAAGCCAAGCATAATACCTGATTTTGTTTTTACACCGGCAGCTTTAAGTCTTTTTAATACTTCTAAACTTCTGTCGTATTTTGCCTGGATACGAACTTGTTTAGTAAGCCTTCGAACCGTTTCTAAATTATGAGAAACGATATCCGGTTTCACATCAATGATTTGTTGCAAATTTTCCCATTTTCCCTGAAAATCCGGAATAAGAGTTTCAAATTTTGTTTGCGGACTTGCTTTACGGATTGCATTTATTGTTTCCACCCAAATTCCGGCACCACCATCTTTTAGGTCATCACGATCAACAGAGGTGATCACGCAATGTTTTAAATTCATCAAACGTACTGATTCCGCGATGCGTTCAGGCTCATGTATATCTACCGGGTTAGGCATACCTGTGGCTACGTTACAAAAACCGCAGGACCTTGTACAGATATTCCCTAAGATCATAAATGTTGCAGTACCTGCACCCCAGCATTCGCCCATATTTGGACAGTTTCCACTTTCACAAATAGTATGTAATTTATGTGAAGCAACAATTTGACGAACTTGTGCGTATTCTTTTCCGGTAGGAAGTTTTACCCTTAACCAATCTGGCTTGCGAATCATTTTATGCTCCGTAGCAGATGCACTATTTTTTTCTGACATTCTTAATTATCAATCCTAATTATTAAAACCACTTTTTCCCCCAAACAAATTTGATATATAAAGAAATCAAAACTTCCTGTTTTTTATTATAGGCCATCATAGGGATAGCGTAAGGATATACATCAGCAACAACTCCTGTTTCTATTGCTTTAACTCCATTATAACGATCGGCATATTCAAAACTCAATGCTAATTTTGCATACGCTGCAGGGTATATTTTTGTTTTTTCCATTCCTTTAAAAAAAGAGGCTTTACCTAACACATTATCTATTGTATCGTTATATGACCCGGGAACGTATCTTTCTGTTGTAATAACGGGACCGTTAGAAGAAGAATTAGTATGGTCAACTTCAAGATAAACAGGTTTTGCAAAGGCCAGGGTTGCACCTAAAAAATAGGAAACTCGAATTTCTACACTTTTTTTATCACTTTTCTGATAGATCACATTTTGATAACCAACACCCGGGCGAATAATTAAAATAGAATTTAATTTTCCGTAAGTATATCCTTTTGCATTTGGAACATTTTGATTAACACTTTTTATTTCCTTGGGATGTTTGAAATTCTGGGCTTCCAGTTCAAACATACGTTTACGTTTTCCGGTAACATGTTGTGCTCTTCGGTATGCAAGTCCAAAACCACCTGCAGAATGAGCAAAAATCCCAAAACTAGCTTCGTTTCTATATAAAACATTTATATCTTCACCACTTTGCAAACGAGTTAAATCATCTTTTAACTCTTGTGCTCCAACTTCAAAAGAAAAAATTGCAAGAAAAATAAAAACGAAACTATTCTTAAACATTACCTGTTACATTTGTACTTACAAATATAATCATTATAACACAATTTAAAAAATTACTTTATGAAAACTTCTAAAATTATTTATGCAGGAAATCTTCGTACAGAGGCTGTTCATTTACATTCAGGGAACAGCATTATTACAGACGCACCGATAGATAATAATGGCAAAGGAGAAGCTTTTTCTCCAACCGACCTTTTAGCAACATCATTGGGTTGTTGCATGTTAACTGTAATGGGAATTGTAGCTCAACGTCATTCAATAAATATGGATAACACCCAAATTGAGATCACTAAAATAATGGAATCTAACCCAAGACGTGTTAGTGAAATAATTGTAGAATTTTCATTTCCAAAAAACAATTATTCAGATAAGGACAAACAATTATTGGAACATACAGCATATACTTGCCCTGTGGCAAAAAGTTTAAGCTCCGAATTAAAGCAAACAGTAATTTTTAATTATTAATTTGTATTGTTGAAATAATGTCATCAACATTAATATCAGAATGGGAAGTTGAATAAATACACTTCCCGTTTTTTATTATTAAAACCTGAGGGGACTCATGTTGAATAAGATATGTTTCGGCAATTTTTTGGGATAACTGTCGATAATTTATCAGATCTAAATAATAGGAAGGAAGGGTTTCACTTGAAAATTTCCAATTACGTTCCAACCGGTTAAGGGCCGATGAGCTTATTGAACAACGTGTACTATGTTTAAATAGTAACACACCCAAAAACCGGGGATCGAAAGATCTTTGGTTTATTTCCTTCAACTGATTTTCAGATGTAAGATTTAACCATTCCATACTAACTAAACTTTTAGATTGATTTGCCGGTTTGTACCTTATCCACTTTAGAATAAGCCTGACAACGAGATGAAGCTTTACAAGAGCTTAAAACTGAAATAAAAAAAGCAAAAAGAGATACCACGATAAATAGTTTTTTCATCGAAAAGGAGTATAAAAGATTAAAATTAAATTGATTTTTCTGTTTTGTCGGTATGAGATTTTCCGGTGTCTATTTTATTTATTTTCCCATAAGCAGCACAACGCTCATGACTTCTACAAGAAGTAATGATAGCACTTACAAAAAGAACAGATGCAACAATTACAAAAAACTTTTTCATGTGAGTCAGAGTAAGATTGTTTTTAATGGATAATCTCATAATTGAATGGCAAAGTTATGACAATTCTGCAATTATGCAAACCTTATAGAAAATATTTTTTACACATTTATCGTAATCCGTGTTAATCCTAGTACTTTTATCGAATATTTTATTCTATGAACACAGCAAACATTACTATTCATCCCAGCTGGAAAGAGGTATTAAAGAATGAATTTTCTTCGCCTTATTTCCTAAACCTTAAAAAATTTCTTGTCGATGAGAAACAAAAACATATTGTTTACCCTGTCGGGAGCTTAATATTTTCCGCTTTTAATCATACTCCTTTTGAAAAAGTTAAGGTGGTCATTATAGGACAGGACCCTTACCATGGTCCGGGACAAGCAAATGGATTATGTTTTTCTGTGAGCCTCGGGGTTTCCAATCCACCCTCTCTTAAAAATATTTTCAAAGAATTAAATTCTGATTTGGGCATTCCAATTTCGCATACCGGAAATCTTGAATCCTGGGCAGATCAAGGAATATTATTGTTAAATGCAACCTTAACGGTCAGAGCAAATACACCCGGTTCACATCAAAAAAAAGGCTGGGAAACTTTTACTGATGCTGTTATTAAAGCCATTTCAGATAATAAAAAAGGTGTTATCTTTTTATTGTGGGGGAATTATGCTCAAACAAAAGAAGCGCTGATAGACCATAACAAGCATTTTATTTTAAAAGCAGCTCACCCTTCGCCATTGGCACGTGGAGCTTTTTTTGGATGCAAACATTTTTCAAAAACAAATAAATTACTAGAACATCAAGGAATCCAACCAATTGATTGGCGTTTAGAAAAATAGAAAAGCCCTTAATTCAATTGAAAAACGGGCGATTCACCCAACAAAAAATTATTGTTTTATTATTTTTCCGGTATATCTAAAATCTTTAGAACTTACTTCCACAAAATAAACTCCGGGTTTCATATCAGAAATAAAAAATGTGTGAGATCTATCTTCATTCGCTTGTGCCGCCATACTATTTTCAAAGATAACCTGTCCTGCTATATTTACACACTTCACATTCACTTGAACATCCGTTTTTGTCGAGAAATCAACCGTGATACTGTTTATTGCAGGATTAGGGTAAATTTTCAATCCATTTGTAAATGAACTTATCATAATTCCGGTAGCTGTTATATTAATAGAATTGGAAGGATAAGGACAATTATTAATATAGGTAACCTGAACATAATAGATCCCCGATTGAGTTGCAGTATAATTCTGAGAAGTAGCACCACTTATCGGACTTCCATTTAAATACCATTGATAAGTGGAAGCAGCAGTAGAATTTAACACAGCACCCGATTGATTGATCAACGGATTTGAGATAGAACACGATTGATTATGTGTAATTCGTGTTGAAAGAGCTAATGAATCATTAAATACATTCCATGCATTACAATTTTCTTTTAAATAATATTCAAGCCATAATTTTAAAAAATCAGAAACGGCATCTTGTTGCTGGGTACGTGTAATGGTAGGTGCAGGAGAACAGGTTGATTGTCCGAAGGAGCAGTTTGTATTAGAATTCGCAAACTCGCAATGAGCGCCACCTTTAATACTTATATACGTTTTACATGCCGAAGCAAGTGAATCATACATTTTCACCTGATTTGCCGGTGCTGGAGCCACACAATCATTAGCGCCTGAAAAAACCAAATTTGGAACAGTAACATTTTGAGCCGCTGTAATTGAGGAGGGTGTCGTATTGGCTGCAGCTAAAGTTATCATGGTGGTAATGGCAGTATTATTTTTTGCAGCTAAAAAGGCGCTTCCGGCACCCATTGAATGCCCCATGATTGCTGACTTAGAATTTATATGGTTGAAAAATGGGGATGAAGCATTATTTGCGCTTTCTGATTGGAGTTTCGTTACGAGAAATGCCAGATCAGCACCAAAATTAGCATGATTCGGAGAGATACTTCCTTCCGTAGTAGGAAAAATAACAATGTATCCTTGAGGAACAAGATCTTCCCAAATATTTTGATAGGCACTCCATGCCATCATAAAACCATGTCCAAAAACAATTATTGGAAATGTACCTGCAGAAACTGCAACATTTGAACCTGCTGTAGCAGCAGGATAATAAATTTCTGTCTGAATACTTCTATTGCTTCGTGCAGGATCGGAATAAGTTATTACAGTTGTTCCAATTTGAAAGGCTTGGGCCTTTAGGATTACAGTAAGAAAAAAGAGTGCTGAGTAAAACGTTTTTAATTTTGTCATTTTTATGAGAGGTTAAATATTTAAACAAATTTAAATCCGAAATAGAGTTATTAAAAGTCTTTCATCCGGGACTTAATCAGACATTTTTTTTACTTAAACTACCGCATTAAAATCCAAATAGGCTGCTACTCTTGTAAATTGTTTTTTATTTTTCCTCCTGCTTCGATCAAAAAATCAGAAAAAGGATTTTTAATTACAATAATTTTAAATACTTTAGAGCAGAAATAAATAGAATGTTAAGTATTCAAAAAGTAATATTACTGCTCGATAATTTTCATTTCGATGAATTCAAAAATCATTTGAAAGTAAACAATGCAGAATTATCTTTTAAGCTTGTTACACAAATCCGTAAGGATAATTGGGCACAGAAAGAATCAGATGCATTGTGCAAGTCAGTTTATGGAACAAATGATGAAAAATGCAAAAAAAAGTTTTTTCAATTAGTTCATTATACATTCCGATTAACCTCCTATTTAAGTCGTAACTATCCTTCATATTTAATGCATAACATCTCTATTATTGAACAAGCAGTAAATAACGGGGAGTTAAAAAAAGCCAATGAGACAGCCGAAATTTTATTGGATATTGCTGAAAAAGTGGAAGACTTTCCAACTGCCACAGCTGTTCTTAAATACTTTGCTCAACAATCATTTATTACTGAAAATAAAAACAATGCAATTAAATACCATGAGCGTATTAGTGAATTATTAAAAAACGAGCACATCATCAACCAGATTTATTTGTACATGCGCAAAAACCTTAATTTTAAAGGAAAAAGCGAACTTTCAAATAAAGAAATGGAAGAACATCTTCGTTTTTATGATTTATACCGCGATAACAAATCATGGAGCATTCAAATGCTTAGTCGATTTGCATATTGTCACACTTTAAATTATTTAAATGATGATCGTTTTTACAGTAAAGAAGTATTCGATGAGATATTGCATCTGCTGGATGATCTGGAAAAAAACAGTTTTGTTATCTTTTCTTTTTCCGATGATATTCAATTGAATATTGATTATTTAAAATTAAAACATCTTATCAGTTCCTTAGAAAATGACGAATTGCAAAAGGAAGCAGCATTCCTGATAAAACAACGTGAACCTCTTCGCTTTTGGAAAAATTATGTAAACACACCTGAAATAGTTTATATAAGCATACAGGCTAGTTATTTTCTGACCACTTATTGCCATGGTTATCGAAAAGATTACAATGAAAATTTACCGAAAGATGTAAAATCTCATATTGCCTATTACAAAAAAAAGTGTGAAGAAATAATTGCAAAACCAATTTGGAACGATGGCTTATATGTGCGTTTTATTAATTTGAATAACATTTATTGCTGCTTTTTGCTGCTGGGAACAAAACAAGAAATAAAACAAGCAATTGAAAAAATAGAATTTTTACTGGTCAACTTTCAGCAGATTGCTTTCCAGAGATTGTACGATTCGTTGTTCGGAACACTCATTTTAGGTTATTTCTTTTTGAATGATCATGAAGGAGTTCAGGAATGTTATAAACGTTATGAAAAATTAACTGCCGGCACCAGCAAAAATGTAGAAAATGATTTATCAATTAAATCAGTTTATTACACCTCACAATGGCTAAGTACACATCGTAAACAATATATTGAGAAACTTCAGGGAGTATTAAAGAAAACCCAGGAAAATGATAATCTTAAACAAGTTCGGAGGCTGATTGATGATATGACTGACTATTTTGAGATTCCTTTAAAGTAATTTCATTCACATTTATATTTTATTATAAATAAAGAGGCTTCTCATTTGGGAAGCCTTTTTAAATTTATCTGTAAATTCGCGACAATCTATGTCGAGCAATTTTTTAAATACACCTATTGAATACCTTAAAAGCGTTGGCCCACAAAAGGCTGAATTGCTGAAAAAAGAATTGCGCATTTTCAACTATTCAAATTTACTTACCTATTATCCATTTCGTTATGTTGATCGGACAAAATTTTATAAAGTAAAAGAGATCAATGCTGACCTCCCTTATGTTCAGCTTCGCGGAAAAATTTCTCATACAGAAATGGTTGGTGCGAAACGTGCTCAACGATTTGTTGCAACATTCACTGATGAAACAGGAAGACTTGAATTGGTATGGTTTCAGGGGGCAAAATGGATATCTGAAAAAATAAAACCACATGTTACAAATGAATATATAATATTTGGAAAACCAAGTGTATTCAATGGAAAATTTAATATTGCTCATCCTGAAATTGAATTGGTAAGCGAGGAAAATACAACCTTTGCAAGCGCCTTACAAGCCATTTACAACAGTACGGATAAATTAAAAACAAGAAGCTTAGACACTAAAGGTATTTCACGTTTGCAAAAAACGCTGGTCGCCTTAATTAAAAACAATATTCCTGAAACACTTTCAAATACTATAAAAGAACGCTATCAGCTAATTTCCCGTGAAGAAGCTATCAGACAAATTCATTTCCCTCAAAATCCTGAAATGCTGAAGAAAGCGGAGTTCCGTTTGAAATTTGAAGAATTATTTTTCATACAGCTCAAACTTTTAAAACAAAAGGGCCTACGAGAAAAAATGTTCAGAGGATTTGTGTTTTCAAAAGTGGGTGATTATTTTAATACTTTTTACAACAACTATTTGCCTTTTGAATTAACCAATGCACAAAAAAGAGTGATCAAAGAAATTCGTTTGGATATGGGAAGTGGCAAACAAATGAATCGTTTGTTGCAAGGAGATGTTGGCAGCGGAAAAACATTGGTGGCATTAATGAATATGTTAATTGCTATGGATAACGGATTTCAAGCCTGTTTGATGGCCCCAACTGAAATCCTGGCTAACCAGCATTATGAAACGATCTCTGAATTATTAAAACCACTTTCTATAAATGTTGGATTGCTCACCGGTTCAAAAAAAACGAAAGAACGCAGAGCAATACATGAACAATTACAAAATGGCGAAATGCAGATTTTAATTGGAACTCATGCCTTGTTAGAAGATGTTGTTCAATTTAAAAATATAGGTTTTGTAGTGATTGATGAACAACATCGCTTTGGTGTGGCACAGCGAGCAAAGATGTGGAATAAAAATTCGCAATCGCCCCATGTATTGATCATGAGCGCCACTCCCATCCCACGCACATTGGCCATGACCCTTTATGGTGATCTCGATGTGAGTGTGATCGATGAATTACCCCCGGGAAGAAAACCGATTCAGACAATTCATCGTTTCGACAATCATCGTGACAGAGTGTTTGGTTTTATGCGTGAACAAATTGCTTTGGACCGTCAAATTTACATCGTATATCCTTTAATCAAAGAGTCTGAAAAAATGGATTACAAAGATCTGATGGATGGGTACGAAAGTATAGTGCGGGCATTTCCGCAACCGAAATATCAGGTTAGTATTGTTCATGGCCAATTAAAATCGGATGTAAAAGAATATGAGATGCAACGATTTGTGAAACACCAAACACATATAATGGTTGCCACAACAGTTATTGAAGTAGGAGTGAATGTTCCGAATGCAAGTGTAATGGTAATTGAAAGTGCTGAACGTTTCGGGTTATCACAATTACATCAATTGCGGGGACGTGTTGGCAGGGGTGCTGAACAGTCGTATTGTATTTTAATGACCTCTCATAAATTAAGCAGTGATGGTAAATTGCGAATGGAAACCATGTGCAGAACAAATGATGGATTTGAAATTGCTGATGTCGATCTGAAATTGCGCGGACCGGGGGATATGGCCGGCACCATGCAAAGTGGAGTTTTAGATTTAAACATTGCCGATCTGGCAAAAGATTCACAAATACTTCATGCTGCACGCAACATTGTTATAGAATTATTATCAGAAGATCCGAATCTTGAAAAATCTGAAAATGCAACTATTGCGTACCATTATTCCATGATGGTTAGCAATAAAACCAATTGGAGCAGAATATCGTAATGAAATAAATAAATCTATAGCTTAAATTAAAAGGTATATTACTTGAACAAAATTTGCTTTTAATCGTAGCGAAAAAAAAGGAATTACTACTGTTAATAGTAATTCCCTTTATGAAGTTTAATTTAACAGACCAAAAATTAATCTTCAAAATTTAACCAATTTTTTGAACCTTCTTTTTCGCCTTCTGGTTGTTTGTCTTCCGGCAATTTACTTTCCGGTTGTTTATTTTCCGGCATTTTACTTTCCGGTTGTTTACTTTCCGGCATTTTACTTTCCGGTTGTTTATTTTCCGGTTGTTTACTTCCTGTTTCACTTTTTGGGGTTTCCATGGTCTTTGATTGTAAATCTTCAATCATGTTGCTAACCTCATCAGGTGTTTTACCAATCTTTTTTGAAAGATTTGTTATTAATTCCTCTTCTTTTCCGGCTGAATAAGTCAGGTCCGCTTCTGTTAAGTTCGGATATTTTTGTTTAAGTTCCGTTTTTAATTCATTCCAGTTTCTTGTAATTTTAAGTGCTGTTTCCATTTTTTTTGTTTTTTTAGTTTATAAATTAATTTATTGGGGTTTTTGTCTGTTCATTGAGTTAGCTTTTAATTCTTTCCAGCTTTCTTTTGATTTTAAGTTCTCTTGCATTTTTTGTATCACATAAATGCAGTATGATTTTTTTTGACACAACTTTTTCATCTTTGTGATGCTCCTTTAATCAGAATAAAACAGACAGACCTATATAACCTGAATTTGTTTTTATTTTTGAATTATCAAGAACGTAATATTCATTTGCAGCAAGGCTCTTACTGTGGTCAGCAATATCCATCAAACCCGAAACACCACGGTATCCTAAACCTAATCTAAGTGTATGTGCTGAATTAAGGGAAACATCAAATCCGGCTCCATAAGCCAGATCAAGGTCATTTTTTCTCACTGCAAAAACAGCTTGTGAATTATATGTTCCATTTGTACCTGTTGTTTCCATAGTGGCTCCCACATTAAACCCAAATTGCGGACCGAACACTACATTTAAATTTAGTCTGGCACCTTTACGTGTATTTAATGAAAGTAACACCGGAACATTTACATAATTGATTTTGATTTTTCGATCCAAATCTAAATCCCGGTATTTTTGAGTCAAAGAATTATAAATTATTTCTGCCTGAATCCCAATATGATTACCAATATAAATACCTAAAAATGCTTCATATGCGTAATTAAGTGTTACGTCACCATTTATTTTTCCACCATCCGCAGTCTGAACATTTAATGATGAAAATGTCGGAATAAAGCGTACACCTATTTCCACTTTTGGTAAAAAAGGAATATCCGCTGCTTTTTTTTCTTGATTTTTTACATTTGCAGTATCTGTGTAATTATTCAAGGTATTTCCTCCAATCATTCCCTCTGAAAAAAGGAGTATCATTCCAATTACACTCAACTTTATTTTTTTCATTTTATTTTTTTTATTGACTTTCCTTACCGTTTTCAGCTCCGGCATTTTTAGATTAAGAAAAGAAAAAATCAATTTGTTTTTATTTTTTGACTTGAAAATTTCGCTGGCTCATTAATTTTTAATTTATCTTTTGCAACCAAAGGGTATTCCGAATATTTATCAATTCCCATTTTCTCAAAAATATTTTTAGAGATCATTATTTGATTCATTTTCCTGCAAACGCTTGAATCAGTGAGAGCAAACTCCATTATTTCACACATCATTGTATTCGCAATTACTGTATCTTCTTTCATCAGCTCTATCATATTGTCCTTTGTTAAAAGACTTTGCATAGTTAATTTGTTTTTAAAAATTTTTTGCAAGGTTATTTCATTCAATATAATATGATTCAACATTTCAGCTGACATAAGACTATCTTTACTTATCGTCATCATTATGTCATCCTTTGTTTTTTGATTTTTTAATATTTTCTCTCCTTTTTGCACGCAGGCTGAAAGAAGAAAGCAGCTTACTAAAAAACAAATGGACTTGTTTGTAAAAGAAATCATGTTAAGTATTTTTCTAATTTAATTTGACCTCTACAAAATTAGAAATAGAGAATGGGGACAGGAATGGATTTACTCAAGTGAATGAATGATATAAATCAAAATAAGGATAATCTTTATTGGGGTTCACAAAAAAACGGAAGGTATAGCCTTCGTTGGAAAGGCATCGTACTAAAGAAAGGCATCGTAAATAAAATAATTATTTTGTTGCTGAAACTGAAAACAACAATTTTTTACGCAGGTTAATTTGTGAAACAGTTGCTGAAGGGTTTTCCTCTAACACCATTTTTCGTTCATTCAATTCCTTATAGGGTACGGCTTCTTCTTCGAATAATTCACCACTACGTGTAAATTTAATTTTAACCGGTAACTGATCTTTAATTGAAAAAAGCGGGGCAAGTGCAGCAGTATAATTTTGCAATGTAATTACTCTGCCATTTACCACAAGCAGATTATCATCATCTCTTAACTTAAAAGAATTGCTGCCATCCGTATTGGTGATCTTAAATTTCGCTTCGGTTTCACTAAAAGTGAGACCGAATTTACCGAATGTAAATACAGTATCTTGCTTTACATCATAATAATTCAAACCAATTTTATTAAGATACTCTTTATAAGGTAAACGTTTAGTACCTATAACATACTCATTAAAATAGGAACGGATTTCAGGATATGAAAATGCGACAACATCATTAATTAAATCATCATCATTAAAGGGTTTATCCGGCCCGTATTTATCCTTTAACTTAAGCATAACATCACGCAAACTTAATTCTCCATTACTTAATTCATTCAATCGTATATCAAGCAAAAAACCCAGAAGGGCACCTTTTTGATAAACATTGTTATACATCCCTTTATATTCTTTTTCCAAAATATACTTGCTCATTTGGGTAAATGAGACTTCCGGAAAACCAGATGCTTCTTGTATCTTCAACTCCATTTCATTAATAAAAGCAGGGTATGTGATCAATGAATCGCGCACCTGGACAAGCATAGAAAAATACTCCGTTACACCTTCGTACATCCATAAATGTTGTGACATTTTCGGATGCAAAAAATCAAAATTCGCGATTTCAAAACTATGCATATTCAAAGGAGTGAGAATATGTAAGAACTCATGAGAAACCACACCAAGTATCATTGATTTAAAAGATTGTTCATTTGGTAATTCCGGTAAAAAATAAAAAGAACCATACGAATGTTCCAAAGCTCCATAACCACCAAATTGTGTGATGGCTGATTTTTCGTTGGTTGGAAAATACATTAAGAATTGATAATGGTCCACCGGCATTTGCACAAAAAATTTGGTTAAGGAATGAGCAATCGGTTTTAAATATTCACGGATCTGAGTAGCCTTAACAGCATTTGTTTCTGAATACACAGCGATATTGATCAATGTCCCTCCTGAAATAAAACTTGCTGTATCAGGAATAGAATAAAGGATAGGATTATCAACTAAATTAACATAGTTAGCAGCAAAATAAATATCACTGCCTGCACTCAACTTTTCCTTTTTCAAGGATGTTGCACCAAAAAAAGAATCCGGTTTTAAAAAAGTAATTTCGTATGGTAACATTTCATAGCCTTGCAAATAGCCATAAAAGCCCTGGTGATTGATCACAAAATTTTTTCCCTCATCAATATTGGTTCCTCCCGGTTGAAAAATGTAATTATACTCCTCATCGCTCATTCCCTCTTTTTTTTCCGCATCCCAGGTGTCGTCAACAAAATACTCAATACGGCCAAGCGTTTTACTTTTATCTTTTGAAAGCGATATTGTAAATGTATTTTTATCTAAATGGGTCACATTTAATTTTTTCCCCTTTGTTGAATAGGCTTTAAAATCAGACAAAAACCGGCCATACTCTTTTTGAGAGTAAGAGCCGGGAATAACATCAGGCATCACATAAATCAGCTCTTCAGCAGTAATTTCAGGTGTATTAATTACAACTTTTATCTTATCATTCTTTACATGATTTAAGTCAATGGAAATAGAATATTTATTTTGAGAAAATAAAAAAACAGGGACAAGAAAAAACAAGAAATAAACAAAACTTTTTATACTCATACAATTATCTTTAAACTCAGTCATTTCAACCGGCGGGAAAAACTCAAAAAAGGGATTTCTCCCCCCGGTCGAAATAACATTTAATTAACTTTTTAAAAAATTTGTGATGTTGTTTTCTATTCTGCCTAATACATTTGAAACATCCGACTTAACGAATTTTTCACCAACAATGTTTTCGTATAATTCAATGTAACGCTCCGAAATAGATTTGATTATTTCAGGAGTCATTTCAGGAACTTTCTGTCCGTCCTTACCTTGAAATCCATTTGCCATCAACCATTCACGAACAAATTCTTTCGACAATTGTTTTTGAGCCTCGCCTTTCTTTTGGCGCTCTTCGTAACCCTCTTTGTAAAAATAACGGGAAGAATCCGGAGTATGAATTTCATCTATCAAATAAATTTTTCCATCTTTTTTTCCGAATTCATATTTTGTATCTACCAATATCAATCCCATTTTTGCAGCAATTTCTGTTCCGCGTTGAAAAATTGCCCGGGCATATTTTTCCAATTGTTCGTATTCTTCTTTGGCAACAATTCCCTTTGAAATAATATCTTCTTTCGAAATATCCTCATCATGACCAACAGATGCTTTTGTTGAAGGAGTAATGATCGGCTCAGGAAATTTATCATTCTCTTTCATTCCATCCGGCATTGTCACTCCACACAATTGTCGTTTTCCCGATTTATATTCTCGCCAGGCATGACCAGATAAATAACCGCGAATTACCATTTCAACCTTATAGGGTTCACACAGATGACCAACAGTCACCATCGGATCTATAACTGCGATTACCCAATTCGGAACAATATCTTCAGTTGCCTTTAAAAATTTTGAAGCGATCTGATTCAACACTTGCCCTTTGTAAGGTATGCCTTCAGGTAGTACTACATCAAATGCGGAAATCCGATCACTTACGATCATAACAAGCATTTTATCATCGATGTTATACACATCACGTACTTTTCCTTTATAAAAACTCTTTTGTTTCGGAAAATTAAAATTGGTTTCTGTAATCGCTTCCATTTTATTTAATTAATGATATTAAGAACTATATTTTTTGATTTCAACTTTTTAATTTATCATAAACACTCACAATTTTATTTACCAATTTATGGCGGATGATATCGCTTCCATCCAGCATTATAAAATCAATTCCTTCAATTTTATTCAATAATTTTATTGCTTGCGGCAATCCTGATGGCTGATGTTTTGGCAAATCGATTTGTGTGATATCCCCTGTAATCAGAAACTTTGCAGAGGAGCCCATACGGGTTAAAAACATCTTTAATTGGCCTTCTGTTGCATTTTGTGCTTCATCTAAAATTACAAATGCATTGTCTAAGGTACGACCACGCATAAAAGCAAGAGGTGCGATTTGAATTATTCTATTTTCCAAATAATAAGATAACTTTTCAGCAGGGATCATATCGCCCAACGCATCATACAGCGGTTGTAAATAAGGATCCAGTTTTTCTTTCAGGTCACCCGGCAAAAAACCCAAATTTTCACCTGCTTCCACAGCCGGACGGGTTAGAATTATTTTTTTCACTTCTCTGTTACGTAATGCCCGAACCGCCAAAGCAACTGCTGTATATGTTTTTCCTGTTCCAGCCGGACCAACAGCAAACACCATATCATTTTTTGCAATGCTCTCCACCATCTTTCGCTGATTTACGGTACGTGCCTTAATGATCAAACCACTGTTGCCGAAAACCAATACGTTATCTCCATCTGCCATATCTGCTGTGCCGGTTCTTTTTACCGAACCGCCTAAAATCTGCTCCATAGCGTTTTCCGTTAAATTTCCATAACGATTAAAATAAGCCGTCAGAATATTCAAAACCATTTCTAATTGGTTGATCTCTTCCTCTTCTCCAATAGCTTTAATGGTTTCGCCCCTTGCAACAATTTTTAAATTTGGGAAACGTTTTTTTATCAACTCCAGTTTAGAGTCATTTACACCGTATAGATCAATCGGTGCAATATCTTCGAGTATTATTTTTTTTTCACTCAATTTTTTTCTTTATTTTATCTTCCCTGCTTGTGCCTGCATCCCTGCAAATCGCCTCTTTAAAAATTCTTTATTTAATTATTATTTTCTGAAAGCACGAAAATAACATATTTTTGCCTATTCATTGGCTAAAACTGAGTTTTAAAAAATCACAATTTACTAACAAATGGCAATCATAACGCTTACCACAGATCTGGGTTTAAAAGACCATTATGTGAGTGCCATAAAAGGCGCAATTTTAAGCCGGTTGCCGGAAGCCAAAATTGTTGATATTTCGCATCAAATCCCCACTTATAACATTTTGGATGCCGCTTATATTTTAAAAAATGCCTATCCGAATTTCCCAAAAGGAACTATTCACATTATCGGTGTGAAAGATGAACTGCGGGATGAACAAACCTACCTGTCTCAATATGTTATTGTTTTAGCAGATGGACATTTTTTTATCGGGACCAACAATGGCATCTTTTCACTTTTGTTAGACAACGTGCCTGAAAAGATATATGAAATTAATACCACAGAAGGTATTGTTTCTCCTTTTGCGACACGTGATATTTTTACAAAAGCAGCTTGTCATTTAGCTGAAGGAGGAACAATAGAAGAAATCGCAAAACCCAAAACTGACTTATTGGAGAGGATGCCTTTCCGTGCAGCATCCATGGAAAATATGATCCGCGGATCAGTGGTGTATATAGATTCGTATGGAAACGTAATTACGAATATCCATACTACACTGTTTAATCAAATTGGGAAAGGCAGGGATCTTATCATTGAACTGAAAAGCACAGAGATAAACCGACTGAGTAAGATCTATAGCGATGTGCCTGATGGAGAAGTATTAGCATTATTTAATTCATCCGGGTTCCTTGAAATTGCTATTAATATCGGCAGAGCAAACGAATTACTTTACATGAAAATTAATGACACCATAACTGTGCGATTTCAATGATGATACGTATTGTAAAAATGACCTTTGATCCTGAAAAACTAAATGAATTCATGGAAATTTTTAATTCATCCAAACATCGCATTAGGGCAATGCAAGGTTGCAACCGTTTGGAATTATTGAATGATATCAACTCAGCAAATATATTTTTTACTTACAGCTATTGGAACTCAGAAAATGATTTAAACAATTATCGTACTTCTGATTTGTTTGCAAGTGTATGGAGCAGAACAAAAGTATTATTTATTGCTAAAGCAGAAGCCTGGAGTGTGGAACAAAAGGTTGTTTTAGAATAATATTTTCCAAAAGATCTAAAATTTATAATGCAATTTTTTTTGTAAATTGCATACAAAACAACCTGCACATGAAAGAAAGAACCACCCTGTTTTTATTACTTTTTGTAATAAATAGTTTTGCCCAAAATGGTAATCCGTTCAATCGTTCACCGGTTGTTTGTGATCTAACGCTTATAACCACCCTTCAAACTTTTAATGTTTATAACCACAATCCAACCGGTGTAACCATGTACAAAGCAAAAATGTATATTGATGCTGATGGCAGTCCGAGAGCATATGGCCCCAATAACAGTGGATTGGACTGGACCGCAAATGCCGGTTCAACAGGCAATTGGTGGGGAGTTGTGGCAGATGCTACCGGAACCAACCCGATACTTCAAAGCGCAAGCGATCCTTATCCCGGCATGTATGTTTCAACAACATCTTTAGTAAATTCTGCTTATCCATCTACAAACCCCTTGAGATATACGAATTCTGAAACAGTGCCTTTCTTTGTTTTGCCTTCATCCGTAGTTTCCTTAGGAGGTATTAGAATAGGCGATATTGCATATGTATATAACACTGTTACCGGATTGGGGTGTTATGCCATCTATGCAGATACTGGTCCTTCTGCAAGTCTTGGAGAAGGATCAATTTACCTTGCCGGTCAAATTGGTGTTAACCCAAACGCAAGAACCGGCGGCACTTCTCTGGGAATCATTGATTACATTGTTTTTCCTTACTCAGGTTATGGTCAAGGTACAATCCCAACAATTGCTCAGATCGATAGTATTGGGAATCTGAAGATCGCTACTGTTGGAGGAACAGGTATAACCGCTTGTTTGGAAACTAATACAGGTGACCCTATTGCCCCTACAACTCAGATTTCAATCCCGGCAGGTTGGGATACTACAAGTTTTATATCCACGTTTACAGATGTTGATAATAGCGGAGGCAGCGGAATAGAAAAGAGCTTTTATCAGGTTACCGATTATAATACCAACAATGATTGGAGAGCAAATTACACACATGGTTTTTTTAATGATAATTTTGATCTGTCAACAATTAATCCTGAATGGTCTGCTGTTTCGGGAACCTGGAGCATCAACACCAATAATTTTTTACAACAATCAGATGAGAATGTAACGAATACAAATATTTATTCTCCACTTGTTCAAAATCTTTCTGATTGCTATTTATACAATTGGACAGGAATACTGGGAGGTACAGGAACAAGCCGTAGAGCAGGATTTCACTTCTTTGCCGATCAACCGGATTCCACCAACAGAGGTAATTCTTATTTTGTTTGGTTTAGATTAGACGATCAAAAAATACAGATTTATAAATCAATAAATAACTCCTGGGGAGCTAGTCCGGTAAAAGATACTGCACATGCTTTTACAGCAAATCAATCCTACGATTTCAAAGTGATTTACAATCGTATCACCGGCTTAATAAGAGTATATGTTAACGACATTATGTCAGCGCAATGGATTGATTCTTCACCTCTTTCCAATGGTTCTTATATTTCATTCAGGAATGCAAACTGTACTTATCAGATAAATAATTTTAAAGTATATCGTTCTCGAAACGCAACAGCTACAATAACTGTAGGAGCAGGTAATGCGAATGATATCCGTTTTCAAAATCAAAACCCTGCAACACCTGCCGGACAAATAAAATCTATTGTTACCGATGCCGCAGGAAATATCAGCACTGTTAGTTCGCAAAATGTAAATGTGGACTGGACGCCTCCTTCTTCTGTTTCTCTTCTAAAAGATGGAACAACAACTGATATTGATACAACCAATAATGGAACACAATTACAAGGTAATTGGAACCCTTCTGTTGATGCAAATTCAGGAATAACCAACTATTATTATGCAATTGGGACAAGTCCCGGAGGAACGAATGTGGTTGGCTGGACGAACAATTTAAACAACCTAACTTTATCAGCAACAAGTTTAACTTTAGTTAACTTACAAAACTATTACATCAGTATTAAAGCCGAAGATGGTGCCGGAATGAAGTCGTCTGTTGTTACTTCTGACGGACAACTTTATTACAACCTGGCAACTACAATTAGTAAACTAAGGGATGAGCAAAATTTAATAGTGTTTCCTAATCCAAGCTCAGGAGTTTTCAATATCCAATTTTCGAATCTTAATTTTTCCCTTGGGACAATTACAGTTACCGATGCTTTAGGAAGAGAAGTTTTTAGTTCGAAACTTAATTCTCAAAATTCAAATTACCAATTGGATATTTCAAAACAGGCTAATGGTTTGTATTATGTGGTAGTGAATTGTGATGGTAAATTATTTAGGAATAAAGTTGTCGTGGATAAATAAAAAAAATTATATGTCATGTCGACCAAAGGGAGAAATCTCTCTTTTTAGTCTGATTTTTTGAGATTTCTCCCTTTGGTCGAAATGACATTGGGTTAAAAATATCTAAATTTTATTCTTTTCTAAATTTTAAACAGCATCTAAAAAAATATAATAAATCGAAAGGGTTTTCGTTTAGAGAAACATTAGCCATTTTATAAAAAGATGAAAAGATTACTCCTCGTAGTTCCATCACTTCTTCTAGCAGTTATAGTTTTCGGACAACAAAATAAAATTGACATTGGGATTGAAGGTAGTCCAAGTCTAATTTTCCTTCGAGGCAATGATATAATTAAAAAATATCACAAACCAGCGATTGGTTTTTCTAGTGGCCTATTTTTTCAATATAATTTTTAAAAAGCACTTTCATTAAGAACAAGTGTTGCCTACGAACGGAAAGGTTCATTAGCGGATATACCGTTAACTTTTCAAAGTGGGGAGATTATGGCTCAAGCTGCATGGCCCAATCATTTTGATTATTTAACGGTTCCAATTCTTCTTCGCGCAACATTTGGAAAAAGAATAAAATACTTTGCAAATGCCGGTATGTTTTTCGGTTATTTAATAAAGCAGACAATCGTTTACAAAATATTACAGCAATTTATGTTCCTAATGCTGATAACACAAACCTTTACAAACGATTTGATACGGGGATTACAGCTGGATTTGGAATGTTAGTTCCACTCAAAAATAAATTTGCAATTTCTTTTGAAATAAGAAATAACTTAGGACTAATAAATGTGCTGAAACATCCGGATATAAATAATGAGGCAATAAAAACGAACTCAACAAATCTGTTAATTGGTTTTACTTATAAGTTGGGTTTACAAAACACAACAAGTAATTAGATTCCCTCACTCAACTCCAACCAACGCAAAGATTTTTCATCCAGTTCAGAAATAATTTTTTCGATCTTACTACTCCACTCAATTATTTCTTCATGCTTATCACTTCCTGCATTCAGTAATTCGGTAGTTTTTATTTTTTCTGCTTCAAGTGCAGCAATATCTTTTTCTAATTGTTCAAATTCAAATTTTTCTTTGAAGCTTAATTTCTTTTTCGGAACACTACGAGTTACTAATGAATCCGAATTACTAATCGTTGTGTTCGGGATATTGCTAATTTCAGGAATAATCTTACTTCCACTTTCTTCTTTACGTTGAATTTTATCTTCTGATTCTTTTTTATCGCGGTATTCGGTATAATTTCCGGGGAAGTCACGTACCACGCCACCACCTTCAAATACAAATAAATGGTCCACCATTTTATCCATAAAATAACGATCATGTGTTACAATCAACACACATCCCTGGAAGTTGGTCAGGAAATCTTCTAACACACTTAATGTTACAATGTCCAAATCATTGGTAGGCTCATCCAGTATTAAAAAATTAGGATTTTTTATCAGGATGGTCATTAAATATAACCTTCTTCTTTCGCCACCACTCAATTTCGAAACATAACCATATTGCACATCAGGAGGAAATAAAAATTTGGTCAGTAATCCGGATGCAGAAAGTTTGGAGCCATCCGCCAACGGAATAAATTCCGCAATATCTTTTACTACTTCTATTACACGCTTGTCTTCATTCAGCTGTAACCCTTCCTGGGAATAATAACCAAAGATGATGGTTTCTCCGCTTTGTATCTTCCCGGCATCAGGCATTTCCATACCCATGATCATATTTAAAAAGGTGGACTTCCCTACTCCATTTTTACCGATAACACCAATTTTTTCACCTTTTTTAAACACATACGAAAAATCATTTACAATTTTTGTTTCGCCAAACGCTTTTTTGATCTTAATAAATTCCAGAATCTTTCCGCCAATTCGCGACATTTTTACACCCAACTCTAACTTCTCTTCTTTTTGTCCGCTGAATGCTTTTTCTTTTGTTTCATAAAAAGAATCAACACGATACTTTGCTTTTGTACCACGAGCTCTCGGCATTTTGCGAACCCATTCTAACTCTCTGCGGTATAAATTTTTTGCTTTATCAATTTCACTGCTTTCCATTGCTTCACGCTCGGCTTTCTTCTCCACAAAATATTGAAAATTACCTTTGTAATGAAATAATTTCCCGTTATCAATTTCTATGATCTCGTTACAAACACTATCTAAAAAATAGCGATCATGCGTAACAAGTAACAATGTTAGATCTCGCGACACCAAATAGTTTTCGAGCCATTCGATCATTTCTACATCTAAGTGATTGGTAGGCTCATCTAATATTAACAGATCAGGTTCATTGATCAACACTTTCGCCAATGCAACACGTTTTTTTTGTCCGCCCGAAAGAGTTGAAATTTGCGTGTCCAAAAAAGCAATTTTCAATCGTTGTAAAATCTCATGGATCTTGGCTTCAAAATCCCAAGCTTCCAGCTTATCCATCATCGCACTACATTTTTCGAGTTGATCGGATGTTTTATCATTATAGTCGTTTTCAAATGCCGTAAGCGCAGATTCATAATCACGTACAGCATTCAATAGCGGATTGTTGGTGTTATAAATGGTTTCAATCACCGTTTTGCTTTCATCAAACAGAGGATTTTGATCAAGATAAGTCACCACAATGTCTTTCCGGAAAGTAATGGTGCCGCTGTCTGCGATCTCTTTACCCATAATGGTTTTTAGCAATGTGGATTTCCCTGCCCCATTTTTGGCAATTAAACCGGTACGTTGCCCCTGATTAAGACCAAAACTGATATTGTCGAACAAACGCTTTTCTCCGTAAGATTTTGAAAGGGATTCAATAGATAAATAATTCATGTATAATTTATTATTTTTTTATTTTTTGCCACATGGAATACACCATGTTATCTTCAGAAGTAATGGTGTCCGTTTTACACATGGCTATTTTACTTGATAGATTTTAATTTTTAGCGCGCGAAGATACGAAAAAAAACAGCCTTTTCTCAATGATAAATGCAAGAGAACCTTGCCATCTTGTCAGTTCATAAGCAATGGCACATCATTTGAAATCAATTGGCGTCAAAATAATTTTACATAAACCCTTAAATATAAATAACGATGCAAACCGGAAAAATAAATGTTCAAACAGAAAACATTTTCCCGATCATTAAAAAATTCTTGTACAGCGATCACGAAATATTTTTACGTGAGCTTGTTTCAAATGCTGTTGATGCTACTCAAAAATTAAAAACACTTTCATCAATTGGTGAAGCCAAAGGCGATTTAGGTGATATTAAAATTGAAGTGGTAATTGATAAAAAGAAAAAAACACTTACCATCAAGGACAAAGGTATTGGTATGACTGGAGAAGAAATTGAGAAATACATTACTCAAATAGCTTTTAGTGGTGCCGAAGAATTTGTAAATAAATACAAGGACAAAGCAGCAGAAGCAAATGCCATTATTGGTCATTTCGGATTGGGTTTTTATTCCGGTTTTATGGTTGCAAAAAAAGTAGAAATAGTTACTTTATCGCATAAAGAAGGCTCAAAAGCTGTTCGTTGGGAATGTGATGGCAGCCCTGATTATACAATTAAAGATGCTAAAAGAACAGAAAGAGGAACAGATATCATTCTTCATATAGCTGATGACTCAGAAGAATTTTTAGAAGAATATCGTATCGGTGAATTGCTAAAAAAATATTGCAAATTTTTACCTGTCGAAATAAAATTCGGTACAAAAAAAGAAACAAAAAAAGAAGGTGAAAAAGATGTAGAAGTTGAAGTAGATAATATCATCAATAATCCGGTTCCTGCATGGACAAAAAAACCAGCAGATCTAACAGATGAAGATTACAATAAATTTTATCATGAATTGTATCCGATGAGTTTTGAAGATCCACTCTTCCATATTCATTTGAATGTTGATTATCCTTTTAATCTTACCGGAATTTTATATTTCCCGAAAATTAAAAAATCGATCGAGATACAAAAAGATAAAATCCAATTATACAGCAATCAGGTGTTTGTTACTGATTCAGTAGAAAACATTGTTCCTGATTTTTTAACCTTGTTACGTGGTGTGCTTGACTCACCTGATATCCCATTAAATGTTAGTCGCAGCTATTTACAAAGCGATAGTAACGTAAAAAAGATCTCCTCACACATCACTAAAAAAGTGGCTGATAAGCTGGAAGATATTTTCAAGAAAGACCGTGCTGATTTTGAAGCTAAATGGGAAGATATAAAAATATTTGTGCAGTATGGAATGCTTTCGGAAGATAAATTTTATGACAAAGCACAAAAGTTTGCCTTGCTAAAAAGCACTGATGGCAAATACGCTACGCTGGAAGAATATGCAGAAAAAGTTGCACCAATACAAACTGATAAAGACAAACGTGTTATTTATTTATACACTACTAACATAGATGAACAGCACAGTTTTATTGAAACAGCAAAAGATCGTGGTTATGATGTATTGATATTTGATAGTCCGATCGACTCACATTACATCAATCAATTAGAATCCAAATTAAAGGATACATCTTTTGTTCGTGTGGATGCTGATACAATTGATAAACTTATAAAGAAAGAGGAAGCACAACCTTCAAAACTCTCGGAAGCAGAACAAAAACAATTACAGCCTGTTATTGAATCTGTTGTCCCGAAAGAAAAATTCATTGTTGTATTTGAAAGTCTGAGCGAAAAAGATGCACCGATGCTGATCACCAAACCTGAATTTATGCGCAGAATGAAAGACATGAGCGCCATGGGCGGTGGAGGAATGAATTTTTACGGCTCCATGCCGGATATGCATAATTTAATTGTTAATAGTAATCATCCATTGATCTCCAAAATATTACATGAGAAAGATGCTGATAAACAAAAACAATTAACTAAACAAACTGCTGATTTAGCAATGCTTTCGCAAGGATTATTAAAAGGGGAAGAATTGACTAAATTTATTAAACGCAGTGTGGAATTGATTGATTAGAAGAATCAGAAAAACACTTTAAATACCATTTGGTTTAACAAAATAAATTATATTTAATCAATTAAAAAAACAAAAAAATGAATAAAACATGGATAATACTCGGATCAATATTAGCATTTATATTGATTATTTTTTTGATGTACAGAAGTAATTTTAATACTGCAAATGAGTATCAAAAACTGGTAGATAACGCTTGGGGTGACGTTCAATCCAGTTATCAGAGACGTGCTGATTTAGTTCCCCAATTAGTGGCCACAGTGAAGGGTGCCGCTGCAAACGAAAGAGGCATTTTAACTACTGTAACTGAAGCTCGTGCGGGCATTGTTGGTGCAAAAACTCCTGAAGACATGGAGTTAATGGGCAAAAAAATAAACACGGCTATTAACTTAGCTTTTGAGGCATACCCTCAAATTCGTTCAACTGAAAATTTCAAGGATTTGCAGGCGCAATTGGAAGGAACAGAAAACAGAATAAATTATGCCCGCGACCAATACAATGAGAAAGTGGCTTTGTATAACGCACACATCACAGGATTTATAAATGAAACGCTTTTAAGTAAAACCAGATTCCCTCAAAAAGAATCATTCAAAGCAGCTGAAGGTTCAGAAAAAGCTCCGGAAGTAAAATTTTAAGAACATGAACGCGAAAAAATTCTTTACAAAGGATCAACAAAAAACAATAACCGACTCAATTGCTCAGGCGGAGTTAAATACATCCGGTGAAATTCGTGTGCATATTGATGATGATTGTAAGGAAAATGTTTTGGACAAAGCAGCTGCGGTGTTTCATAATTTAAAAATGGATAAAACCGAATTGCGAAATGGTGTTTTATTTTATTTAGCTGTGAATGACCGGAAATTCGCTATTCTCGGTGATAAAGGCATCAATGAAAAAGTACCTGAAAAATTTTGGGATCATATCAAAGAAACTTTGTTAGATCATTTCAAAAAACAAGAATTTGCTGAAGGATTGGCAATAGGAATTGAAATGGCGGGTAAAAAACTAAAAGTTCATTTCCCTTTGCAAGTCAACGATAAAAATGAATTGAATAATGAAGTAAGTTTCGGGAAGTAAAAACCTCCTCTCCATGATAGAGAGATGACACAAAAAAAATTAATAATCTGTAGATGCTAACAAGAATAACTGCCCCTATCTTCCTCTTTCTTTTCACAGCATTTGGTTCCATTGCTCAAAATGCTGGAATTCCTGATCGGCCTAGTCCTCCCAGATTGGTAAATAATTTTTCCAAAGAATTTCCAGATTTTCTTTCTGAGCAGGAAGAATCACAATTAGAAAAAAAATTAGAAGATTTTGCAAATCAAACTTCCAATCAAATAGTAATAGTAATTATTGATGATCTTGCAGGTCAAGAGCCATGGAGTTTCGCAACAGAACTCGGAGCAAAATGGAAGGTTGGTCAGGAAAAATTTGATAACGGGATAGTTATTCTGGTAAAACCGACCGGTGGAAAAGGACAGCGCAAATACTTTATTGCACCCGGTTATGGATTACAAGGAGCCATCCCCGATCTGACATGCCGACAAATTGAAGAAAATGAACTCGTTCCAAATTTAAAATCAGGAAAGTATTATGATGCATTAGATAAAACAACTGATGTATTAATGTCATTAGCAAAAGGGGAATATAACTCAGATGCTTATGGGAAAAAACATTCAAAAAGAAGAATTCCATTAGGCGTTATCATCCCAATAATTTTTATTATCCTGTTTATCATTTTACGTTCCAGTAAAGGTGGTGGAGGAAGAGGAGGATTGAGTATGGGCACAGGATTTTTCTTAGGTTCCATGATGGGTGGTGGCAGAGGATTTGGTGGCGGAGGAGGCTCTTCCGGTGGGTTCGGAGGTTTTGGTGGAGGCGGCTTTGGTGGTGGTGGATCCGGAGGAAACTGGTAGATCTTATATCTACGAAATACGGGTATCTACGAAATACGGTATCTACGAAATACGGGTATCTACGAAATACGGGTATCTACGAAATACGAATTTGTACGAATATACGAATCGTTGTGTTTACTTAAGGTTCACTCAAAATTCTCGTACGCAAGCGCAAATCAATGGTGCATTATTTTAAGAAAAATGCTGTTTTGAAAACGCGCGTGAGGAATGAGCAAACGCGGTGCAGAGTCGGGGTGAACTCCATTTTTTATGAAGGTCTTGGTGTGAGCTTTAGCAACGCACATAGACATTCAGAAAAATGGAGAGAGGCGGGGAGGAATCGTTTGCTCTAGTTCTTCTCTGAAGAATTGTTTCTTTTTATCATGAAAAAAGAAAAAAAGTGCAAAGGAATTTCATATTTTCAATAGAAATGTTTGCATCAAATAAAACAAAAAAGGCTTAAATGATCCGACAACATTGCTATTCTTGGTGTTAGAGTGAACCCTACTTATTGTTTAAGGGTTCTGTAATGAAATTTGAATCTGAAATTTATTTCGTTAACCACTTTTCTATTTCACCCTGATCCAGATCAATATAATTTACATTGTGTTCTACCACACTATTATTAACCATATAAATAGCCGGCATTGTTGTCCCTGCTAAATAAATAAAATAATTTATGGGCTTTCCACCTACTAGCATACAATGTGGAATATTTTCTGTATGTGTATTTTCAAAAAAAGGTTTTAAGTTTTTTTCTTCTCCATTCAAAACAAAATAAAAAGGAATATTAGGATTTCGTTCCTGCATGATTCGGATCTTATTAGCTGCAATACGGCAATGAGGACAAGTTAAACTCATGAAAACAATAATGTGCTTGCCTTTAGAAAGTGTTTTGGGAGGTATATTTAAGGATGCATGCTCATATAAAGTGTCTAACTCCAGTTTAAAGTTTTCTTCCGGTTTGTTTAAATAGGATTCAGAATAACTTAATTCAACAGGGTTCCATACAAAAGGCAAGCCCACAGCCGATACGAGTGTTGCCCATAAAAAATAAGTTGTAGTTTTTGAATCCCAACCAGCATGAAACTTATAGAGAATTACCAAAATGATGAGCATTACGATGTTTTTAATTAATGCCCAAAATGGTGTCATTGCGAAAACCTCACCAAAACATCCACAATTACCTTTATTACCGGAAAACAAAATTAATAATATAAGGTAAATACAAAAGATCAGCAAGGTGATGATTCCTAATTTATAAGCTATTTTTTTTAGTTTAATATTAAAGACCAATAGTAAGCCGATAAACAATTCTAATCCAATTAATAAACGGGCAATAAATGGAGCTGTTTGCCAATTAGCAATCCCTAAATCAACAAAAGTGTATTCAAAAGGCTCAATTGGGGAAGAATATGGGAATGGGAAACCACCTTTAGTATATCCTGAAACAAGGAATACGATACCTACTAAAACACATAAAAAACTAAAAAGAATTTTTTTAAGCATATTTTGAATGAAAAAAAAGCGTCCCATTAACTACAGGACGCTCTTAATTATTTTTTTATAAAACTATTTAAATTCACATGTTGTTTTGTCCCCAGTTACAGAAACTGAACCTGAAGTTGTTTTTGTTTGGGTTGCTTGCGCAGCACATAGTTGGCGTGCATCACCTTTTTTAGCTTCAAAATAAGTTATTTCTTGTATTGAAGTTGTACCTGAACTAGCATCAGTAGTAGTACATGTACAAACACGGTCTTTTTTGCAAGAAGCTAATGAAGCCACTGCAACAATTGCAATAAATAATACTTTTTTCATTTTATTTAGTTTTTTGGGTTAATATGGTGCAATAATATAAAATTTTGTTTACATACGAACAATAAAACAGAATATTTTTAGGTTAACCTAAATTATAAAAAAATCTCTATTTAACTTCTTTTACGGGAACAGAACTATAAATACTAGTACCATCAACAGCTTCTATATTTACAGGTAAACCATTGCTTGAATTAATAGTACTTCCATTAATTTCTTTAATATTCATCGGTAAGGAACCATAAAAACTATTTCCGCCTATTTCTTTTAAATTAATTGGCAAAGCGCCATATACACTGCTACCTCCGATACTGTGAATATTTACATCCATATCACTTACCATTTTTACATTAATAGAACCATCAGCATTAACAGGTACCGAAACAAATTTATTAAAATTGGTTTGGTCGGCTCTTGCTTCATTTACAATAGTTGAATTTTTAAAAACAAGTGCAATAAGTGCAATTGCGATTACCGTTAAAACGGTTTTGGTATAAAGATCTGTTTTCATGTTTAATTTTTTTAGTGTTATAGTAGATTGGTTCTTTTATGATTTGTTTGGGCAAAAGTAATTTCTATTTTTTTATCTATAAAAAAAGCCAAGCAAAAACTTGGCTTTTAAGACATTTGATATATGAAAATTAAAATTTTCGTTTAAATTTTGGATTGTTATTATTATGCCGGAACCCTCCTCCGCCACTATTTTGTTTTCCTCCGGATGTATTTTGTTTCTTTTTATCACGATCGCGATTTGTACTTGGAGTACGAGGTACAAATGTTTGAGTACTACGTAATGCAGATGGATCAGCTAAAGTCAATTCCCCATTTGAAAGTTCTTCTAATTGTTTTAAGATCACTTCATCATTCACTGAATCACGATTCCAAGTCAGATAGGAACGCTTCATCATGTTTGCAATTTGTTCAGTTAAAGCGGCTTTCTCTTCCCCATCAGGATATTCTTTTGCTTTGGCAATAATACGTTCAACTGTTTTACCATAATGCTTGTAACGAATATCATTACTGGGATATAAAACTCTATCAGGTTTTGTTTGAAACGTTTCGGGTGTTGGTTTTGGATATGGTGAATCTACATCTAAATTAAACTCCGAGATAATAAATAAATGATCCCATAACTTATGCTTAAAATCGGTAACATCACGCAAATGTGGATTTAACTGCCCCATTACATCGATAATAGCCCTAGCCACTTTATTACGTTCTTCACGATCAGCAACGGTAATCGCAAAATCAATCATTTTTTGAATGTTTCTGCCATATTCGGGGATAATCATCTTGGGCAGACTGGTATTATATTCCATCTGGAAATTTTGGTATTGGTGATAAAAATTCTAATTATTAATCAAAAGTAGCGATTTTATTGGAAAGTACAAAAATTGTTTTCGTAACATGATTTTCCTTGCAAAGAAATTTTTCTTATTTATTTCGTTTTAAAAATGATAAACCCGTTTTTCTTTTTAAAATAAGTGTCAAAATTTTCAGGACTTATTTCTATTATCTTATTTTTTGTAACGATTTTCATATTTTTCAAATTAAATTTTCTCCCGTTAATGAAATACTGATCCTGTTTTTCATAATGATCATTTGAAAGATTACCAATGATAATTGCACTTTTTGGCGGCAATACAAGTTGAATGATCTGTGGCAACATGTTACCATCTGCAACTGCTAACTTTTCATTCCAATTAATAGTACCGGATGCATCAAGTTGGTAAACGGAAGGATGGCTTTCAAAAATTGGAAATCCATTTTCAGGACTTTCAATTTCATATTCGAGTGTAATGTCTGAAGTTGATTCATTTGATACAACAAAATACTCCTGCCACGAACATCCCGAAAAAAGAAAAAGGACAGAAGCAAAAAACAACAAACTAATTTTCAATCGCTTATTATCCATTCTTGTTTAGAAAAATATTTTGGAAAATAAAATTCACTTCCAAATTACTACTAAATAAATTAATCTGCAATACTTATGGCGTACTCAGAGATATGGGAAGAACTTTGCCATTCATAAATTTATGAGCATTTAAAGCGAAGTCGGCAATAAAAGATGCCATTTCAGAAGCTGACAAAGGGGCCTTATAACCGGGAAATGCTTCGTTTAACATTTCCGTTTGTGTGGCACCTAATGCCAGGTAATTAAATGAAATAGTTGAATCTTTAAATTCCTCCGCTAAACATTCGGTTAAACAAGCCAACGCTGCTTTACTTGAACTGTATGCTGATAATCCCGCAAATTTTGCACTCCCCTGAAAACCTCCCATGCTGCCAATATTCACAATATGTGCTCGTTCATTTTTGCCCATCAGCGGCAAGATCGTTTGTATCAATTGAAAAACAGAAAAAACATTAACCCTATAAACATATTCCAACTCGGTGGAGGTAATTTCTGAAAAAGCTTTATTTACAATAGCTCCTGCATTATTTATTAAAATATTTACAGAAGCTAAATGTAATTTTATCTTTGAATTCAATGCTGAGATTTCATTGGAATTACTCAGATCACAAACAACAGGTATTACTTTAGATGCCGGATTGAATTCAGAACATACTCTTTTTAATTCATCCAGTTTTTCCGGATTACGAGCAATTGCAATGATCGTATTTTTTGAATCGGCAGATAAAAGTTTTACCAATTCATATCCTATTCCACGACTTGCACCTGTTATCACAATATTCATGATCTATTTCTATTTTTATTTCTTTCAAAGAAACACATTTTTTTATTAATTTTACATATATCAAATTCAAATAAATTGCAAATAAAATTCAAACTTTTTCTGATTCTTATATTACTGGCTTTTAAGGGCATTGCACAGGATAGCACCATGCTCCGAAAGCATGCCCCGAAAAGTGATTTTTGGGATAAATTATATACCGGGGGTAACCTTGGGGTTCAGTTTGGTACAGTTACTTTCATTGAAGTTTCTCCTTTGGTCGGATATAAAATTACCGACAGGATTTCAGCAGGTATTGGTGCAACTTATCAATACTATGAATATCACGACAAGTATTATGATCTAAAAACTAATGTATATGGGGGAAGGGTTTTTGGCAGGTACTTTTTTACTGATTATTTATTTGCCCATGCTGAATATGAATATTTGAATTTAGAAGCATTTGATTTTTACCCACGCAGAAGAGTCGAGGTTGGAAGTTTAATGGCTGGCGGAGGATATGTTCAACGCTTTGGAGAACATTCAGGAATTGTTGCCATGATCCTATATAATTTCACCGAATCACTTTATACTCCCTACCAAAATCCAATAATAAGAATAGGTGTTAATTTTGGATTGTAAGTTTTTGGGGGAATGGGTTGATTAAGGAAGTAAGTCAATTGGGAGATCAGGAATTAATTAAGTTAATTGGGGAAATGGGTTAAATAATGAAACAGGTAAAAAAACACCATGAATAATACTACCTAAATTACTTATCACCCATATTTAACTCAATTAAAATTACCTAAACACCGGCAATAATTGCTGATTAGGATCTGAATTAAAAAAAGCGATTGCCATTACTCTCCATCTTTTTGCAGCTTCCGCATTTAAAATATCCAATACCGGAAACTCGTCTTTCAAAACCACGGCATCATTTAAATCAATTTTTTTTTGTGCAATAAAATCCGGATGCGGCTTTATTTTATTTAAAGAAGCATAAAAAAGTAAATTACTTTGATCGGGATCCGGATTTGTTGAAAGGACTTCCACATTAAAATTATCTGCTAAAAATGTTTTGTAAATGGAACGCATCGACTTTCCAATTTTTCCATCAATATATCCCATACTGTTTACAAAAATAATTCCTTTTTCAGATAGTATTTTTTTTGTTTCCTCCAATGATTCCTGAGTGAATACATGATTTGGAGGATCTTCGCCTTTAAAAGTATCGAAGACAATTACATCATATTTTTTAGTACAGGTTTTAATATAATGTCGTGCATCATCCACAGTTATTTTCACATTATCATTGATATAAAAGTACTTTTTCGCCACATCTGAAATTCGTTTATCCAATTCACATACATCAACAGAAAAACCTCTTTCCGTGAGTCGGTGAGCAACACTGCCTCCTCCCATGCCAAGCAATAATATTTTTGAATCTTTGGGTAATGAATCTATGTAATCGGAAATACGATATACGTAGGTGAAATATTTTTCTTCCTTCTTTGATTCATCAGCTAATGAATCGTACATGGTTTGTGAAATTCGATTTACAAATAACCAGCGGCTATGACCATCGATAACTGCATTTTTATCATAATGAGGATAATCCAGAACCATTATCTGCCCAAGCAATCCCTCGGCATTGTATAGCACTTTTATATTACTTGAAAACTTAAATGATGCAGCAGATAAAGCCCAGGCACAAAGCAACGAAAAAACCAATGTCTTTGCAATTTGTTTTTGTCGCAACAGAATTAAAAAAGGGATGAAGCCAAGTGCAATGCCCGTAAAAATGGAGGGATACGTTAACCCAAATGTCGGTATCACATAAAATCCAAATGCAAATGTGGCAATGATGCCACCAACGGTTGAAATAGCATAAATTGCTCCTGCCGCCCTACCCGATTCATCAATATCTTTTGTAATAGTCCGAATGATGAGTGGTGAAACCATTCCCATCATAAATACCGGAGGAAATAAAATACAAATGGAAGAAACAATCACTGATGGAATTAAACTATGCATGCCAATTGCCCATAAAACAATTTTTGATGTATAAGGCATCAATACTGTAAAACCTGCCGCAAGTAACAGCACATAAAATAAGGTAAAAGGATTTTTATTTTTATAAGAAAGCACCCCGCCAAAAAAATACCCGACAGCCAAACCACCAAGCGTAATTGCTAAAACCGTTGCCCAAACGTATAGAGAAGAACCAAAATAAGGAGCTAGCATTTTTGCACCCAACAATTCGGTTGCCATCACTGAAGCACCTTCAATAAAAGAAAGCAGGAAATAGATTTTTTTATCTTTCAGAAAATGCATTCTTAAAATTTGAATGATAAAGATATAATTTTTATCGGCAAGGAGCCCAAAGAAAAACTCGCTATTGACAGAAATTAAAAATCTTCTTCAAATGGGATCGTGGAAAATATAATCATAATTGATCCGGTAACAGTCACATTATTTTTGACAGGTTTGATCACTGTCTCACCTTTAAATTTATCTTTTTTAGGAAACACCACATATCCGGGAAGCCATTGGTTAATATTTTTCAGAAAAGTCAAACAATTCAAATGCAAACTATTTAGTTCAAACCCTGCTTCCTTTTCATTGTAAACGGCAGGAAGACCACTTATCATCATTGTCTTACTTTTATCTTTGATATACGTTTTTCCGTTCGCTAACACTTTTATTTCAAAAATTACAGTATCAATCGTTTTACCTTTTAAATCAATTTGTTCGGATTTAAATTTGTTGTTAAAATATTTTGTGTAATTGAAAGGATTGGAATATCCTTTAACAACCGGAACAGGCTGGAATAAATCTTCTTTAGAAAAATCGTGGTTAACTTTGGGGAGTTCAAAATTAGCAAAATCAGCGATTGCCATAATGTAGATTTCTCCATCATGCGGCTTTACAACCTTTATCGTTCCGTGCCGCTGTGTTGTATCATTTTGGGCAAAAGAAGAGATCGCATAAAAAAGAAAAAATATAATTATTTTACTTCTTAACATAGGGATTGTTCTTCTACTTACGAAATCAGTATTTAAAAATTAAAATACGTTTTCAGTTCATCAACTGATTTAAATTTTTGATCCACTCGATTCATAACGAGTTTTTGCACCCCATCCGAACTTTTAATATCGGTAAATTGTTCCGGCTTTAACCAGTACAAAACACCATTTTCAACGGTCCACAACATATTTTTTGAATTTGGATCAAATGAAAACGAAGCAATTGGATTTCTATTAAATGTAAATAATCCATTTTTATTTTTATCTGCTAAATAGATCTCGTAACACAAGAGTTTTACATTTTTATCGGTACTCAGGTTGGCTGAACATTTCATGCCTTTTGGATAATGACTCGGATGGTCACTATTATAAACACCAAAACTACTGATAGAAAACATCCGCCTCACTTGTTCTTCCTTACTCATTGATTTTTCCTGACTTGCCATGACTCTTTTCCATTCCTCAAACTGAGCTTCTTGCGCTTTTTTTATGGCTAGTAATTTTGCCTGGTATTCCTCCTCAATTCGTTTCTCGTCCACTTTCCTTTTTTCAAGAACAACATTATATTTAGAAAACTTCTCCTGATAATCCTTCATTGCTGTTTCATAATTTTTCCCTTCATAAACAGGATAAACAATAAATTCATATTTCTTTGTTTCCTTACGCAAGGTCAACAAATAATTCTCGCCTTTTTTAGTTCCTTCCTTAATGGTTGCTTCGTCCCATGTTATTTTATACAGTGCTTTATCGAAATGCTTATTTTCATCTCCCACCTCAAATAACAAACCTTTGTAAACTGCTAATTCGGGATAACCCTCCGCTGAAATATCAAAAGTGTATTTGCCTGCTTTTGCTAATTCAGGTTTTTTAGGTTCGGGAGCCACTTTAGGTAATGCTGCAATTTTCAGTTCTTTCTCTTTTTGGATCTCTACTTTTTTTGTTTCCAGAATTTTGTATTCAGGAGTTTGCTGAATCTTAACAATCTTTGCAGTATCCGGTTTGGCTTTTCCTTTTGTTTCGTTTGTTGTAACTACTTTATCTTTTCCTAAACAAGCCCAATTATTTTTTACGGTATCTAATTTATACAGATTGTATTCTGTTCCTTTATAGTTGGATGCTAACTCCACATTAATTGCTTTTTCAGGAGCCATATTCAGAGGTTTTCCATCCTGGTAAGCCAGCATTTCCATCATACCTGCAGATTCAAATTGATAGGTTACTCCTGCACTATCGTATGTCATTGGAATACCTGAAACGAAAAAATCAATAGGATCATGAAACTCACGGTAACGCAATTCTATTTCACCTTTGACCAGCTTGCCGTTTTCGTCAACAAAAGAATTTTTCGGAACAACTAATTTCGAACCGGTTTTAAAATCAAGATTCGCACCTTTTTCGGCTATAACTTTAAAAGTTGTATAAGGCACATTCACATCTTTTAAAGGAGGACTGATACAGGGCTTTGCTTCTTCTTTTCTATAGAATTCCAACTCGCTGTTAATCTCTTGCTGTAGGTTGGTTGCGATTGGATCTGGCACCTCGTGTTTTGTATCCTGGTTCAACAATACAACTGAGGTAACAATAGCTACTGTTGCAACAATCACGCTGGATAAAAACCAAGGCTTTTTAAACAAAGGTTTCCCACTGATGTTTGCATGATTTTTCAAAACCGAATCGAAATTTTTTCGCTGTGCAATTTCTTCAGAGCTAATCTCAGGGCGGTTTATATTTACTTTTCTTTTCATTTTGTAATTTGTATATGCTATGTTTTTTCTTTTTTGCCGCAAAGGCGCAAAGTTTTTTTCTATCGCGTTTTGTGGTGAAACTATTTAATTATTTTTTTCAATTTATCTAAGATCCGATATGTTTTTACTTTTGCATTATTTTCGGTGATCTCCAGTATTTCTCCCATTTCTTTAAAAGATCGTTTTTCGAAAAAGCGCATCTCGATCAATTGCAATTCGTCTTCTTCTAAGTTCTCGGCAATAATGGCAACTATTTTATCGTGATACTCTTCAATTTTACTTTCCTGAATTTCTTCTATTATTCCGTAAATGCTAACCGAATCAATATTTACAGTACGTTGTGCCTTTTGTGAACGGAATAAATTATTCACTTCACTTGATGCAATCCGGTAAAGCCATGATGCAAAAGGCACTCCGCGAAATTCATATTTATGCAAATTTTCCAATGCTTTTACAAAAACCTGTTGTGTGGCATCAAATGCTTGTTCTTTATCATCTAAACGCTGATAAATAAAACGGAATATCTGCTCATAATATTTATCATATAACACAGCAAACTTTGCAGGATTTTTTTTTGCATCTTCCACCTGAACAAGTTCATTGGCCAGATCGGTTTTAGTTGCATGATATTTTGATGTTTGCAGCATAAATTTTTTACTGTGTTTCGAAATATAACGTAAGTATTTTAAAAAGATACAAAATTATCGTAAAGTAAATTTAATAGGTATATTATATTGAACCCGAACCGTTTCTCCTTTATTTTTACCTGGCGTCCATTTAGGCATCATATTAATTACACGCAATGCCGCTAAATCACACTCTGGACATCCACTAGCGCCTTTCAAAATAATAATATTCGACAAGGAGCCATCTATATTTACTGCAAAGGTAATAAAGCATGTACCACTTGAACCGCGTTCCTTTGCATTTTGGGGATAACGTAAATTTAACTGTATAAAATTATACATTGCAGCATTTCCACCCGAAAATTCAGGCATTACATCCACTTTAGTATATATTGCAGTATCCTTAACAACTTTTATCGTTCCTCTATTCGAATTTTTTTGCCCCAAACAAGAAACAGAAATCGCCAAAAACAGAAAAATTATAATTTTCACCTCTTTCATTTTACATCTATAACGTAAAAGTAAACAAAAGATACAGCGAATAAGCTTCAGTAAAAAAATCAAAAATCATTTCTCCTTTTTTAAGTAATCTATTTCATTTTTCAACTTGATTAAACTCATATCTATTAAAGCAAAGAGAGTTTAATTTTATAAAATATTTATCAAGCTGATCAAAAAAACATACACCATGAAATCTTTAAAATACATATTTGAGCCTAAATCTGTTGCCGTTATTGGAGCTTCTGCAACCAAAGATACTGTTGGCAATGCTATCTTTTCCAACATTCTTCAATCAAATTTCCAGGGAGCAGTTTATCCTGTAAATCCCAAGTACAGTCATGTAATGAGTGTAAAAGCCTATAAGGATGTGATGGCAATTCCGGATGCAATTGATCTGGCTGTTATTTGCGTTCCAAAAATCGCTGTTGAAAATGTGATAATTCAATGTGCTGAAAAAGGAATAAAAGGAATAGTTGTAATAACTGCAGGATATAAAGAAATAGGAGAATCGGGAAAAAAATTAGAAGATAAAATTATAGCTATTGCAGAGAAACATACTATAGCTTTACTTGGACCTAATTGCTTAGGCATAATCAACACGCAAAACGAAATCAGTCTGAATGCAAATTTTGCCATTAAGATGCCCCATGCCGGTAATGTAGCTTTAATATCCCAAAGCGGAGCCATTGGTGTTGCAGCGCTTGATTATGCACATCAAAATAATTTAGGCATTTCAAAATTTGTATCCATTGGTAACAAAGCTGTAATAGACGAAAGCGATGTGCTTGAATATTTGATCGAGGATGATGCAACAAAAATAATAACAATGTATGCAGAAGATATTGAACATCCTGCTCTTTTTTTCGAAATGGCAAACAAAGCAAATGCAAAACAAAAACCAATTATTATTATAAAAACCGGCAGGTCGGTACGTGGTGCTATTGCCACTCAATCTCATACAGGAGCTTTATCAAGTTCTGATATTGCTTACGATTCACTTTTTGCACAATGTGGTGTGATCCGTGTGGAAACTCTTGCAGAGGTATTTGAATATGCGAAAGGATTTACCTGTTTGGTTCACCCAAAAGGAAATCGTGTTGCAGTTGTTACCAATGCTGGTGGCATGGGTGTAATTGCAACAGATGCAGCTGAAAGAACCGGTATAGAAATGACAACTTTTGAGACGGAAACTTTAGATGCTTTAAAAAAAACATTACCTCCAAATGCAAACATTCATAATCCTGTTGATATTATAGGTGATGCGGATGCACAAAGATTTACGAATGCTCTTTCCATTATAGTAAAAGATAAAAACGTTGATGCTATTATTGTTTCGGTTACTCCAACGGTAGAAACTGATATGAACGCAATTGCAACAAGTCTTTGTGATTTCGCAAAAGCAAATCCGGACTTGCCAATTTTAGCTAACCTGATGTCGTTGGAGCCTGAACCTGATTTTGAACAAATTTTGGAAAAAGCAAATATCCCTAATTTCGATTTTCCCGAAACAAATATCCGTGTGCTTGCATCTATGATCAAATACTATGAATGGATCAATCTACCCCCAACTAAAATAACAAAATTTGAAGTAAACAAAAAAGAGGTAAGCGTATTACTCGATACCATAAAACAAGAAAACCGGACACATCTTTCTGAACCGGAATCTTACAAAATATTAGAAGCTTATGGAATGAAAGTGGTGGATTACCGTGTTGCAAAAGATTTGGAGAAAACCATTTTGGCTGCGGGTCAAATAGGCTACCCGGTAGTGTTGAAGATAATTTCAACAGAAATATTGCATAAAATTGATGTTGGTGGCGTGAAGATAAATCTGAAGGATGAAGACGAACTAAAAAAAGCATTTGCTGAAATTAATGAAAGTATTAAAAACAAAAAACTGGACTCTAAAATTCAGGGATTTTTAATACAAAAATATTTTCTGACAAAAGGTATTGAAATCATTGTGGGAGCTGATGCTATACCAGGATTCGGTTCATTAATTATGTTTGGACTTGGTGGAACATTTGTAGAATTATTTAAAGATGTTGCGTTTCGATTAGCCCCTCTTACCCGACTAGATGCTTTAAATATGATCAAACAGACGAAAGCGTATCAGATTTTTAAAGGTTTCAGGGGACAACCCTCTTATGATATTGAATCGATTGCTGAATATATTATAAGATTATCCCAATTGGTGACAGATTTTCCGGAAATAAAAGAACTGGACATGAATCCTGCAAAGGTTCTGGAAGATGATCATGGCGTTATTATCATGGATGCTAAAGCAATAATTGAAGAAAATAAGTTACCGGTAAAAGAAAAAGAAAAAGCTCAGGAAGAAGAGTTAGTTGCATAAGTAATGTCATTCCGACCGAAGCGGAGGAATCTTTTATATTTATCAGCATCCTTACAAAAGAGTAAAAAGATTTCTCCCCTGCGGTCGAAATGACGACTACACCCAAAACTTATCTTTTCTACTCAATTCTGTAAGAATTAATAATCGGACTCAGTTTATAAGGTAAGAATACAATCAAACAAAATAATAATACAATTCTTTGCGTCTCTGCGCTGGAGTTTATCCTGAGCATAGTCGCAGGTCGGTAAAAAAATCTTATTTTTGCCCCATGATAAAAGCAAACGACCCTTCTTTAAAATCCTGGATAGAAGTTGACCCGAAAAGTGATTTTCCGATTCAAAATTTACCTTTTGGTATTTTCAAAACTCAGAGTTCAAGTCCTCGCATTGGTGTTGCCATTGGGGACCAAGTGTTAGATTTAGCCATTTTAAATAAATTAGGTTTTTTTAATAATTTACATATCGATAATTCGGTTTTTACTAATCAATATTTGAATGATTTTATTGCACTGGGCAATAACACCTGTAGAAATGTTCGTCAGCGAATTTCAGATCTGCTTAATGCTGACCATGCCGAATTACGCGACAACAAGGAAGCACAAGCCAAAGCATTGCAATACATCAGTAATGTGCAAATGCAACTACCGGTAAAAATAGGTGATTATACCGATTTTTATTCGAGCATGGATCATGCAATCAATATTGGAACAATGATCCGCGATCCGAAAAATGCATTACTATCTAATTGGAAACACTTGCCGGTAGGCTATCACGGGAGAGCATCCTCTATTATCGTTTCCGGAACAAATTTTCATCGTCCGAAAGGACAAACCCTGCCAGCCGACCAGGCAGGAAAACCGGCAAATGAAGTACAGCCTGTTTTTGGCCCAAGCAAATTATTAGATTTTGAATTGGAAACCGCATTCATCATAGGTAAAGAAACCCAATTGGGTGATAGCATTACTACAGCGAATGCTGACGATCATATTTTTGGAATGGTATTGTTTAATGATTGGAGTGCACGAGATATTCAAACATGGGAATATGTTCCGTTAGGACCTTTCCTTTCCAAAAATTTTGCTTCAACAATTTCTCCATGGATCGTAACATTAGATGCCTTAGAACCTTTCCGTGTTGAAGGATACAAACAAGATCCAAAAGTATTGCCTTACCTTCAGTACGAAGGAAATAAAAATATCGATATTAATTTAGAAGTTTTTATCCAACCTGAAAATGGCGAAGAGACAATTGTTTCCCATTCGAATTACAAATTTATGTATTGGAACATGGAACAACAATTAGCACATCATACGGTAAATGGTTGCAACATGAATATTGGCGACATGCTTGCATCAGGCACTATCAGTGGTCCAACACCAGAATCATTTGGTTCTATGATGGAAATAACATGGCGGGGAACAAAACCTTTAAAATTAAAAGATGGCAGCGAACGTAAATTTATCAATGATAATGATACCGTAATTATTCGTGGTTATTCTGAAAAAGATGGTGTACGCATAGGTTTCGGGGAATGTAAAGCGATGGTGCTTCCTGCTAAAAGTTAAGTAGTTTTTTGTGCGAAGGTCACACTGAGTTTGTCGAAGTGTGCGGGAAGCCAGTTTCAGTGTTTTATAAATTTTTCACAACGTGCAAAATTAGACTCTATTTCTATGAAATATACACCGTTAGTAAATTGACTCATACTAAATCGATAAACCTATAAATTACTCTACAATTATTTTATTAAAAAAACTTCCGTTTCCTGTTTTTACTTTTAAATAGTAAAGACCACTCTGCAAAACACTCACATCAATAGTGTTTGTTGTTTGCTTTGTTTTTATAGTATAAACAGTTTGCCTAAGTATATTTTCTATTTCTATTACAATTTCACCATGTAGCTTTAAATATTCAATATTTAGAATATCCGTTGTCGGGTTGGGGTAAACAATAATTTCTGATTTAGAGTTTGTAATTTCGGATATGATACCCATACTGTTAATATTTACACAAGCAGAAGTATCAATACAACCACCAAATATAACTGCAACGGAGTAATCTCCATTAGCTGTTGCTGTATAGTTTTGATTAGTTTCATTTAAGATAGGTGCAAAAGCATTCGCACAATCTAACCATTGATAACTTGCCCCAGTCTGATTGGATGTAAGCGTCATACTGTTAATAGTTGTTGAAGTATCTATTGTAATTAAATTAACGTTTTTGATAGCATTAATTTCATAAATATTATTTCCGGTTCCAGGTTTGGAAAATGAAAGACAAAATGTTGTTAGTCCGGAAACACAACTTGGTGTACCCAAAGGAATATGTTGTCCGCAATTAATACGATAATACATGGTTCCGCCAATAGTACCAGCTATTATATTAAAATTCACATGCGTAGTTAAAGGATTGACAGTAACAATAAATGCAACAGTCCTGTTAATAGTATCTGTATCACCACAAACTAGTCCATTGCGAGTTGTGATTATGCTTTGCCATGCTGTATCAGGTTTAGATGATAAATCTGCTGTAAATGTAATCGCGGTAGCTGGACATTGAGCATAATTACAATAAGGAAATAAAATAAAAATAAGTATTATTAATAATATTTTCATGATGAATCGTTTTTTTAAAACACATAAGTACCTCTTTTTATATTCAAATATACAAGAAAATATCATTATGGAAAATCTACCCTTCATGTTATCATGTGTCCACCGTAACGGTTACAGCTGATCCAAATACAATTACATGCGGATGCCCGGGGCCAACACAAGCGGTGCATTAACAGCAATGGCTGTGGCATCGCAATCAGATAACAATTGTGGACTTCATGCAATGAACAATCAACCTGCCAATGAAACAGGATTTGTAATTAATGCTGTAGAGCATTCTGAGTTAATCAATGCCATACCTAATCCTGCCAGCGAAAAAACAACTATCGTTTATAAACTCTCAAGTGAGGTAATAAATGCTGAAATTAAAATAACAAACTTACTTGGTGAAGTAATCGCAAAATATCCTGTTACTTCCGGTACAAATTCACTTGAAGTATATTGTTCCGGTTTTACAAGTGGCATTTATTTCTATTCCTTAAGTAAGAATACTAATTTAGTGAAAACGAAGAAAATGATAATTTCAAAATAGATTAGAACAATTAAAAAAGAGGGTAAGGGATTATCCTCTTTTTTAGTTGAATGTTTTTGAATTCATCAAGGATTAAATATTACAACCTTTCAAACTTACTTGTGAAGTGACGTAAAAATAAAGGTTCTTCTGTAATTTTTACTCCTTTCACATTATCACGGTTCTTCATTAATTTTTCGAAAACTTCGATTACATATTCAATATGACTTTGAGTATAAACCCTGCGAGGTATTGCTAATCTAACTAATTCCATGTTTGCAGGAATTAGTTTTCCTTGATCATCATATTTTCCAAACATAACCGAACCAATTTCTACGGTACGAATACCACCTGCTAAATATAATTCACACACCAATGCTTGTCCGGGATATTGATCAACCGGAATATGCGAATACAATGCTTTAGCATCGATGTAAACCGCATGCCCTCCAATCGGCCACATCAATGGAACACCCATTTCTTTTAATTTTGTACCCAAAAATGTAGTGCTGCTAATTCTATAATGTAAATAGTCCGGTTCAAAAACTTCTTTCAGACCAATTGCAATAGCTTCCATATCACGACCTGAGAGTCCGCCATAAGTAGCAAATCCTTCTGTAATGATCAATAAATTTTTACACGCCAAAGCCATAGCTTCATCTTTCAAAGAAATAAAACCACCCATATTTACCAATGCATCTTTCTTTGCGCTCATTACTGAACCATCTGTAAGAGCAAACATTTCCTGTGCAATTTCTTCATAGGTTTTATTTTCAAAACCCTTTTCGCGAAGCTTGATGAAATAGGAGTTTTCAGCAACTCGACAACAATCAAGGAAGAAATTCACTTTGTATTTTTTACAAATTGCAGAAACGGCTCTTGCATTTTCCATGCTCACCGGTTGTCCGCCACCACTATTATTTGTAACAGTTAATATAACAGCACTAACATTTTTCGCACCTTTTTCGTTGATCAGTTTTTCAAGTTCAACCACATCCATATTTCCTTTGAATGGATGATACAAAGCAGGATTTTTTCCTTCCTCAATAGGAATGTCAATTGCTTCTGCACCTGAAAATTCGATATTGGCACGAGTCGTATCAAAATGCGTATTACTGATAAATGTTTTCCCTTTCCCTCCCAGATAACCATATAAAATGCGTTCTCCGGCACGTCCCTGATGAACAGGCAAAACAAATTCATGCCCGGTTAAATGATTGATCGCAGCAAACATTTTATTCCAGCTGCTAGATCCTGCATAGGACTCATCACCTTGCATGATACCTGCCCATTGATTTGCGCTCATTGCAGAAGTTCCGCTATCGGTTAAAAAATCGATCATTACTTTATCCGAATCCAATAGAAAAGGATTATTATGAGCAGCTGTTAAATATTTTTTACGTTGCTCCAAATTAGTTACAGAAATTGTTTCTACCATTTTAATGCGAAATGGTTCGATAATAGTTTTAAAGGTTTCCATAGTATATTATATTTTTTTAGGATTTAAATTTATTTCATTTTTATTTTTTGCCATTTCGTGAAAAAGAAAATATTTCAATAAAATCAAACAATAGCGAGATTTCTCTCTACTTTCGAAATGACATTCACCTGCTACTAATGATTTCCGATTTTCAGATATCGCAATAAAGCAGATTGAAATATGCTCAAGAAATAAAAATGAAATTAATAAGGAGGTTCGATAATTTTTTCCCAGATTAACTTTTTGCCAAAGCCAAGTGTATTATCGGTAAATTTAACTGAAGTTAATTCAATTACCCATAGATCGCCTTTCATTGCTGCTGCATAGGGATATTTGAAATAATATGCTTTTTGAGCATCTTTTAATAGAGCATCTTTTGGAGAAAGAAATGTTCCATTGAATTGGATACCTTTTATTTTTCCAATTTCTGTTTTATCTACTAAAATAGAACCTGCAACATTATTATTTATTAATGCATCGGAAATATGTCTGGTCTCTGCATCAGATTTAAAAACTAACAGATTTTCTTCCTCTAAATAAGCATAAAAACAAGTGGCACAATATGGAATGGAATCAACAGATGTTGCTATTGTTAAAGCTGTTTGTGCTTTAATAAAAGCACTTATTTTTTTATCCATCTGCGCTGATTCGGTCGCTTTCATTTTCATGTGTAGGTAATTATTTTTTTAGTTGTCACATGGAATACGCCATATCTTGTTATATGTAGCTGGTTTTGCATATGGCTATTTCATTTTACTTTTTCTACTTTAATAATATTTACCGGACAATGTTTTGCTGCATATACATTATCAGCATATTCATCATCACCGGTCAAAACACTGTAAAAACCTTTTTTTTCAACTCCGCCAATAAGGGTGCATTTACCATCTTTGCGTGATATCCGCCACCGATAATTTGCTGCTTCCACACATGCATTACAACCAATACATTTTGCCCGATGCTGTGTAATACGTACCATTATGCATCCACCAATTTATATAACTTATCCGATGGCCGAACTTTCTCTTCCAAAGGCACCGAAAAAACATCTCCCTTTTTAACCTTCTCTTGTTGTTTATCATCCACACGTAATTCAGTCACAATAGTTTGAACCACACCTGTTGTAGGACCTGTAATTAATATTTCATCACCTACAGAAAGTGTTTGTGCTTCCAATTTAAATTCTCCTGCACGAGCATTCTCATAATATTTTAATCCGCGTCCAACATATATTTTTTTCTTTGTTGCTTTCGAGCCATACTCATTGCTCCACTCGCCCATGGTGCGTCCTAAATAATATCCATCCCAGAATCCGCGATTAAAAACAGTTGCTAAACGTGCCTTCCAATCTTCAACTTTTGCGGGAGAATAAGTTCCTTCATAAATTGAATCAACAGCTTCGCGATAACATTTGGTAACTGTATAAACATAATCCGCGCTGCGACCGCGACCTTCAATTTTCAAAACTGTTGTACCTGCATCAATTACTTTATCCAAAAAATCGATGGTACACAAATCTTTTGCCGACATAATATATTCATTGTCTATCTCAAATTCTACACCTTCTTCTTTATCAATAACAATATAATTTCTGCGACAATTTTGAATGCATGCACCACGATTTGCAGATGCAAAATTGGAATGTAAACTCATATAACATTTTCCGGAAACGGCCATACATAATGCGCCATGAGCAAATATTTCAACGCGCACCAGTTCACCCGATGGACCAATGATATTCCTTCTTTTTATTTCACGTGTGATAGAAGCAACCTGCATCAAACTCAGTTCACGCGCCATCACCATCACATCAGCATAAGGCGCAAAAAACTCAATACTTTCCACATTCGAAATATTTGCCTGTGTAGAAACATGAACTCTTACAGCTGTTTTTTTTGCATAATTGAATACAGCCAGGTCAGATGCTATGATTGCATCGATGCCATTTTCTTTTGCAGCATCCACAATACTTTTCATTAAGCTGATATCGTGATCGTAAACAATTGTATTGAGGGTAAGATAACTTTTCAGATTGTTAGCTTTACAGATCTCAACAATTTTTGGAAGGTCGTCAAAAACGAAATTACTATTTGAACGAGCACGCATATTCAATTGTTCGATACCGAAATAGATCGAATCCGCACCACCTTGAATAGCTGCTGTTAATGATTCAAATGAACCCGCAGGGGCCATTAATTCCACTTTGTTTTTTTGCATTTGCAATATGCATTAAAGTTTAAAGTGCAAAAGTAAAGATAAAAGTGCTTTAAAATATGATTTTGGACAGCATTTTTTGAAGACTCTAAGATATCCCTAACACTTAACCACATAGAAACATTTGAAGAAAAGAACTTATAGAAATTGTATTTAATCACATAGCCTATGTTAAAGCTTTGCCTATGCTGCGCTTAACATGCATAAAACTATGTCTCTATGTGGTTAAAATTTTAAATAAGATTTGTAGTACAAATCAAATTTTAAGGTATGGCAAGATGAAAAAACTTAAACCATCCCTCGCAATAAATTGTAAAGCTTGTCATCTGTAATTAAGCAACCTGTTTGGAGCAGTTCAAACATTTCCAATTCGCGTTCTTTGCTATAATTTTTTTCTGTTCTTACAACAGTCACATTGCCGGAATTACTTTGGTTCCATTTTGAAAGAACATCAGGTGCAGTTAGATCAAGTGTGCTGCTTTCGTTTACACGCAAACCAAGCAGTTTTATTTTTTCTTCCGTACAATTAAAAATATTTAAGGTCTTTGCATCTCTGAATTCCAGAAATTTTATTTTTCGAAGAACCTTATCATATACCAGATCACTAAAAACCTCTATCAGTTCATTGGCTTTTTCTAATTCTTGTTCTTTCATTTTCTCCCAGTCCTGTGCTGTAATTTGAGCAGATGCCAAAAAGTTCACAAATTCTTTTTCCAATGCTTGTAATTCTTCGGGACGAAGTCTTTTATATTTCATTTTAATGATTTTGAATATTGCCCAAAAATACGGTAATTCGCGGAGGAAAAGAAAGGTTAAAATGTTAATTAAGGGAATAAGTTAATTGAGTATTTAGTAAATAGGTGAATCAAAAACCAATTAACTAATAACTTATTAAGCAGTCAATAATAAACTTAATTACCTACTAACCAGTTAACCAATAAACTCATTTAACCTAATCAACAAATAATCTTAATTAAAAAACAAATAAATGAAAATAAACCACACAGTTACAGAACGATTTTTAAAGTATGTAAAAATTGATACCCAAAGTGATCCTAATTCAGAAACTTGTCCATCAACCGAAAAACAAAAGGACCTTGGAAAAGTATTGGTAAAAGAACTTATTGAAATTGGAATTACGGATGCAAACATGGATGAGTTTGGATATGTGTATGCAACCATCCCGAGCAACACTTCAAAAAAAGTACCTGTAATTTGTTTCTGCGCACATATGGATACCTCACCGGATTGTTCGGGGAAAGATGTTAATCCTCAACTTGTAAAAAATTATGATGGAAAAGATATTGTATTGATCAACGATAAAACACAAATTATAAAAACAAAGGATCATCCTTCCTTACTAAAACAGATAGGCAATGATATAATTACGACTGACGGAACTACTTTGCTTGGTGCCGATAACAAAGCCGGCATTGCAGAAATCATGGATGCTGCACTTCATTTAATTAATCATTCTGAAATAAAACATGGAACAATTAAAATTTTATTTACTCCTGATGAAGAGATCGGCCGTGGGGCAGATAAAGCTGACCTGAAAAAACTAGGTGCTGATTATGGTTACACGATTGATGGTGAAGAGCTTGGACATATTGAGAATGAAACCTTTTCAGCTGATGGAGTTACAATTAAATTCCATGGTGTAAGTACACATCCCGGATTTGCAAAAAATAAAATGGAAAGTGCAATTAAAATTGCTTGTGATTTGGTTGCTGCTTTGCCAAAAGATAAAATGTGTCCTGAAGCAACCGAGAAGAAAGAACCATTTGTACATCCTGTAAGTATTTCTGGAGGAATTGAAGAAAGTGTTCTTCAATTTATCATTCGTGCATTTGATGAAGAAACGTTAAAAACACAGGAAGATTTTTTGAAAAACTTAACAGAAAAAATTATCAAAAATTATCCTAATTCATCTTTCGATTTTATTGTGAAAGAACAATATCGTAATATGAAACAAGTGTTGGATAAAAATCCTGCCATTGTAAACAATGCTTTGGAAGCAATAAAACGAACAGGTGTTGAGCCTGTATTGTCAAGCATCAGAGGAGGAACAGATGGTTCACGTTTTTCATATATGGGTTTACCTTGTCCGAATATTTTTGCCGGGGAACATGCTTTCCACTCTAAACATGAATGGGTATCTATTCAGGATATGGAGAAAGTAGTAGAAACGATTGTGAATTTATGTATGATCTGGGAAGAGAAAAGTTAGGAGCGAAATTATTTCGACTTTAAGATAAACCCTTCTTAAAAAAGGAGGTTGATTGAACGGCATAACAAATAGCTTAATCGTTAAAATAAAAAAACCAATTGTATATAGCCAGAGACTATGTACAATTGGTTTTTCAAAATGATGAATTTATTTTATAAAAAAATCAATCTACCTTAATTACATCAAATCGCTCTTTGCCTCTATTGATCATCCGAATAAGTATTTTATTATCTTTTTCCAATAAAATATTATTTGGTTGCGGATCATAGCACCAGCCACTGTTTTCGAATATTTGTTTTCGAACTGCTGAACCATCAGAAGAAATTTCTAAACCAACCACCACAGAACCATTGTAGGTTTTAATGTCAGCATATTTTGTTGGCTCGTAATCATTAAGGGTTGACTTTTCCAGATTTTTAGGATGCTCTAAATAAAAGACATAAATCCTTCCTTCGTGTTTTAAAATATTAAACGTATTAAGTGAATTAACTGTATTCTTTGGAAATATTTTAGTCCAGGAAATTGCACCTTTACTATTGATTTTTGTTATAATAAACTCTCTTTCAAACGTTGCTACCCCATTTCCAGAAATGGTATATTTATGATTTTCAAACAGATAAAAATCACCATTCAGATTTTCTAATCCTGAAGCAGTATAATATTTATTTGCTGCTCCTGCCAAAACCAACCCTTGGGAGTAACTTAGTTTTTGTGCTACATCTTCAGGAAAAAATTCAAAATTGGTAACCAAATTGCTTGTTGCAACATCAACATAGTAAGAATAAATTCCAACTCTTTTTTTTGATTCACGCTCTTGCTCCAATTTTACCTTTTCTTTTTTTGATAATCCATTTGCTTCTCCTTCCTTTAGGGAAACATTTTCTTTAAATAAACCTGTAAAAATGAATTTTCCTGCTTCTGTAAATTCAATTCTGCCATTTTCAATTTCATGATTGTCTTTATTGGGAAACACTACAAATTTTGCTTTTTCGGTTCCATTATTAACTATCCCCATACCTTTTCCAATCACCTGAGGATCTTTTGAAATTAAATAATTGAATAAAAAACAAAAATCGCCCGCATTATTTAATTTATAATAATAGGTTTCTATGCTTGCTCCTTTGTATTCATCAGGCATTTGTTTTTTCCAGATCTTTGAAAAATTATCAGCATTAAAAAGAGTAGCCGCTACATTTTGATGGCCATTATTCCAGGCCTTATCGTTAATCATTAATATTTTTGATTTGTCATTATTGATATACAGATTGATGTCAAACTTTTCGGTAGTGCTTTCAATTTCAAGCAAATCGCCTAATTTTCCATCCGCAAAAACAACTTTTATAAAATATTTATTTGTTTTTTCATCTTTATTAAATCCTTTAAAACAAACATAAATCCGTCCTTCTGAACATAAAATCTTCATATCCAAAGAAACCGGATCAAGGCCAACATGAGCTTCTTCTTCTAATGGAAGTTCGGTTTCAAAAGATTTTTTAAGAGAGGCTTTATTCATTCCCTCTATAAAATATTTTGTACCTCTCCCTTTGGTTTTTATTCGTAATGTATAAAAATAATTTGTGTTTTCACCGGCATAAGAACCCCATTTTGAATCTGATGGGGGGTCGAATTCAGTCCCTTCAATTACATTATAATTCTGAGCAAGCGTAGTTTTTGTTATGCAAGAAATTGCAATTGCAAAAAACAGAAAAAATATTTTTTTCATAAAATAGCTGATTTCAATTTATAATAAAACTAAAGGTAGAAAATAGTCCATTATAACATATTTTAAAGCAACTTTTTTTGCGATTTACTTTTTTTCTACATGCAAATAGCACATTCTGGTGTTTACGTTTTTCCAAAAAAAAGCGAATAGGAATTGAGGATAAGTGATACCTAGTTGCTTATGTAGTTGCTTATGTTAATGCAATTTTGTTATATATTGAAAAACTACTATATTAGTTCTTCAAATTCTTTAATAATGAGAAAACAAATAGCCAGTTTATGTTTTTTTCTTTTGATTACTAATGTTCTACTATCACAAACCACGGCTGTTGATTTTAACACGGTTGATTGTGCTGGCACGGTTCATCATTTATATTCAGATTTAGATTCCGGCAAAGTAGTGATATTGGATTTTGTGATGCCATGTGGATTTTGTATTGCTCCGAGCCTGTCGGCATACAAAGTATTTGAAGAATTCAAGTTGAATTATCCCAATAGGATTTTATTTTATTTGAGTGATGGTTTTGGGAGCAATCTCTGCTCCGATTTAAACACTTGGGCAGCAGCGAATACTATTTCTGATGCATTTATATTTTCTTCTCACGCTGTTACCATGAATGATTATGGAGCAATAGGAATGCCTAAAGTAGTAATATTTGGGGGAGCAAACCATCAGGTATATTATAACCAAAATGATTCCTTGGCAGGAGATTCACTTGCTTTGTATAGTGCTATTGACAGTGCTTTGAAATCTACTGCTACTATTCAAAAACGATTAACTGACAATTTTCAGTTAAAATTATTTCCAAATCCTGTCGTAAACAAAGGAACCGTTTCTTATACCCTTGCAGAAAATACAGATTTAATCCTGGAAATATTCAATACAAACAGTGAAAAGATATACGACATAAAAAGAGCAAACGAACTTAAAGGAAAACACGAAACAGAAATTGGGTTTGAAAAATTTGCCGGTGGAAATTATTTATTAGTTATACGAACCAATAAATCTTCATCGTCTATTCAATTCACAATTACCCGGTAGATATTCTACTCTAATAACTGATTACAGGAAATAAATTTATGTCCCTTAACAATTATTTAAACAGATATAAAGAAGTAGAAGTAAAACAGACCGGGGGATTGAAATTAAAAAGGCTTCGCAAAATTGCGAAGCCTTTTTAATTTTTTTAGTCAACGATTATTTGTTAACAGTTTTTGCTAAATCAGCACCAGCTTTAAATTTAGCTACTTTTTTAGCAGCAATTTTAATAGCTTTTCCAGTTTGAGGATTGCGTCCGTTACGTGCAGCTCTTTTTGAAATAGAGAAAGAACCGAAACCTACCAGAGCAACTCTGTCACCTTTTTTAAGTGCTTTTGTTGTAGCATTAACAAATGCTTCTAATGCTCTTTGAGAATCTGCTTTTGTTAATTTTGATTCTGATGCAATTGCGTCAACTAATTCTGCTTTGTTCATTTTGATTGGTTTTTAAGGGTTTAACATTAATTTATATAACGAATTTAAAACAGAAACTATATACAAAGCAAGTTTCAGAGCAAAAAAATTGCAAAATTGTTGATAAATATAGCTTTTGTTAATAATTAGGCCCAATAATATGATTAAAATCAACCTTTTTGTTGATTTTTAAAGCGCTAAACCTCTTGAATGCTATGCTTCTGAAAAATAATATTACTCATTTTAAAAATAAAAAAGTAGTCCAAGAGTATAAATCAAAAAAAAATTCAAACAATTTTTATTCGGAACAGCTATATTTACTGCTACTTAAAAAAACTTTACTCATCTGAAAATAGTTTTAAAATATCTTAAAACAAAAAAGGGAATTCTTTCAATTTCACTCCTGTTATTTTGCATTTGGTTTTGGTTTTGTTTGCCTTCACCCTTATTTAAAAACCAAACATCTACGGTACTTGAAGACAAAGACGGCAACCTGCTTGCCGCACGTATCGCGGGAGATAAACAATGGAGGTTCCCTCAAAATAAAAATGTACCCATAAAATTTATCGCTTCCATCATTCAATTTGAAGATCGTGCATTTTTTTCTCATAAAGGATTTGATCCAGTTGCTTTTGCAAGAGCAATCTGGCAGAACTTAAAAGCAAAAAAAATCGTTAGTGGAGGCAGCACCTTATCCATGCAGGTTATACGGCTTTCACGAAAAGGAAAGCACCGAACATTTTTTGAAAAGATTACTGAAATTATTTTAGCTACACGACTGGAATTAACTTATTCAAAATATGAAATACTGTCACTTTATGCTTCCAATGCACCTTTCGGAGGGAATGTTGTTGGAATTGATGCTGCCTCCTGGCGATATTTTGGTAGAGATGTAAACAAATTATCGTGGGCAGAATCCGCCACATTAGCAATATTACCTAATGCTCCAAGTTTAATTTATCCGGGGAAAAATCAGGAACGCTTAAAAATAAAAAGGAATCGCCTCCTCGACCGGTTATTCAAAGCGGAAATAATTGATAAGGAAACATGTGAATTAAGTAAAGCAGAACCTTTGCCGGGAAAAGCCCATGCAATCCCACAAATTGCCCCACACTTATTACAACGGGTTACTCAGGAAGGTTTTAATGGAGAACGCGTAATTTCCACCATTGATGGACATTTACAAGAACGTGTTAATGAAATTGTTGAAAATCATCATAAAATTTTAAAAGCAAATGAGATACATAATGCCTGTGCAATTGTGTTGGATGTAAATTCAGGAAATGTATTGGCTTATGTCGGGAATACTGATAATACAGGCAAACCCGAATATCAAGGTGATGTTGATGTTATAAATGCGCCACGGAGTACGGGCAGTATTTTAAAACCATTTTTGTTTGCCGGTATGTTGAATGATGGCGAACTACTTTCTTCAACCCTAATTCCTGATATCCCAACACAAATTGCGGGATATGCCCCACAAAATTACAACCAGACATTTGATGGTGCAGTGCCCGCTAAACGAGCTTTGGCTAGAAGTTTAAATATTCCTGCGGTACGCATGTTACAGAATTACGGAATCGAAAAATTCAATTATAATTTAAAAAAGATAGGAATGACAACCCTGAAATTTACTCCGGATCATTATGGGTTATCAGTAATTTTAGGCGGTGCGGAAGGCAAACTTTGGGATATTACGGGCATGTATGCCAGCATGGCCCGCACACTCAATCATTACACAACCTATAATGGGAAATATGATATAAATGATTTTCACCCTCCCTATTATAGTATTCAAAAAACAAAAGATCGTGATTTAGGTAACTTAACATTTCTGGATGCAGCTTCTATTTATTTAACATTTGAAGCAATGGTGGAAGTCTCTCGTCCGGATGAAGATGCTGGTTGGCGACAATACACATCAGCAAATAAAGTTGCCTGGAAAACAGGAACAAGCTTTGGTTATCGTGATGGATGGGCGATTGGCGTTACACCCAATTATGTGGTAGGTGTTTGGGTTGGAAATGCTGACGGAGAAGGCCGACCGGGATTAGTAGGAATTCAAACTGCGGCTCCAATTTTATTTGATATTTTCAGCGTGTTAAAACAAAGCAAATGGTTTACTATACCTTATGATGAAATGGAAAAAATTGCCATTTGTCATCAAAGCGGATGCAGAGCATCAGAAATATGCGAGCCCATTGATACTGCCTGGATCCAAAAATCAGGATTACGTTCAGAACCTTGTAAATATCATCGTTTGATCCATCTGGATGCAAGCGGAAAATACAGAGTGAACAGCAATTGCGAAGATGTAAATAAAATGCAACACAAAAGCTGGTTTGTTTTACCTCCGGCAATGGAATGGTTTTACAAATCCAAAAACCCTTCTTATGCAGAACTCCCTCCACTCCGAAGTGATTGCGAAACAAGCGGTTTGAGTGCAATGGAAATTATTTATCCCAAACAATTCAGTAAAATTTATGTGCCTGTTGAGTTGGATGGAACGATGGGAAAAACAATTTTTCAAGTAGCACACCGAAAAGCAAATACACTCATTTATTGGCATTTAGATGGTGTATTTATCGGAAGTACTCAAACTGTTCATCAAATGGGATTAAGTCCTGACGAAGGGATTCATACATTAACTTTAGTTGATGAAGAAGGAGAATCAATTGTTCAGCAATTTGAAATTGTTAGTAAAATAAAATAAACCTCTGTGCACTGAAAGTGCAGAGGTTCAAAAAAGAAAATAATGAAATTATTTTCAACAAATCTCAAATCAAGCACGTCATTGCTGAGGAACGAAGCAATGACGTCACAAGTAAAATTTTGTAGAAACTGAAACAATAAAATTATTAGCTACAGAATATCATTTCGACCAGCGGGAGAAATCTTTTTTTTAATCTGATGAGATTTCTCCTTGCTTCGAAATGAACAAGATAATTTGGTTTTTTCGGCTTAATTAATTTTTTATAAGTTTTGTTTTTATTAATCCATCAGGGGTATAAACATTCAATAAATAAACACCACTTGCCTGCCTATTTATATCAATCAACGTAGTTTGATCATTTATTTTACCTTCATGAATTACTTCTCCCAGCATATTTACAAGTTGAAAAGTACTGTTCATTAATTTGTTTTGTTTATCCACTAAATTATAGTTTCCATTGCTTGGATTCGGATAAACTGAAAATGTATTGTTTTCAACTACAACATCATTAATTCCAACATAAACACCACTATAATATTCCACATCCTTGATCACATTATTTTTATTTGCATGAACAATTGCTACCGGATAATGAAGTCCGTTTGCTAAGTAAATATAATTATTCGCTGTATCACACATCAATTCAATAGCGTAGATGGGAACAGAACCCATTTTCCCGTAAGCACTATCTATTTTTATCCGATATTCATGTTCCCGTAACACATTATTAAACACCCCATAAGGTGTTGTTAAGCTTCCCCATGCATCCACTGTAATTGTTTTAGTGCTTCTAACAACATAAAATGTATCTGCATCAGCCGGATTCACATTCATTGGCAATTCCCAGCGTGACATATTATTAAATACCGGTGTACCATAAGTTGCAGGTGCAGCGATCAGCAATTCTTTTGGATTCTCTAAAACATTAATATTACTATATGCGCCTGAATCGGCTCTGAAACCAACAACACTAAATCCTGTATTATCGCTTTCCCAGAACATATAGCCTTTATTCATCCCTTGCGTACCCACAGGTGAAGCACCATATAAACTACTATAAAAAGCCGCAGGTCCATATGTGTAAATATTGGAAGCCGAGAATGCAGCCGCATAGGGCGTTGTTGATGTTAAGCTATAAGTTGGAAAACTATAGTAGCTCGGTGTGAGCGATGAAAAATCCCAGATTTGCGAAGAAGCACCTGGCGAACCAAGATTAACTGAATTTAAAGTATCGGTTGCCGTTATCACGCTTACGCCATCTTGCGGCATGTCTGCGCCCGTAATTGTTATCTGCGATCTTACAGATGTTACAGAAATAATAATCACAAAGAATAGAGGTAGAATTTTTTTCATAGAAGTTTTTATTAGTTTTGAAAATGAAAGGTAAAACAAAATAAAGAAAAAGTCAAATTACATTAAAAATGCTTTTTTAATAAGGGCCGAAGGTTAAAACGATGACCATAGTAAAATCGGAATCCACTAAAAGAATATCTGAGAGATGATTTTTTGTCATCATCAATAAAGAAGTTATCCCCAACTAAAGAAATTCCAATAAAATAATTTCTTCTGTTATACCCCATTGAAAGCCTTGTCTGAAAAGCAAATCCCAATGCAACACTCGTATGTGTTTGTTGAGTATATGCACTTACACTATGAAACTGCTGCACAGAAATCCCGGGCAATGTGTAGAGATTTACAAACCAATTCCGAGCAAAAATAAATGTATAAGTATATCCACATGACAAGCCCCATGTGAGTGAAGAAGCGCTTTTGAACTGAACTTCCTTATTAAAAAACTTTGATAGAGAATCAGGCACAACAGATGAATCGGCATCAACAGCATAAACAGAGAAGAAAGAACCTGCGATCAAAGAACCGGCACTTTTCTTTTGCCGCTGTGTAAGGTCATATGGTGCTGAAATGGAGAATCTTTTATTATTAAATACATAAGTAAAATCACAACCGGCAGTAGTATTTTTTATATCCGGTCGGTAAAGTGGAGCGTATGTAAAGCCGGTATCATTTGGAATTTTGTAATTTGAACTTGTATGATATCCCTGATTATAACGATAATAAACATCGTAAATAATTTTTCTGCCATTTGCACTTGTACTAAATGCAATTTGTTTTGATTTACCATATTTGTAATCATCGTTGTTTACACCAGGAGGATTGTATTGAAATTCAAAACCGATATTCTTAAAACTAAAACCCAATCCAAGATTAACATTGGTATTTATTCCATATTCCAATCTGCCTTTTGAGGTATTATCAGTCATCGCAAATTTATTATCCCTGACAACACCAACCATTCTAAGGTTTAACCAATCATGATAATTCTCAATATAATTCGTATCAATATGCTGATAAATTGCAAGTGTATCTTTCGGCTTATGTCTGTCGTAAGCATAGGAAACAAAAGAAAAAAGTAAGAATAGGAATATAAATTTATATTTCATTAATGAAAAACTAAACTTAAATTGGTTTTTCCGAAACCCAATTGAACCGGCAATGAATATTTATCGAGCTGTTTTTTTCGTTCCTCTTTTGTGATTCGTTTTGGCATTTTCACATTAGTGAGCTTTTATAGGAAATGTGTACATGGTATTCATCTTAACAACAATACCATTTTGTTTTGCAGGTGTAAATTTTATTTTTTGAACAATACGCTTCACCTCCTCATCCACTCCAAGTCCAACTCCACTTATCACTATTATATTTGTCACTGTACTATCTGTTTTTACATCGAAACTCAACATGACTTCTCCCTCCAGATATTTCTTTTTTGCTTCTTCAGAATAATTAATGTTATTGAAAACATAATTGTATAATTCCTGATCGCCTTTGGGATAAGTAGGTTCACTATTGGTAATTACTTTTATGTTTTGTTTATCGGCTTGAGCAAACCCAAGATTTGAAAAAGAGGTTAAAACGAGCAACAGGATAAATTTTTTCATTTTATTTCGATTGAGTATCTATATCATTTATAAAAATAGTTTCTTTATCTATATAAAACAAATTGGTAGCTATTTTGAAGTCTTCTGGTTTTATATCTCGCAAAGTTATTGTTTGCCATTGCGTAGTTGGAAAAATAAAATCATAAGTATCTTTTTCAAAAGTTACTTTTACAGGCATTGAAAATGCTGGTTGTTTCTCTCTGTATTCTCCTTCCTTAAAGGCGCTTAAGCCACCTAAGGTATAACGAAAAGTTATTTTTATATCACCAAAATATTTTTCAATTTTTACACTTAATTTAGGAATATTAGTAGCGCGTAAATACAGGTCAAATATTTCAGAAAAATCAATTCCCGATTTTTCTGAAATATAATTTTCAATATCTTTTGAATTTACTGTTTGATAGCTGAACGTTTCCTGAATTCCTTTTATAATTTCAAAAAACTTTTTATCGTTATTCATTACACTTCTAATTGTATGTAATAATAACGCTCCTTTGGGATACATATCTCCCGACCCTTCAGAATTTACCCCGAATGCACCAACCAATGGTTTATCATTCTCAACTCCTTTAATTTCAGAATTAATATATTCCAGATAGGCATCATATCCATATAAACATTCGATATACAAAGCTTCGGCATAAGTACCAAACCCCTCATGAATCCACATATCGGCAATATCATTTGTTGTGATACTATTCCCCCACCATTCATGAGCACTTTCGTGAATAATGATAAAATCAAAACCATAACCCGTACCTGATCTGTCATAACCCAAATAACCATTTTTGTATTTATTGCCATAAGCAACACAGCTTTGATGTTCCATTCCCAGATATGGCGCCTCTACTAATTTATATCCATCACGAATAAAAGGGTATTCTCCAAAATACTTATAAAAACAATTCAGCATTGGTTTTACTTGTTGAAATTGCTTTTTTGCTTTTTCATAATTTGCCGGCAATACATAATAATCCAGCGAGAGTGTATCTCTATAATTTGAATTATAATAGCGTTCACTAAAGTGTTTATATTTAGCGATATTTATAGTTACATCATAATTATTGATCGGATAAGAAACAAACCATTCATATTTCGTATAGCCATTTTGCAGATCCGTTTTATTTTTCAATCGTCCATTTGAAACTTCGGTCAGATCAGAGGGAACAGCAACACGAATAACCATTTCATTAGGTTCGTCACTCTGGTGATCTTTGCATGGCCACCACAAACTGGCTCCTGTACCTTGACAAGAAACTCCAACAAACGGATTTCCATCTTTATCTTTGTTCCAGGAGAAACCACCATCCCATGGAGGGTTTTTAGCACTTAGTGGATTTCCCGAATAATAAACTTTCAAAATCTGAACGCTTCCCTTTTTTATTTCCTCAGGAAATGTTATAAACACGGCATTGTATTCACGTGTGAATTTCAAATTTTGATCTTTGAATTCTATTTTTTCGATCTTCATATTTTCAAACAGATCGAGTTGAAGTTTCTGAAAATCCGTTATTGCCAGAAATTTAATAGTGTTGCTTCCTGAAATAAATTTAGTGTCAATTTCAATTTTTATATCCAGATCATATAACAATACGTCATAACATGATCGAAATTCGGATAAGGTACCCCGAAGAGAATCTGCCCGGGTAAATTTCCCCTCTCCACCAAAACCCAGTTGAGCCTGACTATTCAGAAAAGAAAAAAATAACAGGAAAACTAAAAATTGCTTTATCATCATTTACAATTAAAAATGCGTTTACTCATAGCAGCTCCGCTCCCTAATTTTTCTGCCTGTTTATAATCCAGACAAGCCAGATCTGTTTTCCCTTGGAGCAAAAAAATATCACCTCGGGCAATCCTTGCTTTTGTATTCATTGAATTCTGTTCAATTACTTTTGAATAATCTTCGATCGCATCCTGATAATTTTTTGTTGCTGTCCACAAAATTGCTCTTTTTTCAATCAACTTTATATCATTTGGAGAACTATTTATTGCTCTCGATAAATCAGAAATTCCGCCAACAATATCATTTTTCGAGATCTTTGCTATGGAACGTTGATCATATGCATCAGTTGCATTCGGATCTATTTCAATTGCCTTTGTATAATCCTTTATTGCCTCCACATAATTTCCAGTCAGATCAAACGCGTTCCCACGCAGAACATAGGCTTCCACATACTCTGGATTGATTTGTATTGCATGTGTACAATCATCAATTACAGCCTGATATTTTTTAAGATCAAATTCAGCACTGGAGCGGGTAAAATAAATTTTAGCATCACTTGAATCAATTTTTAATGCCCTTGAGCAATCTTCAATTGCACCACTATCATCTTCCATTTCATCTTTTAATTCTGCTCTTAAAATAAGTGCATTTACATCATTAGGTTGTAATTGCAATCCTTTATCATAATCCAAAATGGCTTTTTGTTTATCCCCAATTTGTTTGTATTCAAGTGCGCGATTAAAATATCCCGGGACAAAGTCAGGATTAAAATAAATTAATTTGCTTAATACCTCTATCGCAAGTGAATCTTCGCCAAGGGCGCCAAATGAATACGCTTTATTGATATATGCCATGCTGTATTTAGGGTCAAGAAAAATGGCTTTATCAAAATCCTGAACTGCAAGGTCATATTTTTTTTGAAGAAAATACAAATACCCCCTGTTATTATAGACCGCAACCATTTTAGGATTTATAAGGATCGCTTTATTATAATCGATTAGTGCTCTTTCATATTGCTTTAGTTCGCTATATAAAGAACCGCGATTAATATATGCTTCTATCTTTTGAGGTTTCTTTTCAATGGTTTTTGAATAATCTTCAATAGCTGCATTGATGTTTCCTAATGCAAAATTTGTTATTCCGCGGTAATAATATGCTTCTGCATTTTCAGGTTGATAAGTAATTACCTGATTCAAATTTAACAGTGCCTGGCTATATTGTTTTTTACCAAGGTAAGAAACACTTGTTTTTAAAAGTTCATCAACATTGGGTTGTGCGGATGATACAAAAGAAGAAATTATACTAAAAATTAACAGATAAAATTTCTTTTTTACGAATTTATTTTTAAAAAACATTCTTAATTTATTATAACTAAATTGGGGAAATTATTTTTTGGTTGTTATGCTTATCAAATATATAAATAAAAACGCCCTGATACAAGAAGTATCAAGGCGCTTGAAATATCAGAGCCTGTTTAAATTTCATTCAAAATGCTTTATATGTCATTTCGACCGCAGGGAGAAATCTCTTTTTTTATTATAATTTCACTGAGATTTCTCCCTGCGGTCGAAATGACAGAATGGTTAAAAATATCGTAATCAGATTCTTTTATTAAAACTTAAACAAGCTCTAATCTTTTACTAAAATTTTAACCAAGCTATTATAAAAATATTATTTTGTTTTGATAATTTTTTTTGTTTCCACAACACTTCCATCCTTAAAGGTCCTATAAAAATATATCCCTGAAGGCAAATTTATAAAATCAAGTTCAACTTTATTTTCGAGGGTGGATAACTCGATAGTTTTAACCTTATCACCAACTATGTTAAAAACATCTATTGTTTCTATACCATAATATTTTATGGTAAGCTTTTCTTTGAAAGGATTAGGATAAATAAGGGTGAGTGCATCAACCGGAGGGCCGGAAATACTTGTTGGACTCACAGAGAAACCACCAACCATACCGGTTGCCTGATGAATTGTACAGGAGTATGAATAATTCCCAGCAGTTGTTATTGTATATGAAAAAGTACCACTGGTCTTATTACCGGATGCAAATGATGTGGCTCCTGCAGGAATCGACACACTTGTAACATTATGTATTATCCCACCTGAATTCCAGGTCCAGACTATCATATCACCAACCATCGCATTAAAAGTTGATGGAGAAAAAGTATTATTCGTAACGGAAACATTGATAATTGTAGCGTTTGTTTTAAGACTTTGCATTGAAAAAGTTAAAACGCAGATTAAGAAGTAGAGTCTTTTCATTTTCAAGAAATTTAAGTTTTCAGTAAACAAAAATACCCTGATTTCAAGAGTATAAAAATTTAAATAATCACTTCCTCAAGTATTTGAATCGATTTGATTTCTCCGAAAAAAGTTATATGCAACCGATAATACGTTATTAAATTCGCCAATAAATCTTTGCGTTGATTTTTATCCATTTTTATTAAATGAATACTTTCATATCCTGTATTAATAAAGCTGGAAAGCAACGAACTTTGCTGAGTGCTCATGCAATAAGAATGACTTGGTAAGTTATTAACGTATCGCCCTTCCTGCATGTCGAATAATGAATGTTGAGAAGAATATTTCCCTTGCGGATAAAATCCAAGGAAACGACTCATTTGAATCATAAAACAGATATGAAAATTTGAACAATTTTTATGATCCAGATCCAATATTTGCAAGGAACTTTGTAAAAAATCAAACATGTTTACATCAGGATGCTCCACATTGATTGCTTTGAACAGCACTTCATTAATGAATAAAGCGATAGAACTTTTGCTGATATTATAAGGAATATCAACATATGGATAATGCATGTTTATTTCTGAAATGCGTTGTAAATTTCCTTTTTCAGAGTTGGAAACAACAAGTTCAACGATTGCTAATGGCTGAAAAAGAGAAGCTTTGTTTTTTGATTTTTTATTTCGAACGCCACTAATGATATAGGATTGAAGTCCAAAATCCCGGGTAAATATTTTTGTAATCAGGCTTGATTCGGAATACTTTATGGTATGAAGTACTATACCAAGTGTTTTATGAAGCATGATGATTTAAATGCCTGCATTAATTAATGAATAAAATTTTGGTTGCCGCTTTTTCCGCTCCATCTTCACTGGTACAAAATACCATATATACTCCCGAGCTTACTTTTTCTCCATTAAAGTTTTTGCCATTCCAGATTGCCTGGCCTCCTTCTGATTTTATTTCATATACAAGGGCTCCACTAATATCTGTTATTTTAATTGTTGAATTATTCATTAAGCCTTTTATTGCAATTGGGCCATCATAATTAGGATGAACAGGATTTGGGAAAGCATACACATCTGTAAATTCTTCAAGACCTGCAATTGATGTTCCTCTGTATGAAATTAGTCCCTTTGATGTTCCAAAATACACTTCTCCTGTTTCATGATTTATTGCAATACTACCAACATCATTACTAAACAAAGGACTATTATTTTCATCAAAATGATAAATTTGTTTTGTTCCATCGGGCGACATTAAAAAAACACCTGAGTTTGCTGTAGCAATCCATTTACGATTTGCATCATCTACAGCAATAGCTTGAACAATTTCTGTTTCGAGTAAAATTTGAACATGCCCATCTTGTTCAAGCAGGATTTGCTGGGAATCAAAATTTTGACCTGAAAATACATTTTCCGGTGAGTAAAAAACAGCAACCCCTTTATCTGTTCCTACCCATATTTCGCCATCCAGATCCTCTGCAAGACAAAAAACACTTGTGCTTGGAAGTGCTCCATTACCTATCCCTGTACCTAATTTTTTTGCGTTTGCTGAACCGGGAGGATCCATTGTGTGCCCCTTATAAACTAAAATACCTCCTCCACGTGTCATGACTATCCATTTTTGATCTTGTTTATCAACCAAAATTTGTCCTAAACTAGGAGATGCACCAAGAATCGGCTTAAAATCCAAAGCCTGCCAAGTGCCATTAGGCGTTTTTCTGGAGATTGATTTTTCTACTGCATTATTGGTTACCCATAAATTATCATTTTCATCTGTTGCCAGGCCCCAGGTGAAAACACGAACAAAGCTTGGGACCGGATTAAATGCTTGCAAAGAACTGGTTGTATCATCATAATGTTTTATTGGAATTCCGTTATAAAACTCAACAACACCCAAGCCCCATGATGCGGCATATACTCTTTTAGAATTTTTAGGATCAACCAAAACATTTACAAAATCATACACATTATTCAAATTAACAACAGGTGAATAATTACCTCTTGGATTTGTCCAGTCCGCATCTTTATAAGCGTACATTCCATCACTAAAATATAAATTACTATAACCGATATCAACACCACCCGGTGCTATCCATAAATTACCCTCGCTAATACTCATTCCGGATATCCTTGAACTGGAAGGGCCATTTGGATAATGGTAATTATAGGATTCACCCGCCCTGAATGAGACTAAACCATATTTACTATCTGCAGCCCATAATGAACCTACATTATCCACAACAGCCGATTTAGCTCTTGTAATATCTGAAAAGTAACCCGCATAATATCCGATTCCTACCATAGAAGAATTAAAAGTAAATATTGAACCATCCAAAACAAGGACTAGCTGATTATTACAATTATTTAGTTCATAAGTAATATATCCACTTCCGGTTGAAGGGAAACCGGGAGGAATTAAATGTGACCAGGAAGAACCATCATAAACAAATAATGAATCTATACCATAGGAACCGTTCATCATAAATTTTGAATAGTTCGTATAAATTTTTCCTGAAAACGAGGTAATTGTATTGTAAATTCCTGTGGACAATCCGCTCATTATTGACCAGGAAGCGAAATTTGCAAGATTTGCATTTTTGGATGCCCGGTAAATGCCAACATCGGTAGCCGCATATAAATAATTCGCATCCGATGTAATATCTCTCACATTAACCGCATTCCCATTAGGGCCAATATAATAAGTATCACTAATTTCATATTTATCCATATCAACCACAACAATACCAAAACCACAAGCCAAATACGCGTATTGATTACTAAAATATATATTGTTGATTGATTTGTTTCCTAAAATATTTTTTCGCTTTATCTCTGAAAGATTAGTGATTATATTATTTTCAATGATATCGATATTAGAGTTTTTATAGGCGATAAGAAGTTTATTATTGTAAGAATTAAAACTTAAGGTGCTTGCTTCAACATCTGATAAGCCGTTAACTTTTGATAAGCGATCCGTTGAATTATCCGATTTATTAAAAACGAAAACACCACCTTTTGTAGCACAATAAACCTTACCATTTCCTTCAGAAACCGAAATACCATCCTTGTAGGAAAGATGATCTCTCCAATTTCCAATTGCCATATCCTGAGCAATTATTCCGGAAGAAATTAAGAGGGTACTAAAAATCAAAACACTTTTCTTCATACTCGTAATAAAATTTGTGCGCTACTTAAACATAAAAATACTGATTTTATTGCAAAACCTTAAATAATTATTTCCAATTTTTTTTTAATGCTTATCTTTGTTTTTTTTAATAGGGTTCCGTAGTTCAACTGGATAGAATGGCAGATTCCGGTTCTGTTGGTTGGAGGTTCGAATCCTCTCGGGATCACTAAGGAGAGTAGAATTTGAAACATCAAATTTCTTCTCTCCTTTTTTTGTCCGAAAACATGGTCAATAAAATTCACCGTGAGAATACCCGAGAACTTAAAAACATTAGGATGTAATTGTATTGCATAAAGAATAAAACAGGAAATTTTACTCTTTCATGACTTTAGCATATTGAATATGACCCTCTTTATTCAAAAACTGAATCAGATAAATTCCTTCTGGAAGATCTTTCATTCCAATAATTGCCCCGTCCATTGTATTCAACTCTCCTGATTTAATGCAACTTCCTTTCATGTCAAATAACTTATAGCATCCATCAGAATTAATAATTTTAATATAATTAGTTGTTGGATTAGGAAATACCTGAAGGCTTTCTCCATCCTCTTTTGTTGCAATACCGGTTATAACAGGCACTGATGATATTTTCCCCACAAAAATATCCACCCCTCCATTGCTTATTATAGAAGAAGAGCCTGTTCTGGTTATTTCCAATGAATCAATAATTTGCAAGGTATCACTGAATAATCCTAAAACATAGGCATTATTAGTTGCATCCAGTACGATTCCCTGAGCATAATCATCTGTGGAAGAGGCGAAACCCTTGGTCCAAAGCCTGGTGTAATTGTTATCAAAACATTTAACAGCAATATTCTTATTCCAAATTATTTGGCTGTTAACAAAGTCGTAACCAACAGAATCAGAATAATTATAAGCCAGGTATTTATAATTTCCTAAAGGCTCTGTTTTTAAAAAAACCTGCTCTCCTGTTTCGCAATAGGATGAAAAGGTATTAACATTTAATAACTGAAAAGTTGATTCATCAAATTGAACCGAAAACATTTCTTCATGATTGCTTTGTATTGCAGTTGGGATCGAAGGTGTTAAAATTTGTTGTTCAATATGAACGGTATCGGTAAGTTTCCCTAATACTTCAAAATTATTCTGAATATGCTGAATGTTTAATAGCTTGAAATTTATGGCATCTATACCTCCAACTTGTATGCATCTTATATTTTTACCATTGGAATTTAACTTGACTAAATATTGTTGTCTGCTGAAGTTGGCAGGAACATACAGCGCGGTATCTATTTTCAGGCTATCTCCATTATTAACTTCAATAAGAAGATTACATTCCTGGCTTCCGGAAAAATCAAAATCGTAGATCAAACTGCCAATCTGTTTTGTGTAAATCCGGCTTAACGCATTGTTATACTTAATAAAAAAAGCATTTTTGGAATGGCCCAAAGGGGATAAGACCGAATCTATCATCCCGGTGCTAATTAATTCTAAATTATCCCTGAAGTTTCCGCTAATATATATATTTGAATTGTTGTCGGTTTTTATGCTTTCAACCACCCCTGAAGAAAGGATATTAAAAATGGGTTCATGAGACAATAGGTTGCCGGAATCATCCAGTTTACAAAGGACATTTAAACATTTACCAAAAGAAGGAATTGAATCTGTACCTATTTTAATAAAGTCGTCAGCGCAAATTAAAAAAACAACCTCTCCATTTGGATTAACTGCAAACCTTGCAAAACTATTGTCAATGACTCCATACCCAAACATTTTTGTCCATTGATATTGACCTGAACTATTTATGCATGTTAAAAAAAAATTTCTTTGACTAACCGGTGGAACAGCTATTATATTACCAGAACTATCAGGAACAAAAAGAGTATCATCAGATTGCCCCAGGAGATAAACATTTCCATTGGATCCAACTAAAATGTTTGTGGCCCTGTCATCCAGATTACTTCCAAGATTTGAGAAAAAGCTAACAGACTGTGCTTCTAAACGAGATATCGTTATAAATAATAGTATTAAAATTAAATATCTTTTCATGTTTTATTCTTTATTTAAAGTATTAGGTCGGTTTAAATTTACTGCAAAATTTATTGTTAGTCGTCCCATACGGGAAAAATCTTACTGTTGATATACTATTCTACCAATATCAGGTCTCTCTGGGACTATCTTCTGCTCCGACAGAAGCTATATATTGGCAGTAATGACAAAAAAAAGAACTTCAAAAATCCCTTCAGGGGTGATATAAATTAGTTAAAATTAAATTTAAAGAGACTTTAAGTAAATATTTACTTATTTAATGTAAAAAATTTTAGTCATTTTTTACCAGGTAACAGCATATAGGAAAATGATCTGATAATTCTTCGCGAATTGTTCGGAAATTATACGCAGAAAATGTTCTACTATGTAGAATATAATCAATCCTGAATGAAGGAAATGCACCAACATAACTTCTTCCAAAACCATTTCCACTTTCGATAAATGCATCTTTCAAATTTCCAGAAATTGTATGATAGGAATAGGATGCGGGTGTATCATTAAAATCGCCACAAACAATCACCGAATAGGGCGATGACAAAATGCTTTGCTCTATTAAGTCAGCTTGCTGAGAACGTATAATAAATGCTCGTTTCAAACGCTTAAAAATACTTTTTGAATGTTCTATATCTTCATTTTCCACATCTTTTTGAAGATCTTCAACATATTTATAATCATCCGGACGAAAACTGATCGATTGTAAATGCATATTATAGATCCTAATGGTATCATTACTCATTTTTACGTCCGTATAAATGCAAATATTATTGCTTTTATAACCAAAATCTACTCTTCCTTTTGCAATGATAGGATAGGAACTAAATGTTGCTATTCCCCAGTGATGAATCCGTTTTACCGTTGTTGTATATTCCACATGAACAAATTTCGCTTTTTGAAATTTCAGGATAGAATCTAAATTATCCAACCTACTGCTATCCCGTGAAAAGAACTCCTGAAAGCATAAAATATCAGGACTCTCATCTTTAATCAATTCAAACATTTTTGAGCGGGTTTCGATATTATGTGTCCAATTGTAAAGGTCAAAAACTTTCACATTGTACGACATCACTTTGATCGTTTTTTTTGTTTTATCAGGAGTCTTGGTTATGCTGACTTGAACGTATCCCACTATTTGTGTCCAGCCGGCAAGGATGATAATAAAAGAATATGCAGCACGTTTTTTTAACTGACCCGCCCAATATATTACGAATACTAAATTTATGATAAGCAGAACAGGATATGCTAATCCGAAAAAAGCAATTGCCCAAAAATTTTCCGGGCTGACATTCGGTGCCAGATATGAAACTAATAGTGAAACTGCAAATACATGATTGCATACCATTGCAACCTGATTAAAGAAATAGCGCTTGCCTTTTCTTTTCTTTTTTTCTTCTTGTATCGCTTTTTGTTCTATCAACAAAATTTCAAATGCTAAAATTTAAAATGGTTACGAATAACTAATTATTAGCAATTTACGAAACTGGGCCTGCTAAAATTCTTAATTGTGAATTCCTGATTATTTTTTGCCGCTTGCTTTAAACAAAATTTCTTTTTCTGCTTTTGTCAAACTCTCATAACCCGATTTTGAAATTTTATCCAGGATAGTATCAATTTTTTCCTGCTCCAGTTTTTTATTGTAATTGTATTCTTCATCAGAGACTTTTCGTTTATAAGCAACTTTCATTTTACTTTTTGGAGAGGATTTAAATAAGTTGCTTATCCAGTCAAAAAAACGATTTATTCCTGTTGACATATCTCTTCCTTTTTTGTACTGCTGAATAAAAACATAACCCATTAGTGCACCACCTAAATGCGCCAGGTTTCCACCAACATTGTCATATGCTGCAAGATTTAAAACATCAAGCAATAAAACAAACAAAGCCACATAAATTAATTTAACAGGACCAATGAACATCAAATTCATTCTGTAATTAGGAACAATGGTAGCTGCTGCAACTATGATAGCGGTTACTCCGGCTGAAGCACCCACCATTGGCAATCCGATATAAGGATGAAATACCGGAACAATTGTGATCAGCAAGAGTGTGATCAATGCCCCTGCAATCCCACCCAGCAAATACAATGGAATAATTTTTTTTGCAGATGTATATTCAGATAAAATGATTGAGAACCAATAAAGCATGATCATATTCCAAAAAATATGCATCACTTCGATATGCGTAAACATATAAGTTAGAATGGTCCAGGGCTTATAAATAATACTTTGGAAACTTAAAGGGAGCGAAATATTTCCAATTAAAAAATTAACAAAAGCGTCAAAAACGCCAAATCCTCCGGTCAAAAAAAGTAAGATCCGAAGTAAACTAATTATCAAAAATACAGCAACATTAATAATGATCAATCGCGTAATGGGATTACCACTGCGTATTTTTGATTTTATATCTTCTATAATTGGACTGCTCATAATTTAATAAAAACGATTACTATTTTTTTGCCAGTATTTTATTAAAATGAAACCAAATAACATGCCCCCTAAATGAGCAAAATGAGCCACATTATCACCGGGACTATTTGCTATTCCGGAAAATAATTCGGCAGCTCCATACAGTATTACAAACCATTTTGCTTTTATTGGAATAGCAAAATAAATGTAAAGCATTGTATTTGGGAATAACATTCCAAAAGCTAATAAAATTCCAAATACAGCGCCTGAGGCTCCAACTGTTGCTACGTTTATCATAAGATTAATTTCTCTCATAGCAGGATCAATAAAATTTTTCCCCTCTTGCCAAATTTCAGATCCTCTCGTTATTACTATATTTAAATTCTCCGGTGAAATTTGAGAATAAAGAGATTCTAACCGAAAATAGGTTACTATCATCTGTATCACTCCGGCACCAATCCCTGTGATCATATAATAAATTAGAAAACGTTTACTGCCCCATAAATTTTCCAACGTATTTCCAAACATCCACAAAGCAAACATATTAAAGAACAAATGCATAAAACTTCCGTGCATGAACATATAAGAGACAAATTGCCATGGACGAAATTGTTCTGCCTGAGGATAATGTAAACCCAAGGTATCAGACAGATCAATATTAAATTGATTCTGAAAAACCAAAGTTGCAAGGAAAAATAAAGCATTAATAATTAATAAATTTTTAACTACTAATGGCAATACACTAAAACTGTTTGGACGATATTGTTGGTACGACATGGGTTACGAATGAAGATTTTTTTACGAATTTACAAATTATGTTTTTTACTATTTTTATTAAAGTACTTTGTCGATTGTTTATTATTTAATGTCTAGTGCTAATTATTTATTGTCTGCTCCTAATTACTGTCTATTTACTTCTTAAATCTTCTATCCAATTCATCAATTGAAAAAGTAGTAATGACCGGTTTTCCATTTGGCGCATTATATGGCATTTTACAGGCAAACAAATTATCGATCAGATTATTCATTTCTTCTTGTGTTAATGATTTACCTGACTTAATTGCCATATTTCGAGCCATCGAACGAGCCAGATTTTCCCGTTTGTCCGATTTCAATTCCAATAAATTTTGTTTGTAATTTTCAATCAATCCTTCTAATAAAGCAGCAGAATCGTATTCTACCGTATCGGCCGGAACACCATGAATTACAAATGTATTTTTACCAAATTCTGCGATATCGAATCCCATTTCCCGGATTTCAGCTTCCAGCTCTTTTACCAAGGCAAAATCAGAAGCATTTAATTCAATAGTCTTTGGAAATAATTCTTGTTGCGTTGCTGATCTGTGTTTTTCAAATGCCTCTAAAAATGATTCATACAAGATCCGTTCATGTGCACCTTGCTGATCTATCACCATGAACCCAGTTTTGATGTGCGATAAAATATATTTATTATGTAATTGATAAGTTGTCTTTTTATTACTCTCATGAAGTTCGTTATCCCAATCGGTATGAATGGTTTGTTGCGTTTCTTCCTCCTTTTTTATTGCAAATTCTAATTGATTATCTGCATGACGGCTATACATTTTCTCCCAATTTGCTTTATTGGAAAGTTCCCGTTCAGAAGGCTTTGAAGGATTTAAACTTTCCGTTTTAAAAGGATTGTAATTTTCATCCACCTTTATTGTGGGCTGTTTATAAATTCCGTCAGCCGGTTTTAAAGGCATATTGTAAATATGTGCCTCCTGGTTAAAATCCAAGCTAGGAGCAATATTAAATTGTCCCAGTGATTTTTTAACGGTTGAACGTAAAAAAGCATAAATGGCTTTTTCATCTTCAAACTTCACTTCTGTTTTTGTTGGATGTATGTTGATATCAATAGTTTTAGGATCAACATCCAGCATTAAAAAATAAGAAGCAAAGCTATCGTTTGGCAATAACTGTTCAAATGCTGATTGTACAGCATGATGTAAATAGGCATTTTTAATAAATCGTTTGTTCAAAAAGAAAAATTGTTCACCACGTGTTTTCTTAGCAAACTCCGGCTTTATCACAAAACCTTTTATTTTTACAATGCCTGTATTTTCTTCGACCGGAATTAAGCGTGAATTATATGAACTTCCGAAAATTGCCATCAATCGCTGTTTTAAATTTCCTGTAGGCAAATTAAATATTTCGGTAGTATTATGCTGCAAGGTAAATGCCACTTGCGGATTAGGAATTGATACCCTCTGAAATTCATCAATGATATGACGCAGTTCAACAGAATCAGTTTTTAAGAAATTTCTGCGGGCAGGAACATTGTAAAATAAATTTTTAACTGAAATACTTGTTCCTTCAGAACAACTGCAAGCTTCCTGGTTTTTTAATTCACTCCCATCGATCTCGATCTTCACTCCCAGCTCGTCTCCGATACGTTTTGTTTTTAATTCAACTTGTGCAATGGCGGCAATAGATGCCAAAGCTTCTCCTCTAAAACCCATTGTACGAATAGCAAATAAGTCATCTGCTTTACGGATCTTAGATGTAGCATGACGTTCAAAACTCATACGTGCATCAGTTTCACTCATTCCGCAACCACTATCAATTACCTGGATAAGTGTTTTTCCGGCATCTTTTATAATTAATTTAATGCTTGCACTCCCTGCATCCAACGCGTTTTCCATCAACTCCTTGACAGCAGAAGCAGGTCGTTGAACCACTTCACCGGCAGCAATCTGATTGGCAACAGAATCGGGCAATAAATGAATAATATCTGACATAGTTTTTTTCTCCATGCAAAAATAATACTAATAATGGAATGAAGACGATTTGTCAGCATGTTTTAGTTTATTGAACAGAAGGGATGCCTGAGCAGATATCAAAGGTCAAAAAGAAGATTTTCAAATCTAAAAAACACTTTTTAACTTTTATTAAGAAAAACATATAAAATGAAGGGATTCTTCCTCAAAACAGCTTGTTTTTTATTTCCACCACTACATTTATTTGAAACCATTGATGTAAATAAATTGCAAACAAAACACTAAAAACCAGGATAAACGAAAAAATTAACCCCAGTGTTTTTCCAAATGAGTTACTTCCTGATAACAATACTCTCGCGACTAAAATTTCGATCCGGGAACTCAAATAACGATACGAAGGAACGAGAATAAAAACCAGGGCAAACATTGCAATAATTGTAAATTTATAAGGGTTAAGGTCTATTTTATAATGAACAATATAATTGGTAATAAAACCGGTAAGCAGATTAACGAGCAGAACGCTGATCATTAATACCATCAGATTAAATATTTTTTTGAACATAAGTTTACCTGTAATTTTCACAAAACTGCTTGATTTATTAGAATATGGTGTATGTGAATAGAAATTTCCATCAACATCAAAAAGTTGAAAAGTTAAAAAATGCCGGCCAATTACCTCCTTCTATTAAGAGTATTTTTAACATTCTGATTTGATTGTTTACTGTTGTGAAAAACCTGTTTCATTAATGAAAAAATTATTCTTTTTTATACTATCTGTCTTTACTGTTATTTCTGTAAGTTTTATTCCTCAGGAAAAAAAACAAGATCCTCCTTTTTATTTGTCAAATACACATTGGGCTGATTCTGTTTTTAAATCGTTAACGCCTGATGAACGTATTGCACAATTATTCATGGTTGCAGCCTATTCCAACAAAGACAAAACACATGTTAAGGAAATAAAAAAATTAGTTACTCAATATAAAATTGGAGGTTTGATATTTTTTCAAGGTGGCCCTGTTCGTCAGGCTATACTTAGCAATTGCTATCAATCCTGCTCAAAAACACCTTTATTTATTGCGATTGATGCCGAATGGGGATTAGCCATGCGACTTGACAGCACTACAAAATTTCCTCGCCAAATGACATTAGGTGCCATTCAAAACGACACCTTGATCTATGAAATGGGTGCCGAAATTGCCCGGCAATGCAAGCGTTTAGGCATGCAAATAAATTTTGCTCCGGTAGCAGATGTAAACAATAATCCCTTGAATCCTGTAATCAGCAATCGTTCTTTTGGAGAAAACAAATACAATGTTGCCCGAAAAGCAGCAATGTATATGAAAGGAATGCAGGACAATGGGGTACTTGCTAATGCGAAGCATTTTCCCGGACATGGGGATACGGATAGCGATTCACATAAAACATTACCAACTGTCAAATCATCACGTGAACATCTGGACACTTTGGAATTATATCCTTTCAAAGAACTAATTTCACAAGGTTTGGGAAGTGTAATGGTGGCCCACCTATTTGTTCCTGCCTTGGATACAACAAGCAACCGGGCTTCAACACTTTCCAATAAAGTAGTAACAGGTTTACTGAAAGATTCACTGGGTTTTAAAGGACTGATTTTTACTGATGCATTAAACATGAAAGGCGTAAGTAAATTTTATAAACCCGGTGAAGCAGATGTAAAAGCACTGATTGCCGGGAATGATGTTTTATTGTTTCCCGAAGATGTTCCCACTGCGATCAGGCAGATCAGAATGGCTGTTGACAGCGGTGATATCACACAAGATGAAATTGATAAACGTTGCATGAAAATTTTGTTGGCAAAGCAATGGGCAGGACTGAATCAGTATTCAAAAATTAAAATAAAAAATCTTACAAACGATTTAAACCCTATAAATGCAGAAGTAATAAACAGAAAATTAACGGAAGCATCACTCACCCTGTTGCAAAATAAAAACAATCTTATTCCACTTCAAAAACTTGATTCGCTTAAGATTGCCTCCTTATCGCTGGGTTATAAAGAGCTGAATATTTTCCAACAGACACTTTCCAACTATGCTCCTATTACACATTTTGGAGTTGATAAAGATGCCAGACAAAAAGAGTTTGACACGGTTTTAACACAGCTAAAGAACTTCGATCTTGTAATTGTTCATATTAACAATACAAACAATAAACCTGATAAATATTTCGGATTAACCTCACAGGTTTTATCGATGTTAAAAACCGTTATCAAACAAAACAAAGTGATTATAAATGTTGCCGCAAACCCATACATACTGGCAAAAATAGACAGTTTACAATTTGCTGATGCGGTGATCATGAGTTATGAAGAGAATGATTATAGTGCTGGTTATTCTGCGCAATTAATTTTTGGCGGCATTGGCGCAAAAGGAAAATTACCTGTCACATCGGGTTCTTATTTCAAAGCCGGTATGGGCATTGAAACAAATACTGTACGGTTTAAATATACCATACCGGATGAGATTGGGATTGATTCAAAAAAATTAAATAAGATTGATAGTATTGCTAAAAAAGGAATTAAGGATAAAGTATTTCCCGGTTGTCAGATCTTAGTTGCAAAAAACGGAAAAGTAATTTATCAAAAATCATTTGGCTATCACACCTATGAAAATAAAATAAAAGTTAAGAATGATGATCTGTACGATCTGGCTTCCATTACTAAAATTGCAGCTTCGACACTTTCATTAATGAAATTAGTGGACGATAAAAAAGTTTCGTTTGATGAACAGTTATGTTATTATTTACCCGAGTTGAATGGCTCGAACAAACAAAGCATTGTATTGCGCGAAATGCTAACTCATCAAGCAGGATTGAAAGACTGGATACCTTTTTGGATGAAGACGGTAAAAAAAGACGGAAGCTATAAAGAAGGAATATACAATACCACACCGAATGATTTTTTCACAAAGCGTGTTGCGAATGACATGTATATCAACAAAAATTATGAAGATACGATCTATAAACAAATTGCTGATTCTCCGATAAAAGATCCTGGAAAATATGTGTATAGCGATCTCGGATATTATTATCTCAAAAGAATTATTGAAAAAGAAACCCAAGCTGCTTTGAATATATATGTTCAAAAAACATTCTATGCACCACTTGGCTTATCCACAATGACTTATAAACCATTGGCAAAATTTGATCTTGATAGAATTATACCGACAGAATTTGATGCAAAATTCCGTAAGCAGTTAATACATGGTGATGTGCATGATCAGGGAGCAGCTATGCTTGGCGGTGTTGGAGGTCATGCCGGATTATTTTCTGATGCTAATGATTTAGCTGTGCTGATGCAAATGTACCTGAACAAAGGAGAATATGGCGGGGTACGCTATATCGACACAGCAACTATTTCTGAGTGTACAAAATGTCAGTACTGTAAAGATAACAGAAGAGCAATTGGATTTGATAAACCGGAAATGAATCCTGAAAAAGATAGTCCGGTTTGCAGCTGTGTATCTTATTTAAGTTTCGGACATGCAGGTTTTACAGGAACTCTAGCTTGGGCCGACCCTGAAAACCAACTGGTTTATATATTTTTATCTAACAGGGTTTACCCGGATGCAGATGATAATAAACTGGCAAAATCAGGTATCAGAAGTAAAATTCAGGAAGTGATCTATAGTACTTTAAAAAAATAATTTATTTATTTCGATCAGGTAAAATTCATTTAGAAATGAATGGAAGAAAAATTGCATTAACATTTTTAGTATGAACCTTTGCAAACCTTGTATCCAGAGCAAAAAAAACATCACGATTGGTATCTTAAAACATTTTCGGGTTAGCCCCGAAGAACGTAAAATTGTTTTTCCATTTATTTTTTAACCAAAAAAGAAGAAGTTCCTAACAGTTTATATTAAATTGTAACAAATCAATTAGCTTAGCGTCATAATACCAATTTTCCTTTAATCATTTATTATTACCATTTGTAAAAAGGAATGTTTTGAAACCGATTATATTTTAGAATTTTAAATAAAAAATTATTCCATGAAGTTAACAATCACGAACCTTTCAAAAACCTATTCAAACGGGTTAAAAGCATTGAGCAATATTAACATGGAGATAAGCAGCGGAATGTTTGGTTTGCTGGGCCCCAATGGTGCAGGCAAATCATCCCTCATGCGCACGATCGCAACATTGCAGGAAGCCGATAGCGGAAGCATCCTGTTTGGAGATATTGATGTACTCAGGCAAAAAGACGAAGTACGAAAAATACTTGGTTATCTGCCTCAGGATTTTGGATTTTATCCGAAAGTATCTGCCGTAGATATGTTGAATCATTTTGCAATTTTAAAAGGAATTGCAAATCCCAAAGAACGTAAAGAAGTTTGTGAAGCATTGTTAAATCAAACGAATTTATTTGAAGCCCGCAAACGAAATATTGGTGATTTTTCAGGGGGGATGCGTCAGCGATTTGGAATTGCACAAGCTTTATTAGGCAATCCTAAATTGGTAATCGTGGATGAGCCAACAGCAGGTTTGGATCCGATGGAACGTAATCGTTTTCATAATTTACTGAGTGAAATTGGTTCAACGGTTATTGTTATTCTTTCTACTCATATTGTGGATGATGTCCGCAACTTATGTTCGAATATGGTTATCATGAATCAGGGAAGTATTTTACTTTCCGGCAAACCGGCTCAAACCATTGAAGACATGAAAGGGAAAATCTGGATGAAATTGATAGATAAAGAACAATTGGATGAACTAAAAATGAAACATCGTGTAATTTCTACTAAAGTGGTGGAAGGTAAAATTCAGGTTCATATATTTTCTGATACACAACCTGATGCTTCCTTCACCATAGTAAATGCAGACCTGGAAGATGTTTATTTTGCAACGATAACGAATTAGATAGTAGATATGAGATGTGAGATTTGAGAAAAATATTAATCTTAATTATTCACATCACTTATCTAATGTCTCAATACTCATATCTCAATACTCATATCTCAATACCAAAATTATGTTCAAACAAATTTTTCTCTTCGAATTAAAACTCTGGTTTAAAAGACCCTCCGTATATATTTTCTTTCTTATCTTTTTCGCACTCTCTATTTTAGTAACTGCAGGAAGAGCGGGTTTGCTTGGCACTTCGAGTTCTGACAGTAACATCATCATAAATTCTGCCAGCGCTATTGCACGATTACTAAACTCATTGAACACGAATTTAATTGGTGTGATCATACTTGTTACAATCATTGCACCTGCAGTGTATAAAGATTTCGAATTTAATATGCACCCTCTTTTATTCACCAAACCAATCAGCAAATTTGGTTATATGTTTGGCCGCTTTTCAGCGGTGTTTTTTGTTGCTTTATTTGTTCTTTCGGGAAGTGTTTTCGGGCACATGCTTGCTTGCACCTTCCCTGGAATTGAAGCCGAAAAACTAGGCCCATTCAAACTGATGAACTATCTGCAACCATTTATTTTATTTATTATACCCAATACATTATTGGTTGGTGCCATTTTCTTTTCATTAGTAACATTTACAAGAAACATGATTGCCGGGTATATTGGTTGTATCGTCCTTTTATTAATAAAAAATATAATACCCGCATTGCTTTCTGATATCGACAACCAGACAGTGGCAGCTGTTATAGAACCTTTCGGAACGCAAGCATTTAGTAAGATCACCAAATATTGGACCCCTGTTGAACAAAACACATTGGGAATTCCTTTTGAAGGAGTAATGCTTTACAATCGTTTACTTTGGATTGGAATAGGACTTTTTATTACCATTGCAACCTATTGGAAATTTCAATTCAGTCAGTTTAATTCTCCTGTTTCATTCTTTTCAAGAAATAAGAAAGAGACTTTTTCCATTGCTTCAGCGCCTGTAAATTCGTTGGCAGATGTGCCTACAGCAACACAAACTTTTTCGTCAAAATTTAATTTATACCAAACCTGGTTCTTAGCAAAGTTTGAATTCAATAAAATTGTGAAAAGTATTTTCTTCATCATAATTGTGCTGATAAGCATTGCATTATTTATTATAATTTCTCCTTTCTTATCACTTATTTATGGGACAGCAACTTATCCGGTAACCTATCAGATCCTGGAAATCGGATTGAGTTTATTTTCTCTTTTTATGTCCATACTCATCGTGTTCTATGGAGGAATAGTTGTTTGGCGCGAACGTGATGCGAAAGTGGATGAACTAATTGGTGCAGCTCCAATTGCGCCTTGGATAAGCTTTGTATCTAAATTAACTGCATTGATTCTGGTACAGGCAGTATTGCTTTTAGTGATCATGTTTACAGGAATCGGTATCCAGATATATAAAGGATATTATCATTTTGAAATACTATTGTACTTAAAAGAATTGTTTGGATTTAATCTGATCAGCATGGCAATTTCTTGCGTACTCTGTATGGCTGTGCAAGTTATTTCCAATAATAAATATGTTGGATATTTTATTTCTGCATTGATAATTGCTGTATTACCCATTGCATTTGCTTTGTTGGAATGGAACAATGGATTGTATCAATTTAACAGTAACGGTCCTGTTCTGCAATATTCAGATATGAATGGTTACGGACACAGTTTATTTCCCTTCCTTATTTTTAAATCATATTGGATCGGGTTCGCATTAATATTAATAGCCGTTTCCAATTTACTTTGGGTGCGTGGAAAAGAAAAAGGATTTAAAAACCGTTTGCGTATCGCTAAACCTTTGTTCACAGGAAACATAAGATTAACATTAGTTTCAGGCGTTTTAATTTTTACAATTGCAGGGGGATATATTTTTTACAATACAAATATCTTAAACAAAAATAGTTCTTCTAAAAAACAAGAAAAAGAATCCGCCAACTTCGAGAAAAAATATAAACATTTTGAAAAAACACCACAACCACGCATTATTGCTGCAAATTGGGACGCAGCTATTTTCCCACTTAAGCGCGGAGTAAAAATGAAAGGTTATTATATTTTAAAAAACAAGCACAATAAACCACTTGATAGCATTATTGTAAATTTAAATACAGAAATAAATCTGAAGGCATTAACTTTTAATAAACTTTCCACAAAAGTTCTTAATGATACAACGAATGGTTTTATGATCTACAAACTTGAAAAACCATTACAGCCTGGCGATTCAATAAAAATGACAATGGATATTGATTATTTCCCTAAAGGATTTAAAACGACTGCTTCTACAACGATTGTTTATAATGGTACTTTTTTTAACAGCATGATCTTACCAAGTATCGGCTATAATCCAAACTCGGAATTAAGTGATAATTCCACTAGAAAAAAGAACGGCTTAGGAAAAAAAGAACGCATGGCAAATGTAAATGACAGTCTTGCACGAATGAATAATTACATTAGTAATGATGCCGACTGGATAGATTTTGAATGTATAGTAAGCACCTCGAAAGATCAAATTGCACTGGCTCCCGGATATTTACAAAAAGAATGGGAAAAGGATGGAAGGAAATATTATCAGTACAAAATGGATTGTAAGATCTTAAATTTTTATTCTTTCCTTTCCGCTCGTTATGAAGTAAAACGTGATAAATGGATTGATATTGGTTCAGGAAAAACTGTTTCAATTGAAATTTATTACAACAAAGGACATGAATACAATTTAGATAGAATGATCAATGGAATAAAAAAATCATTGGATTATTACACTAAGAATTTCAGTCCGTACCAACACAAACAAGTTCGTATCATAGAGTTTCCTCGTTACGCCACATTTGCTCAATCCTTTCCGAACACCATTCCTTTTTCAGAAGGGATTGGCTTTATTGCAAAGGTAGATGACAAAGATGCTGAATCTATCGATTATCCTTTTTATGTTATCTCACACGAAGTAGCGCATCAATGGTGGGCACATCAGGTTATCGGAGGAAATGTACAAGGTTCTACATTGATGTCAGAAACCATGTCGCAATATTCCGCAATGATGGTGATGGAAAAAGAATTTGGAAAACAAGCCATGAAAAAATTCCTGAAATATGAAATGAATAAATATTTACTAGGCCGTACACAGGAAGACAAAAAAGAGCTTCCATTAATGTTAGTGGAAGACCAGCAATACATTCATTATAACAAAGGAAGTGTGATTATGTATGCACTGAAAGATTATATAGGTGAAGATTCCTTAAATGCTACACTTGCCAACTATATTAAACAAACAGCCTACCAGGAACCGCCTTATACCAATTCGATCGAGTTTATTAATCTTCTGAAGCAAGTTACACCCGATAGTTTAAAATACATTATCCATGATATGTTTGAGACGATCACTTTATATGAAAACAAAACCACTAAATGTACTTACACAAAAACAAAAGATGGAAAATACTTAGTGAAAATTTCAGTAGAAAGTAAAAAAATGCAAGCCGACAGCGTTGGCCGAATGAAAGATGTGACGTTTAATGATTGGATTGATATTGGAATTTTTGGAAGCAAAGAAGTGAATGGCAAAAAAACAGAAACTGAATTGTATTTACAAAAACGCAAGATCAATAAAAATAAAATGGATTTTGAGATCATTGTAAATGAAGAGCCTGTTAAAGTCGGAATTGATCCTTATAACAAACTTATTGATCGCAGTCCTGATAACAATACAAAAACATTTAAAGGTGGTGATAAAGAAAGTGATTCAAATGATCAAGGTGGAAATGTAACAATAAAGATAGGGAATTAGAAAATCCTTATTCCCCTTATTTGATTATGTTGCCGTCCTTCGACTTCGCTCAGGATATACTCCTGCGCGAAGACGCAAAGTTTTAAAAACATGCCCCAACCCTTCTTTGGTTCTTGAGTTAACTCATTTAATTAATTTTAACACCAATTGAATTTACAAAATAGTCCAATGTGCGCTGTCAGTCAGAGTTTGTCGAAGACTGTGCGTGGAAATTTGTTGGACTAAAATATATTTATAACGGGATAAGAGATCAAACTTTTTGTAAATTAGTGGCGCTTTGCAACATTTACAAAACAGCAAGATGAACAAAATAATTTTTCTGATATTTCTTCCTTTAATTATAGCTTCTTGTTCTGAAAACATAGAAAAGAAAAATTTCAATTCTTTTTTAAATGAACCTTGCATGATCCTGAATTATGAAGGGGATAATACACTTGAAGGGAAATACATACTTGCAAAAGAAGTTCAAAACAATGATTCAATCCTAAAAATAGATTTCCCAACTGATTTTTATTTAAATAACACAAATTGCAAAAACTGGATCATTGGATGGGGAACAAACAAGCCTCTTTATGATGCAGGTGTTGAAAACCTCCGCGCAATTGAAAAAATCGATACAAAAAATAATGTTATTTATCTTGGGAAACTTTTGCGTGGAAATGGATTGCCGAATGAAAAACAACGAATAGTATTTTGGAACACAAAACCTTCGGGGTTCAATAATCTAATCAAAAAACCAATTATTGATCCATCCATCTGGCCAGAGTTTAGTGGCAAAAGCATTTCATTTAGTTCGATAGAATATGATAGTTTACTGAGTAAATGGATCCTAATCGTGAACGAATGTGATACCAATAAAATTCAAATATATGCTGCGATGTCAGACAATTTAATCGATTGGCAGGTGGCAATTAATGGAGCGCCAATTCTTAGATCATCTGATTTCAAAAATTGCACATGGGCAATGGATAAAGCAGGTAAACAAACTCAAACCCCATACGTAACAGATATCATCCGCAACAATAATAAATGGTATTTATTTATGGATGGTTATGATTCAAAAGGGAAAAGAAATATTGGAATCGCAATTTCAGATGCTACCTTACTTGGACCTTATAAAATAAATCAAAATCCTGTTTTATCCGTTGGAGAAGTTGGCAGCTGGAATGATGAAGCTGTTTTTTACGGAAAGGTAAAAAAACAGAAAAATGAATTTATTATGTTTTATGACGGTCGTAATTCAGATGGAGATGAACGAGTTGGAATGGCAGGATCAACCGATCTGACTAATTGGATCAACTCAAAAAACAATCCGGTTATTGATCAACATACGGGTTGGAGAAGTGATATTGGTTGTTCAGAACCCAATTTTATACAAATTCATAACGACAGTATTTTCTTACTGATCTCCGGAGTAAAAAAATTTAAAATGGGAGCTTGGCATCATTACATCACCAAAAGAATGTACCTCGATAAATCAGGAAATGTTAATGATACTCAGTTAGGATTTTATATTTCAACAGATGGAGGAAAAAGTTTTTCAGCGCATAAAAACAATCCCATTTTTACAAATGATTATTCAAATAAATATGAAAATGAGCATATGGGCGGCAATTTCAAATTAATAAAAACGGATACCGCTGATTATATTTTCTATCAGGCAAAATCGAGTTTTGAAGGATCTAAATATAATATTATGCTGAGAGTTAAAGAAAAATAAGTCAAGGATCCTTGTCTATAAAACTTTTTGATTACTAATGAAACGAAAGAAATTATTTTAAATTAAACCTGTTTAAATTTTACTCAAAATGTATTATATCCGAATGGTTAAGAATATCCGAAACAGATTCTTTTATTAAAACTTAAACAGGCTCTAAAAACATGAAAAAATATTTATTGATACTCGCACTCATAATGATTGCAAATAGAACTTTTTCACAAACCGAAAACAAAATGAGATCAACCATCGAAAAAATAATGCATGAACAGGAAGCAGCATGGAACAAAGGAGATATTGATGGGTTTATGCTTTCTTACTGGAACAACGACAGCTTAAAATTTATTGGTAAGAATGGAATACAATATGGCTGGAAAAACACCTTAGATAATTACAAAAAAAGCTATCCCGATAAAGCAACAATGGGTGAATTAGTTTTTTCAATTATCAGCGTTGAACAATTATCTGAAAATAGTTGTTATGTCATTGGCAAATGGAACCTGAAAAGAGAAAAAGGTGATATCGGAGGATACTATACTTTGTTATGGAAAAGGATAAATGACAAATGGGTTATCGTTACAGACCACACCAGTTAATTTCAATTTATAAATAGCAGTGTGAACATTTATCAAGTTTGTTCCATTCAAAATGTTCAATAAAAATTCCCATTAATTAAACTCGTTTTTCCCCCGACCAATTACTAAGTATGTTTTCGTTTAATATTGACAATGAAAGAATCATTTTGTTCATTTGTTATATATTAACCACAAAAATAAAAATCTATGAAAAAAATCTACTTCTTATCCATCCTGTTTTTTTTAAGTGTTACGTTTACAAAAGCGCAAACAACACTGACTACTGCAGTTGATTTTAACGTTACCGATACACATGGCAACCCTCACAATTTATTCAGCATTTTAAATTCAGGTAAATATGTTTGTATCGATTTTTTCTTTACAACGTGTGTCCCTTGCCAAGAAGCTAGTCCACATTTTAAATCCGCATTTACCAACTTCGGTTGTAATACCCAGGATGTATATTTTATTTCCATTGATAATGGAGATAACAATGCATTGGTAGATGGGTATGAAACGGATTTTCTTGGAGGGAATTCAGGATTCCCGGCAATTAGCGGAACAGAAGGAGGCGGAAACGCAGTGGTTACTTCTTATGGAATTGGCGCTTTCCCAACATTTATTTTAATTGCTCCAAACAAAGCAATTGTGGAGCAAGACATGTGGCCCATAAGCAGCCCTGCAGATTTCGATACTTTTTTTGCATCTCATTCCTTAGCACATAAAACATGTTTGTCGGGTATTACCGAAGAAACCTTAACTAACAGTATTTCCGTTTTTCCTAATCCTGCAATTGACAATGTAATCATTGAAACATCCAACAACGAAAAAGTAAATACACTAAAAGTGTATGATGTTTTAGGAAAATTATTGATCAATAAAAAAGCAGATGGTTCTGAGAGAATGGAATTAAAAGTTAGCCAGCTCGATAAAGGAATTTATTATATGGAGATCACTACACAAACAGGCATGGTCATTAAAAAGTTTAATAAACAGTAATGTTTTTATTGTTAAAAAAAGCCGCAATGAAAAAAAGTCGTTGCGGCTTTTTTATATTTTGAATTTCTGCCATGTAAGAAAAAACTCAAAAGCTGTATGAATATCACTCCTAATTTCAAAGCAAAAGAACTAAGCTTTAATTAAATTTGTTTACGACATTTGAATTTATGATTTAATGTTTACTTCATGTAAGTTTTGAAAAATGGGCTCTGGTCAAAATGACATATTATATATTTTGAGTTTAATTTTAACAAGCTCTTACGAAAGATGATATTTTGTTTTTTTTGTTTGCAGATTACTTTTTAGCTTTGCAAAAAAAGAGTACATGAACAAATTAACTTTAATAATTATTGTATTAGGATTAAGTTCGTTTTCTTCTAAAGCTGATTCAATGAGTTCATCATATGATGGAAGAATTAAACAATCTGATGGAGAAGATAAATGTTTTAATGAAAACAGTCATATTATTAACCTGGGAGTTGGAATAGGTCATGCCAACTATTATCGTGGTATTGCAGGAATACACTATTCTTCAAGTCCGGTTTTCAGTTTATCTTACGAGCAACCCTGGCCAAAAAGAATCGGACCGGGCTATTTAGGAGTTGGTGCTTATGCCGGATTTCAAACAGAACTGTATCGCTATGATTACTTCTATACCTACCAGTATGGAAATTATTATTATGAGCATCGCTGGAATTATATTACAACAGCTGCAAGGGCAGCATACCATTGGGATGTATTAAACAAAGAAAAACTGGAAGCATACGGTGGCGCAACAATTGGCTTACGATTCCAACTATATAAGTATTCAAGTAATGACCCATACACCAATTACAAGGAACACAAAAACGCTGTTTACCCGGCATTTGCTGTATTTGCAGGTGGCCGGTATTATTTTACAAAAAACATTGCTGTTTATGGTGAATTGAGTTTTGGTATTGCATACTTTAATCTGGGAGTAAGTTATAAATTTTAATATCTCATAAAAAAAAGAGCATTCCAAAAAAAATTGGAGTGCTCTTTTTTATTTAAAATTTTTATTTCGATTTTCCAGCCGGAAACATTTTTTGCACGGTTGAAAATGCAGAAGAAGAACTTTTTGTAAATACACCCTGACTTGATTTTTTTACATCCTCAACAGAATAAAAAGCTGAAGGATTATGTTTACCAATAAGCTCTACAACCGATTGAACATTTTTTCTTTTGATCACTGTGAAGATCATTTTTACGGGCCCCATGCTTCCTTGTGCATCAACTAAGGTCATTCCATGATTTTCCTGACGTAATGCCGTTGTCAACTCTTCACAATTCTGATTAGTAATAATTCGTATTACCTGTAAACCTAGAGCCAAACGCTCTTCGATAAGCAACCCAACATAGGTACCGGTTGCAAACCCCGCAGCATAAGCCAAATAACAGGCAGCATTGTTTAAGTTTTTCATTACCTGGGCAACAACGATGATCCAGATCAACACTTCAAAAAAACCTAATACAGGAACAATTTTTCGAAATCCTTTTGAAATAAATACATGACGCAACGTACCCAGACTAACATCACACACCCGGGAAAAAAATATAATTATTGGTAAAACTATCCAACTGAAATAATCAAAACTGCCAAAAATGGAATGAAGCATAATAAAATTTATATAGTAACTATTTATTAACCAATGAATAGGTAATAGATTTTTGTTTACTTAGTAATAATCATTTTATTAGTTTTTCTTTTATTGTCTGCAATTAAAGAATAGTAATAAATTCCGGAGATTAAATTTTTCTTGTCAAATAATATGGAATGTTTTCCTTCCGACATCGATTGATCAATTAATGTTTGCACGACCCTACCGTATTCATCAAAGATCTGCAAATTCACTCTTGATTTTTTACTTAAAGTAAATTCAATGGTTGTTGACTGACTTAAAGGATTAGGATAATTAGTAAGTTGAAGATCTGTTTTTGATGCAACAATATCTTTCACGGTTACGATATCATTTATACTTGTGATGTTGGTGGAATACATTCCATTTGCATGAGTTGCAATAACAACCAGGCCATCAGCAACTCTTGAATCGATCATATCGCAAACAACGTTTCCAATAGTGTTGGCTCCTTGTTGCACCCAAACGGTAGAAGTACCTTTTAATGTGTCGGTGGCATAAAGCCCGGTACTGGTTGCCACTAAATAAACTGTTCCATCAGCAACAGGCAAGATACTTGCCCAACGAACAGAAGGGCCTGAAACTGCCGATGTTTCCAGGTTGCCTCCATTTTTTGCCCATGTTACTCCTGCATCAGTAGAATAAAAAATACTTTGCACTCCATAATTAGAATAAATAAGCATAACATTATCTCCATTTGCTGGGTCCACTGCAATACAACTTACAAAACCACTCCCCGGAAATCCTGCGGTGGTTGAAGTAATATCAACAGGAGTAGGTGTTCCAACGTTTGCATTGTCAACACGATATATTTTTTTTGTATCTGTTCCATAATACACACGATTTGCAGGGACCTTACAGGCAACTACAGCAGTAATTTCCACATTTGCCTGAGGAACAGAATCATTGAAACGAACCCAATTTGTATTTATTGAATCCCATGCACCCGTTAATGGAATGGCTGATAGATCATCATTTCTCCATAAATATTTCCCGCCTGTTAAATACATGATATTATTATTATTAGGATCAAGTACAAATGGATTGATCCATTGATAACCTTTTCCGCCAATCGGGTCTATTCTTCTGAAACCTGTTGTATTTCCATTTGCATCCAATGTTGTTTTTACTAATCGCATACAATTCTGAATCGAGAAATAATAATTTGTTTGATTATCGGAAATTGCGCAATATGAACCATCACCACCATGTACATCTTTCCAAGGCGATGTAGGTGTTGCATTATTTGTGAACCATGTTCCGTTATCCTGTGCGCCACCAACAATTACATCACTTCCAACGGTGCCATGGTCAATCGCCATTGTATAAAACATGGTGGTTACATAACCATTATTTAATGGCTGCCATACAACTGCATTTTGTGTGTTATCAGTAGTTTTGAACATTCCTCCATCATTCGCACTGATCATGATATCAGGATTAGAAGGCAAAAATTCCAGACCATGCTGATCAGGATGATGATTGGGATACGAGTTGATGACAGGCAATGCAGAATATTGCTCATAGCCACCAATAAAGGTTGTATTTGTTGAATCCTGAAAAGCAGAAGTGGAACGATACAGATTTGTCCCACCCAGAAAAACAATATTAGAATTTCCCGGTTTTACTCTTACTAACATATCATATGAATCTTGTGTATGAAATTTATCAAACATACCACCGGTTGCAGGTAAGTTTATCGACAGATCCTGCCAGTTACCTCCTGCTCCACTACCATTACCTGAAACATAATTATATTTCCAAAAGCTATTCCAATGAGGTTTGCCTTGAAAATCATAAATCAATTTTCCGAATCCGGGAGTATTTGCTAAAAAATAAACCTCATTTTCATCATTTGGATTTATTCCCATTACAATACGATTGTATGCTGTTGGAAACCCGGCTGGAACAATGCTTGTGTATGCAATGCCATCCGTTGAACGCCAGATCCCTTTTTGAGTACCATCATCACTTAAAGTGGCATAAACCACTCCGGTAGATGTAACAGCCACTTCTGTAAAATACGAGCTTCCGGAACGAACAGTAGTCCAGGTAGTTCCACCATTAATACTACGGGCAATACTACCATATAATGCAGCATAAATTTCGGAAGTGGAATCTGGTGCGGAAATATCGTTTGCTAATGTGTAAACCATCTGCCAACCAGTACTATTGAATGAATTTGGAGTTCCGGCAGCAGTTGAAGTTATTGGTTGCCAGGTTAATCCGCCATCAATGGACTTTAAAACTCCATCTCCTAAATAATAGGCAGAACCTCCGCCACCTGCAGATGCCCATGGATTTCCTCCCCCATAATACCAAACATTGGTATGTCCAGGCCTTCTATCTTGTACCAGACTATTTGCACCTTTTAATTGTGAAGAAGTATTGGTACTGTTCCATGATGAACCTCCATCAGTACTCAACCACATACCACCGGAGCAAGTTCCCGCCAATAATCTATTTTCATTACTTGCATCAATACCAAAAGCACTTGTTTTTCCTCCTACATTCCATGGCCCACGATTTACCCATGGATTTCCTGATAAACGTTCTGAACCTATTTCGGCATCATTAGGTAATGTTGCTGCAAAGGCTAATTCTAAGGAACGGATATTATCAGGGATTTTTCCTGTAGCAGGATCTGCTAATCGTTTTATTTCCCAACGCATTCTTCCCTGCGCACCATTTTCCATGGCAGCACCTGCAACAACATGTTGTTTTTTTATTTTATTTTTCTTAGGTTCTGTTGAAACAATAAATGCTACTGCTGATGCAGAAATAAGTACTGCAGATAAAAAAGTAAATTTTAAATTCATGAGAGATATGTAATATTTTAAGAATATAAATATACGGTTTATTTAGATTTTATTTCAATGGAATTTCAAAGCAGGAAATCAAAACTTCTCTTTCATCTCTTCGGCAATTCCAAAAACAGCAGGACAAATAAATGTATTCTTTAATGTCTGATCTAAAATCTGGTGACCACGTTTTCAATTAGTAGAAGGATATTCGCTACAAGTGCTGGTGTTATCTTCGTAATCCTATCAGATTCGTATATTCGTAAAATTTCGTATTCGTAAATTTAATTACTTTTGCGCAATGCAAAAAATTGCAACGATTCTTTTCAGCTTCTATTTTCTTTTTGCTGATGCACAAACTGAAAGCGTGAATAAAAAAATTGAAATACATGGACATCGAGGTTTTCGAGGAAAATTTCCCGAAAACACGTTAACTGCTTTTAAAGAAGCCGTTAAACTGGGCGTTGATGCTATTGAATTGGATGTTGTTATTTCAAAAGATTCTCAGGTTGTTGTTTCGCATGAACCATGGTTCAATTATAAAATTTGCAGCGAACCTAATGGGGAACGGGTAAAAGCCCGAAAACAACACAATCTTTATAAACTCACTTATGCCGAGATCAAACAATTTGATTGCGGGAAACGTGGTAACAAAAAATTTCCTCAGCAAAAAGCAATGCCTGAGTACAAGCCACTTTTAAAAGATGTAATCGAAAGTATTGAACAATTCACCAAAGAAAACAATTTACCACCTATACATTATAATATAGAAATCAAGAGTATGAAAATAGGTGATGGAAAATGGCATCCCAAACCTACCGTTATTTCTAAATTAGTAATGAAAGTATTGAATCAATATTCCATTACCGACCGTGTTTTAATACAAAGTTTTGATGTACGAAGCATACAGGCTATTCATAAAACCGATCCAACAATTAAAATAGGTTTATTAATTGCAAATACCGGCTCCGTTCAGCATAACATCAAAAAATTAGGATTTACTCCATATACTTATAATCCGGCTGCAAAGCTTGTAAAAGCTAAAACTATAAAAGAAGCTCACCAATTTGGTTGTAAAGTAATTGTCTGGACTGTAAATTCAGAGCCGGAGATGAAAAAACTAATAAAACTGGGCGTTGATGGATTGATTTCCGACTATCCTAACATAGCATTGATGCTTCATTAAGACTTTTTGGATTCCTCCCCCTATACATCTCATTTGGAAGGAATAATTATTTTACTATCTTCGACCCGAAAATTCAAAATATAGAGTTATGAAGGTAGGAATTCCATCGGAAATTTTTCCAAATGAATTAAGGGTCGCGGCTACTCCCAAAACCGTTAAACGATTACAGAAACAAGGGTTTGAAGTTTATATTCAGCATAATGCAGGGATAAAAGCAAATTTTTCTGATAAAGATTTTGAAGAAGCCGGAGCTAAAATAGTTGCTACAGCTGTCGAAATATATGGCAAATCAGACATTGTACTAAAGGTTAAGGAGCCTGCAATGGAAGAAGTTGATATGATGAAAGAAGGTTTGGTGATGCTGAGCTATTTGTGGCCGGCACAAAATCAGCCCTTACTTCAAAAATTAGCCGATAAAAAAGTGAATGCTATTGCAATGGATGCAATACCTCGTATTTCCAGAGCACAAAAAATGGATGTGTTGTCATCGATGGCAAACATTGCAGGATACAGAGCAGTAATAGAAGGCTCTTACCATTTTGGAAGATTCCTTAACGGGCAAATTACTGCTGCTGGTAAAGTAGAGCCTGCCAAAATATTGGTAATTGGTGCGGGAGTAGCTGGTCTTGCTGCTATTGGTGCTGCCAATTCATTAGGCGCAATTGTAAGAGCTTTTGATACACGAAAAGAAGTTGCAGAACAAATCGAATCGATGGGTGCGCAGTTTTTAACTGTTGAAATTAATGAAGACGGAGCAACTGCTTCGGGTTACTCAAAAGAAATGAGTAAGGCATTTATTGATGCTGAAATGGCTTTGTTTAAAGCTCAAGCTGCTGAAGTAGATATTATTATTACTACTGCTCAAATACCCGGCAGACCCGCTCCTAAATTAATTTTAGCGGATCACGTAGCCGTTATGAAGCCGGGGTCAGTAATTGTAGATTTAGCCGCATCATCAGGAGGGAATTGTGAATTAACTAAAAACGGAGAAGTTTATACAACAGATAATGGAGTTACTATTATTGGTAAATTAAATCAACTTCCTAGTCAGGCTTCACAGTTATATGGTAATAACTTATGTCATTTATTAGATGATATGGGTAAAGCAGAAAAATGGAAGATTGATATGGAAGATGCTGTTGTTTCAAGAGCAATGGTAACTTATAATGGTAAAATTAATTGGCCCCCGGCTCCACTTCCTGTTAGTCCGGCAAAGCAAAAGGTAGCGGAAGTTGTTGTGGAGGATCCGAAAGTTGTTGCTGCAAGAAAAAACAAAAAAGAAGCGACATCAATGGTTATCAAATTGAGCGTTATTGGTTTGTTTTTATTAATGTTAGGACAATTTGCACCAAGTGCATTTATGCAACATTTTACAGTGTTTGTATTAGCTGTGTTTATTGGCTGGCAAGTTATCTGGAACGTATCTCATTCCCTGCATACTCCTTTAATGGCTGTTACCAATGCAATTAGCGGTATTATTATCGTGGGTGGTTTATTGCAAACAACAGATGATCTGACGAGTCCAATGACCATCATAGCTTTTGTAGCTATTTTAGTTGCCAGTATTAATATTGTAGGTGGATTTGTAGTAACTCACCGTATGTTGAAAATGTTTAAAAAATAAGAAAATTTATGACTATAGGAATTCAAACAGCAGCATATGTATTTGCAAGTATCCTGTTTATATTAAGTTTGGGAGGTTTATCCTCTCAAGAATCTGCAAAACGCGGTGTGTTTTATGGTATTGTAGGTATGGCTATCGCTATACTGGCAACTGTGCTTGGACAAGGCGTGCATGGCCACGTTTACATTATGGTAGCTATTGCGATAGCATCAGTTATCGGTATATTAGTAGCTCGCAAAGTTGAAATGACATCCATGCCACAGTTGGTAGCTATCCTACATAGTTTTGTTGGATTAGCAGCTGTATTAGTAGGGTTTGGTTCTTACCTCGATCCTAAAACTCATGTATTATCTTCTTCCGAACACACCATCCATTTAGTGGAAGTATTTATTGGTGTGTTCATTGGAGCAATTACATTTACAGGTTCTATTGTTGCCTGGGGTAAATTAGAAGGTAAAATCATGAGTAAGCCTTTGTTGTATCCGGGAAGACATGCCGTAAATATTATCTTACTTATTGTTTGTATCATAATGGGAGTGATGTTCGCAGGACAAGAAGGCACTGATGGTTTATTATACTTATATATTATGACTGCTATTGCAGGTTTTATTGGTGTAATGCTGGTAATGGCAATTGGTGGTGCAGATATGCCGGTAGTAGTTTCTATGTTAAACTCTTATTCTGGTTGGGCTGCATCAGCTGCAGGTTTTATGTTAGGTAACGATTTACTAATTGTAACAGGAGCATTGGTTGGTAGTTCGGGTGCAATTCTTTCTATCATCATGTGTGAAGCAATGAACAGGTCATTCTTCTCGGTTATACTTGGAGGTTTTGGTGCAGTTGCAGCAAGCGGAGACGCGGCAGCAATGGAAGGAGAAGTAACTGCTTTGAATCATGAAGAAGTTGCTGATTTATTAAAAGAAGCAAAATCAATTGTTATTGTGCCGGGTTATGGAATGGCTGTTGCAAAAGCACAGTATCCAATTTATGACATGGTACAAACCTTACAAAAAGCAGGTAAAAAAGTAAGATTCGCAATTCACCCTGTTGCCGGTCGTTTACCGGGTCACATGAATGTATTATTAGCTGAAGCAAACGTACCTTACGATATTGTATTTGAAATGGATGAGATAAACCCGGACCTACCGGAAACAGATGTAGTAATGGTGATTGGAGCAAACGATGTTGTTAATCCGGGAGCGCAGGATGATCCATCAAGCCCTATTTATGGAATGCCTGTTATTGAAGCCTGGAAAGCAGAAAAAGTTATTATTATGAAACGTTCTATGTCGGTTGGTTATGCAGGTGTAGAAAATCCGTTGTTCTACAAACCAAATGCAGAAATGCTTTATGGTGATGCTAAAGATAGTGTTGAAAAGATATTAGGATTTTTAAAAGCCTAATTAAAAAAAACAGAAATAATAACGTCTCACTTTTTGTGGGACGTTTTTATTTATAATTGTAAAAAACTATTCTCGCTGCCTGCTTTCTTCACTCCGCTCGAAATGAATAGCGCGCAGTCATTTCGAGCATTCTGCATTGAAGCAGACATATCGAGAAAGTGTGGAGGATCAATAAACTGAAAATAAATTATAAAGAAATGGGAACCTTATCCTACAAAGATTTCAAACTAAATAAAGTATTCGATTTCGGGTATATGAATCTATCAGAACAAGAGATCATCGATTTTGCATTGTTTATCGATCCTCTTGATTTCCACACCAACAAAGAAATTGCAGAAAAAGGGATTTTTGGCGGACTCATTACCAGCGGACCTCATTTGTTTTTTCTGTTTTATAAAAACCATTATGTGCCCCTGTTTAAAGACACAATAATTGCAGGATTGGAAGTAAATAACTGGAAATTCTTAAAACCGGTTTATGCTAACATGAAAGTGTTTTGCAAAGTTACCATTGCGAGTATGAAACCGAATAAAGAAAAAAATCGTGTAGCAGTAAAATGGCATTTTGACTTTACAAATGAAAAAGGAGAACACTTTCAAATGCTCGATATGACCGTTCTTCATAAAATGAAAGAGGAAAAGAAGAAAATAAAAAAATAATATATGGTTGGATGTCATTTCGACCAAAGGGAGAAATCTCACTAAACTACATGAAGATTTTATACATCATTTGTTATATAAATTAATTCGAATTAATTTACTATCCCACGTTTCTCGACTCCGCTCGAAATGACTGCGCGCTAGTCATTTCGAGCATTCTGCGTTGAAGCAGACATATCGAGAAAGTGTGAAGGAGAAAACTAGTGACTATAATATATTTAGAACCGGTATAATTGCCACAGATTCATAGATTTTTTCTAACAACTAATATTATAAAACTTAATCTGTGAATCTGTGGCTGCTTTTTTAAACAAGTAGAATTAAACTACCACTTCTTCCTTACTAAAATCGTAATTTGTATAATCGGTAATTACATTGTAAACAGTATCGCGCTCAATGGGGGTGCGATTTACCTGTTTGATCATTTCAACCAATTCTTGTGTGGACAATTTTGGAATTTGATCTTCTGCTCCCGCCATAGAATAAATTTTTGTTGTATCATCAATTGTTCCATCAATATCATCCACACCAAATGAAAGGGAAAGCTGTGTTGTGTTTTTCCCGATCATCGGCCAATAAGCTTTCAAATGATTAAAATTATCAAGGAATATTCTTGAAACAGCATAGTTCCGCAAATCTTCAATAGTACTCACTTCAGGAATGTTACTCATTTGATTTCCTTTGTTACGGAATTTTAAAGGGATATAGGTATTAAAGCCTTTTGTTCTATCTTGTAATTCACGTAAACGATTCATGTGATCGATACGGTGTTCAAATGTTTCGATATGACCATAAAGAATTGTTGCATTTGAAGGCATTCCCAATTTATGCGCTGTTTCATGCATTTCAAGCCATTCAGCTGAAGTACATTTATCATCGCAAATTTGTGTGCGGATTTTTTCATCAAAAATTTCAGCACCACCACCAGGCAATGAATCCTGTCCATGATCTTTTAAAATTTGCAAGCCTTCCGCATAACTTACTTTTGCTTTTTTACACATATAACTTAACTCCACTGCAGTAAAGGCTTTTACGTGAATATCCGGGCGAATTGTTTTGATATTTTTTATCAGATCAGCGAAATATTGCAAACCCATTTTGGGATGAACACCTCCGACAATATGTACTTCGGTAACTGGTTTTCCGTTATAGCTGCGAACGATATCCAATATTTCATTATCAGTCATTTCCCAGGCATCTTCTTTTTGTTTTAACAAACGGGAGTAGGAACAAAATTTACAATCGAACACACACATGTTGGTAGGCTCCACATGGAAATTACGATTGAAATAAACATTATTTCCATTTTTTTTCTCACGAATAAAATTTGCCAGAACTCCTAAATACCCCAATTCTCCTTTCTCATAAAGCAATATGCCTTCTTCAACAGAAATACGCTCTTCATTATACACTTTTTCAGCAATGGTTTTTAGTTCTTTTGAGATGTTTGAATCCAGTAGTATCGAAGAAATAGATTGAGTTGACATGGTCGTAAATTTAGTTTATGCTTGATATTGAGGCCATAAAGGTAACAAAATAAGTATTCTTATTGTGCAACTTTTGTTGTGATAATTATCATCAAACACGAATTGCACGAATTAAAAGCAAAACAATTTCATAAATAAAAAAGACTATTGGAATAAAAAATAATTAGTGAAATTAGTGTCAAATATTCTCTCCTATTACAGGATAATTTTTTACTACTTTTATACCAAATTATGAATCAGAAAAAAATTCTTTTAGTGGAAGATGAAGAACATCTTTTAAAAACCATTCAGTTAAATCTGGAACTGGAAAACTATTCAGTAACTCCTGCAATTAATGGTATTGAAGCATTGAAGGAATTCAGAAAAGGAACCTTTGATTTAGCAATATTAGATGTGATGCTTCCTGAAATGAGCGGTTTCGATGTATGTGAAGAGATAAGAAAAGAGAACACAAAGCTGCCTGTTTTATTTTTAACTGCAAAAGGATCAAGTGCTGATAGGATTCATGGATTAAAGCTGGGAGCAGATGATTATTTGACAAAACCATTTAATCTTGAAGAATTATTATTACGGGTTCACATCCTTATCAAAAGGACCAATCCGGCAAAGGAAGAAAATAAAGAATTAGAAATTTACACTTTTGGAGAGAATGAAATAAATTTTATCACCTATGAAATAAAAGTGGTAAACGGAAAAAAAACTGAGATCACCAAACGTGAAATTGCACTATTGAAACTGCTTATACAACGTAAAGGTGAAGTTGTTTCCCGCGTAGAAATCTTAGATGTTGTCTGGGGAAAAGATGTATATCCAACCTCTCGTACTATTGATAATTACATTCTTGCTTTCCGAAAATATTTTGAAATCAATCAAAAAGAACCGAAGCATTTTCATTCTATACGTGGTGTTGGTTATAAGTTTACGGAGTAAATAAAGCAATTGTACTTTTAATTAATCCTTTATCGTCCTTACTTCCGTCCTTCGATTTTTTTGTTTCCCTGCATCTGTGGAATTATCGGCAACAGGCTGTGTGTCGCCATACCCCTTTGCCACAATACGTTCAGCAGCAATTCCTTTTTTTATAAGATAATTTCTAACCGAATTTGCTCTGCCTTCCGATAATTTTTGATTTGCTTCTTTATTTCCAACATTATCGGTATGTCCGGCAATCTCGACAACCATTGATTTTTTCAGTTGCATGTATTCAGCTAATTCATTTAGTTCTTTTGATGATTCAGGTTTTAATGTTGCCTTTCCGGTATCAAAAAATACATTATCCAAGGTGTAAATTTTGGGTGGAACAATGGTTAATTTATATTCAAAAGTTATTAAGCCCTCCACAGCCGGCATATCCAGTGTACTATAATCTTCATTTCCTCCGGCAGCTTTGTATTGCACCTTGTATTTGTCGCCTTTCGGGACTAAAAGTTCAAATTTCCCATCTGCTTTTGTAACTCCCGAATATACTTTTTTATCTTTTGTCGCAAGGAAGCTTACCTTTTCGCCTTCCAATGGTTTAGATTTGCCATTCGCCACCAAAACAGTCAACAAAGCATGTGTTTCTGTAGGTTCAAGCGTTTGCGAATAGCTGGAAATTGAAATAATAATAAATATAAATAACAGTAAATTTTTCATGGCAAAAGAGTTTATTTGGTTTGTTCCTGTGGGCTTGGTTTTTTCTGTTGCTGTTCATCTTTTTCAAAAACTTCAATGATCACATACATTACTAATAAAATAATAAGTATAACTAAATATACTTTTCTGTTTTTATATAAAGGCGTTTTGTACAAAGGGTTTGTTGCTGTCTGATAATTATACATCAACTTTTTAAAATCTTTGTGTTTGTTGATCTGCTCATCAGGCAAATCGGGTTTATCGATATTGAATTTTAAATCGGCCATTCTTATTTGGTTAATCAGATATTAGTTTCATAAGTTGATTGGGCTTTGCCTGAATTAACTCATGTTACTAAATTTACTCATCCACTATTTTTACTATTCATTAACGTTCTCAATTTATCTAAGATGCGATACACTTTTACTTTTGCATTATTTTCTGTGATACCAATTATCCCGCCAATTTCTGCGAAAGAACGTTTTTCAAAAAAACGGAATTCTATTAACTGAATATCATCGTTATCTAATTTTTTTAAGGCCAACATCATTTTTTGTTCTGCTTCTGAGTTACTCTCTAACTCCACCTCCTGAACAATCTGATGCAAATTAGTCCTATCCAGTCTTACAATTCGCTCCGCTTTATTTTTTCGAAAATACATATTAATTTCATTAAAGGCAATGCGGAATAACCAGGCTGAAAACGGAACACCTTTAAACTGATATTTTTTAATATTGACCAATGCTTTTAAAAACACCATAGAAGTAATATCTGCACATAGATCTTCATTTTCTGTTCTTCGGTAAACAAATACAAAAATGGGTTTATAGTATTTTTCATACAATACATCAAACCGCGCAGGATTTAATTTTGCAGCTTCTATTTGCTGCAACTCCAGTTGAATATCGGTATCGGTTTTATGATGTGCGTTCACCGTTTTTAGCTATTTAGTTTTATAATGCAGTAAATGTAAAAAAGATACAGTGAAATAAAGATTTATATTTTTGTTACTCCCAAATATCTTTTACATTTGAATTATGAAACGGAGCGGTTTATTTTTTATTTTACTTTATACTAGCATTTTTTCCTTTGCGCAAGATCCGCATTTCTCACAGTATCAAAATACAAGATCGTATTTAAATCCCGCTATGGTTGGAACTGACAGTTCCCTGGTTTTATCCGCTGGTTATCGATTACAATGGCCAAATGCGGCAGGCACTTATTCTACTTTTCATTTTTCTGCTGACAATTATTTTAGATTTTTAAGAGGGGGTTTAGGTCTTAATTTTTTACATGATAACGAAGGAAATGGCACAATAACAACAACAAGATTTGAATTAAATTATGCACCTCATATTGAATTATTTAAACACAAACTGGCAGTACAACCCGCAATTGGTATCGCTTATTTCCAGAAAGAAATTAATTGGGAAAAACTTGTTTTTGGGGATGAGATTGACGCAAGAAGAGGTTTTGTGTATGACACACAAGAAGTTCCCGGTACAACAAAAAAATCTAATCTGGATTTATCTGCAGGAGTATTTATTTATAGTTCAAAATATTATGGCGGAATTGCAATTCATCATATTAATCAACCAGATGAGGGCTTTGCTGGACCCTCTAAATTGCCAATTAAAACAACGCTACATGTGGGAGCAAACTTAAGCTTCAAAAAAGATATAAAAAACAAATTTATTTTTTCTCCAAATCTCCTTTACCTTCATCAACAAGATTTTCAAGAACTTTTAGCAGGAATAAATATAAAACTTAAATGGATTGTTATAGGAGTAAGCTACAGAAATCAAGATGCTTTTATTATAAATGCCGGAGTCCAATTCAGATTGTTTAAACTTGCCTATTCATATGACAATACGGTATCATCCTTAAAGAACGTAACCCGTGGATGCCACGAAGGACATATGATCTGGTTTCTTAAGAGTCACAAAAAAACAGGTGATTTCAAAACCATAAGAATGATTTAGTTCATCTGAAAAGAGTGACCGAGCCTTGGTATTTGTTAGATCTTCCGCTTGCTTCAGCCAATTCCGTTTCGAAAATATATACACCAATCGGTGCAGTAGAACCTGCATTGATTTTGCCATCCCATCCTTTGTAAAAATCATCCCCCGAATAAACTAAATTACCATTACGGCTATAAATTTTCATACTAAAACTATTGATAATCGCTGTTCCCTTCATAATAAAGCAATCATTTATTCCATCACCATTTGGAGAAAATGCATTAGGGATAGCGATTGAATAGCTCATGCTATCAGTGGAATCGCTCCTTGTTGTTTGCCAATGTGTGTAGGTGATGTGATCATCTGGATTATATGGCTTCTCTTTTTTACAGGAGAAAAGAAAGAAAACTATAATTATGAATAGGGTAAAATATTTCATAAATCAAATTTAATAAAAAATTACCGATTACAAATTCCTTTAAAATTACAGTATTCGCAATTGTCGATTTCTGCCGTTTGTGTAAATGGTTTTTCTGGATCAACTATTTCCGCCAATAAAACTTTTAACTGAATCTCAAATTCACTTAAAATTGTTGTATTCAACAAATCGCTACCAATAGCTTTTACCGTTTTTAAACCTGCACTCAATTCTCGGAAGGTGATAATTCCGGATAATATGTTTTCAGTAATTGCCGGATTCATTTTTTGATACATCCAGGCATACATCAACAACTGAAAGCTCTTTGCCAGATCGGGATTTGTTCGGATCTCCTCCCAATTGTCGAATTTCAATTCGTTGTTAGTGGCTAACCCTGTTTTATAATCTACAATTCGGGTAATGTTTCCAATGCTATCAATACGATCGGCCTTGCCATGTATTTTAATTGTTTCAGACCCAACAGCGATGGTAGTTTCTAAATTTTGTTCCAGTGATTTTATGATAATCGGCTGTCCATTTTTTTCTGAAATTGCAATGTTCTTTATTTCCGAATCTAAAAAATTATTAATGAATTTTATGGCAACTTTCAGGATAAGATAATTTTGTCCATAATTGATCTCATTTTTGCTGTATTCTTTTTCAAACATAGAAATGGTGGCACTTTCCACATTTTTTTTCATCTCTTTAATATCGACTATCGTAATTTTTTTGCCAACAAATGGTGTATAAAAAAGTTCCAGCACTTCGTGAATAGCACTTCCTAAAGTATCTGCACCAATTGTTTCTTCCACATCTTCTACTTCTCTTAATCCGGCAATAGCTTGAAAATAAAACTGCAAGGAGCAATTACGATAGGTATTTAATGCAGAAGGCGAAAATCCTTTTTCAGATTTCGCTTTTAATTTTTCAAAAATAGTATCTGTTTTTTCAATGATGATCTCATTCGATTTATTGTCAGAATTTACAGGTATATTCAATAACTGTTCTTTGATCACAACATTTGGATTTATTTTCGGCAATTCATAGATCAATTGTGTAAGGAACCTGCTTTTTTCTCCGCTGCCCAAGGCATCGCTTTCTGTATTATATAGCAGATAAATATTTTTTGCCCGTTGTATTAAACGATAAAAATGGTATGCAAAAATTGAATCCTTATCACTATAGGTTGGCAATCCGAAATGGCTTTTTAATTCAAATGGAATAAATGAATTCACTGATTTTCCGGATGGTAAAATATCCTCATTGCAAGAAAGCAAAATAACATTTTCAAAATCCAACGTTCGTGTTTCAAGCATTCCCATTACTTGCAAACCCATTAAGGGCTCACCATAAAATGGTAATGTAGAAGTTTTTACAGTTTGAGTAAATAAGCTTTGGAATGTTTGCAGATCAGAAATGCTTCCCGGATAATCAAGCATTAATCCTTGAATAAGTTTGCTGATCTTGGTAAACGCAAATAAATATTCTAATTCTAAACTTGCTTTATTTTCTGCTGAATTAGTCTGCTGAACAACAATCGAATTCTTTAATGTCTCAATTAAATAATTAATGCACGCAATTGCATCTGTAGGAGTTTTCCAAAGATCAAAAACAGGTTTTAATATCTCAAATATTTCTTCTTGTGAAATAAATAGTTTTTCAACTGTTGATCGGGCTGCAAACACAATATTTCTATCCTTAATTGTTTTTATAATTGATTTCACAGAATGTGATTTCTTATTATTAAAAATTAGAATGCTCGTGTAAGGATGATTCAGAAGCTTCAATAGATCTTTATGATAAAAGCTATAAGTCGCTTTACCCTGATTTAATTTTATTGCATTAATATGTAAATTAAGTACTAAGTCAAAATATCCCGCAACAGGTGTGTTTTTTAAGGGATAACCCATTGTAACATTTATATCCTGCAAATTTTCAGGCAATGAATGTAAAACAGGAAATAGTAAATTTTCATCCGCAAGAACAAGAGCTGTATTCTGTAAACGCTGATCTTGCTTTTGTAATTCGCTAACTAAACTTCCTGCAACTTTTGCCTGTGCAACATTTTTTGCTGCTCCAATAATTGTAATTTGTTTTGCCTCGGTAGAAAGTAAATTTTCAGCAAACACAAAATTTCGCTCCGCGGACTTTTTAAAATTGGCATAATTATCATATTTACGGATGAACTTCCCGGCTTCCTGTTTTACATCATTCACATAATAATCATCTGTATCCCAAATTATTTCGGCCTTTCCAAGATTAATTAATTTTTCAATGATCTGTTCTTCTGCTTTGTTGAGCGCATTAAATCCTGCGAATATTATTTTTTTCCAGGAATGTTTTTGTATCCGCTCTCCTACATTATCTGCTACCATCCGGTAAGCATATCCTTGATAAGTCTGATGTTTTGCAAGCAATCTTTTACCAAAATCAGTATAATAGCTGCCTAAAGATTGCCAAAAACGAAGATATTGTTTTTGAAAATCTGTTAGTTCATCTGCATTTAATGTCCATGATTCCAACTCTTTGATGTCTTTTAAATTTCCAAACAATTGACTTGCATCAACTAAATATCTGTCAATTTCATTCAGATCACTTAATAATATTTGCCCCCATTTACTGAATTCATCAAAACTCTCCGCTTCTTTTGTGCTGACACTTTTTACAGTTTCATACAATTCAAACAAAAGGGTGGTTGAATCTGCAATTTCTAACTCGGCAAGCAAAGCAACAAAATCTTCGGTGGCATAGATCTCAGGACTCCAGAAAGTCTTTTTGAGATTATTTGCTAAATGTGTTTTCAAAAACAATCCGGCTCTACGATTAGGTAAAACAATGCACAAATCGCAAATATCATCACCATATTTTCCGTAAAGGTATCTTACTGTTTTTTCTAGGAAAGATTGCATCAGGCGAAATTAAGAATTGCAAATTAAGAATAGTAAATTTGTAATGATTATTTATTTTTATTCTAAATGTCATTCCGACCGCAGCGGAGGAATCTTTATATTTATAATCATAATTTCAAATTTGTATAAAGATTTCTAAAGAAGTTTATCCTGGGCGAAGCCGAAGGGCTCGAAATGGCAAACAATATTTAAATAATTTTTATTTTTTCTTCGTATGAATCAACATTCAATAACTTATCCTCAATATCGAAAATACCCGAACAACAAAGCTTATTTCAAAATTATTTCTGCAACAGAATGGGAAGAAATTCAGGTAATTGGAAGCAAGTCCTTTTTACATTATTTTACAGTAAAAATTTTACCGGATCGAAATTTTATTTACGATATGACCTTTGATTATGAACGAAATTGGGTAGCGATTGAAGAATCTGAATATGAAAGCCATAGAAAAAACGCTGAAGAAAAAAAACAATAAAAAACACCTCGCTCACAAAATGAACGAGGTGTTTCAAAATATCACTAAAACAGATTACCAAATTTCAGCTCTTTCGGCTTTCGGACGATACATTTTATCACCTTCTTTCACACCGAATGCATCATAAAATTCTTGCATATTACTCAATGGTCCGTTTCCACGGAAATTTTCGGGTGCATGAGGATTTGTTTGTACCATGTTTTTCAGAAATTCTGGACGAACATTATTTCTCCAACCTTGTGCCCAGGCGAGGAAAAACCGTTGCTCTACTGTAAATCCATCAATTTTTGCAGGAACAGGTTTCCCTTCTAATGATTTTTTCAATGCATAATAGGAGATGGTTAAACCACCAAGATCTGCAATATTTTCACCCAATGTAAGTTCGCCATTTACATGGACATTATCCACAGCAACATAGTCATTGTATTGTTTTACAACCATATCGGTTTTTTTCTTGAAGTTTGCTTTGTCAGCATCTGTCCACCAATTTTTCAAATTTCCATCTGCATCAAACTGGCAACCTTCATCATCAAAACCATGTGTTAATTCATGACCAATAATTGCACCCATGATACCATAGTTTACAGCATCATCAGCCTCAGGATTGAAAAATATCGGTTGCATGATCCCGGCCGGGAAAACGATCTCATTCATGGATGGATTATAATAGGCATTGATTGTTGGTGGTGTCATTCCCCACTCCGTACGATCAATTGGCTTACCTAATTTATTTATCATTTCATGAAATGAATAAGTATTGGCATGCATAAAATTTTTAACATACGAATCACGGTTAATAGCTAATGATGAATAGTCTTTCCACTTGTCAGGGAAACCTAATTTCAACATTATCTTATCCAATTTAAAATTGGCTTGTTTCTTTGTTTCTTCACTCATCCAATCACGACTCGCAATACGAACACGATAAGCAGCAATTAAATTTTTCACCATTTCACCCACGCGTTTTTTGCTGCTCTCTGTAAAATGTTTCTCTACAAATAGTTGGCCCAAGGCATCACCTAAACAATTATCCGTTGCTTCCAAAGCACGTTTCCATCTTGGTTTCAAAGCAGGAACACCCATTAACTTTGTCCCATAAAATTTAAAATGTTCATTCACAAAATTATCACTCAATTTGTTTGCTGTAGCATCAATTAAACACCAACGTAAATAAGTTTTCCAGTCCTCAATTGAAATAGTTTTCATGGAAGTGTTTAATGCTGCAAAAAAATCAGGTTGTGCAACAATTACATTTGAAATGTTTTTGATTCCAACGGAACTGAAATAAATATCCCAGTTAAAGGCTGGTGTTAGTTCTGTTAATTCTTTCAGTGTTTTTTTATTGTATTGTTTTTCAGGATCGCGCAATTCTACTTTTGTCATCGAACCTTTTGCGAAATTAGTTTCAATATTAAAAACAGTTTGAGCATTTTTTTCTGCTGCTTCAGCTTTATCCCCAATCAAAACAAACATATTCTTCATATGTTCCAAATATGCTTTCTGAATTCCTAAAGTACGTTCATCTGTCTTCGTATAATAATCTCTGTCAGGCAATCCAATACCACCTTGCCCAACTTGAGTAATATATTCAGTACTGATTTTTGGATCCTGGCCAATGTAACCGCTAAACATCGGACCAATTCCAATTGAATGTAAGTGTGCAACAGTTTTTATAAGATCGTGAGATGATTTAATATTCAAAATTGTCGTAAACTCATCCTTTAACGGAGCAGCTCCATCTGTATTTAATTTAACTGAATCCATCGCCACAGAATAAAAATCACCTATTTTTTGACGATTACTTCCGCTTAATGCATTTTTATCGGCAGCAGCCTCATTTAAAATGATCTTTAACTTTGCTGTATTCTTGTCATTTAGTTCATTAAAGCTTCCCCAGCGACTTTCTGAAGCAGGAATAGGATTATTTTTCAGCCAATTTCCATTAACAAAACGATAAAAATCATCGGTTGGTTTTACTGAAACATCCATATTTTTAATATCGATACCCGGAACTTTTTCACTTGTAGGGTCACCTACAAAAGAAAACAATGCAATAATTCCTGCAATTGCTGAAAGTGTTAAAATGTTTTTTTTCATCTTTAATATGATTATTTTTTTTGTTGTACTCGCGAACTTTTGTTTTATCTTTTGTTAATAATTGCAACGAATTTACCTTAATTCAACAATATGGCAAAATGATTTTGTTAAATGGTAATTTTTAAGGCTGAATGGTTATTTATTTGCTACAAAAAGTACTTATATTGTAATCATAATCTTTAGTATTTTTGAGTTTAGAAAACAACAAGGAATGTCTGATTTAAAAGATAAAGTGATTTGGGTTACCGGTGCATCATCCGGAATAGGAGAAGCACTAGCATATGTTTGTATCGCTGAAGGGGCAACGGTAATTATTTCGGCACGCAGAGATGCGGAGTTAAAGCGTGTTGCAGAAAACTGTAAAACAGAATCAAATCAATTATTTATTCTACCCATCGATCTGGAACATACCGAAAACATTGAAGAAAAAGTGCAACAAGTAGTTTCCAAATTTGGGCGAATTGATATTTTGATCAACAATGGAGGTATTGCACAAAGAAGTAACGCGCTTAAAACACAAATGGAAGTGGAACGAAAAATTATGGAAATTAATTTTTTCGGAACGGTTGCATTAACCAAAGCTGTGGCTCATGTGATGCGCAAACAAAAAAGCGGAAAATTAGTAGTAATAACAAGTATTTTAGGGAAATTTGGATTGCCATTATATACAACCTATGCTGCTTCTAAACATGCGCTTTATGGTTATTTTGAATCCCTCCGGGAAGAATTGCATCCCGATAATATTGATGTTTTAATTGTTAGTCCGGGCTTTATAAATACAGATGTAGGAGTAAAATCTTTAACAGAAGATGGCAGCGAATTCAACAAGAAAAGTCCTGCTCAAAAAAAAGGAATGGATCCGATGGACTGCGCCAAAGGCATTGTTAATGCAATAAAGACAAACAGACATCATAAATATATCGGTAATTATGAAATATTTTCAGTATATATAAAACAATTTTTTCCAAAAACATTTTACAAATTGATGCGTTTGATGACAAAAAAATAATTTTTTTTAAATCAATCCCTTCCAAAAAAACCATTTTTTCATTTTTGCTTTGCTTATCCTCCAAACATGATTTTGGTCAGTTTTCTCATTCATATATTCCTTAATTTTGTGTATCATTCAATAATAAATTATGTTCGGATTTCAAGTAAATACATTTGAGTTTAAAAATTTTTTGGTTCAGCGCATTGGCAAAAGTACTTTCATCTGGCGCATTGTTGAATTCATGCAAGGACTTTCCTATTCATTCAATTATTGGCTGTATTACAAATTAAAGCTTGTCAAAAGCAAAAGTTCTATTACTGAAATTAACATTGAATTTGTAAGCTATTGCAATCTACGCTGTAAACTTTGTTCTCTCGATCACGAGAAAACGAAAGTGCGGATGAGTCCTGCAATTTTAAAACATTTTTTTGAAGATCTATTAAGTGACAGTCGTTTCAGCAGTGTCAAAACACTTCATTTATATAATGCAGGAGAAGTATTACTCCATCCAAATTTAGATGAAATGCTTTCGATTATCAAGCATTATAAAGATCTTGCACGAGACAAAAGAATATCTTTTCCTAAGATTTCTTTACTTACCAACGCTACTATTTTAGATGATAAAAACTCTAAAACGCTCATTGAGTCAGGTGTTTTAGATTATATCAGATTTAGCATGGATGGTGGAAGCAGAGAAAAATTTGAAGAAATGAGGGTGCGTGCAAAATGGGATGAATTTGTAAAAAACATTAACATATTTGTTGAACTCAATAAAAAAACTTCTAAGCCGATCCCAACAGGAATCATTACTTTGGTTGATTATAAAAACAAACTCAATACAAAATGGATGAGTGAGGAATTTATAACACTATTGAACATGGTGGATGGCTATGAGCTTCGTTATGCTCATAATTGGGGAGGAGAAGTGGAGATTGAAGAACTAAAAAATAAAAGCTTGAAAAGTCACAAGATCGGCTGTAGTTTATTGATGCATCAATTGGTATTGTTGCCAAACGGTGATATTACTGTTTGTTGTGCCGATTTAAATTCAAAAGGCGTTATTGGCAATATTAATAAGGATAAATTGTTTTCCATCTACAGCAAACCCTTGCGTTTAGAGATGCTTCATAAATTCATGAAAGGAAAAAAGAAAGAAATTGACCTGTGTAAAGACTGCGAAACTTTTTAATATAAAAAACGACTTATTCTTTTTTTATCTCCTCGTAATCAACGTATTCTCCTTCCTCATCACTGATCGCTTTTTTTGCAGGAGGAACATAATCAACAGTCGTTTCGCCTTCTTTGCGTGAAGGTGGTGGTTGAGGATTCGACCGCTTTGCTCTGTAAACACTGACACTGTTAAGTACACGCCAAATTATCCAGACTACTAATACGGTATAAAAAATATCTTTCATTTTCGACCTCAAAGTTAATATTTTTCTCATAAACCGAAACAAAATAGGGTTGCGAAAAGAATTTCTATTGCATTTTTTCAAATCATAAGCATTAATATTTTGTCCAAATAAATAAAATATCTTTAGTATAATGCTGTAATTTTGTGAGATTCAAAAAAACTGTTTATGCGACTTAAATTTCTGTTTTTTTTATTTCTCAGCTTCTTCTTTTCATGTGCGCCTTCACGTTTTGTAAAACCATTGGAGAAGAAACAACATGCAGCAAATGTATCATTGGGTGGCCCCCTGTTTAAATACGGGACTGCAACTATTCCGGTTCCGTTTTTAACAGCAAGCTACGGTTACGGTATTGACAGTACACTTACAGGATTTGCTGCCATTAATGTCACCTCAGCATTGTACGGAAATTTTCAAATGGAACTTGGTGCAACAAAACAATTGCTCAAACAAAAAAAATATATTCCCGCACTTTCAATTTCTACAGTTGCTAATATTATTTATCGGGATAAAGATGCCCACAAATTTTATCCTCAATTGGATATCAATGTATTTTGGGAATATGGAAAACGAAAAAACTTTTTTTATGTTGGCTTTGATAATTGGTTTGAATTATCACAAAAAAAAGCGTATGACATAAAACAGTCTAATCGCTGGATGTTCACACCTTTGATCGGACATGATTTTACTGGCAAAAAATGGAATTTTAAAATGGAGGCAAAAATAATTGCCCCTAATTTATCCAATGAAAAATTAACGGTAGAATATCAAACACCATTTAAAAACCATGGTGCTTTAGGGATTTATTTAGGCTATACTTACAAATTTAATTAGTCATGAAAATATTTTTTTTATACCAACACTTTTTCCTTTCGGGAAAAACAAAAGCAGGAACCTTAATTTTTGCAATGACCTTAAGCTTTTCAAGCTGTCTGCGTTTAGATGATAATCTGTATAATAAAACAAAACTAACAGAATACAAATTGGATAATTATACCGGAGAGGTTGATTTCACCCTTGATTATAGTTATCACATACCCGATAGTTTAGTGCATGTCTTTACACTTCAATCACAGTCAAATGATGAATCCAGCGCTACCAACATTTACGCACTGTACATTGGCAACATCAATACTATTGCAAGTGACACAGTTATAATGTATTGTCATGGGAACAAGGACCACATGGATTTTTACTGGCAACGTGCCAAATTATTGGCAAATACAAAAAGTAAAAATCGTTTTGGTGTATTAATGATCGATTATCGCGGTTTCGGGATGTCGGAAGGAGAACCTACTGAAGATGCCTTGTACACCGATGTTGAGGCAGGTTTAAAATGGCTGAAAAATAGTGGTTTGACAAATGATCGATTAGTGATCTATGGATTTAGTATGGGAACAGCGCCTGCAACAAAATTAAGCGCTGAACCACGAAGCTTGAAGCCTTGTAAACTCATATTGGAAGCTCCATTCGCTTCAGCGGAAGTAATGGTACAGGACGCAACAGGATTAGCGTTGCCGGGTACTTGTGTTACCGACTTAAAAATAAACAATGGCGAAGAAATAAAAAGTGTACAACAACCCTTTTTCTGGATTCACGGAGTGGAAGATGATTTTTTAAACATCACCACTCATGGTGAAGTGGTGTATGCAAATTATAAGGGAACATATAAAGAAGCGCACCGAATACCAAATGCGGGACACAGCAGCATTCCTTCAACAATGGGTTTTCTGAATTACACAAATGCAATTGGTGATTTTATTACACAGCATTAAAAAATAAAAGAATTTGCGTTTACTTAGACGCTGTTTAAATTTTACGAAAAATATATTATATGTCATTTCGACCAGAGGGAGAAATCTCGTTTTTATCTTAATTTTATTGAGATTTCTCCCTCTGGTCGAAATGACAGAATGATTAAAAATATCCTAATTAGATTTTTTATTAAAATTTAAACAGGCTCTTAATCAAATTACTGTAATTGAACTAACGGAATGCAAAAAACACTTAAATAATTGTTATTAAAAAATATTTAACTTTAAACCTTCAACTTTCTAACTTTAAACTGAAATAAAATGGCCTTAGAAGAAAAAATAAATGCTGATATTAAATCAGCGATGTTAGCGAAAGATGCTGCAAAATTAGAATCGTTACGTGCTGTTAAATCGGCAATATTATTATTAAAAACATCGCCTGAAGGATACACGGATGAAACCGAATTGAAGGCAATGCAAAAAATGGTGAAGCAACGTAAAGAAACTGCAGAAGTTTATAAAACACAAAACAGAACTGATTTAGCAGAAGTTGAATTAACACAAGCAGCTGTTATAGAATCTTATTTGCCAAAGCAAATGAGTGAAGAAGAAATTAAAGCAGAAGTAGCAAAAATTATTGCAAGTGTTGGGGCTTCATCACCCGCTGATATGGGAAAAGTGATGGGTGTTGCTTCGAAACAATTAGCAGGCAAGGCAGATGGAAAAATAATTTCAACGTTTGTTAAAGAATTATTAAGCAAATAAAAATTGCTGTTTTTAAATCTCGTAAACTTCTGAATTATTATGTGGCTGTCATGTGGCGTTCATTGATCCGGAAAGACATCACACCTGTTTCGACAAGTTCAACAGGAATACACACAATCGTTTGAGCCAATCGAAGTCAAAAAGGGATCGAGAGAAAAATCATTCAGAAACGTAAAACAAAGTACATAAAAAAACCTCTTGAAAAAATTCAAGAGGTTTTTATTTGTTTTAAAATGATTGAATTACATCATTCCGCCCATTCCACCCATTCCCGGGTTCCCCATTGGCATGGCAGAAGCTTCTTCTTTTTGTTCTGCTAAAACACACTCTGTTGTTAATAGCATCGCAGCAATGGATGCTGCATTTTCTAATGCAATACGTGTTACTTTAGTAGGGTCAATAACTCCGGCAGCTAATAAATGTTCATATTTATCAGTACGGGCATTATAACCATAATCAGCTTTTCCTTCACGAACTTTTTGAACAATTACAGCACCTTCTAATCCTGCATTTGCAACAATCTGACGCAATGGTTCTTCAATAGCACGTTTTACAATTGCAATTCCAGTATTTTCATCTTCATTAGAACCTTTTAATTTATCTAATACATCGATTGCACGAATAAATGCAACTCCACCTCCCGGTACAATTCCTTCTTCAACAGCAGCACGAGTAGCAGCTAAAGCATCATCAACACGGTCTTTCTTCTCTTTCATTTCTACTTCAGTAGCAGCACCAACATATAATACAGCCACTCCACCCGCTAATTTAGCTAAACGCTCCTGCAATTTTTCTTTATCGTAATCAGATGTTGTTGTTTCAATTTGTGCTTTAATTTGATTTACACGTGAAACAATATCTGCTTTTTTACCTTTACCACCAACGATAGTTGTATTGTCTTTGTCGATAGTAATTTTTTCTGCAGTTCCAAGCATAGATAAATCAGCATTTTCTAATTTATAACCTCTTTCTTCAGAGATCAATGTTCCTGCAGTAAGAATGGCAAGATCTTCTAACATTGCTTTTCTTCTGTCACCAAAACCCGGAGCTTTAACAGCAGCAATTTTTAATGACCCACGGATTTTATTTACTACTAATGTTGCTAACGCTTCGCTATCAACATCCTCAGCAATAATTAAAATTGGCTTACCTGTTTGTACAGCTTTTTCAAGCACAGGAAGCAATTCTTTCATGTTCGATATCTTTTTATCAGTAATTAAAATCAATGGATTCTCCATCACTGTTTGCATTTTATCTGCATCTGTCACAAAATAGGGTGAAATATATCCACGATCAAATTGCATACCTTCTACTACTTCAACAGTAGTTTCGGTTCCTTTTGCTTCTTCAACAGTAATAACACCTTCTTTTTTAACACGCTTCATTGCTTCAGCGATTAACTTACCTATTGTGCTATCATTGTTTGCAGATATTGTAGCAACCTGTTCGATCTTTTTATTATCATCACCAACTTTTTGTGATTGTTTGTTTAAGTTTTCGATAACTGCAATTACGGCCTTGTCGATACCGCGTTTCAGATCCATTGGATTTGCACCCGCAGCAACATTTTTTAAACCTGCAGTAACAATTGCTTGAGCAAGAACAGTGGCTGTAGTAGTTCCATCACCTGCAGCATCAGCTGTTTTAGATGCAACTTCTTTCAACATCTGAGCACCCATATTCTCAACTGCATCTTTCAATTCAATTTCTTTTGCAACAGTAACACCATCTTTAGTGATCATTGGTGCACCAAATTTTTTATCAATAATTACATTACGTCCCTTTGGTCCTAATGTTACTTTTACTGCATTTGCCAAGGCGTCAACACCTTTTTTTAATCGGTCACGTGCGTCTATATCGAAAATTATATCTTTTGCCATTTTTATTTTAGTTTATTGGTTAATTAGGTTAATATTTTAATTCCCTTAGTTTTATAAAACACAGATTCGTAAATTCGTTGTCACCCTGAGCCTGTCGAAGGGCGGTATTTCGTAGCTTTATACGATTGCGAAAATATCACTTTCACGCATGATCAGATAGTCTTTTCCGGTAACCTGAACTTCGGTACCTGCATATTTTCCATACAACACAGTATCTCCAACTTTTACGGCCGGTTTATTGCCTTTATCATCAATATCACTAACTGCGATAACTTTTCCACGTTGTGGTTTTTCTTTAGCGGTATCCGGAATAATAATTCCTCCAGCTGTTTTTTCTTCAGCTGCAGCGGCTTCTACTACAACTCTGTTTTGAGTGCCTGCTACAGGTTTGATGCTTACTTTTGCCATATTTATTTAGTATTTAAAGTTTAAAAATGTTTAGAATTTAAAATTGCGTTCCCAATTAGTCAATTATTATTCCCAAAGGCCGAATAATTGTTAGACTAGACAATTTTTCAGTTTTGAGATTAAAAAGAAAAAAAATGTCAGAGTTGTGGTGACACTCTGACATTTATAAAATTATCATTTGTATTTATTTCTTTTCAGGACCTGTTGGCGGTGCAATAGGCGCTATAGGTGCTGTTTTTGATGCCGGAGCAGCATTATCAGTTTTTGTTGTTCCTATTTCGCGTGTCTTAGACGTTGTTCCACCTGTTGTCGTACTGGTAGAGGGTGTATTAAACGATGTTGAAAGGATACTTAAAACTAATAAAGCAATTGCCAAAGACCAAGTAGCTTTTTCTAAAAAGTCAGCTGTTTTTCTCACTCCCATAACTTGGTTTGATGACGAAAAAGACGATGCTAAACCTCCTCCTTTAGAGTTTTGAACAAGCACAACCAATATCAGGAAGATACAAACAATTACGATTAATACTGAAACGATAGATCCCATTTTATTCTTTTTGTTGATTAATTAATTTTCTTAAATTTTTAATTTGGGCTGCAAAGTAAAGTTTTTTTTCTGGATATTTCAAGCGTAAATTTTCATAAGCCTGCAAAGCCTTGTTATAATTGCCTTGTAAAACGTAAATTTTTGCCAAAGTTTCACTTACAAAGGTAATATCATCCGCTACACTTTGTTTAGCTTTGTTTATTGGGTTATAAAATTCTGCCTTCGGTTTTGAAATTTTGGGTTCTTCACGTAAAAACTTATCAATCAAACTCTCAACGGTAGTTTTTTTGACACTTTCGTTTTCTTTAATTCCACTGATGAATGTTTCAGATGTGGTGTGTGAAACATTTTTCAACCAATCAGCAAATGAATGAGATTGAGATGAATCGAAATCATTTTGTGATATTTTCTCTTCAACAACTATTTCAACAGGCGTATTTAAAACAAAATTAGATTCAAATCCTTTTTGTTCCTCTTCAACCTTAATATCAATACTTTCAGCATTATTTCCATCCGAATTACTTCCATAATTTTCTATTTCCAGCTCAAAACTAGCATTGGCAACATTTGATAAATATTCAACTTCCAAGGCATCGATTCTTTCATAAGGTTTCTCAATAGCATTGATTTGCTCTTCTTGTCCGAGCTTTATTTCAACAGGTTGTTCAATGATAATCACCTTATCTTCCTTGATAAACTCCGTTATTTTTTCAATTACTTTTTCTCCTGTTTTGACTACCTGTGGAATTTCAATATCTTGCGATACTGTCTCCACAACCCGTATTTCCTCAGTAACAATAACAACATGTTGTTCCTTTATCTCCTCTTTTACAATTTCTATTACAGCTTTCTCATTACTTTCCTCTGTTACTGTTACTTTTTCTTTTATTCGTTCTATTTGACTATCAATCTCCGGAATATATTGTTTTGTAATTAAGCGATGCAGTTTTTTACGGTCGGTTACAAAAGCGGCAGCAATTTTTAATTGGTTATTGTAATGGATACTGTTTTGATTATGTAAGCTCTTTGCATACAACAAATGAGCAGTTTGAAAATAAGGAAAGTTTTTTAATAGTTCTGAAAGCATAACTCCGTCATTCCCTGATAATTTATCAGGATTTTCAAGGTAGGATATAAACTGAGAGCGATTCATTAACTGTTTTTTTAACTTTCAAACTTTTAAACTCCTTTACCAATCGTTTAATGCGCGATTAAAAACATCTTGAACTAATTGATTGTTAATCTCTTTGATCAAATCCCCTTCAACTGCCGAAAGACTTTCTGTACTTATGTAATCTGCAAATCGAGAAAAGGTTTGTTCAAAATTTTTCTTTTCATCAAACGAACAGGAATATTTTACAATGACTGCAATTGTTAATCGGTTCATGGCAGCCTTATCAGTACTTTGGATAGCAATAGGAGCAGTGGTATAATTCACAATACTACCTTCAAAATTAAGGTCTCCTTCTTTATTTACAAGCCCCAACCGTGTTTGTGAACTTAGCTTGTCCCGCAATGCTTCCGTAAAAGTTTGACTCAATGTTGGTGGTGCAAGTGTTGCATTGTTTTGAAAATACTGAACTGAAACAGTTTTTGCTTCTGGTGGAATAGTTGCCCCACTGAAGCCATAATGCAGTTTGCATCCGGTTAGTACGTGAATAGTTAATAGTAAGCATGAAATTAATATTACTACTTGAATTGTATGTTTTTTTTGAAAAATTCCGTTCATGAATATTTCCCTCATTTAACTATTTATTACCTTTTTCCTATTTACTTAATGCTGTATTCATTTATTTTCCGATACAATGTCCGTTCCGAAATTCCTAATTCTTTTGCGGCATTCTTCCGTTTTCCTTTGTGCTTTGTCAATGCTTTTTTGATCATATCTTCTTCAATTTCCTGCAATGAAAAATTTTCTTCAGTAACAACAGCATTCATGGGGATTTCATCTTTTGATTTTATCATCGAAGGACTTGAAGTATTGTATCCTAATTGAATCTGACCTTCCGGAGCCCCAACTTCCTGGTATAATTTTTTAATCAACGAATCATTTTCCGGGTGAAAATTTTGATTATGCTGATTATCATTTTCAATCAGATCAACTACAATTTTTTTCAAATCTGTTAGGTCTTTCTTCATATCAAAAAGCACTTTATATAACAGATCCCTTTCACTAAAATCCCCGCCTTGTGAAGCCGTGTTCAATACCATTGGCAATTGTGAAGTTTGACGTTGTGGCAAATAATTACGCATTATTTCTGCACTAATTTCACGTTGTTTCTCTATCACTGAAATTTGCTCGGTAATATTTTTTAATTGACGCACATTTCCTTGCCAGTAATAATTCACCAAAAGCTGTTCTGCTTCTGCATCAGGCTTTATTGTGGGCATACGGTACTTTGCTGAAAAATCTGCAGCAAATTTTCTGAAAAGTAAAAAAATATCCTGCTTTCGATCCCGCAAAGATGGAACAATAATGGGCACTGTATTTAATCGATAATAGAGATCTTCCCTGAATTTCCCTTTCTCAATCGCCTGTTGAATATTTACATTGGTTGCAGCTACAACACGGACATCCGTCTTTAAAACTTTTGAAGAGCCTACTTTTAAGAACTCTCCGCTCTCTAAAATCCGTAACAAACGAGCCTGTGTCGCAATAGGCATTTCGGCTATTTCATCTAAAAAAATAGTTCCTCCGTTAGCAACTTCAAAATATCCTTTTCGTGCTTCATGTGCACCGGTGAAGGAACCTTTTTCATGCCCAAAAAGCTCCGAATCTATTGTCCCTTCGGGTATTGCACCACAATTAACCGCGATATACTGACCATGTTTACGGGCACTTAAATTGTGAATTATCTGCGGAAAAACCTCTTTTCCTGTTCCGCTTTCCCCGGTAATTAATACTGTCAGATCTGTTGGTGCTACCTGTTTTGCGATATCAATTGCTCTATCAAGCAATGGTGAACTACCTATAATTCCAAAACGGTTTTTTATTTCTTGTAATGTCATTTTTTTAATAGAATTAAGATGAAAGAACCAAGAATCAAGACTTACAAGTCTTATTCATAAGCTACTTTTTCTCTAAATGTAAATATCATTTTTTGAACTTCTGTAACTAAACCTAATGATTGTTCTACTAATTCTTCCTTGCCATATTTTCTTCTTTCACTAATCAACAATTGTGTTTCTAATTCATAAGAAGAGCTTGGCTCCTGGTTCTAACCTCTTGGTTCTATATTGCTTTCCCAATCAATGTAGCTCCTGTGCAATCATTAACCAAAACATTCACATAATCTCCCGGTTTAAAATTTTCTTTTGGAAAAACAACTACCGTATTTTGAGAGTTCCTTCCAAATAATTGCTCCTTTGATTTTTTTGAAACACCCTCCACCAATACTCTATGAATTTTTCCGACACCTTGTTTTGTTCTATATGCCGAATGTTTTAATTGTAATTCAACGATCTCTGCTAATCTTCTGCTTTTTACCTCTGCTGGCACATCGTCTTTGTAAGTTCGTTCTGCTAATGTTTTTGGACGTTCGCTGTATGCGAACATATATCCAAAATCATATTTTACAGTCTCCATCAATGATAATGTATCCTGATGCTCTTCTTCTGTCTCTGAACAAAACCCTGAAATAACATCCATGGAAATAGCTGCTTCAGGAATAATTCTGCGTATCGCATCGATCCTGTTTAAATACCATTCGCGCGAATAGCCACGGTTCATCATTTCTAAAATGCGTGAATTACCGGATTGAACCGGTAAATGAATATAACTGCAAATGTTTTCATGTTTAGCAATCGTATAAAGCACATCATCATGCATGTCCTTCGGATGAGATGTGCTGAAACGCACACGTAAATCAGTATGAACCAATGCAACTTTTTCAAGCAATTGCGCAAACGTGGTAGCACTTTTCAATTCCTCCTCTGTTATGTTTTCTTTTTTTAACCCTCCTCCTGTCCATAAATAGGAATCTACATTTTGTCCAAGCAACGTTACTTCCCTATACCCTTCGTTAAATAAATCTTGTGCTTCTTTTGTAATTGTTTCCGGATCACGGCTTCGTTCCCTGCCTCGTGTAAACGGCACCACACAAAATGCACACATATTATCACAACCACGCGTAATGCTTATAAATGCGGTTACTCCATTGGAACCTAAACGGACAGGTGCAATATCAGCGTATGTTTCTTCTTTTGACAAAAGCACATTCACAGCTTTTTGCCCTGTTTCTGCAACTTCAATCAGCTCAGGTAAACTACGGTATGCATCCGGACCAACCACGATATCAACTAATTTTTCTTCTTCTAAAAATTGTGATTTTAAACGTTCCGCCATACAACCTAAAACACCAACAATAAGATCTGGGTTTGTTTTTTTAGCTTTTTTATATTCCGTTAAACGTTGACGCACACGCTGTTCTGCTCCTTCTCGGATAGCACACGTATTTACAAAAATTACATCTGCATCAAAATAATTAGCCGTTGTTGTATATCCTTTATCTTTTAGAATAGATGCTACAATTTCACTATCAGAAAAGTTCATGGCACATCCATAACTTTCCAAGAATAATTTTTTTCCGTTCGGAATCACCGGTTTTTCTATCACCAATGCTTCCCCTTGTTTACTTTCATCAATTACTTTATTCCCGCTCATTTTCGTTTTCAATAAAATGCTCCAATTTGATATGGAGCAAAAAATAGGATTGCAAAGGTAATTAAAATAAAACAGGTGACAAAATGGCGCATTTTGAATTATTTTGAAAATATTTTGAAAATTTTATATATATATTTATATATATAGTAACTGACATTTGCAAATTAAATTTGGAAAAGTCTTTTTGTTTTATTTTTCTTTGCACCGAATTTTGAGAAATGGCATCTCAAAAAAACAGTTCATTTTCATTTTTAAATAATAAATTAGCTAGTGTATGAGCAAAAATTTAGTAATCGTTGAGTCCCCTGCAAAGGCAAAAACAATCGAAGGTTTTTTAGGAGAAGGGTTTATTGTAAAATCAAGTTATGGTCATGTCCGTGATTTGGCAAAAAAAGGATTTGGTGTTGATATTGAAAACAATTTCACTCCTAATTATGAAATATCGCCTGATAAGGCAAAAGTAGTAGCCGAACTTAAAAAGCTCGCAAAAGGAGCTGAAACGGTTTGGTTAGCAACGGATGAGGATCGCGAGGGTGAAGCTATTTCCTGGCATTTGTTCGAATCATTGAATTTAAATGAGAAAAATACCAAGCGAATTGTTTTTCATGAGATCACTAAATCTGCAATAAAAAATGCTATTGCAAATCCGCGTACAATAGATAAACACTTGGTTGATGCACAACAAGCCCGTAGAATTCTTGACCGTTTAGTGGGTTTTGAATTATCTCCCATTCTATGGAAAAAAATCCGTCCATCCCTGTCAGCAGGGCGAGTTCAATCAGTTGCTGTTCGATTAATTGTGGAACGCGAACGTGACATTATGAGTTTCAATAGTACTTCAGCATATAAAGTAACAGCTAATTTTGTTTCAGGCAATTCACTTGTAAAGGCAGAACTTTCAACGAAATTTAAAACGTTAGTGGAAGCCCGTACATTTTTGAAAAAATGCGAACATTCTGATTTCACTATCGAAAGTGTTGAAACCAAACCAACAAAAAAAACATCTGCAGCACCATTTACAACGTCAACATTACAACAGGAAGCGAGCCGTAAGCTTGGTTTCTCTGTAGCTCAAACCATGGTGGTAGCGCAACGTTTGTATGAAAGTGGAAAGATCACTTATATGAGAACTGACTCCGTAAATCTTTCAGATACTGCAATTAATCAGGCGAAAGAAGCAATTACAGGAAATTATGGGGCAAAATATTTAAATATCCATCAGTATAAAACAAAATCAAAAGGAGCGCAAGAAGCACATGAGGCCATCCGTCCTACCTATATCGAACACTCAACAATAACTGGTGATTCGGCCGATAAACGTTTGTATGAATTAATCTGGAAACGTACGATCGCTTCACAAATGAGTGATGCTGAACTGGAGAAAACTACTGCCGTGATCACTATTTCAGGTGCAACTGAAAAATTTGTTGCTCAAGGTGAAGTACTAAAATTTGATGGTTTCTTGAAAATATATTTGGAAGGAACAGATGAAGAAGATGAAGAAAATCAAGAAGGAATGTTGCCTCCAATGAAAGTGGGAGAAAAATTAGAGGCAAGTGAAATTACTGCTATAGAGCGTTACACGCACCATCCCGCTCGTTATACAGAAGCAAGTTTAGTAAAAAAATTAGAAGAATTAGGAATTGGTCGCCCATCAACGTATGCACCAACTATATCAACCGTTCAAAAACGTGAATATGTTGTAAAGGAAGACAGAGAAGGTGTGCAACGTAATTACAATGTTGCAACATTAAAAGGCGGTAAAATAACAGAAGAGATCAGAACAGAAGGTACCGGTGCCGAAAAATCAAAATTATTTCCTACTGATATTGGTATGGTGGTTAATGATTTTTTATTGAAAGAATTCCCACAGATACTGGACTTTAATTTTACAGCAAAAGTGGAAGAAGAATTTGATGAAATTGCTGAAGGAAAAATTAACTGGACAAAAATGTTAGCTGATTTTTACAAACCTTTTCACAAAAGTGTTGAACACACCTCTGAACATTCAGAGCGGGCAAGTGGTGAACGTTTATTAGGCGTTGATCCTGTTACCGGTAAAAATGTTTATGTGCGTATCGGCCGTTTCGGACCAATGGCACAAATGGGAGAAAGTAACGATGAAAACAACAAACCGAAATTTGCAAGCTTACGCAAAGATCAACGCATCGATACGATTTCATTTCAGGACGCTTTAGATTTATTTAAACTTCCAAGGGTTGCCGGGGAATTTGAAGGAAAAGAAATGGTGGTTGCTGTAGGGCGTTTTGGTCCGTATGTCCGTCACGATGGTAAATTTGTTTCCTTAAAAAAAGAAGATGACCCAATGACCGTTTCAGCAGAACGTTGCATCGAATTGATAGAAGCAAAACGTCAGGCGGAGATCGATAAATATATTAAAACATTTCCTGAAAATCCGGAAGTACAAGTACTGAACGGACGTTGGGGACCGTATTTAGTAATAGGACAAAACAATTTTAAATTGCCAAAAAATATTGATGCAAAAAATTTAACTTTGCAGGAATGTTTGGACATTGCCGCAGATCCTAAAAATGCAAGTAAAGGAAATCGCTTCAAAAAAACCACAACAGCAAAACCATTTAAAAAAGCTGCAGCAAAAAAAACGGCAGCACCAAAAAAAGTGGCAGTAAAAAAGACAGCGAAAAAAACAGTAAAGAAAGTTTCGAAGAAAAAATAATTGTAAAAAAACTGTAACTTTTTTTAATAAAAGAGTTATAGATTTGAAACATTGAATTTTCAAAAGGAAATTACAAAATGCAAGAATACTTTACAACCATAAATCCCAGATCTTTTAGCGAGTCTGAACGGTACACAGGCACCTCATACGGTAAATGCATCAGTGCATATATTCAAGAAGGAGATTTTCCAAGTTTAGAAAACATTCACCTGGCAATTGTTGGAGTTGAAGAAGATAGAAAAGCATTGAACAATGAAGGTTGTGGATTAGCACCTGATTATGTCCGTGAAAATCTATATAAATTATTTCAAGGGAATTATCCTACAAAAATTGCTGACCTTGGAAATATAAAAAAAGGGAACACTATTGACGACAGTTATTATGCGGTATCCGATGTGATTTCTCAATTACTGAAAAAAAATATTATCCCGATCATTATTGGGGGAGGACAAGATATTACCTATTGCAATTATTTGGCCTACCAAAAACTGGAACAAACCATCAATATTGTTGCTGTGGATTCCTGTTTTGATATTGGTGATGGCGAAAAGGAGCTGAATTCCCAAAGTTATCTGAGTAAAATAATTTTACATAAACCAAATGTTCTTTTTAATTTTAGTAATGTTGGTTATCAAACCTATTTTGTGGAACAAAATTCAATTGATCTGATGGATAAATTATTTTTTGATTCACATCGATTAGGTCAGGTTCGATCTAAAATTGAAGATGTTGAACCCATCGTTAGAAATGCTGATGTAGTAAGTTTTGACATTTCTTCTGTTCGCCAAAGTGATGCTCCGGGAAATGGAAATGCCTCACCAAATGGGTTTTATGGTGAGGAAGCTTGTCAAATTGCACGCTATGCGGGTTTAAGTGATAAACTTTCATCTATAGGATTTTATGAAATAAATCCGGCATTTGATACAAATAAACAAACAGCACATTTGGCTGCGCAAATGATCTGGTATTTTATTGATGGATTTTATAATCGAAAACAAGATTATCCAATTGTTGATAAATCTGAATACACAAAATATCGTGTTTCGATAAAGGATCATGAACATGAAATAGTTTTTTACAAAAGCAACAAAAGTGATCGTTGGTGGATGGATGTCCCTTACCCGGTAAATCACCGGCTAAAATTTGAGCGTCACCACATGGTTCCTTGCTCATACAGCGATTATGAGACCGCATGCAGGGATGAAATGCCTGATAAATGGTGGCAAACATATCAAAAGTTAGGTTAGATTGAAAAATAATATTTTGAGTACTGAACAATAAAATGTTTAAAAAATTTGTTTTTATAAACTATATACTTAATTTAGCGACCTAACTACAATGGAAAATTGTCAAAATTTGTTAATTTTTAACAAGATAAACATGAGAAAAACTCTTACTATTATTGCATTTTCAATTACTGGTTTAGTGACATTTGCACAGCAAGATGCGCAGTTCAGTATGAATATGTTTAACCGTTTAGCCGTTAATCCGGCATACGCAGGAATGAACAAAGCATTATGTGCTACGTTACTATATCGTCAACAATGGACTAATTTCCCTGGTGCACCAAAAACAGTACTTTTAAGTGTTGATTATGGTCAAATTTTGGGAGGAGGCTTAGGAATAACAGTTGATCAGGATGCATTAGGCTTCGATAAAACATTAAAAGCAAAATTAGCGTATTCCTTTCATCGTCCAGTTGGTCCGGGAACATTAGGGATTGGGTTAGATGTCGGTATGATTCAAAAATCTCTTTCAGGCGCTTTTATTGCTCCTGACGGGACTAGCACCGCGGGCGGTGGAGGTACTGACCAAGCAATACCCTGGACCGGAACTTCTGCAACAACTTATGATGTAGGATTAGGATTGTATTATCAAACAAAGCAATTATATGTTGGATTATCATCATTGCATTTACCTGAACAACAATTAACAAAAAAGGGGGGGGCAGCAAGTACCACATATGATTTTAATTTCAAAGTTGCCCGTCATTATTATGTAATGGCTGGCTATACATTTCAATTGGGAAGTACATTTGATTTAAGACCATCTGTTTTAGCAAAATCTGATGCCTCTTCAACACAGGTTGATATTAACTTATTGGCATATTGGAAAAAAATGGTCTTCATCGGAGCCTCTTATCGTTTAAGTGATGCTTTGGTGGGAATTGTTGGATTGGAATGGAATGGAATTCGTTTTGGCTATTCTTATGATATGACAACTTCAGCAATAAAGAATCACAGTAGTGGTTCTCATGAGATCATGTTAGGTTATTGTCACAGATTTACGAAGCCAGAACATCGTCAGTCTCATACTAACGTTAGATTTTTATAATTTTTTTGTAACCTTTATTTATTAGTATCGTTCAAACTATCCTATTTCCTTTAAAATCATCCTACTTCTTGTAAGATGATTTTTCTGACAAAATAGGGTAAAATTTAAAAACAACAAATATGAAAAAGTTGCTCTTGTTAGGTTCTTTGGTAGCGGTTTTAGGTACAAGTTGTGTCAAAAGCTCCGGAGAACTTGTAGGTGTTCATCCCCGTACCGAATGGTTCGATATAGATCCTTTTGGTATGCTGTATATTCCTATGGGAAGTTACAATATGGGCCCGGATGATGAGGACAATCCTTATGCACACACTACTAAGTCAAAAACGGTTTCTATTCAGGCATTTTACATTGACCAAACCGAGATATCAAATAATGAATATCGCCAATTTGTTTATTGGGTAAGGGACTCAATTGCACATAGAGCATTGTTTGAAGACGGAAGAGCTGAACATGGTGTAGAAACAGATGATTATGACCAACCCCTTGATCCTCCATTGGTAAATTTTGAGGAACCTATTGGTTATGATGAGCAAGATGTTCGTGAAGTTCTGGAATTTATGTATTTACCACCAGAAGAAAGATTTTATAGAAGAAGAGAAATTGATACCAGAAAATTAAATTATGAATATTACTGGATCAATCTAAGATTAGCTGCTCAAAAGTCAAACCGCTTTAAACCATCAAAAACACCTGATGAAAAAACAGGATTGGATTTTATTAACGGATACCAGAATACAAGTGTTGGCGATGCGAAAACGCTTGGTCATTATGACGTAAAAGACGGAATTTCTGACGGAAGCGGAAAATATAGCACACGTGAGAGAAAAGATAAAGATAGAAGTGTATTTATTGTTAAAGATGTAATAAATGTTTATCCGGATACTTTAGCCTGGGTTCATGATTTTACCTATTCATTCAATGAGCCTATGACCAATATGTATTTTTGGCACTCTGCTTATGATGACTATCCCGTTGTTGGTGTAACCTGGAAACAAGCTCGTTCTTTTTGCGTTTGGAGAACGCAATTATTTAATAATTGGCTTTTGTCAAATGGCCAATCTTATGTTAACGATTTCCGTTTACCTACAGAGTCTGAATGGGAATATGCCGCCCGCGGTGGACTTTCATTAAGTCCGTATCCATGGGGTGGGCCATACATAAGGAATGCATTAGGTTGTTTCTTAGGTAACTTTAAACCAATGCGTGGAAGTTATATTGATGATGGAGGATTCCATACTGTAAAAATTGAATCTTATAATCCAAACGATTATGGACTATATTGTATGGCTGGAAATGCTGCAGAATGGACGAGTAATGCTTTTGACGAAGCTGCTTATGATTTTGATCACGACTTAAATCCGGATTATGTGTATGAGGCTCAAGATAATGAAGCTAATGTATTAAAACGGAAAGTAATAAGAGGCGGTTCCTGGAAAGATGTCGGTTACTATTTACAAACCAGCACTAGAACATATGAATATCAGGACACTGCTAAATGTTATATCGGATTCCGTTGCGTACAAACCTATTTAGGACGTGCAAAAGGCGATGTAGCAGGACCTGGTGGTCTATAATTAATAAATTTGTAATCTCTAATCTAAATAATAATAATTAATTAAAATTTAAAAATCATGGGTGGTAAAAAATGGAAAAATTTCATGGCCAAATTGTACGGATTTGGTGCTGCAATCGTAATCATTGGCGCGATGTTTAAAATTATGCACTGGCCAGGTGCTGGTCCAATGCTTGTTATCGGATTATCTACTGAGGCGGTAATCTTCTTTTTCTCGGCATTTGAGCCACCTCATGAAGAAGTGGATTGGAGTTTAGTTTACCCTGAATTAGCCGGTATGCATGGCGAAGAAGCTATAGGAGTATTAGAGGAAGATAAAGGAACAATCACAGAGCAACTGGATAACATGCTTGAGGAAGCAAAAATTGGCCCGGAACTAATTGCAAGCTTAGGAGATGGTATTCGTAATCTAACTGATCAAACCGGAAAACTAACAAATATCACTGATGCTACAATGGCAACTGATGAATACGTTTTAAATGTAAAATCAGCTTCAAAAAGTGTTGATACATTATCCAATTCTTATACAAAAGCATCAGAATCTCTTTTGGGAAATGTAGATACTCTTTCCAATTCATATTCTAAAGCTTCTGAATCTTTATTAGGATTAACAATCTTAAAAGATGATAGCGATTCACTTGGTGAAAACATTTCAAAAATTTCAAAAAATCTTTCTGCGTTAAATGCTTCGTATGAACTTCAGTTGCAAGGATCAAATGATCATTTAAAAGCTACCTCTAAATTCTATGATGGCTTAAATGATTTAATGAAAAACTTAAATGATTCGGTTGACGACACTAAGAAATATAAAGAACAAATTGCTCAACTTTCTACTAATTTAGAATCATTGAATACAATTTATGGTAACATGCTTACCGCAATGAGAAAGTAATGAGGTTACTCCTTATTATTACTTTTTTTTGAGGAGCAATTTTCTTCCTAACGATTTATTAAATTAATATTAATAGTACAAAATAATATAAACTATGTCAGGTGGTAAAGAAACCCCAAGGCAAAAGATGATTGGTATGATGTACCTGGTGTTAACTGCACTCTTGGCGCTTAACGTATCAAAAGAGATTCTGAACGCCTTTGTTATTATTGAAGAAGGTTTGAATGTAACAAATACAAACTTTGATAATAAGAATGGAATATTGTATTCCAAGTTCCAAAAAGCTTATGAAGAAAATAAAGTTAAAACAAAACCCTGGTTTGATAAAGCTCAAACAGCAAAAAAACTTTCAGCTGATTTATGCGGTTATGTTGATGAAATAAAGAGCGAATTGTTTATGAGAATTCAAAAATTACCAAAAGACGTAGCAGATACGTTTCAGTTAAGGAATTTGGATAGTAAGGATGAAAACAACATTCCGACTGAAATTCTTATTGGTGCAGGAGCAGATGGTGAACACGCAACCGGAAAAGCAAGAGAATTAAAAGAAAAAATAGAAAAGTTTAAAATCGATATGAAGGCCCTTGTTCCTTTAGATGAACAGAAAAATTTAAAATTGGGGTTAAGCACAGAGGAAATGTATAATATTGGTGATGAAAAGATGGTTAAGTGGGAAGCCAATTTATTTGAACACAACCCTGCTGCCGCTGTATTTAGCGTTTTAGCAAAAATAAAAAATGACATCAAGAATGCAGAAAGCGATGTTGTTACTTTATTATTAAAATCAATAGATGCAGGCGATTTCAAATTTGATGCTATTGATGCTAAAGTAGTAGCACCAACCAGTTATATTTTGGCAGGTGAAGAGTACACTGCAGACATTTTCGTTTCTGCGCATAGTTCTACACAAGATCCTGAAATTCTTATTGGAAATATTGATACTACCACGAAAGTTGCAAAAATTGTTGGAACCGGAACACCTGTTCCTGTTACAGCCGGTGTTGGAAAATACGTTGTTACTACAGGAGCAGAAGGAGACCAAGAATATAGTGGGGTTATTAATGTAAAAGCTCCTGATGGTTCAGTAAAACCTTATCCTTTTCATGGAAAATATACTGTTGCAAAACCTTCTATGGCGGTGTCTCCAACAAAAATGAACGTATTTTATATTGGTGTTCCTAATCCTGTTGATATTTCAGTTGCCGGTGTTGCGCCATTGGATGTTCAGGCTACGATGAGTGGTGGAGTTGGAACGATAGCTAATAAAGGCCAAGGTCATTATGAAGTAACAGTTAAATCGGGAGATGCAAAAGGAATGATAATGGTGAATGTTAGTAAAAAAACTAAAGATGGCGCTAAATCAGCTGGACCTCCCGTTCCTTTCCGTGTAAAGAAAGTACCAAGTCCTAATGCTTCATTTGCCGGAGTTGTTGGAGATGGCCCGGTTAATAAAGCAGATTTGCAAGCAGTGGGAGGAATTATTCCTAAGCTGGAAGATTTTGTTTTTGATTTAAAATTCCCTGTTATTTCCTGGAATATGTCTATGAACATTAATGGTTTGTTTGTGGATGCTCCAGGTCAAGGACCAGGATTAACAAGTGCCATGAGGGATATGTTATCTAAAGCCAAAAAAGGAACAAAAATTTTGATTGAAGATGTTAGAGTTATGGCACCAGAAGGCCCTCGAAAAATAAATGGTTGTGTTATAAAAGTTAAATAAGAATTTAATTAAAATCAAATCCTATGAGAACTTTAAAAGTCATTCTTTGTTTATTAATCTTTACCATGGTAAAGGTTGATATGGATGCTCAGGAGGTTATTAAACCCCCTAAATATCCTGACGGTGTTTATACAAAGGAAAACACGCGAACAAAAAAAGCAATTTCCTATACCCATCTACGTGAAGCAGATGTAATGTGGAGTAAAAGAATATGGCGGATAATTGATCTTCGGGAGAAGATAAATTTACCATTATATTATCCCACAAGCCCAATATTGGACAGAAAAAGTTTGTTTGATGTGGTTAAAACTGCTGCTATAACAAATGGCACCATCACCTGTTTTAATGGATCTGATGATGAATTTAGAATGGATCTGACAAAAACAGAAGTTGAAAAAATGTTGTCCGCCTGGGATTCTACAAACCAAGCAGAGGATGTAAATAACCCTGGTGTCATGATTGCTGCTCCAATTAAAAAAGACATCACATCTGATGAAATTACTAAGTATGAACTAAAAGAAGATTGGTTTTTTGATAAACAACGATCCGTTTTAGATGTTCGAATTATTGGCTTGTTAGTTATTAAAGCAAAAAAAGCCGAAGGAACTGGAGAGTTTGTTGGTGATTCCCCTCTTTTTTGGATTTATTTTCCGGAAGCAAGGCCAGTATTAGCCAATGAGGAGGTTTATATGCGACATAATGATGCAGAAAGGAGAACCTTCGATGAGATTTTCTGGAAACGATTATTTTCAAGTTATGTTGTTAAGGAAACAAATGTGTACGACAGGGTAATATCCGAATACACATCAAGTATAAATGCTTTATTAGAAGCAGAACGTGTTAAAAATGATATATTCACTTTTGAACATGATTTGTGGCATTTCTAAGCATCTTTATTTTATTAAAAAATCCCATGAAAAAATTCATGGGATTTTTTTTGCTCTGTTTTTACCGTCTGCTTCTATTCAAAACAGAAAAAATTAGTCACAAGCTCTTCTTAAAAACAAATTAAAAGAATACATAGCTTTAAAAACAGTTGTAATATTTTTAAGAAAAGCCTCCGCAACTACTTCTTTATCTTTCAAATGATGAACAGCAATAAAACTCTTATATTTTAATAATTCTATTTCCGGATGGGTTTTATCATAGCCTTTTGGAACAGATTTTAATTTATCTTCAGTTGATAATTCACCGAAATATTTTTTAAAATCTTTGTTACCGATAATTTTTTTAAACTCCTTTGCATTGTAATCAATTTCTTGCCTGATTGCATTGATCTGAGGACTGGGTGGCTGCCAAACACCACCTGCAACAAAAGAAGCATTAGGTTGAAGTTGAAAATAATAGCCGGCAGAAAAGGACTTTTTTCCTCCCGGTGCAAGTATAGCTCCAAAATTATTTTTGTAGGGATCTTTATTTTTTGAAAAACGAACATCCCGATTTATTCTAAAAATACAATCTTTGGCTTCCAGATGTTTTATGGAAGGATCAAATTTTGAAACATTTAAAATAAGTTCTTCAACAAACCCCTTGAAATTATTCTTTGCCATTTCGTAAGAAGGACGATTTTTATCAAACCACTCCTTATTATTATTTTTGCTGAGTTGAGCCAGAAATTGTATTGTAGATTTATTAATCATTTAACATAGTAATTAAAACAATAATTAACATTCTTCTTCTAAATCCTCGGTAAGTTTCTGAACAATTTTAAAATTATAAAAAAACTCTTTCGCAATAATTCGAATAATTGTATAAATAGGAATAGCAGCTACCATTCCAATGATACCCCCAATTTTAGCCGCAATAAGAATTACCAAAAATATTTCCAGTGGATGCGCTTTTACCCGGTTTGAAATTACAATTGGTTGAAAAAAAAGTGAATCTATCAATTGTACAATTAAAAATATAAGGGCAATTTTTTCCATCAAAGGAATCATCTCAGAATAAAAATTTAAATCTAAATTACCTGAAACCCCAATGATTAGAGCAAAACCAACACCCAGCAAAGGACCAACGTAAGGGATTACATTTAAAATTCCGGCAAATAGACCAATTAGCATCGCGTTTTCTAAACCAAGAATTGATAATCCAATTGACGTTAAACTCGCTACAAATGCCATATCCAATAATACTCCGATAAAGTACCTGGTTAAAATATACTTTGTATCCCGCATAATATCTTTTACTCTTTCGGTGTGTTTGGGTGGTGTTAAAAGTAAAATGCTGTTATAGATCAAATGTTCATCTTTCATGAAGAAAAATGTAATAAATGAAATTGAAAAAAAAGCAGCAATAATGCTTCCCATAAATCCAACAAGTTGTTGCGCATATGTTGAAATTTCATTGAATCCAAGTACAGAAGAAAGTTTTTCTGCCAGGTATTTTTCAATAGATTCACCACTATCATACCCTGTTTGATATTTCTGCAAAATAGATTCCAGACTTTTTAAAGGTTCCTGAAATGTTGCAACAACTTCATTTGGATTAATTTTATTTACAATTCTTACCTCTTCAGCAATAAGTGGAATGAACAGAGAAAATAAAGCAGCAATAACTGCTAACATCGAAAAAAGTGAGAGGATTGTACAAAGAGAAGCTGGAAGACGAAAATTTTTGATTCTAATTTTTGAGAACAATTGCACTAATGGTTGCCCAATTAAGGAAAGCACAATAGAAATGATAATGTAAAAAACAATCGTTTTTAAATACCAAACCATTAATGCTATTAATATTATTGCAATTGCAATAAAAAACAATTTCGACTTTGATTGCATACAATAAAGCTAAAAACAAAAACAGAATTTTAATTATACTTATTTCCTAGGAATTAAGAAAGTCGAATTTCAAATTCTTGTTTCTTTATTCCTTTATTACCAAGAGAGCAATAGTTTCTAGAATTTGAAGGCTGCCGGTTTATTTCTTTTTGATAATAATTTGCTTTTTAGCTAAGCTATCGTCATTAATTATAATCATTTCTTTACACATGGATTTTCTTTCCATCTCTTCACAACCCTTTTTTTCTTTGCACTCTTTATTATCCATTTCGCATCTTTTCATTGAAGGTTCACATTTGCTTTCTTGCATCATTTCTTTCGAACATCCATGCTGCCCTCCCTTGGACATCATTCCCTTTTCACACTTATTGTCTCCAAAATGACACTCTTTCTGCTGATTTTTTTGTGAACAATGTTTTATACAAATTGCACCAAAGACCGTACAGATCATCATTATTAAAACTTTTATAATAATTAGGGCGGCACCATAGGTAAACCATTTACTTACTTGTGACTTGATGATATATACCAATAAGAAAATTGCAGCTACCAATACAAACATTTCTACCGATAACAATAAAGCTAATTTAAAAAACATGGCTATAAGATTTAGGGTTAGTATTAAATTAATTCCAGTAAAATTAAGTAAAAAAACATCAGCTTTCAATCAATTGATTTTGGTCACTGATTATATATTTTTCTTGGTTTAAAACTTTATATAAAAAAAGCTAATTTTATATCCTTAACTATTTTTATGGATTCATTAACACATTTGGTTTTGGGTGCTGCAATCGGAGAAGCAGTATTGGGCAAAAAGATCGGCAGAAAAGCCATGCTATGGGGTGCTTTTGCTGATACGATTGCTGATTTTGACGTATTTGCTTCTCCTTGTGTTTCGAATGCCCAACAATTAATGATTCACCGTGGCATTACCCATTCGTTGTTATTTGTTATACTTATGTCGCCAATCCTGGGATACTTATTTAGTAAATGGTTCAAGAAAACAGAAATACATTGGAAAAGCTGGACCGTATTATTTTTCCTAGGAATGTTCTCGCATATATTTATTGATGCACTCACTACTTATGGTACAGGGTGGTTTGAACCATTCAGTAGTTATCGGGTTTCCTTTAATACCATTTTTGTTGCCGATCCATTTTATACTGTACCTTTTTTAATTTGTATCCTCCTTGCTTTAATTGCAAAAAATGGTTCAGCAAAACGATTGAACTGGAATAAAGCGGGATTGATAATAAGCACCTGTTATTTGGTTTTTACAGTCTTTAATAAGTGGCATGTACATTCTGAAATGGCTGAATCTTTTACAAAAAAAAATATTCAAACATCAGATACTTCGCCCCTTTCAGGAACAGGTCTTGTAACTACTCCAACTCCATTAAATAATTTTTTATGGATGGCGTATTCTCCTGATAAAACAGGCTATTGGTTTGGTTATTACTCCATTTTTGATAAATCAAATACCATTGATTGGTACCATGTGATGCAAAACGATTCCTTGTTATTACCATTTTCAAATGATGAATCAGTAAAAATCTTAAAACAATTCTCACAAGGATATTATGTGGTTTCAAAAAACGATTCTTCTATTTATTTTAATGATATTCGTTTCGGACAAATGGGTGGCTGGGATGGGCCGGACTCCTCTTTCGTATTTTCATTCAGATTAAATAAAAATGCGGATAATTCATTGGCATTGAATAGAAGTAAATTCAAAACTTCTTTTTCCGAAACATTCTCATCTTTATTCATCAGAATTAAAGGGAAATAATACCAATTGAAATATAAAATAATCCATTTTTAAAACCTCACCCAAACCCTCTCCCTGAAAAAAGGAGAAGATCTTGGACTTTTATTTCAATTGGTATAATAAAACCTTTCCGATGTAATTCAAATAATACCATTTACCAGTAAATTAGTCCAATTTAAATTGCCTCGCTCGTTTCTCGACTCCGCTCAAAATGACACCAGCGCAGTCATTTCGAGCATTCTGCGTTGAAGCAGACACATCGAGATTGTGTTGGGCTAAATTTCGGAAATAATATATTTAGAATTGGTATAATCTAAAAAAAACACCTCATTTGAATAACAAATGAGGTGTTTTTTTACAATGCCTTCAATGCATTTAATCGTTCCCAGTGATCGCTAATTCCAAGTTCAGCTAGTGTCAGCAATTTTGCAGCATTTGCAGGATCTTGTCGGGTTAAAATACTAAAACGGGTTTCATTATATAAGAATTCTTTCAAAGGTAATGATGGTTCTTTACAATCAATCGTAAATCGTTCACCTTTAGGTTTCAAAGGGTTATAACGGAATAATGGCCAGTAGCCTGATTTCACTGCATTTACCTGGTGTTCGGCACCATGTACCATATCATATCCATGAGCGATACAATGACTGTAAGCAATGATTATCGATGTGCCGGGGAATGCTTCCGCTTCCTGAATTGTTTTTATGGTATGTGCATCATTCGCACCCATTGCGATCTGAGCTACATAAGCAGATCCATGGGCAATGGCCTGAAGTGCCAGATCTTTTTTACCATTTGTTTTTCCGTTCACAGAGAATTTTGCACTTGCTCCAATTGGAGTTGATTTTGATTTTTGTCCTCCGGTATTCGAATAAACCTCGGTATCAAGTACAATAATATTTACATTTTCTCCGGTAGAAAGAACATGATCCAATCCACCAAAACCAATATCATAAGCCCATCCATCACCACCAATGATCCAATGCGATTTTTTTACTAAATGGTCAGCGAGGAGTGTTAATTGTTTCATTGCAAAATTGCTGAATGGAGCGATGCGCTGACGAATGACTTTTATTTTTTCACGTTGTTTACGTATTCCGTCTTCTGTAGTTTGGTCAGCATTTAAAATTTCCTCAACAAAACTTTCACCAATAATATCGCGGATGCTATTTAAAAGTGTTTTTGCAATATCCGCTTTTTTATCATACGCCATTTTTATTCCGAGTCCGAATTCTGCATTATCCTCAAACAATGAATTTGCCCAAGCCGGCCCACAACCCTCGTTATTTGTAGCCCATGGAGTACTTGGCAAATTACCGCCATAAATGGAAGAGCATCCGGTTGCATTAGCAACCACCATTTTATCGCCATATAATTGTGATAATAATTTTACATAGGGTGTTTCGCCACAACCGGAACATGCTCCGGAGAATTCAAACAATGGTTGCAATAATTGTGTTCCTTTCACTGTATTTTTATTCACACGGGAACGATCAATTTCAGGAAGTGATAAAAAGAAATTCCAATTCTCTATTTCCTTTTCTTTAATTGGAAGTTGAGCAACCATATTGATTGCTTTATGCCCGGGCTCTGTTTTGCTTTCAATCGGACAATATTCAACACATAAATTGCAACCTGTACAATCTTCAACAGCAACCTGTAATGTATATGCTTCGTTCTCTTTCACAAATTCTTTTCCGATTGGCGCAATATGTTTGAAATCTCCAGGAGCTTTTGATAATTTATCTTTTTCATACACTTTACATCGTATCGCAGCATGCGGACAAATCAAGAAACATTTTCCGCATTGAGAACATAATTCAGCATCCCAGGAAGGAACTTTATCAGCAATGTTTCTTTTTTCCCATTGGGTTGTTGCTACCGGATAGGTACCATCAATCGGAAAAGCACTCACAGGTAATTCATCGCCTTCGAAAGACATAATTTTCGCTAACACATTTTTAACAAATGCAGGTGCATTATCTGCAACCATTTTTTCACTTTCAATGATTCCTGTTTTATATTTTGAGTAATCAATCTGGTGAAGATTTTCAATTGCTTTATCAACGGCTTCAAAATTTTTCAAGACTACTTTTTCGCCTTTATCAGAATATGTTTTTTGAATAGCATCTTTGATTCGTTTGATGGCTTCTTCTTTTGTAAGTATGCCTGCAATTGCGAAAAAACAAGTTTGTAAAATAGTATTTACTCTTGAGCCCATTCCTGCTTCACGTGCAACTTTGGAAGCATCAATAACATAAAAATTAATTTTTTTATTAATGATTTCTTCCTGAATTTTTTTGGGAAGTTTTTTCCAAACTTCTTCTTTTTCAAATGGAGTATTTAATAAGAATGTAGCTCCTTGTTCTGCAGTCTTTAGAATATCATATTTATTTATGAAATTAAATTGATGACATGCAATAAAATTTGCTGAACTTACTAAATAGGTAGAGAGAATAGGTTTTTTTCCGAAACGCAAATGTGACACTGTAAGTGAACCCGATTTTTTTGAATCGTAAACAAAGTATCCTTGCACATAATAATCAGTTGTATCACCAATAATTTTGATTGAATTTTTGTTGGCACTTACGGTTCCATCTGCTCCTAATCCAAAAAATAACCCCCGGAACAAATGCTGCTTTTCCAATGAGAATTTTTTGTCATAATCCAAACTTAAATGTGTGATATCATCCTCGATACCAACTGTAAAATGTTTTTTTGAAACCACCACATTCAATTCATCAAAAACAGCTTTTACCATTGCAGGGGTAAATTCTTTGGAAGCAAGACCATAACGGCCACCAATGATTTTCAATTTCTCACCGGTCCATTCTTCAGCAATTGCCGAAACAACATCCTGATAAAGTGGTTCGCCAACACTTCCCGGTTCTTTACAACGATCAAGTACAGCGATTTTTTTTACTGATTTTGGAATTGCATTTACAAATGCTTTGGCATCAAGCGGACGATATAATCGAACATAAATATAACCCACTTTTTCTCCTTTTGTGTTCATATCGTCAATCATTTCATGAACCGTATTTGCTCCGGATCCCATTATAACAATAATGCGATCTGGATTTTCATGCCCGAAGTATTCATAGAGTTTATAAGCTCTTCCTGTTAGTTCTGCGAACCGTTTCATTGCATCATTTACAGCAATCGGAACATTCAAATAATATTTATTTGATGCTTCACGGCCTTGAAAAAACACATCCGGATTTTGAGCTGTTCCTCTGATAGATGGCTTTTCTGTTGACATGGCTCGACTACGCAAGGTAAGCAGATCACCTTCATCAATCATTTTTAAGATCACTTCATCAGGTATCACCTCTACTTTCATCAATTCATGTGAAGTTCGAAAGCCATCGAAAATATTGAGGAAAGGAACTTTTGAACGGAGTGTTGCTGCTTGCGCGATCATTGCCATATCCATAGCTTCCTGTGCATTACGCCCAAAGAGCATCCCCCAGCCTGTTTGACGAACCGACATCACATCGGAATGATCACCAAAAATAGAAAGAGCATGAGTTGCTAATGTACGAGCAGCAATATGAAAAACAGTAGGCGTTAGCTCTCCGGCAATTTTATACATATTGGGGATCATCAATAATAACCCTTGCGAACATGTAAAAGTTGATGCCAATGCCCCGCCTTGTAATGCACCATGAATAGCACCTGCAGCACCCGCTTCACTTTGCATTTCCATTATCCGTGGTATTTCACCAAAAACATTTTTCTGTCCATCGGCTGACCATTCATCACAGAATTCGCCCATGGTTGAAGAGGGTGTAATAGGATAGATCGCACATACTTCGCTTGTCTTGTAAGCAATGTAAGCCGCAGCTTCATTGCCATCCATAATCTTTGTTTTATTCTTCATACTAATTTTACTTTAAAAATATTTTGCCAAAAAAGGCGCTAAGACACTAAATTCTTTATTTTATTTTTTAGACAAAAAAGAGAAATCCTTTATATACATATCCTTGGATTTTCTATCTTTATTTGAAATGTTAAATTAAATTTTTATTAAATCCGTGATTGAATTCGAAATCCGAAATCAGTTTAATTCTTCAAAACTTCTATTTAAATACACGCTGATCATTTCTTTTCTGTATTCTCTTGAATACACATCATTATCGACAATACGAGCCATTTTTACAGCTTGCTTAATTAGTTCATTTTTATCATCTTTCGTTGTTCCTTCAACAACAACAGGTTTAGGATCAACACCACCTAAAACAATTTTTATTTTCCCAGCTTTATTTAATGTTACAGCAGTTGTAAGGGAACTGAATTCTAAACTTTCGCGCTGACGTAATTTTTTGTAAACAGATTTGAATCCTTCATTGATAGGAATATGAATGGATTTAATGATTGCTGTTTTATTGAACTTGCGTGGATTTACACCATCCCCGGTATAAATACTTTCGAGGGGAACAATGGATGGTGAACTATTTTCTATCACTTCAATACTTGCATTCATACTTATCAAAGCAACAGCAGTATCTGAAACAAATTTCGAAAAACAATTTTTCTTTCCACCTGTTGCAATGCAAATCTCGCCATCACATTTTAAACAATAACCAACAGCTTCTCTCCACCATTCACTTTGATTATAAAAAGAACAACGGTTCTCACAAAGCAAATTCCCTCCAAGTGTTGCTGTTTTACGAATCATTGGAGAAGCAACAGAATGAGCTGCTTCAAGCAAAACAGGAAAATGCTGAAGGATGTGCTTGTTTTTTTTCAAATCATCCAGACGAACCAATGCTCCAATAGCAAGGGAGTTTCCGATAAGAAAAGTATTTTTCAATTCCTCAATTCCTGAGATGTCTATCAGATAACTTGATTCTTCATTCCCTTGAAATTTGTTTACTAATACATCTGTTCCTCCAGCGATATATCTAAAACTATCTACATGCTCATTGGCCTCATAAATAGCTTGTTCAATCGTTTTCGCTTTGAGATATAATTTTTCTATTATCATTTATGCGATACTTTTTTCTTTAAATAGTTTATTCTCTTTCATTTGTTTCAATACATCTTCTGCACTTATCGGCAATTTGGTGATACGTACTCCTACGGCATTGAATACTGCATTTGCAATAGCCGGAATCACAGGATGTATTGCACCTTCACCTGCTTCTTTAGCTCCAAATGGACCTTCCGGATCATTCGTTTCAATAATGTTTGCATGGATATCGGGAGTATCTAACGAAGTTGGAATTTTATAATCAAGGAAATTATTATTCACTAATAATCCATTATAATATTTCATTTGTTCGCTCATTGCCTGTCCTATTCCCATATGCCAAGAACCTTCCAGCTGCCCTTCCACTGCAAGGGGATTAATTGCTTTTCCACAATCATGTGCTCCCCAAACATTCAATACTTTTACATGACCGGTTTCAGTATCTACATTCACCTCAGCTACACAGGCACCGAATGTATAAGAAGGACTTAATCCTGCTCCGGCACCTTTGAAATCACCTCCTAATTTGGGAGAAATATATTTTCCACTAACAGAAACAGCTCCCCGATTTGCGGTTAAAATATCAACCACTTCCATCCAGGACAGATCCACTTTTTTATCATTACTAACTACGCGGCTATCAGAAAAATTAAGTTCTTCTGCTGCAACGTCCTTTTGTTTTACGATTGATGCTATGATTTCTTTTTTAAGATTTTCAGCTGCATCTTTTGCCGCATTACCAGCCATAAATGTTACACGACTTGAATAACTTCCAAAATCAACAGGAGTTAATAATGTATCTGCGCCAAGCACAACTAATTTATCCATTCCAAGGCCTAATACTTCTGAAACAATTATTGCAAGCATCGTATCACTGCCTTGTCCGATATCACTTGCACCCGATGTGATCAACACCCGTCCGTCAAAATCAAGTTTTAAATGAACAACAGATTGTGGTAATTCATTCCAGTGAATTGGCAGTGCGCTTCCGCTGATAAAAAAGCCACAACCAACGCCAAGTCCACTTCCTGTTTTTAATTTTCCGATGCGTTTTTTCCATTCGGATTGATCCATTACTTTTTGCAATGATTCACGACTTCCATTTGAAGTAATGCGATAATGCCCAACAGTCAATGTATTGGAATCAAGGAAATTTTTCATCCTTAATTCGCAGGGATCCATTTTAATTTTATGTGCCAGATCATCAATGATCGACTCCACGGCAAAACGGGAATTAACGGCTCCGTGCCCACGCATGGCACCACATTGCGGTTTATTTGTGTAAACACGATACGTGCGAAATCCGAAATTATCTAATTTATAAGGTGCTTGTAATAGTACCCCATTGTAATAGGATGTAACCACACCAAAACTTCCGTAAGCACCACCATCGATAGCAACATCAGCATCCAACACTTGCATGAACCCATCATTTGAAATGCCCATTTCTACAGTCATTTTCGAAGGATGTCTTCCATGATTTGTCAGAAAAACTTCTTCGCGTGACAATCGAACACGAACAGGTCTGCCGGTTTTACGTGCAATGTGCGAAATAATCATTTCATGTGGGAAAGGATCGCTCTTGCCGCCAAAACCACCGCCAACATAGGGTTTTATTACACGAACACGACTCAATGGAACTTCCATAACTTTAGCCAGTGCACGATGCAAATAATGAGGAACTTGTGTTGCAGTAGTAATTGTTAAACCGTTTTCATCCCAAAAAGCTGTTGCCGCATGTGGTTCAGTAAATCCATGATTGATGCCTTCGAACTCAAACGACATTTTTGTTGTAACATCCGCATCTTTCAATCCTTGCTGTTGGTCACCAAAACGCAGTTCTGCTTTTTTATGAATGTTATTATTGAACTTTCCATACTCATGAATTTTTTCATTTTCACCAACATCATTCAATGAATCTTCAATCTGTAAAAATTCTTTGATGCGTTTATAGCTGACTTTGATGAGCTTACATGCTGAGGCCGCAATCTCTTCGTTATCAGCAGCAACAGCAGCAACAATTTCACCAATGTAACGCACCTTATCAATTGCAATTGCAGTTTCATCCTGAGAAATTGGAAGCACACCAAATTTTACCGGTAATTCTTTTCCTGTTGCAATGTAATGCACTCCATCCAACTTCATTGCTTCGGAAGTATCTATGCTTTCAATTTTTGCATGCGGATATATACTACGTAAAAACTTACAATGCAAAGCATTTTTCGTTTGAATATCATCTGCATAATCTGCTGTACCCTTTACTTTTTTTTCTGCCTCTATATATGGTCTGCCGACTCCGACTGCACCAGAAATAGGGTTCGATTTTTTTTCATCTTTTTTTGAAATCAGATCAGATGATTCCAAAGCATATTCAGCAACAGCTTCAATAATTTTTTTATAGCCGGTGCATCTGCATAAATTTCCTGACAAACCATCTTTAATTTGATGTATCATTGACTCTGCACCCTCTTTTTTATTAAGCGCAGGGATAAGGCTTAACGAAGTCATTACCATACCGGGAGTACAAAATCCACATTGAATGGCTCCTTTTTCAACAAATTTTTCCTGTAATTTGTGTAACGCTCCACCTTTAGTAACACCTTCTATAGTGGTAATCTCTGCATTGTCAAAACGCAAAGCCGGAGTAATGCAACTCAATACAGGTTCTCTATTTACCAATACTGTACATGCACCACAACTTCCTTGTTCACATCCAACTTTTGTTCCGGTCAAACCAGCTTTTTCGCGAATCACACTCGAAAGCATCTCATGGTTATTCACCAAAAGATCGTATTGTTTGCCGTTTATTTTTAATTTAATTTGTTTCATTCGAATTTTCTAACCCGCTTTTGCGCTTTAATTTCTAAAATTTTCAATTACTCTTTGTAATTTTTCTCTAATTTCCTTTGCCAATGGGATAAGTTTCTCATTTTCAATTGCAATCATGGAAGCTAAAGGATCAACTGCACTAACTTCAATACGACCATCCGTAAGTTCCTGGACCACCACATTACATGGTAACATCGTTCCAACTTTATCTTCAAGCAAAAGTGCCTGATAAGCATATTTTGGGTTACAGGCCCCAAGTATTCTATATTTCCTGAAATCAACATCAATTTTTTTCTTTAATGTTTCCTTCATATCAATATCTGTAACTATTCCAAAGCCTTCTTTCTTTAATTCATCAGTAATTTTTGCAATAGCAGTATCAAAATCAGAATTCAAGATTTTAGAGAAATGATAGTTCATTTTATACTATTTTAAAATTATTTCGTACCTTAGTATTCGATTTACATAAAAATCAGGCGAAGGCAATTTGTATTCAGTTCAAAATTGTGATAATTGACTTACAAAAAATATGATATTTATCATAAATGATTTGAGTTTTAGAACTCAAATTTGATTTCACACTAATTGAAGATTTTCGCAGATTTTTAGAAAAAAAAATTAATAATGACAAAATCAGAACATCATACATTTCACATTCCTGTAATGGGCCTGGCATATACAATTGACACCCCATTAAAAGTTGCTCGTTTCGGAATTTCCTCAGTTGTTTCAATTATTGAAGACATTCTTGTAGAGCAAATGCGTAAATTCTATTGTGAACAAGAGGAAGAAGAGTACATTGCAATTCCTCATGAGGACATTGACCATCGTGCAAAACGAATTACAGCTTATCTGAATCTTTTAAATAAGATTGTTGCAAAACAAACCAAAAGATTAAAAGCTGAGGCATTTGTAGAAGGAAATGAGATTGTAAAATATTTTGAAATGCTGCCAGACGATTCTTCGTTAAAGTTGTTGTATTTGGAGATGACAAAAATGGAAGAAGGCGCTGCAAAAGAATTAGTACAACAAAAATTACGTGAAAAAATAGTTGCAGGCTCCATAGATGTTAACATCATGACCAAATGCGACCGGATGAATTTCGCCAAAGACGGTACGCTTTTACCGGTAGAATATGCTGATGCAATGGCTGCTCTAAGAGGCTTTGCCTTAAGTGACCTATCGTCTTCAGTTGTTTTTTCTGCCGGATTAAATCCACGACTTTACACCTATTGCGAATCATTCAAAGATTTTTTTCCGGACGAAAACGGAAACTTGAAAAAGAAAATCATCCTAAAAGTTAGCGATTATCGTTCTGCTTTAATACAAGGAAAATTCTTCGCAAAAAAAGGACTTTGGATCTCTGAATTCAGAGTTGAATCGGGCTTAAATTGCGGAGGACATGCATTTGCTACTGACGGTATTTTACTTGGACCAATATTAGAAGAATTCAAGAATAAAAAACCGGAAATTGTTGAGGAACTTTTTAGCATGTGCAACAATGCACTTATTGTTAAAGGTCATGAATCCTTTGTTCAATTACCAAAACTGAAGATCACTGTGCAGGGAGGAATTGGTACTGCCAATGAAAACAAATTTCTGATGGAATATTATGAGGTGGATGGGACCGGTTGGGGAAGTCCGTTTTTACTTGTTCCTGAAGTAACCAATGTAGATAATGAAACATTAAACCAATTGTCTGTTGCAAAAAAAGAAGATTATTATTTAAGCTACGCTTCACCGCTTGGAATTCCGTTTAATAATTTCAGAAAAAGTTCAGCCGAAAAACAACGTATTGAAAGAATTGAAAAAGGAAGACCCGGTAGTGCCTGTTATAAAACTTTTTTGGCATTTAATACTGAATTCAGTAATAAACCGATTTGTGGCTCATCCCGCGAATACCAGCATTTAAAAATAAAACAGTTAAAAGAAAAAAATCTTTCGCCTGCAGAGTATCAGAAAGAATTTGATGCTATTGTTGTAAAAGATTGTTTGTGCGAAGGATTAGCGGCACCGGTATTAGTAAAAAACAACATTCCGGTTCCCCATAATCTTACAGCTACAAGTATATGTCCCGGACCAAACCTTGCTTATTTTTCAGGCATTCATTCACTTCGCGAAATGGTAGAACATATATACGGGCGAACAAATATTCTTAATTCTGTTCCGCGACCTTATATGTTTGTAAATGAATTGGTATTATATGCTGAATATTTAAAGAAAGAAATTGAGAAAAGCTTTGATACATTTTCAGAAAAACAATCACGCTATTTACAGAACTTTAAATCTAATTTACTGGAAGGAATTGACTACTACAAGAATCTGATCCCCTCCATAAAATTAGAAACAGAGCGTAAAATCTCTGCAATGAAAGAAGAACTTACCAATATAGAACTTGCCTTAAAAAATCTTGTTATTCCAGAAATGGCTGCCGTACACAAATAATCAGATTTTCACACATAGGATTACTTTAAACACATAAAAAAACCATTGTCTTATTAAACAATGGTTTTTCCTTTAATGTATAATAAAAAGTTTTTAAAATATAAAAATATTTCTAAAAAATGTTCGTTCTATATATTTAAAAATTTACCTAATTTGGTCAAACGGTTTTATGTTGTTGATTTCGTTTTATGAAGACATTTTTTTTCGTTTTTTTTTCGTTTTTTTTCACTCTTTCTACTCAAGGACAGCCATTACCTAAGGATAGCACCAAATCGGCTGGTATTACATTTTCGTTTCCGTGGGTAAATTTTTATAATTATTTTGATTATAAACAAAACGTAAATAAAAACAAATCCGGCTTTTTTGGACTTGGGATCGCTGCGTATTATCAAAAAGATAAAAATAAAATTTCTTTAAATTGCGGTACAACTGAAGATCTATCCTCCCCGATAGGCATCATTGATTATTCAGCAGAAGGCACTAAAACGAGCATCGGCTCAAAATATGCAGAATTAGTGTATCATCGACCTATTTATCATTCTTTTGGCGGAATTTTTGGATTAAATTTCACTAACTATAATTTTCAATACATTGATTATACAGCTCATTTGCCTAAGATTAAAAAAACTGTTAATACTTTAGGAGGTACCTTTGGTGTTGAATATCTATTTAACAGGACAATTACTGTTGCTGCTTTTTACAGACCTATATTAGGATCATTTGAGGCAGAAGACTATTACCGCCATTTAATTTCTATAGATGTCCGGCTAAATCTTGAACTGAAGAAAAGAAAGAATCGTATTTGAGATAAGAGAGTGTACCACCATTTTTTTTTGCAGAAGTATCAAAAAACTATGGGTTCACCTGAAATTGAAATTTCAGTTTGGTGATCTTCAAATAATCTTCCCCTGTTTTTTTTATATCGTCATCATCATCATCATAATTCCAGATAACGGTAACATCGGTGCCCATAGATTGAAAATCTGCCAGCTTTAACAACAATTGTTTCACTGATATAATAGAAGAGGAACTTAAATAAAACAAGTTAAAAGAAACAGCCAAGGTTTTTGGATTAACGGCTTTGAATTTATCAAGCCAGGCAATAACAGGGGAATAAAATTCCTTACAATCTTCCGGAAAAGATTTTCCTTCGATCCTGAACACATTAGCTGAGGAGTCAAATAAAATGTATGGTGTATTACCAGTTTCTAGTATTTCTAAACGGTTCATATTACCCTTCTACTTTTGAATGTAATGAAAATAATGAAAAATCTCTGTTCAATGTTTGAAATTCAAAATCCATTGTTTTATTTGATTTTAACTGAATTGTTAAAAAACCTAAGCCCGCCCCTCCTTTTACTGATAATTCACCATTTGATAACACTTCCATATAGTGTTTTTTAAGTTCAGTATCGCTAAGAGATTTAATAGCATTTAGTCTTCTATTTAAACTATCCACTCTTGAATTTGAAATAATATTTCCGGAATATATATTAAATTCATTCCCTTTTTTACCAATAATAAAATAAGTCATTTGATAGCCATTGTTATCCTTTTCGCCATGAAGGCAAATATTCTGAAGTGCTTCGATAACAATATTGAAAATCCGTTTTACGGCATTTTTACTAACACCTAAATTCTCCATTTGAGTTTCAACAATAGAAGAAATAGTATTCACCATATCTTGATTGAGCTCCCCAACATGAGAAACCAAGACCTTTTTATTATCCCCGGTATAAGCAGCTTTGATTCCATTTACTTTAGAAGTAAAAATGGTTTCTTCAACCGAACCGCTCTTATTTAAATCCATAAAAATTACTCTAATTCAAAAATTACAAACTGTTAGGGCAAAATAATAGTCAATAATAAGAAATTAAATTAAATATCGCTACAAATAATACCATTTATTTATCAAAAATAATTAAACCGTTCTCTTGAGATTTGAGGAAATAAAGTCTTTTTATTTGATAAAAACATTCATTAGCATCTGTTAAAACCGAAACATTTCATTTAGAAATTTATAAAACACTCAGAAATATTTGAATTTAATTTTTATGTACATTTGATCAAACATAAAAAAATGAAACTAAAAAACATATCAATTATTATACTCTTAGTGATTCTTTTGGCTTTTAAAGAGGATAAATTAGCGTATCAAATTTATGATATTAAAGGGAAAGAAAGTAATTATTCAAAAATGTTGAACGATGCTAAAAATGCGGATGTCATTCTTTTTGGTGAATTGCATAATAACCCAATTTGTCATTGGTTGCAACTGGAATTAACAAAAGATCTATATGATTCAAAAAAAGAAAAATTAATACTTTCCGCTGAAATGTTTGAAGCGGATGATCAAATTGCACTAACAGAATACCTGCAAGGAAAGTTATCGGATAAAACCCTTAAAGATGAAGTAAAACTTTGGCCGAATTATACCACTGACTACAAACCTTTACTTTCATTTGCCAAAACAAACCATTTGAATTTTATTGCGGCAAACATTCCAAGACGTTATGCCAATATGGTTTACAGCAAAGGACTAGAAAGGCTTGATAGTATTGATACCGAAGCAAAAAAATGGATCTGCCCTTTGCCCATGAAATATGATGCTAACTTAAAATGTTACGATGATATTTGTGAAGCTGCAGAAGGACATAACAGCGAAAACCTACCGAAATCACAAGCAATAAAAGACGCTACAATGGCTTATTTTATTTTAAAGAACTGGAGCAAGGGGAAAACCGTGATTCATTATAATGGCACCTATCACAGCAATTTTCATCAGGGAATTGAATGGTATTTAAAACAAACGAATCCGGATTTAAAAGTATTTACAATTGGTTCAACAGAACAGGCAGGTATTGATACGCTGGCAAAAGTTTCGGTGAATATGGCTGATTATATTATTTGCACTCCTGAATCAATGACGAAAACAAGTCAATAATAGGAATAATTTATTTATTTTCTAATTCACCTTGTAACAATTCCCAATTAAGCATTTCAGCTTCTAATTGCTTTTTCATTTGCTCATATTTTGCAAATGCTTGTTTATCGCTTATGATCGTTAAATATTGTGCAGAATCAGAAAGTTTATCATCTACAATTTTTATTTCTTTTTCTAATCGTTCGATCTCTCTTTCAGATTTTGTAACCTGACTTTTAAGTTGTTTTAATTCTTTTTCACGCTCTTCATTTTGAATATCAGCTTGTGCTTTTTCTTTTTTAACCTCTACTTTCGCTTTCACAAAAGGATTTTTCGAATTCATTTCGGTTAATCGTTGCATCTTCACTTTTTCCATAAATTCACCAATACCACCAAGATGTTCTTTTACTTCTCCATTCCTGAACTCATACATTTTTTCAGTAAGGTCAGTTAAAAAATCTCTATCATGCGAAACGATGATAGCTGTTCCTTCATACGCAAGGATTGCGCGCTTTAAAACTTCTTTACTTCTTATATCCAAGTGATTTGTCGGCTCATCCAACACCAATAAATTATACGGTTGTAATAATAATTTACACAAGGCCAAACGACCTCGTTCACCACCACTTAATACTTTTACTTTTTTATCAATATCGTCTCCGCCAAATAAAAATGAACCCAACATAGCGCGTACATTTTTACGGATATCACCTACAGCAAGCTCATCAATGGTTTCAAACACAGTTTTATTCTGATCTAATTTTTCTGCCTGATCCTGTGCAAAATAGCCCATCATTACATTATGGCCCAGCTGCACGGTACCTTCGAAATCAATTTGCTGTGCGATCATTTTCATCATGGTACTTTTGCCTTCTCCGTTCCTTCCGATCAATGCTATTTTTTCACCTTTGGCTAAAATAAAATTGGCATTTTTAAAAATACGTTTTGGACCATATTCCTTCCCTGCATTTTCAACTGTTACAACAATTTTCCCTGAAAGAGCAGGAGGAGGAAAACGAAAAGCCATGGTACTTGTATCGCCTTCATCCACTTCCACAATTTCCATTCTATCTAATTTCTTGATAAGCGACTGTGCAAATGCAGCTTTACTAGCTTTTGCACGATATTTATCAATTAATGCTTCTGTTTGATCGATAACCTTTTGTTGGTTTTTGGCAGCTGATTCTTGTTGTTCTTTTCGTTCCTGACGTAATACTAAATAACGGGAATAATTAGTTTTATAATCGTAAATTTTCTGATTTGAAATTTCAATTGTACGAGTAGTTACATTATCCAAAAAATGTTTATCATGGCTGATAAGCATTACCGAACCAGGGAAAGTTTCCATCGTTTCTTCCAACCATTGAATAGATTCAATGTCCAGGTGATTGGTAGGCTCATCCAGTAAAAGAACGTCAGGTTTTTGCAAAAGAATTTTTGCAAGTTCGATGCGCATTCGCCAGCCACCACTAAATTCAGATGTTTGACGAATAAAATCTGCTCGTTCAAAACCTAATCCTTTTAATATTTTTTCTATTTCCTCCTCTTTGTTTCCAGCCCCAATTATATCTAAGCGATGATTTATTTCGGTAAGCTCTTCTATCAATCGCATATATGCCGGACTTTCATAGTCAGTACGTGTAGTTAATTGATGGTTGATATTTTCTAACCGAACCTCTAATCGTTGAATTTCTTCAAATGCAGTAGCTGTTTCATCAAAGACCGTGCGTCCATGCTGATGAATCATATCTTGTGGCAAATAACCTATGGTAAAATCATTAGGCTTAGAAATCTCACCCTTTGTTGGGTTTTGCTCCCCCGCTAATAGTTTTAGCATCGTAGATTTCCCCGCACCATTTTTACCTGCAAGTCCGATTCTATCTTTGGGATTAATCAAAAAACTAACGTTATCAAACAAATCGAATCCACCAAAGGACACTGTAACCGAATTAACTGAAATCATTTATGCTATTTTTTTTAGGGTTGCAAAAGTACAAAAAATACTGCCATTTTTTTAATGAATTCCATTAAAATAACATGGCTTCTGTATAATATAAGGAGATATCTCTATGATGAAGTTATTATTCCTCTTAATATGATGAGAAAATATATTTATTCTTTTACGAATGATTTATAATTTACTCCTGCTCGCAGAGCGACTTTTATAAAATAAGTTCCTTTTTTTAATGATGAGGTGTTTATAGAAATATTTTTTTGAATTCCTTTATATTTATCGGATCTAAAAACCAATTGCCCCAAAACATCTGTTATTTCAAAAGATTCAACAGTATTAGCATTGTTTAAGGAAAGAATGTTTAAAATATCTTTTGCCGGATTTGGATAAACAGTAACCTGATCATCAATTGACGGATATTCAGATATTCCTGCAACAGTATTGTTAGCAGATATAATCCATAAATTTGGATCAAATTGTGCATTTACAATAGGAAAATTTACTGTTGCTGAAAAGACCTGCCCTGAATTTTGATGATCAAAAACAATTGTTGTGTCTTTTGTTTGACCAATAAATTTAACAGGTATAGGCATTTCAAAAAATGCTACTGAAGGATCTGATTGCGTTTGATTAACGGTTAATGATACGGCACTTCCTGTTTGTCCATATAAAAGATGATAGGAAGGATACCCTTGTTTATAATACCATTGATCAAAAAAGGTGGTCAGATTTTGACCACTGGTAGCTTCTAAATGAGCTTTTAATTGTGGCGTATTGGCATAACCACCCGAAATTAATGGATCATTCAAATAATTTTTCAGGGCTAAGAAAAACAATGAATCTCCTAATTTCCAACGAAGCATGTGCAACAAATACGCTCCTTTATTGTATGACAAACGACCATCAAAAATTCTATTCACACTTGTAGTATCATCACATAAAACAGAACCTCCGGGCTGAGAAGTAATGCTGTTAATTTTATCAGTTTTCCAAGCCATCCAGATACCCGGGAAATAACGTTCCTCTGTAAGTCCTTCAAAATATGTGGCAAACCCCTCATTAAGCCAAATATCCTGCCAGCTACCGCATGTAACATGATCGCCAAACCATTGATGGGCACATTCATGTGCCATTAGGGCATGGCCAAAATTTACAAGGAAAGTCATTGTTTGATGTTCCATTCCTCCACCCCAACCAAATTGAGCATGTCCATATTTTTCTTTTGAAAAAGGGTATTCAATGGTTAAGCTGTCATAAAATTTTATTACATTAATAATATCAGGTGTTTGTGCTTGAGCCGTTGCGAGATCTTCCGGATATACATAATTTAATACTTCGAGTGAACCACCACTTTGCAGCGGAACAAAATCGGAATAATAGGAATAATTGGTCACCGCAATAGCAACCAGATATGCAGCAATCGGATATCTCGTTTTCCAATGAAATATTTTATCTGTTCCAACAGTATCTTCTGAAAGTAAAATGCCATTGCTTCCCACCCGATTAACTTGGGGAACTCTAACAAAAATATCGAGAGAATCAATTTTGTCATTCAAGGTTTGCTTGCATGGCCACCAATCCTTTGCTCCATAAGGTTCAGACAAGGTCCAAAGAATTGGAGTGCTATTGTGAGTAGATTGAATAAACGAACCAAAGCCATTTGATGGAGGTGTTCCTTGATAAAAAACAGTTATTGAATCAAGTGAATTGATGGGAATTGCTGAAACAAAATCAATTTGTAATATATCAGTTGCCAGTTGGGTAAAGGATAAATCAGATGCGTGAAATTTCACAGAATCTACAGTAAGTGAACTATCTAAGTCAAATTCAATCTGATTAAATCCGTTTATAGTTGGCTTAAAATAAGTAGTAATATTCCCTTTAATTGCATAAACTGCCGGATCAACTTCCCAAACACAACGATGATAAATTACATTGTAATTATCAGCCGCACTTGACAACAATGCCCTAAATTTTCCGGATTGTCCTTTTTGTTCTATTTCAGAAATATCATCTGTAGTAAAATCGTTTTTGGGGGTTTGTGCTTTTGTAAGGAAGAAAGCAGACATTAATATAAGAAAAAAATTAATTTTCATTTGAACTATTTTATACTCATAAAGATACAAAAATTAAAATATAATTTATTGTATTGATCGAGTGAATTGTTTTTTGAGAAGATTGCAGGTGAAATAAGACTTTCAAGGATTGAAATTTCAATATGATACCGGCAAGATGCAAAATAATAACTGACACTGGTTAAAAACCGGATCCTGCCTGATCCTCGATCCTATTTAGGTTTTAAAATATTTACTTGAAATTTCAAGTCCTATTTGCTCTGTCTTTCCTATTCAACAGGATAAATCCGATTGTAGTAACTAAACTCAAGCCGATAAAAAAATAAAACATTTTATTAAAACCATATTTTCCTGCTATTCCCAACCCAAGCAATGGTGCCACTATATTTGCCAGTCCGTAAGAAATTGAATACAATGCAGAATACTGCCCTTGTCGTTCTTTACCAGGTCTGGATAAAGCGTAATTAAACATAAATGGCATGGCAAAGATTTCTGAAAATGTAATAATAATCGTGTAAAGCACTGCAAAGACCATCACCCCCTTTCCAAATATTAAAAAACTAAAAGCAACAGGAATGCAAAGAGTCCCTGTAATGATGAAAGGAAATATTTTCTGTTTTTTTTCGAGAAAAGCAATAAACGGCATTTCAATGATAACGACCAATAAACCATTTAAGGCTAGCAGTAATCCAATTGTACCTTCGTTGTAATGACACTCTTTATTGAAATACTGAGGCACACTTGCAAACAATTGAAAGAAACTGATTCCATATAACGCTACTAAAACAATAAAAAACAAATATGGCATATCTCGATAGGCGGATTTTTTACTATCACTCAATAAATTAGATTCAGCATTTTTAGGTTCATCATTATGTCTCGGCAAATAAATAAACAACATTAAAGCGGCAGCAAAACTAGTACATGCATCTATCACAAATAACCATTTATAACCAAGGTATAACGCAACAAAACCACCTGTTGCAGGGCCTATTGAAAAACCAAGATTAATTGCTAACCGAAGTAATGAAACAGAGCGTGTTCGGTTTAATACAGTGCTGTATGCTGCAATCGCCTTAGAATTGGCAGGTCTGAAAACATCTGAAGCAAATGCATATGCAAAAATAACAAGTGCAATTTGAAAAGGAGTTTTCGCTATTAGTAAAAGCAACAATATTAAACCACTACTGATGAGCGAAAAAAGCATAATGTCAAAAAAGTTTTTTCTATCCGTTAACCATCCTCCGGCATAAGAACCAAGCACACTTCCTACGCCATAAAAACTCAATGCAACGCCTGCTTCTGCAATTGTAAAATGTAATTCTTTAGTGAGATAAAGTGAAGTAAAAAGCAATACCATGGACCCGCTTCTATTGATAAACATGGCAACAGAAAGGATCCAGATATTACTTTGGATATTTGCGAAAGAGCTACGATATAAAGTTAGTAAGCGGAACATTTTTCTTTTCAGTGTAGATAAAATTTTTAGGCACTATGAAAAATAAAATTAAAAATCAGGGTGTATTTTGCAGAGCAAAAAAAATCCCGCAATATCGCAGGATTTTTTCATTTTGTTTTGTTTTTCTTAATCTACATTGTCATGCAAAAAAGAATTATTTGGTTTTATTTCTGCTTTGTTATCATCCCCTTCTGACAATGTATAACGTGAAACTTGTGATTCGGAGGAATGTGGAGTAGATCCTAAATTAACATTTCTTCTTTTATATGCAGGTTCATTTTCTAATTCTGTCAAGCCATTTGGTTGTTTCAATTTAAAACTTAACTCTTTTAATTTAGCAACACGATCTTGTGCTTTTTTCAATTGCTCTTCGTTCTGAACTTTTGCTACAATTACATTTTCCTGTTTATTTTCAACAACTGGTTCTGTGTTCATTACAGGTTCTTCAGTTGATACAGAATTATTATTCGTAATTTCAAATTCAAAACTGTGTGTTTCTTCTACCTTATTTACAATAGCTTCTTCTTCTCTGAAAAACACAAAAGGTTCATCTGTTGTTAATTCAGTTTTTTCTTCATTTACCAGTGGTGCAATTTCGTTCTGCTTAACCAAAGCCGTAATTTCCTCTTCCTTTGTAGTTTCGTACACAACAGGAGCTTCAACCTTTTTAATATCTTCCATTAAATTAAAAACTTTCTTTTCAGGAGCTTTTTCATATGAAATACCTAAATCAGCTTTTGAAGTAAATCCGGTAGCGATAATAGTTACGTTTACTTTATCCCCTAATGACAGATCCACCCCATAACCTTTAATTACTTCGGCAGTCATACCGGCTGCATCCTGAATATAATCAGTTATTTCACCTAATTCATCCATGGTAATTTCGTCTTCCCCACAAGTAACATTTACTAATACATAACGAGCACCTTTAATATTACTATCATTCAACAATGGTGATGACATGGCTTGTTCAACAGCACGTAATGCACGTTGTTCTCCTGAAGCTTGTGCTGAGCCCATAATTGCAACACCACTATCTTTCATTACTGTTTTTACATCATTGATATCCGTATTGATCTGTAACGTGGTTGTAATAATATCGGCAATTCCTTTTGCTGCTGTTGCTAATATATCATCAGCATGACCGAATGCTTCTGTAACTTTTAAATTTCCATAGATCTCACGTAATTTATCATTGCTGATCACAAGAAGTGTATCTACATTTGCTTTTAATTCTTCTAACCCTAAATCTGCCTGAGCTTTACGTTTTTTGCCTTCGAATCCAAAAGGAATTGTAACAATGCCAACCGTCAAAATTCCCATTTCTTTTGCAGCTTTTGCAATGATTGGAGCGGCTCCTGTACCTGTACCACCGCCCAAACCTGCAGTAACAAATAACATTTCAGTATTGTTTGCCAATATTGCTTTTACTTCTTCGATATTTTCGATAGCAGCATTTCTTCCAACTTCCGGCAATGAACCTGCTCCACGACCTTTTGTTAAACTTGCTCCTAAAATTATTTTTAATGGTACGGGACTAATATCCAATGCTTGCAAATCGGTATTGCAAACAATAAAATCTACACCTTTAATACCTTGCTTGTACATGTGGTTTACAGCATTGCTGCCTCCTCCGCCTACTCCAATTACTTTGATAATTGAAGAATTGTCCTGTTGTAAATCGAATTTCATCATATTCTTTTTGTTTAAAACGTTTGGTATTAGTGGTTCTTTGCCGATATACTATTTTTCAATGTATAAATTTGCTGCTTTTTTTTAGTGAAAATTAAGACACCAATTCATAGTTACTAACTATTGACTGTTAATTTCCATTGTTATAAAATCTATTTTTGCACAGAATCTTCATCAAAGAATTTTTTTATCTTATCTATAAATCCGGTTGATTTCTCTTTTGAATGTCCTTTTATAGAGGTTTCTGAGACAACCGGACTTGTTTTGTTTTTTTTATCAAGTGTTTGCAATCCCTTCATAACTAAACCTACAGAAGTTGCAAACATTGGACTGGTCACTTCCTCACTCCCCTTTGCCAAATGTTCATTCGGATAACCAACACGTGTATCCATGCCGGTAATATATTCCACTAATTGTGTAACATGTTTCAGCTGAGCTCCGCCTCCGGTAATTACGATTCCTGCAATTAATTTTTTCTCGTAACCTGAATTTTTTATTTCATAAAACACATGCTCTATGATCTCTTCCATTCGAGCCTGAATAATATTGGAAAGATTTTTTACTGAAATTTCTTTGTGCGGACGCCCTCTAAGACCTGGAATTGAAACAATTTCATTTTCCTGATTTTCACTGGCTAATGCAGAACCGAATTTTATTTTTAATAATTCCGCCTGATTTTTTATGATCGTACATCCTTCTTTTACATCCTCTGTAATTATGTTTCCGCCAAATGGTATTACCGCTGTGTGACGAATAATTCCATTCTGAAAAATAGCAACATCTGTTGTTCCGCCACCTATATCAACCAATACAACACCCGCTTCTTTTTCTTCATCGCTCAACACAGCATCAGCAGAAGCTAGTGGTTCCAAGGTTAATTCAGAAACTGCCAAACCAGATTTTTGAATGCATTTGTAAATATTTTTTGCAGCAGCAATTTGTCCGGAGATAATATGAAAATTAGCTTCTAAACGAATACCAGACATACCAATTGGATTTTTTATTCCAGGTTCGCTATCAATAATATATTCCTGCGGCAATACATGGATAATTTCTTCACCGGGTTGCATCACTAATTTAAACATGTCGTCAATTAATGAATCGATATCTTTCTGAGAAATTTCTTCTTCGCCACTTGAACGGGTTTTTATGCCCCGATGCTGCATACTGCGAATATGCTGCCCCGCAATACCTACGTTCACTATTTTGATATCCACACCTGATTTTGCTTCAGCGTCAGCAACAGCTGTTTTAATAGACTGAACAGTTTGATCAATATTTTGAACAACGCCACGTGCAACACCAAAAGATTCGGATTTTCCCATTCCCAGAATCTCAATTTTTCCGAATTCATTTCTGCGGCCTACGATAGCAACAATTTTTGTTGTTCCGATGTCTAAGCCTACTACAATTTCTGATGGTTCCATTACAATTTATTTTTTAGTGCAAACTATTTGATTCTTGAATTTTAAATTTATTGTTGAATATTTATCCCACCAACCGGTAGTATTTAATCCTTGTTGATAGAATGTAAGTAGCTTTTTGAATTTTTCATCCATTGCAGTTGTATCTCCAAATATTATTTTTTGATTCCCAACCATTGGTACTATTTCCATATCTTTTTCATCATTGATATATATCTGATGTACTTGTGATCTCCAAAATTCATCCCCATTAATATAATTTGCCATTGCAAATAATTCGCCTAACATACTTTTTGCACGTAACAAACTATCCTTCGAAATATCTGCAACAGAATACTTATATAAGGAGGCAAATGGCTCTAAAATATTACCGTTAGCTATCAATACCTTGGCTGTGTATTTATCTGAAAGTGGCATCAATTTGCCTTCCTCATCCAAATAATAACTGTCACCATTATTATTTATAACACGTATAACAGGCTTTCGTTGCTTTACATTGATTTTCACTTCACCATCAATTGACATGCTCACTTCAGCATTGGCAATGTCCGCATGGCTATTTAAAACCTTTTCCAATTCAGGTATATTTATAGTCGATTTAGGTTGACCAATTATAGAATCACCTCTGTCTTTAAGCAGTTGTTTAATATCATTGCTATCTATAAAATCTAAATCTCCCTCCTGGTTTACATTAACATAAAGACTATTACAATGCAATGCACTCTGTTGTTTATTAACAAAACCCATTGTTAGAAACAAGCCGATAATTAATACCGACCACATGGTAATGAATAGTATTTTTTTTAATTTTTTCAATTTTTTTTAACGCAAGAAGCGTAGTGAAATTAATTATTACTCAACTTTATTTTTATCGGCTCAACAAACGTATCGATATCACCGGCTCCCATCGTAATCAACACTTCCAGTTTCATTTTGCTTAATTCTTCTAATAAATTTTTTTTCTGACAAATAATTTTATTCGAAGATTTCATTTTATCCAATAACATTTTGGAAGTTATGCCTTCAATTGGCAATTCACGTGCTGGATAGATCTCCATCAAAATACACTCATCCAAGAGATCCAGGCTCTTTGCAAAATCATCTGCAAAATCACGTGTGCGTGAAAACAAATGCGGTTGAAATATTCCGGTGATTTTTTTTCCGGGATACATTTGCTTTGCTGAATTAATGGTTGCTTTCAATTCTTCGGGATGATGTGCGTAATCATCAATAAAAACGAGTTTATCTGTTTTTATTTGGTAATCAAATCTTCGTTTCACCCCGCTAAATGTTTTTAATGCTTCGCGAATTTGCATTTCCGAAACACCCATTTCACAAGCTACTGCAGTTGCAGCAATCGAATTTTCAACATTATGTAATCCTGGTAATCCTAAAGTCATATTTTTAAAAACAGCTGACGGAGTTACTATCTCATAATGGTAAACAGCATTTTCAATTTTTATATTTTGAGCAAAATAATTTGCCGTTGAATCATTAACCGAATAAGTAATTGGTGTCTTACCTGAATTAATTTTACTGACAATATTTTTCTTCAGGATCAATTTTGATTTTACTTGTTTCGCAAACAAAGAAAATGATTCTTCCACCTGACCTTTATCACCATAAATATCCAGATGATCTGCATCAACAGAAGTAATAACAGCTATCTCAGGATGCAGGGTTAAAAAAGAACGATCATATTCATCAGCCTCCACAACAATTAGGCTGTTGGTTGTGGGTTGCTGGTTGTTAGAATTAAGTTTTGAACTCAACAATAAATTTGTGTTATAATTTTTTGTGATACCTCCCAAAAATGCAGAAGGATCTAGGTTTGCAGATTTTAAAATGTGTGCAATCAGTGATGATGTTGTTGTTTTGCCATGCGTTCCGGATACAGCGATTGTTTGTGAAGCTTCTGTAATTATTCCCAATACTTCAGCTCTTTTTTTAATGTTAAACCCCTTTAAATTAAAAAAAACAAATTCGCTGTGATCCTTTGGAACTGCAGGCGTATAAACTATTAAGATTTGAGATTTGAGACTAGGAATTTGGGATTTAAAACTCTCAGGAATCAAGTTCACATTATCTTCAAAATGGATTTCAATTCCTTCTGCAATCAAGTCGTCCGTAAGCTTTGTTGATGTTTTATCATACCCGCTTACATTCTTTCCCATAGCTTTGAAATAACGAGCCAGCGCACTCATTCCAATGCCTCCAATACCCAGAAAATATATGTTTGAAAAGTTTTTCAATTCTCTTTATTAATTTTATTTCCTATTGTTTATCAAACTCAATACTTCATTTGCGATCACCTTTGCTGAATCATGCATTGCCAATTTGGCAATGTTATCTGAAAGTTTAAAACACATTTCTTCATCTTTAATAAGGTTAATAGCTTGCTCGCATAATTTTTCACGAGCCTCTGAATCCTTAATTATAATTGCTGCATTATAGGTTACCAGAGCCATAGCATTTTTTGTTTGATGATCTTCTGCTGCAGTTGGCAATGGAATAAAGATGCAAGGTTTTTTAACTAAACATAATTCTGACACTGAACTTGCTCCTGCTCTTGAAATTACCATATCAGCAACAGCATACGCATAATCCATTTTCTGAATAAAATCAAATGTTTTGATTCCTTTCCCTATATAGTTCGAAACAGCTTGTTTTGCTGTTTCATGAAAACCGGTACCTGTTTGCCAAATTAATTGAATATTATTTTTTTCAAAAGTTTCCAGGCACTTTAAAATACTTTCATTAATTGTTCGTGCACCTTGGCTGCCACCAATCACTAAAACTATTTTTTTATCTCCACTCAAACCAAATTGTTCCAATCCTCTATCGCGCTTTCCTTCTAAACTTAATATATCCTGACGAACCGGGTTACCGGTCAATTTTATTTTTTCTTTTGGAAAAAACTTTTCCATTCCGGAATAAGCGACACAAATACGATCTACTTTTTTTGAAAGAATTTTATTTGTTACTCCTGCGTATGAATTTTGTTCTTGTATCAAAGTTGGTATTCCATAATTTGACGCAACCCGTAACATTGGACCACTTGCATAACCTCCCGTACCGATTACCGCATCAGGCTTAAATGATCTTATAATTTTCTTTGCTTTCATTAAACTGCTTATCACTTTAAATGGAAAAGCAAAATTCGACATAGAAAATTTACGCTGAAATCCTGAAATCCAAAGTCCTTCAATTTTATATCCTGCAGCAGGTACTTTTTCCATCTCCATTTTTCCCTCTGCGCCAACAAATAAAAATTCAGTATCTGGTCGTAGAGTTTTGATTGCATTAGCAATAGCAATGGCAGGAAAAATATGTCCGCCAGTACCTCCTCCACTAACAATTATTCTAAGCGGTTGCAAGTTTACCTCCTTCCTTTTCAATTTCATTTTCTCGACTAACACTTAATATTATGCCTATTGATATGCTTGTAAACCAAATGGATGTCCCCCCCATACTTATTAATGGGAGAGGCTGACCGGTAACCGGAAATAAATTTACTGCCACTGCCATATTTATCATCGCCTGAAAAACCAAACTAAATGTTAATCCGATGGCGAGTAAACTTCCAAATGTCTTTTCACTTTTATTAGCGATACTAACACCACGAAATAATAAAACGAGATATAAAAAAATAATAATTACTGCTGCTGCTAAACCCCATTCCTCAATAACTATAGCAAAAATAAAATCGGATGATGCCTGGGGCAAAAAATTTCGTTGCATACTATTGCCGGGTCCCTGCGGCACTCTTCCTCTTGCAATGGCAATTTTTGCTTGTTCCGCCTGAAAATTACTTTCGCTATCACCGGTCCTAAAATTTTCTATCCGCGCTTTCCAGGTTTCTCCCCGTTTGATTATTTTTGGGAAATTAAATATCAATACGATTAATAATGCACCCAAAACAATTCCAGATCCAACTAAAATCAATAAATGTTTTGCATTCATTCTACCAATGAACATTAATACGAGACAGGTTAAGAACAATAAAGCAGCGGTTGAAAAATTGGCAGGCAAAATCAATGCGCAAATAATTCCTATGGGAACTACAATAGGCAAAAATGCTTGTTTAAAATCTTTGATAACATCCTGCTTAATTGACAACATACGTGCTACATATGTTATCAATGCAAGTTTTGCAAAATCTGATGTTTGAAAAGTCAATGATGTCCCGGGTATTGCTAACCAACGACTGGCTTCTCCTGCGCTTACCCCATTTAATAATGTATAAAGTAACAATGGTGCTGCTATAAACAGGGCGATCTGAGATATACGTGAAAAATATGAATATTTTACTTTATGAATTAAATACATTAAAAATATTCCGGAAGCAACAATAAAAACATGTTTGATCAAATAAGATCCTGTATCGCCTCCTTTAAAGCGATATGCTAAAGCCACAACCGAACTATAAACAACCAATACAGATAAAAGGGAAAGTAGCAAAACTACTGTCCAGATAACCTTATCCCCTTTTATGTATTTAAATAAATTCATGATTTTATTCTGATTTTACAAGGCCCTTACAGCCTGTTTAAATTGTGTTCCGCGATCCTCATAATTTTCAAACAAATCGAAACTTGCACAAGCAGGAGATAATAAAACAGTATCGCCTTTTTTTCCAATTTTGTATGCATGCGCCACAGCTTCTTTCGCAGAATTCGCTTCCACAATAGTTTCAACCATTCCGCCAAATGCTTTGATAATTTTTTTATTATCCGCACCCAAACAAATGATCGCCTTTACTTTTTCCTTCACCAGATCATTCAGCATAGAATAATCATTACCCTTATCAACACCCCCGAGAATAAGGATCACAGGATTATTCATACTTTCCAAAGCATACCATGTTGAATTAACATTTGTAGCTTTTGAATCATTAATAAATTCAATACCGTGTACATTGCCCACTAACTCCAATCGATGATCGATGTTATGAAAATCAGAAAGACTTTCGCGGATCGTCTCTTTTCTGATGTCGATCAATTTCCCGGCAACACCAGCGGCCATTGAATTGTACATGTTGTGTTTACCTTGTAGTGCTAGTTCTTGAATTGTCATAAATAAAGGATTAGTGTTGTTTGTGTTTATTACTAGTTGATTGTTTTCGTTTAAAAATGCACCTGTTTCAACCTTTTGTTTGATCGAAAAAGGAAATTGTTTTGCTTTAACTTTTTTGTTTTTAATAATGTTCATAGTTACTTCATCATCGATACAATAAATGAATGCATCTTCTGAAGTTTGGTTTTGAATTATTCTGAATTTTGATTCTGCATAGTTTTCTAATTTGTAATCGTATCTATCTAAATGATCGGGAGTGATGTTTAACAGAATTGCTATCTCTGCTTTAAAATCAAACATTCCATCCAACTGAAAACTGCTTAATTCAATTACATAATAATCGAAATTGTTTTCTGCCACCTGCATTGCAAAACTTTGTCCTACATTACCTGCAAGCCCTACATTCAATCCTGCTTTTTTTAACATGTGATAAATCAGCAGCGTTGTTGTCGTTTTTCCATTGCTTCCTGTGATACAAATTTTTTTTGCATTTGTATATCTTCCGGCAAATTCTATTTCCGAGATCACCGGAATTCCTTTTTTTGTTAACGCTTTTATTAACTCTGCTTTATCAGAAATACCAGGGCTCTTAACAACTTCATCTGCATTCAGGATCAATTCTTCAGAATGTTTTTCTTCTTCCCATTTAATTCTATATTTTGAAAGAACGTCTTTGTACTTATCTTTTATTTTTCCTTTATCGGAAAGAAAAACATCAAACCCTTTTTTTTGTGCAAGCACCGCAGTACCTACTCCACTCTCACCACCACCAAGTATTACCAGGCGTTTCATGTTATCTCAATTTCAATGTTACTATTGTCAGAATTGCCAGCATAATACCGATGATCCAGAAACGTGAAACAATTTTTGATTCATGCATTCCTTTTTTCTGGTAATGGTGATGTAAAGGAGACATGAGAAAAATCCGTCTTCCTTCTCCATATTTATTTTTCGTGTATTTGAAGTAGGCAACCTGAAGCATCACCGAAACATTTTCAATAAGAAAAATTCCACAGAAAATAGGGATCAACAATTCTTTTCTCGCGGAGATTGCAAACACAGCAATGATACCGCCAAGCGTGAGGCTACCTGTATCGCCCATAAACACCTGAGCAGGATATGCGTTATACCAAAGAAATCCAACGCAGGCGCCAACAAATGCCGAGATAAATATTACCATCTCACCAAAATTGGGAATGTACATGATGTTGAGGTAATCTGCGAAAATCATGTTGCCGGATACATAAGCAAATATTCCAAGTGTTGAACCAATGATAGCGGAAGTCCCTGTTGCAAGCCCGTCAATTCCATCCGTGATATTGGCACCATTTGAAACAGCAGTGATAATGATGATGATGACAAGAATATAAATTATCCAGGTATATTTTCTCATGCCTTCACCAAAAACAGCCAACAAGGAAGAGTAATTAAATTCATTATTTTTCACAAAAGGGATGGTGGTGTTAGGTAGTTTTCGATCCAGCATATAATGTATCTGACCATCCGTTTCAACAACTTTGATCACTTTATCAGTATCTACTTTCTGCACCAACTCCATAGGAATCTCTACTTTTGTTTTTATCTCCGGATGGAAATAAACAGTAAAACCCACAAATAAACCAAGTCCTACTTGCCCCATTATTTTGAATTTTCCTGCAAGACCCTTTTTATCTTTTTTAAATACTTTAATATAATCATCCAAGAATCCAATTAATCCAAGCCAAATGGTAGAAACTATCATGATGATGATATATATATTATCTAACCGTGCGAATAGAAGTGTCGGAACAAGAATTGCCGCAATAATGATGAGTCCTCCCATTGTTGGTGTTCCGGCCTTTTGTTTTTCTCCGGCAAGTCCAAGATCACGTATAGTTTCCCCAACTTGTTTTCTTTGCAGCAGACGGATAATCTTTCCTCCCAGTACCATTGAAATAATTAGGGAAACAAGAATAGCCATTGCTGCCCGAAACGAGATGTATTGAAACACTCCGGCTCCCGGGAAATTAAAATGCTTGTCTAAAAAATTAAATAGATAGTAGAACATTATTTTCCAAATAGTTTTAAATTTTCCTGTAACACCTGCATGTCATCAAATGCATGCTTTACGCCTTTTATTTCCTGATATTTTTCATGTCCTTTACCGGCTACAAGTATTATATCTCCTGCACTTGCATATGAACACGCAATTTTTATTGCTTCACTTCTATCAGTAATAGAAATCGTTTTCTTATGATTAACGGCATCCACACCTTGCTGCATTTGTTTAATAATTTCATTAGGGTCTTCACTCCGTGGATTGTCTGAAGTAATAATTACTCTGTTACTTAGGTCACATGCAATCTTTGCCATGATCGGCCTCTTGGCAGAATCTCTATCACCTCCGCAACCGACAACAGTAATTACTTGTTCATTTCCGGTACGGATATCAGCAATTGTTTTTAATACATTTAGTAATGCATCCGGAGTGTGTGCATAATCTACAATTCCAATTATTCCATTATCACTTCTCACATATTGAAAACGCCCCTCAACAGAATTCAATGAACTTAAAGTGGTAAGGACATTTAATTTCTCTTCTTTCAACAACACCGCTGTAGCATAAACAGCTAACAAATTATAAGCATTGAAACTGCCAATTAGTTTGCTCCACATTTCTTGATTTTCGATATTTAAAAGCAAACCACTGAATTGATTTTCAACTACTCTGCATTTAAAATCAGCCATGGAACGAAGCGAGTAGGTATGTTTTGAAGCACGGGTATTTTGCAACATAACTTCTCCGTTCGCGTCATCCTTATTAGTCAAGGCAAATGCATCACTTCCTAATGAATCAAAAAAAGATTTCTTTGCTTTAATATATTCCGCAAATGTTTTGTGATAATCTAAATGATCATGTGTAATATTTGTAAATACACCACCCACAAAATGAATTCCTGAAATGCGGTTTTGAACCACTGCGTGAGAGCTTACTTCCATAAAACAGTGCGTACAACCCTTATCTACCATCTGCCGCAGTAATGCATTCAATTGAATTGCGTCAGGCGTTGTATGCGTTGAGGGAATTATTTCATCATTGATCTGATTTTTTACAGTTGAAAGCAAACCAACTTTATATCCTAATAGTCTGAATAAATTAAACAACAAGGTAACCGTTGTTGTTTTTCCATTTGTACCTGTAACACCCACTAATTTTAGTTGTTCAGATGGATTATCAAAATAATTACTTGCAATAATCCCCAATGATAGAGTAGTATCTTTTACTTTTATGTATGTTACATTTTCATTTATTTGCTTTGGGAACACTTCACATAAAATAGCAATTGCACCTTTTGAAATAGTTTCATCGATGTATTTATGCCCATCGCTTAATGTCCCTCTCACAGCAACAAACAAACTATCCTTTTCGATTTTTCTTGAATCAAAACTGATAGCACTGATCGTAATATTGGTAGAACCAACTACTTCTATTAATCCTGCTTTATATAATATGTCTTTTAATAATTTCATTAAATCAATTGCAAAATAATTTGTGTCCCTTTAATAAAAGTTGCTCCTGCTTGAATTGACTGTGTTGAAACAGCTCCACTACCGATAATTTTTACTCTCAATCCTTTTGGTTCTAATAGAAATAAAGCATCTCTTGCTGTCATTCCTCTTAAATCAGGAACAATATTTTTCTTTAAATCATTCTCAATACTTTGTGATGATAATTTAATAGAAGAAGAATCTATCAATGATGTTGAAACCCAATCAGCTTTTTGATCCAGTGAAAGATTTTTTATTTTCAGTTTGTTTAATACATTTTTTATTTCTTTTTGAGAACCATTTTTTACCGCTGGAGCCTTCACTGCGAATGATGCTTGCTTGGCATTTATTTCTTTATGAATCTCCAGACTTGTGGAATATACTTTATCAGCTACATCTTTAAATACAGGACCAGCTACAACACCACCATAGTAAGCATCACCGCTAGGGGCACTAATTACAACAATGCATGAATACTTTGGATTATCTGCCGGGAAATAACCAACAAATGAAGCTTGATATGTCATTTTCCCATTTACAATGCCCATTTGTGCAGTTCCAGTTTTGCCGGCAATTTGATAGTTCGCTGACTTCAAACTTTTTCCGGTTCCTCTTGACACAACACCTTCCATCATTAACTTGGCTTTATTGACTGTACTTTGAGAACAGATGGATGGATTAATAACTTCTGGTTCAAATATTTTTGTAGTCTTCCCTCTATTGCGAATTTCTTTTACAAACATTGGGCGCATCATTTTTCCATTGTTTGCAATTGCACTATAAAAGTTCAAGATCTGCAAAGGAGTAATTCTCGATTCATATCCATAACTGATCCAAGGCAATGAAATTTTTGACCATGTTTTATCTTGTGTGTTTTTTATATATGGATTTGCTTCTCCCGGAATACTGACCTCTAAAGGCAAATTCAAATTCATTTTATACAAACGATCAATGTATTTTTGAGGATCTTTTGCATAATATCGTGTAATAATTTTTGTAACTCCAACATTTGACGATTGCTCAAAAACTTCCTGAACAGTGATTTTACTTTTCTCAGGATGATGTGAATCGCTCACTTTTGCATCACTGTAAAAGCAAACACCATTTCCGATATCAACTATTTCATCAAGCTTCACATTAAAATCTTCCATTACGGCAACAAGGGAAGCCAACTTAAATGTGGAGCCGGGAACAGTTCCTTTACCTACTGCATAGTTTAAATTTTCCAGATACATGGAAGTATCTTTGTTATTTCGGGTAAGATTTGCAATTGCAATAACTTCACCTGTTTTAATTTCCATTAATACCAAACAACCATGATCGGCACCATGTTTTTTCAAGCAATTCATTAAAGAATTTTCAGCAACATCCTGAACATTAATATCAATCGTAGAAACAATATCATCTCCATCTTCCGGATCAACTTCATTTTCATCATTAATCGATCTCCAAACATTGCCGGCAATTTTTTTCTTCCAACAATGACCTTTTACCCCCTCTAGATAATTATTGAAAGCCACTTCCATACCATACGATTTTCCCGTTCCGTTATCATTTAACTTGCCGATGGTACGTGCAGCAAGAAATTGAAAAGGCCGTTCTCTCTTATTTGTTTGTTCATATACGAATCCTCCACGATTTTTTCCTTTGCGGAGAATCGGGAATTTTTTCATTTTTTGTAGATTGGTATAAGAAACATCTTTCTGCAAAAGCACCCACCTGTCACCATCTTTGCGAGCTTTTATCAAACCCTTCCTATATTCTTTCCAGGATTTATCATTAAATAAATTTGATAAACACATTGATAATGAATCAACATTCCCCTCAAAAATTTCCTGAGTAATTGCATCCGTATTTACATCCATACCAACTTCATAATAAGGCAATGAAGTAGCCAGCAAACTTCCATTTGCATCATAAATATTTCCACGAACGGCTTCGATATCGAAAAACTTGGTTAAAAAGCTTTCTGCTTGTGCCCTGTATTTATCACCATCTACAAATTGGATGATACAGATTTTGGAAATAATAGCGACACCAAAAAGACATATAATAAAATATATGAGATATACACGCCACAGTATGTCTTTTTTAACTTCCAATTATCTTAATCTTTTTGAGGAGTTGGGTTAACTGTTTTTACTAAAATTTTTTTAGGAGACACCACCGACTCCTTTATTCCAGTTTCTTGCAAAGCCAATGCTTTAGCAACTTCTGTTTGTTTACTTTTTATTACTAATGAATCTTTTACAACTATATATTGAGTTCTTAATTCTTTAATTTCATTTGTCAACCGATTTACTTTCCGTACCTGGTCATCAGCATAATATCCATTAGCGATGTAACATATAGCGAGGAAAGACAAAAAAACAATGAATGGTAAATTTTTAAGCGTAGTTTCTTTTGAAAGGAAACTTCCACTCACCACATTAGCAACAGAGCGCACCACCTTACTTTCCTTTACAGGATTTTCAGTTTTTTTAGGCTCTTCCGCTTTTGCTTGTTCTTTGAATTTATTTCCCATTTTATTCAGTAGACAATTGGCAATAAACAGTAGACAATTGTTATAATTATTTTTTTACCTTAGTTTTTAATTTCTTCTTTTGTTTGTTTCTTTATTTTTTTGTTGACTGTCTACTATTTTTTTTCCGCTATTCTCAATTTTGCGCTTCTTGCTCGGCTATTTTCTTCATTTTCCTTTTCTGTCGGAACAATTGGCTTTCTGGTTATTTGCTTGAAAGGCGTTAATTGATTTCCAAAAAAATCTTTATCTATTTCACCTTCAAACTTTCCGCTGCGCATTATGTTTTTTACTAATCGGTCTTCTAATGAGTGATAAGCTATTACTACCAACCTTCCACCCGGCTTTAATACTTCTAAACTTTGTGTCAATAATTCTTGCAAAACATCCAATTCTTTATTCACTTCAATTCTCAATGCCTGAAATACCTGAGCGAAATATTGATTTTCGCGGCCACGTCTTACACATTTTTCAATTGCTATTTTCAGATCATTAACTGTTTCAATTTGTTTTTCTTTCCTTGCATGAAAAACGGCATAAGCTAATCGCCCGGCATTATCAATCTCTCCGTATAACTTAAAAATCCGCTTCAAATCTTCTTCACTATATGTATTTAATACATCTGCAGCGGTTAGCTTGTCATTTCTATCCATTCGCATATCCAATTTTGCTTCGAAGCGAGTAGAAAACCCTCTATCCGCCTGGTCAAACTGATGCGATGAAACGCCTAAGTCGGCAAGTAAACCATCAACCGGTAATGCATTATACATCTTTAGAAAATTTTTGAGATACCTGAAATTCTGCCTGATGAGAACAAAACGCTCATCATCAATTTTATTTTTCACAGCATCTTCATCCTGATCAAAAGCATACAACTTACCAGTTGTTAAGTGCTTTAAAATTTCCCTGGAATGTCCACCACCACCGAATGTTACATCTACATAAATTCCTTTAGGATTAATGTTCAGACCTTCAATACACTCTTTTAAAAGAACAGGGTTATGATATTCCATTATTCCGGAGTTGTTGGATTTATTCCACCCATTACATCTTCAGCCAATTTTTCAAAATTGCTTGTACCGTCATTAATAAATTTCTCGTACGCTTTTTTATCCCAAATCTCAATTCGGTCTCCAGCTGCTGCCATCATTACATTTTTAGTTATGCCCGAAAAAGTCATCATATCTTTTGAAATCAATAAACGACCAGCTGAATCCAACTCCACCGGAACAACTCCATAATTGAACATTCGAATAAACTCCACATTCTTTTTCACAAACTTGTTCAACTTGTTTACCTCCTTCACCATTTCATTCCAGGTTGCTGTTGGAAACAACTCTAAGGATTTGCTGAATATGCTACGCTTCATCACAAAGCCTCCTTTCAACTCTTTTGTAAGTTGCTTTTTAAACGCTACCGGAAGCATTACACGTCCTTTTGCATCAGCATTACATTCATAAACTCCAAACAGACTACTCATAGCGGTTTTATCCTTTGTGGGGTAAAAATAATGAAAGTTTTCCCACTTTTTACCACAATTTCCCACTTTGTTGAAAACTTTTAGGTTATCGACATCGAATTAACCTATTCCGAAAAACATTTTTCAAAACACATAACCTTTGTAACCATTAATATCATTGATTAATCGATTGAATGAAATTATTTTTTTTATATTTTTCGTTGACCAGAAAAAATCCGGAGGCTAAAAAATAATTGCGATTTTGATTTAAATCAATTTTCCATGAATGAAATGGAAAACTATCTTTGCATGTGCTTCAAAAACTCACATACAAAAACTTACACCACGACTTTGCTATCAATATTGAAGCACTTAACACTCGCTTTGATCGAATTTGTTTCTTCGATTCAAATCGAAAAGCAAACAACAATAAAAACCTATTTGCTTCTAAGATTATTGCTATTGGAGCAGATGAAGAACTCGTTGTGAATAAAACAGGATCTGCTTTAAAAGAACTGCAAGATTTTTATGATCGAAAAAAAGGTTGGTTATTTGGTTATTTAAGCTACGATCTAAAAAATGAAATCGAAGAATTAAACTCTATCAATAGCGACAACATAGAGTTCCCTGTACTTCATTTTTTTTCTCCGAAAGTTGTGATACAAATTGAGAATGAAATTAGTTCTGTCTATTACAATGATGATTTTAGTTCAAAAACAGAAGTAGAAAAAATTTACAATTTGAGTATTACTCCTGTCACAAGACCTTTTAAAGGGAAATCAAATAAAATAAATATCCGATCAAAAATTACAAAGGAAGAATACATTCATTCTGTAGATCAGTTAAAAAAACATATTCATAGAGGAGATATCTATGAGATAAATTTTTGTCAGGAATTTTTTTCAGAAAATGTTGAAATTAATCCTGTTGAAATTTTCGAAAAATTAAATTCGATTTCTCAAGCTCCATTTGCTGCCTACTGCAAATTTGCAGAACACTACTTATTGTGTTCCAGTCCTGAACGTTTTTTACAAAAAAGAGGGAACACCCTGATCTCACAGCCCATAAAAGGTACTATCAGGCGTTCAGAAAACAAACAAGAAGACAATCAATTAAAAAATGAATTGCAAAGTAATCCAAAAGAAAGAAGTGAAAATGTGATGATCGTGGATCTTGTTCGCAATGATCTATCTCGTATTGCAGAACGAGGAACAGTTAAGGTGGAAGAGCTGTTTGAAATTTACACTTTCAAACAGGTTCATCAAATGATCTCTACAATTAGCTGCAAACTAAAAAATAATATTTCATTTTCAGGCATTATAAAAGCAACCTTCCCAATGGGATCAATGACCGGGGCGCCAAAAGTAAGTGCCATGAAACTGATCGAAGAATTTGAAAGTACAAAACGCGGATTATATTCCGGTGCTGTTGGATATATTGATCCTAATGGAGACCTTGATTTCAATGTAATTATCCGTAGTATTTTATATAATCAGAAAAAAAAACACTTATCCTTTATGGTGGGAAGTGCAATTACTGATAAATCCATTGCCGAACAGGAATATGATGAATGTTTGCTGAAAGCAAAGGCCATGTTTGATGTACTTCATTCTTCTTTTTAATTAACTTTGTTCAATGCTTCAGTCCTTTTTATCATCTATAAAAAAAGAAAAACTTTTCACTCTGTCTGAGAAAATACTTTTGACCGTTAGCGGTGGTATCGACTCAGTTGTAATGTGTGAACTTTTTCATAAAGCAAAGTTGAATTTTGGAATCGCACATTGCAATTTTCAATTACGGGGTGTGGAAAGCGATGAAGATGAATTATTTGTAGAAGCGTTAGCAGAAAAATATTCGGTACCATTTCATACGGTTTCTTTCGACACTTCTGCATATGCTAAAAAAAATAAATTATCAATCCAGGTTGCAGCTCGACAATTACGCTACAACTGGTTTGAAGAAGTAAGAGAGCAATTCAGTTATAAATTTATCGCAACAGCTCATCACCGGGACGATTCCATTGAAACATTTTTTATCAATCTGCTTCGGGGCACCGGGATTTCGGGCTTACATGGCATCTTACCTAAACAAGGGAAAATTATTCGGCCCTTACTTTTTACAAACAAAAACGAAATTGAGTTATTTTCCAAAAAAAACAAATTAAAACATCGTGAAGATAGCAGTAACTCTTCTGACAAATATGTAAGAAATAAAATCCGGCATCATGTTATTCCTGTTTTAAAAGAATTAAATCCAAATCTTGAAGAAACTATTAACAATGACATCCAACACTTACAGGATGTAGAAATAATTTTCAAAAAAGAGATTGAAAACAAGCGAACAAAAACCGTAAAACAAGAAAAAAACAATCTTACTATTTCTATCAGAAAATTACGAAAACTTTTTCCTGTTTCTATCTATTTATTTGAATTCTTAAAACCTTACAATTTTAACTCAACAGTAGTAAATGAAATCCTTGAATCATTAGATGCAGAATCTGGGAAACAATTTTTTTCCGAAACACATCGATTGATAAAAGACAGAGAATTTTTAATTATAGAACCGAAAATTAATTCGAAAGTCGAAAGTTCCAATTCGGAAGTTAAAAAATTTCATATTAAAGAAAATCAAAAAAAACTAACTATTACTGACTTTGAATTGTCATTTAGTTCTGAAATCCTAAATCCCAAATCCAGAATCATAAAATCTCTTTCTGTAGCATGTTTGGATTTTAACAAACTCGAATTCCCCCTGGAAATACGTAAATGGAAAAAAGGAGATTTTTTTTATCCCTTAGGAATGAAAGGAAAAAAATTAGTCAGTGATTTTTTCATTGATAAAAAATTATCCCTCAGTCAAAAAGAAAACACTTGGTTATTGACCTCAAAAGGAAAAATTGTATGGATTATCGGGCAACGCCTTGATGATCGTTTTAAGATCACAGACAAAACCCTGAAAATTTATTTTGTAAAAATAGTTAAGTAGCGTACATTTGAAGCACTATGGAAGAAAAAGACAAACTTCTTTTTGAAGAAAAGCAATACATCGGCTATAATAAATGGGCAATACTTTGGAGAACAGTTTTGGCCATGTTCTGTTTTTTACTTTATTACTGGAGCGAACACCCTAAAGCTCTTGAAGTTGCCGTAGTCGGTGAAATCCCCTCATCTCCTGTCGGTGAGGATTCAGGCCAGTTATTTTTCTTAATGGGTTTGATCATTATGATACTTTCGTTGATTTTAATTTTTGTTTTACATATCCATACTAAAGTAATTGGCAATAGCTTGATCATTGATGGACTCTGGACTTCACGAAAAGTGAAAATAGATTTAAATAGCATTGTTCTTGTTAAAAAAGTAAAATACAGTAAATATCTTCTTAATCGTCCGGTTTATAATTTACATTTTAAAAATACAATTCGTTTTTTCACCCAAGGTAACTATGCAATAGAACTTACTGATAAGGATGGCCTGAAATATAAGATAGGCAGTCAGAGGCCGGAAGAACTAAAAGCTGTTTTATATCATATTATTTCTAAAAATAAAAATTAGAAATATTCCTGTAAATTGAAACTGTTATATTCTTTGCACGTAGAAGAAATCAATTTCCCTTTTTTCTTTCTATTAATCAACATTTAAATCATTCGATATATGACAAACTCAATACACCCTCACCAGCCCGTTTTAATTTCAAAAGAAGAAATAAGTGGCTTACATTTTCCTAACCATGAAGTATTATCATGTAAAGATGCAATACTATTGCGCCATACAAACCTTGAAAACGCTTTAAAATTGGGGAATATCGAAAATCATAAAATTAAAATCATATTTCAAGACAATCAAGGTTTAAAACAAGTAGAAACAACTATTTGGGGAGTAACCGACAAACGAGTGATATTAAAACAAGGCGTACTAATCCCTATTTCGTGTATTCACGAGGTAAGACTTTAGGATCAATTACTAATAATATTTTTAAAATAGCCCTGTTGTTTCAGGGCTATTTTTTTATCTTTACACCTCATCTACGAAAAAAACTTTGTCCATTTTCAATAATATACTTATGAAAAACATTTTCAGGCTTTTTTTATTATTTCTGGTTACTCTTGTTTTTAATACTGCAATAGGGCAAATTTCTGATCCTGTAAAATGGAAATCATCGAGCAAAAAAATCAGTGACTGTGAATACGAATTGCAATTCACAGGAACAATTGAAGAACACTGGCATGTATATTCCTTGGTGACAAGTGGCGAAGACGGCCCAATGCCTTCGAGATTTGACTTTGACAAAAATTCCGATTTCGAATTAATTGGTAAGACTACAGAAGGAACCCCTGTAAAAATATTTGATAAAGTATTTTCTATGAATGTTGCTTACTTTGAAAAAACAGTAACATTCAAACAAAAAATCAGACTAAAAACAAATAAGGAAGTTGTAATTAAAGGAAATTTTGAATATCAGGCATGCACAGAAGAAAAATGTATTTTTCAGAATCACAATCCTATTGAATTGAAATTAAAGGGAAGTGATGAGTGTTTAAAGAAAGAAGTAAAACTTAATCCGGTTGAAATTGCCAATAATGAAACCCCTTGCGAATGCGATTCAAATACTATTTATTCCATATTCAAGTCGAAAGAAGTTGTAACCGCAAATACAAGTACTTCAATTGATACCAGCTTTAAATCTGAAATGAATGGCACTTCAACCAATGATACAAACAATGGCAACCCTTCTTCTGAAAACGATCCTTGGTGGATGATCTATTTAACCGGATTAGTTTGGGGATTTGCTGCCTTACTTACACCCTGTGTTTTTCCTTTAATTCCAATGAATGTGAGTTTCTTTTTAAAGCGCAGCAAAACGAAATCTCAGGGACGCTTTAATGCAATTGTTTACGCCTCTTCCATCATAATAATTTTTATTTCTTTAGGCTTGGGTATCTCCTTGGTATTTGGCGCAGGAGCATTAAATACCCTTTCAACAAGTGCTGTATTTAATTTGATAATTTTTGCATTATTACTGGTTTTTGCGGCTTCATTTTTAGGAGCATTTGAAATTGTTCTACCTTCCTCTTTTGTAAATAAAATTGACAAACAAAGTGACCGTGGCGGATTAGTAGGAATATTTTTTATGGCCTTAGCACTGGTTGTTGTGTCCTTTTCCTGTACCGGACCCATGATTGGAAATGCTTTGGTGGCTGCAGCGGGAACCGGAAAAATTTCCGGACCTTTCTGGGCAATGTTTGGATTTTCTACAGGATTGGCTATTCCTTTTGGATTGTTTGCCTTCTTTCCATCCTTATTAAATTCGATGCCTAAAAGTGGAGGTTGGTTAAATACAGTAAAAGTTACTTTAGGTTTTTTAGAATTAGCTCTGGCCCTGAAATTTGCTTCAAATGTGGACTTGGTTTATCAATTGGAGATTTTAACACGTGAAGTATTTATTACCCTCTGGATCGTAATTTTCGGATTACTTAGCATTTATTTGATGGGGGGATTTAAAACTGCACATGATAGTGATACCAAACATATTTCGGTAACACGTTTATTTTTTATTATCATTTCATTTTCATTAACTATTTATTTAATTCCGGGATTATGGGGTGCACCACTAAAACTTTTCAGCGGCATTCTTCCTCCATTGGAATATTCTGAATCTCCACACGGTTTTGGGGGAGGAGGAAATAATTCGAAAACTACTTCATCAACACCCATAGATGCCGAATTTGCTGCTTATATTGAAGTAAATAAAAATGGAATTGTACATTTTAAAAACGATTATGAACATGCACTGGCTTATGCTAAAAAAACAAAAAAACCTTTAATGGTTGACTTTACAGGACATGCATGTGCTAACTGCAGAAAAACAGAAGATTTTATTTGGCCAGATCCTGAAGTAGTAAAACGATTAAACAATAATGTTGTTCTGGTTTCCTTGTATGTTGATGACAGAAGAGCTTTGGATCCGAAAGACTATATGAAAGTTATCTGGAATGGCCAGGAAAGAGAAATTAAAGATATTGGCGATAAATTCAAATACATGGAAGAAACATTATTCAAACAAAGCACTCAGCCACTATATATTTTACTCGACCAAAACGAAAAAACATTGAATACTCCACGAGGTTATAAATCAGGAATTCCTGAATATACACAATGGCTGGATGAAGGAATAAATGAATTCAAAAAACGATCAGGAAAATAAAAAATCTCCGCTTGAAAAAGCGGATTTTTTTTGGAATTGTTTTTCTATTCTTTCTACTGAATCTCATAACCCGCATAAAAGCCAAATTATTAATCACAACGAATATTGCTTTGTTAGAAATACTTCCATATTTTTACATATCAAACTACTCAACTTGATTGACAATTTATTTGCTTTCAAACTAAACAATATGATTAAAAAAGTATTTTTTATCATCGTTTTATTTTTTGCAATGATTGAGTCAATGCATTCCCAAACCGAAAAAAACAGACAACTCCCTTCCATTGCAATTGGGACAGGGGTTCTTTCTTTTAAAGGTGACGTAAGTAAAGGGGGAAGTACTTTTGGAGGGATCAGAGCGGGCTATAATCTTACTGTAGAAGAGCGTTTCTGGAAACATTTTGGAGTTTCTGTTAATGGCATGTTCGGTAAATTATCCGGCAATGAGCGTAATAAAACTTCTAATTTAAATTTTCAATCAAAAATTTTTCAAGGAGATCTTAATTTTGTAGTTCATTTTGATAATGGCTTATTATTTAAAGATGGCAACTACCTTTCCCCTTTCATTTCAATTGGTTTAGGACTTTTAAAATTTGATCCATATGGAGATCTTAAAGATGCAAATGGGCTGAACTATAATTACTGGAGTGATTTTACTATTCGGAGTATTGCCGAATCAGAACCCAATGCTTCTTCCGCAATTACCATCCAACGGGATTATACATACGAAACAAAGTTAAATGACTCAAGTACAAATTACAAAAGAACCGCATTAGCTTTACCTGTTGGAGGAGGGTTTAAATTAAAATTGATGGACAATCTTGACCTTAATCTTGGGGCTGCTTATTATTTAACTTTCACCGATTGGATCGACAATTACAAAAGCGGAAAAAATGACAATTATATTTATACAAATTTTTCGATTCAATATAATTTCACAAAAAATAAAAATAAAAACTCAGCAGTTACTCCGCTTGATTTTTCCGCAATAGATAATTTGGATTCAGATGGTGATGGAATAAAAGATAGCGATGATCATTGCCAGAGTACACCTAATGGTGTGAATGTGGATACCTATGGTTGTCCCATTGATAGTGACGAGGACGGAATCCCGGATTATCTTGATATAGAACCACAAACAAAAAAAGGAGCAATTGTTAACGAAAAAGGTGAAACCTTAACAAAAAAAATGATTGCTGACAAACAAAAAGCATTTGAGGCAGAGACATTTGAACGGAGCAGAATGTTTAATGCAAGTCCGAGTCTGGAATATTTAAAAGAGATCGAATCAATGGCAATCGAATCTCAAAAAAACAAATCAAAAATAAAAATTGAGATCCCTGATAACTTAAAGGCGGTGGATAAAAATAAAGACGGATTTATTTCTGCGGATGAAATAAAAGACGCGATCGATAATTTTTTTGAAGGAGATTCAAGTTTTACAGTTGAAAAAATAAATGCTTTGATCGATTTTTTCTTTCAACAATAATTTTTTTTCATTTCTTTTTCATCTTTTAAACTGTTCGAGATATATTATCAACCTGAGTTCGATTAATAATGTCTCGAAAACATCAACAAACAGAGCCATTTATGAAACTATGTGTTTGTTGTTTTGTCATGCTGAATGGAATGAAGCATCTTGCTAATAAAAAAAGGTTTTTCGTTCTGCTCAAAATGACAGGTGCTTGAAAATAAAGTGCTGCTCCCATTTTTAAAATCAATTATTAATCAAGCTCATGTTATCAAACAGTTTTTGAGAAAACTTAAAACACTTCCGGATATCCAATTTCCACAAATGCATTTTCAAGTTTATGTTTATGCCCCATTTCCATATTTGCCAAATTTTCCAAAGCCTCTTTTTCTGAGCTGTTAATTGCGTTGGCGGCTAAACAAGTGTAAAGTTCTGCTGCTTGTTGCTCGCGCTTCATTGCTATAGCTATGGCTTCAGCAGGTTTCATATTAACAGAAAGCTCAGGCATATCCTGTGTTTCGGCAATTTTATAATCGATCACCTGTGCTTTAAAAAGTTCCGCTATTGATTTATTTTTTCGGTACATTTCCAATAAATTTGCATGTCCTTTTTCATCTTGTGCTAATTCCAAAAAGAGTTGTTTCACTCCGGGGTTGGTTACTTTTTCTGAAGCTGAATTATAAAAGGCATATGCTTCATTGGCTCACATCGATACTTGTATAGTAAATAGAATCCGGTAATCCCATAGTTATATCTGTCCAGCTTGTTCCGCCATCGCTGGTTTTATATATACCGGAAGGAGAATTATATTCAAAACGAATTCTTCTTGCTGCATAAATTACATTGCTGTTAGAGTTTGCAACAGCAAGTGCAGATACTTCGTTATCATAAATCCCATTTGATGGTAACGATGTTAAAGAATTCCAGGAATAGCCACCATCTGAAGATTTATTCACATTTGTAAATCCGGCATACAACGTTCCGTAATTATTATAATCAGCAACGATAGGAGAAACCCATTCTCCATTTTCACTATTCACATTTACATTAGCACCTGTAGTTGAAAATCCTCCATCCGCTGAAACATAAAACCAACCATATTGACTTGCTCCAATTACCATGTTATCATCTATCGGATCCAAATAATTATCCATTCCATCGCCCCCAAAAATAGTGTTCCAGGAGGCACCATCATAATAAAAAGTTGCATTGTCCTGCGCACCAGCAGCCAATCTTCCTGTTGCATTTCGTGAACTGGATAACCTGTAAAAAGAAGTGATGTTCATTCCATTGCTTATTGTTGTCCAGTTTGTTGGCCAGGGAGAACCGTTATTTGCGTCCGACCAGGTTTGTGATGCTATCGTATTTGTTTTATACAATCCACCGTCACTACATACAAATATTCCTGATGTCAAGGGGTTTGTTTCAATAAAATGAATGTCGCCATGTAAGGTTGGTCCGTATTGCAAGGTCCAGTAACTTACAGGATCAAATGTGTTTGCGCCATCGGTAGAAGCCCAAATGTTTACACCGCCAATATATACCATATTTTTGTTAGCGCGGTTAACTGTAAATCCCAGGTCGTATGTTCCTTGTCCGCCAGGTGAACTTCCATCTCCTCCTTCCAGCATATTTACTCCCGAATTGATGTATGACCAGGATGTGCCGGCATTTATTGATTTGTAAATACCATAGGCTCCGTCCTGATCATCCACTGCTGCGGCATATATATAATTAGGATCCGATGGAGCGATTGCTAATTTAATTCGTTGAACAATGCCGGTACCCGGAATACCTGTTGGAAGCATTGTCCATGACATTCCAAAATCCAATGATTTGTATATTGCAGCAAACCCTTTGTTGGAGCCGGCAAGCCATCCTGAAGTCGCATAAATCGTATTTGGATTAACAGGGTCTTGCACCAGGTCCCAAAACAAGGAATCTAAAGTATGTATCCATGATGTTCCTGCATCATTCGATGTAAACATTCCACTTACTCCACAAGCAATTAGTTTATTGCTATTGGTTGAATTGATCAACACTTTTCGGATAAGCGATGCATCACCATCCGTCAATTGAAAACTCAAACCGGTAGGTATCCAGTTCAAGCCTCCATCTGTGGTTTTATAAACTCCTAAACCATAATGTGTATTTCTTTTACGGCCATCAATATTCAATGCTACATCAATATATTCAAAATCACAAACAGAAATATACATTGTATTAGGATTAGAAGGGTCAATGGCGATATCACTTATTCTTTCTATTGGTAAATTATCCGTAAGAGGTGTCCATGAAACGCCATCATTTGTAGTTTTCCATAAACCACCTTGTGCAACGCCAGCAAAATAAGTAGAAGAAACTGTTGGATGAAAAGCAATACAGTTGATCCTTCCAATTCCATTTTCCATATACCCTGTAAGATTTCCAGGAAGGTCATAAGGTCCGAATGGCGACCAGGTGGAAGAAGAAAATCGGGAAGAAGCCGGGACTGAATTTTTTAGGTTTGCAGCTTTTACGGCTTCATCAATATAAATGGCCGGGTCAGCAAGTTCGCCATGTCCATTCGTTTTAAACTGCATATCATTTTCCCAACGTTTATAATATTTCCAATTTTTTGCAGTTTTCAAATCCGTATGTTTCCGCCAATCGCTAAACTGTCGCTGCATTTCAACAAAAGTTAATTTTTGACCCGCAGATTTCCGAATAAACTTTTGAGCATTCGAAATAGAAATACTGCTAAGCAGGATTGCTATTGATAGCATAATATTTTTTGATTTCATTTGAAAATTTATTACAATTTGTAAAATAAATATACAAAACAGGTGCAATTCAAGTTTTTAATATTGGGAGGAATTTGCTCCTTGCCCTATAAAAACAAAACGCCAAGAAAATTTCCTGGCGTTTTATTTTTATATAAAGTTTGATTATTTTCCTAATCCTTGTGGGCTTCCTACACGAACCATCGCACATCTAAAACCTATCCATGCTGTTGATTGACGTTGATCAAGAAAGCGCCTGGTACCGGGTACCATAAAATAAGCTCTGTCTTTCCATGAACCACCCTTATAAACATGTGCCTTATCATTTATCATGGAAGTAACGCTATAATCATACATTCCACTACTTTCAGGCTTGCCGGAAGAAGGATCATAAGGATCACTCCAAGCCAAACCTGATAATCCTTCTGCCTGAGATTTAACATCTCCATCTAAATAATTAATATTATCTGCATATTTATAATTTCTTCTTTCATCTAAATTATCATCTGCCACAGTAACACTTACATCTCTCCAACGAACCATACCTGGTATGCTAATGATATTTCTGTGTGCTGTATCAGCTTCATTATCATATCTGATTGTATCACTAATCATAATACCATCCACATCGCGCATTTGAGTCTGAAATACATTTCCACGGAAAGGGCGGAAATCAGCTTTATCTTCCGGTGAAAGAGGACGATAAACATCCATTACCCATTCGCTGACATTACCAGCCATATTATACAAACCATAATCGTTTGGCCAATAGGAATAAACCGGTGTTGTGATATCCCCAGCATCATTTAATGATCCTGCTACTCCCATCATGTCACCATTACTACGTTGAAAATTACCCATCATCTGACCCAGATATTTCTCATCAGCATTACGGGTTCCATGGGTATTCCAAGGATATAATCTTCTGCTTGTAATCCTTTCACCAACAGTATTACCAATTAACCCATAAGCGGCAAATTCCCATTCAGCTTCGGTTGGCAGGCGATAACGAGGTAAAAATATCCCATCTTCCATGCGAACTAAACGATCACCACCATTCGGATCTATGGAAGGTATTGGTGAAACAACTGTTCCTTGCCATTTTCCGGCAAGATATTGGTCAGTATTAAAATAATCATTTTCTGTAGGAGAAGGAGTATGTTCTAAAATACCTTCACGAATAAGAATAAATTCATTTACGCGGTCTGTTCTCCAGGCACAAAAATCTGATGCTTGCAGCCAGTTTACACCAACAACAGGATAATCTCTGTATGATGGATGACGTAAATAATATTCAACATAAGGCTCATTAAAAGCCAAACGATCCCGCCATACTAATGTATCAGGGAGCGCTTTTTTTACAACATCATAAAAATTGGCACCAAATACTCTGGAGGTCCAATGAATATATTCAAGATAATCAAGATTACGTACTTCCGTTTGGTCCATGTAAAAAGAAGAAACAGTAACTCTCCTTGGAATTGTATTCCACTCATAAGTTACATCTTGCTCCGCTCTACCCATAGTAAAGGTTCCGCCTTCCACCAAAATTAATCCTGGTCCGGTTTCTTGTTCTTCGTATGGTGCAACTTCAAAGCCTCCGTTTTTGGTATTGTTGTATTCCCAAGCTGTAACTGGAGATCTTTCTTTGCTACAGGATGCAAGAATTACAATTCCGGAGAATAGGATTAGTTTGCTTGATAATTTTTTCATTGGTTGTGTTATTGGTTAAAAAAATTCTATAATCAAATAAAACTATGTTTTAAATAAAAAATTGTCTTGGTTACTACTTTTTAGAATGAAGGACAGCTAACTGTTCTGAATTTTTTCTTTTTTGGCCTACATTCAAATTGTAATGAAAATGAAATTTCATGTGAACCGGCAGTTGCATTTGTAAGTTTAGAAACTGTTACATCATAGCTATATCCAAATTTGAAAAAATGCTGCTGAAACCCTACAAGCGCAATGAATGAGTCCTGGTTCCTATACCATAAACCACCAACTATGGAGCCTTTATTAACATATACCCCGATATTAAGTTGTTGAAAATCCTGTTGCTTCTGGTATAAAATATTTGGAGAAATAAATGTTTCACTTCCTTTGTTACCAACAGGAAGAACAGCTCCTGCATGGCCGGTAATTTTCATTGGTAATTTACTAGGTCCAATTAATCCTTCATCAGGTTGATTAATATGATGAGCTGCAAAACCAAAGAAATAACGTTTGCTATAACCAAGTAAGCCTGCGGAAACATCAAAATTTTGTTTTTTGCTTTGACCCGGCACTTCATTTGTATTATAAACGAATCCTCGTCTCTCATCAATCATATCCCCAAAAGTAAGTTTGCTCCAATCAATACTTTTTTGAAAATAGGTTGCCTGAAAACCAATTTTCATTGAGAATTCTCTGTTCACATTCAATTGATAGGAATATATCCCACTAACATTTGTTGTTGTTAACGTTCCTTGTCCGGCTTTATCATTAGTAACCAACAATCCTAATCCACCTGCTAATGCATCAAAATGCTGATCATAAGAAGCTGAATAGGTAACATATGTACCGGATATTCCGGGCCATTGATTACGATAATTTAAGTTAATTCTTGGGCAACGAGCCGTTCCTGCAAAAGCAGGATTCAAGTAAAGAGGATTGGCGTAAAACTGAGTAAATTCGGGGTCCTGGGCAAATAAGTTTTCGCTAAAACCTAATGAAAACAATACGGTTAAAATTAAAACGACACGTTTTAACATAATAGCTTGATTTTTAATGGGACACAATTATACATATTAAATCTGTAAAAGTTTCATTTCAGACATTATTTTTTTTATTTTAATACACAATATTTAAATAAAAAGTCCGTTTACAAAACAGTTTTAAAAACTTTATTAAAGGCAAATCTATATAAAAAAAACATTACCTACAATAATAAACCCTCATTTTTAACTAAATTTGAATTTTTAACACTTAACTATTATGGGTATTCGATTTGGATTAGGTTTAATTTTCTTAATAAATGGTTTTGTTTTTGGTCAGACGAAAACTGTCGATAGAAGCAATTCAACTAGCTATCATATTGATTGGAAAGGGGTATCGTCTGTAAAAATTTCTGATACAGAAATCCAGTCTTTTTTATCTTTTACAGGAGCTCAAAATTCTTTTGAAGACAACTTTCTTCCCCGTTATAACGAAAAAGTGGCCATTGAATACAATTCGAGCAGTTTTTCTGCTCTATTAGTTAACCCAAAATACGAAGTGTTAACAGAAGCAGAAATAACCACGGTAAAAAATTCAAAAAAAATAGCGAGTCAAATACAAATAAATACAAGTATCCTTACCTCTCAAAAAAAATCCTATGGTGTTGTTTCATTTATTCCTCTTCGAAAAAATTTAAGTTCAGGAAAACTGGAAAAACTTATTTCTTTTGATTTATCAATTATTTCAGAAGGGACTGAAAAAGCCGGTAGCAGGTCTGTTCACACCTATGCTCCTCATTCTGTTTTACAATCTGGAAATTGGTATAAAATTGCAATTAATACAGATGGCATTTATAAATTATCCTATTCTTTTTTAAAGAGTTTAGGTATTGATGTTGATGCAATTAACCCACAAAACATTAGAATTTACGGCAATGGCGGAGGAATGCTTCCTGAATTAAATTCAGTTCAACGTCCGGATGATCTGGTTGAGAACGCTATTTATGTTCAAGGAGAAAGCGACACCAAATTTGATGCTTCAGACTATATTTTGTTATATGGAAAAGGGCCGCAAACATGGTTATATGACACTTCCTTCTGCACAGAATTTCAGCATAAAATTAATTTATATTCTGATTCTGCTTTTTATTTTATTACAACTGATCTCGGTGCGGGAAAAAGAATTCAATCGCAAGCATCTTCAACATTAACCCCTACCCATTTAGTTACCAGTTTTAATGACTATGCTTTCCATGAAAATGAGAATGTAAATTTTATAAAATCAGGTAAACAATGGTTTGGTGAATATTTCGAAAATATAGCATCTTATAATTTCCCTTTTTCTTTTCCAAATATTGATGGAAGTTTTGCTTCGAATGTAAGAGTGGGAATTGCATCGCGTTATCAGGATTTAACAGGAAGCAATAGTGCGAATTATTCGATCAGTGCCCAATCAGGAAGTACTACACTTTCTATTCCTGAAGTTTCAGGTAGCTCTTATGATGATTATGCAAAAATTGCATCAACTTGTTTTTCTTTTAATCCATCCTCCTCCACAGTAACAGTAAACATTACAAAACAAACAACTGATGCCATTGCCTGGCTTGATTATATTGAAGTGAATGTGAGGCGTCAGCTTATTATGAATGGCTCTCAAATGAATTTTCGGGATCTGAAAACTGTTGGACCAGGCAACATCGCAGAATACCATGTAATAAGCAATTCCCCTATTGAAATTTGGGATATTTCGGATCTTTATACTATTAAGCTTCAAACAGTATCTAATCCTTCTTCTACCGATTATCAATTTGCATTACCGGCAGATTCATTAAAGCAATTTGTAGCCTTTACCGGAACGGCATTTCTTTCACCATCTATTTCAGGAACAGTAGTAAACCAGGATTTGCATGCTCTAGCAAATAAAAACTTTATTATTATTGCTCATCCTAATTTTTATGATGAAGCATTACAGTTAGCTGCATTTCATGAAAGCAATGACACCTTATCAACCATTGTAGTTACACCTCAACAGATTTACAATGAATTTTCTTCAGGATCTCAGGATATTTCTGCCATACGTGATTTTATAAAAATGTTTTATGACAGAGCAGTTGTTTCATCAGAACTACCAAAATATGTGTTGCTATTTGGTGATGGATCTTATGATAATAAAACCCGTTTTGGTTTAAGTAATACTAACTACATACCAACCTATCAATCGGTAAATTCAACTGTTTCAACATCCTCTTATGTTTCAGATGACTTTTACGGCTTGTTAGATGATAACGAAGGTGTTTGGAATGCTGACGCATTGGATATCGGAATTGGCCGATTTCCGGTAAAATCAAAAGCCGAAGCACAAACGGCAATCAATAAAGTATTTAACTATTCAAAAACCGGGTTCCCTTCTTCGGCAACTACATCAAACTCCTGCACTAGTCAAGTTTCCGGATCACCTTTTGGCGATTGGCGAAACATCGTTTGTTTTATTGCTGATGATGAAGATGGAGATCTACATATTTCTGATGCCAACAAATTAGCAACTTTGGTGGATACAACGTATGATAATATTAATATTGACAAAATATATTTAGATTCCTATCAGCAAGTAGCTACACCGGGAGGAGATCGTTACCCAGGTGTTTCAGAAGCGATCAACAAACGTGTTGAAAAAGGTTGTTTGGTATTGAACTACACCGGCCATGGAGGAGAGGTAGGATTAGCCCATGAGCGTATAGTGGAGGTGTCTCAAATTAATACCTGGGATAACAAAAATAATCTTCCTTTGTTTTTTACTGCAACCTGTGAATTTAGCAGATTTGATGACCCTGAGCGGACTTCAGCCGGGGAATATGTTTTTCTAAATCCAAACGGTGGTGGAATAGCATTGTTTACTACAGTCAGATTGGTATTTGCAAGTCCGAATTTTTATTTGAATAAAGATTTTTATAAAGCTGCATTTGTGCCTGTAAATGGGGAAATGCCAGCCTTAGGTGACCTGTTCAAATTTATGAAAACACAAGCTGGTGGAAATTCTGTCAATAGCAGAAATTTCACTTTGTTAGGTGACCCGGCATTATCTTTATCATACCCCAAATACAATGTATCTACTGATTCGATAAAATATACCGATTCCACTTATTCTCTTCCAATCACCCCTATGAGTCTGGATACATTAAAAGCTTTGTCGTCCAGGACAATAAGCGGATTTGTAAGAGATATGAATGGAGTTATTTTAACAAATTACAATGGAGTTTTATATCCAACCATTTATGATAAGCCACAAAATATTACAACCCTTTCAAACGATGGAACAACCGGAAGTCCTCCATTTACTTTTGGGCTCCAAAAAAATATTTTATACAAAGGAAAAGTAAGTGTTACAAATGGATCCTTTAAATTTTCCTTTATTGTTCCAAAAGATATTGCATATCAATATGGGGTCGGACGTATTAGTTATTATGCTGAAAATGGTTCTGTTGATGCCACCGGCTCCTATGAAAAAATAATAATCGGAGGATCAAATGATAATGCTCCTATTGATGTAGCAGGTCCGGAGGTAAATCTATTTTTAAATGATAATAAATTTGTTTTTGGAGGATTAACCGATGAAAGCCCTGATCTTTATTGTGTTTTAAAAGATGCAAATGGCATTAACACGGTAGGAAATGGTATTGGACATGACATTTTAGCTACAATTGATGCCGATACTGATAACTCTATAGTACTGAATGATTATTATCAGGCAGATCTAAACAGTTATAAAAGCGGTACTATTCGTTATCCTTTTTCGGATCTGAACGAAGGAAAACATACCTTAAAAATAAAAGCATGGGATGTTTACAATAATTCATCTGATGCCTATACGGAGTTTGTAGTTGCCAAATCGGCTGAATTAGCATTAAGCCATGTGTTGAATTATCCAAATCCATTTACCTCTAAAACACAGTTTTTCTTTGAACAAAACCAATGCTGCCAAGTATTAAATGTGGAGGTGCAGATTTTTACCGTTTCAGGGAAACTGATAAAAAATATAAGTCGATTTGTTCAGGCTGAAGGTTACCGTTCAAACCCTATTGAGTGGGATGGAAGAGATGACTTTGGAGATAAGATTGGAAAAGGAGTTTATGTTTATCGAATAAAAGTAAAGACGAGTGAAGGCTCAACGGCTGAGAAATATGAAAAACTTGTAATTTTAAATTAATTAGTAATTTAGCAACCCCAAATAAAAAAAAGAATGAAAGATTTAAGGGCACATAGCAAAAAAATATATGTTTTTGCTTTAGCTTTATTTGTTGGAACTAACATAAAAGCACAGGTCGATTATAAAAAAATTGCCGATCAATTAAATACTATAACTACTGCTGTTCCATTTTTAGTGATATCACCTGATTCACGGGCAGGAGGAATGGGAGATGTCGGGTGCGCCTCTTCAACAGATGTTAATTCAATCCATTGGAACCCATCTAAACTTGCGTTTGCCGACAAAAAAATGGGTATTGGTGTTTCCTATACCCCATGGTTAAGAGCATTGGTTCCGGATATCAATCTTGCCTATTTATCAGGATATTATAAAACTAAAAAAAGAGGATCCATTGGGGCTTCGTTACGTTATTTTTCGTTGGGGGATATTACTTTTACCGATGCAAATGGGAATGTTATTGGTCAGTTTCGTCCAAATGAATTTGCTATTGACGTAGCTTATGCAACAAAACTTTCCAATAATTTTTCAGTTGGCGGGGCAGTACGTTATATCAACTCCAACCTTACCGGTGGCACTGTTGTAGAAGGTGCAGGAACACATCCCGGACGATCTGTTGCTGTTGATATATCAGCATTATACAGAAAAGATAAAATTAAAATTGGCGATAAAAAAGGAATTGTTGGTGTTGGCCTGAACATTTCGAATATTGGTGCTAAGATGTCTTATTCTGATAGAAATGGCAAAAATAATTCGGATTTTATTCCTATCAACCTAAGATTGGGAGCTTCCCTTACCTTGCAGTTGGATGAATACAACAGTATCGCTTTTATGGCAGATGCAAATAAATTATTGGTTCCTACACCGCCTGTATATAAGCATGTTGTTGATTCGAATGGTGTAGAAACAAATGTGATTGAATACGATGCGAACGGTGACCCTGTTATTGCAGCAGGAAAAGATCCAAACAGAGGAGTTGTTGAAGGTATGTTTGGTTCCTTTAATGATGCACCTGGTGGAGGGAAAGAAGAACTTCATGAAATAAATTATTCTATCGGAATGGAATACTGGTACAATAAATTATTTGCGATCCGCGCTGGATATTTTTATGAACATCCTAAAAAAGGAAACCGTCAATACTTTACCATAGGTGCAGGTGTAAAATACAATGTATTCGGACTTGATTTTGCTTACCTGATTCCAACAAAACAAAAAAATCCACTCGAAAACACCTTACGCTTTTCGCTCACTTTTGATTTTGATGCATTCAAATCTCAAAATGATGAGAAGAGTGAATAAGTCAATTTGAAAATGTTCTGATTTGATAATTTGAAAATGAACTTGGAATAATAAGCAAGTTCGTAATTCATTAAATTAGTAATTCGCAGAAAATAATAGTATGAAAATTCGGGTAGGTTTTGGATTTGATGTTCACCAATTAAAAGAAGGCAACGACTTGTGGATTGGAGGAATCAAAATTTCACATACCAAAGGCGCTGTAGGTCATTCTGATGCTGATGTATTGATACATGCCATTTGTGATGCCTTGCTTGGGGCAGCAGGAATGAGAGATATAGGTTTTCACTTTCCTGATACTTCCGGAGAATTTAAGAATATCGATAGTAAAATATTACTTGCCAGAGTAATGGAACTATTAAAAAAAGAAAATTATTCCATTGGAAATATTGACTGTACACTGGTTCTGGAAAATCCTAAAATAAATCCGCATATTGATACAATGAAAAAAATGCTTGCCTCTATTCTATCCATCGAAACAAATGATATTGGAATAAAAGCGACAACGAATGAAAAAATGGGTTATGTAGGGCGGGAAGAAGGTATTTGTGCGTATGCTGTTGTGCTGATTCAAAAATAGAAAATTTTAAAATAATTGCACCTTATTTCTGACCCCTTTTTTAGCTTAATGGCCCAGAGAAGGTCATCCTGAATTTATGATCTGCGAACAGATGCTGAAACAAGTTCAGCACGAAAACTATGGTTACAGAAATAAACATTTCATTTACTGTTTAATATCTTACCAATTTACAAATTTATTAACGAATGATGCTTAGTTTCCCTGCATTTACTGTTGTATTATTTACATTCAATTTGTAAATATACAAGCCTGGAATCAAGTTAGATGTTGAAACTTCCGTTATATCACTATTTCCATCAAGGGTTTTTGAAATCACTAAACTTCCTGTAAGGTCATATATTACTAGTATTGCTATTTGTGACTGATCCAAATGAAAAGTTATTTTAAATTCATCATTTGCAGGATTAGGGTACGCAATAAATTCGTTGCTTCTGTTCTTATTTTCATTTATTCCAGTAAAAATATAATCACAAGTTGGATTATTTGAATCGAATTTGAAGTAGCTGAATCCTAAGTCGTCAGAGTAACAACGGAGGTTTCCCCCCTCAGCAATTTCCTCTATCATCATACCGCAATAATCATTTTTCTCAGGAAACAGATAACCGAATGGACCTGTTTTTTCTACTATTCTACAATTCCAGCCCCATTTTGATGTTGGTGTTGGACTAACTGAAATGTATCTTAAATTTTCTCCATTAATATTGACTATCCCAACACTATCTACTCTAACAGCACCTATAGAATCGCAACCTGAGGACGAGTATTTATTTGTACCAGGTACAATAATCGTATCACCAGGATTTGCAGAAAAATCATACAGGGTATAAAAATTATTAAAGCGATAAATGTAAACTTTGTTGGCGTCCGCATAAGTGTACTCATGTGATAAACTTATCGTATCGGCAGATTGCGCATAAACGTTGACATAGTTTTTCTTTTCTAAAATTTTACATGTTATAGAGCCAATGATTGTATCACCAATGTAGCTTACTTTATAGTAGCCCGATGTCATCCAAACAGAATATCCATAATGCCATGTTGCACCCGGTGGGCACCAAGCTTGGGAATATACGTTTGTCGTAAAAGCAATGTTTATTATTAAAATGTAAATTGCATTTAATAATTTTTTGTTATTAGATTTTATCATTAGCGCATTGGTTAAATATTAAGCTTGTTTTTTTCAATGGCTGTTTCTTTCATTGCAAATAAAGAGAAGCGGTTCTGTTATAAATAATGTCAACTCTTTTCTGAAGTGTACAGATAAGTTCGCCAAAGATTGGGAGAAAAATTGAGATTCTAAACATAGAAAAGCATGTTCTTACATCCTATTAAAATAGGGTAGAAAAAGATGAGGTTTCGATAAAAGGATGGAATAGGAATTTTTAATTATTTATTTTGCTTCTTGTTTTAAGTACTCTTTTCCAAAATCTGACTAAGCGCAGATCGTTTTTTACACTTCTAAAATTAAGCTACTAAATCATTGTATTCTTCAGGTTTTTAGATCATTCCAGCCCTAACATCATTGTTATGAAAGTAATCTGATTTTGTTAGATAAAAAGTATTTGAATTGACCGTTCCGCATGATTTTCATGCGTCCAAACTGTTGTGCTGATTCAAAAATAAATTTTCTTATTCGTTCACAGCCTTTTCAATACTTTCCCATAGTGCAGTTGCTGTTTTATCCCAACTAAAATCCAGTTTTCGTTTTCTTCCTTTTTGGATCAATTTGTTACGCATATCCTCATCTTTATAAATATAAAGCATAGCATTTGCAATTGATTCAACAGAAAAAGGATCAACCAGCAAAGCTGCATCCTGAGCCACTTCCGGCATAGATGTAATATTGCTTGTAATTACCGGAGTATCGCAATTCATCGCTTCCAGGATCGGTATCCCGAAGCCTTCAAAATAAGGAACATAAGTCATTGCCAGTGCTGAACCAAGCACATTTTTGAGATCTTCAGTGGATAAGCGACCGGTAAAAATTACATCCTCTTTGTGTTTCATGTTCAAATAAGTATGTTTGATCTCTCTTGTCCAGTAATACTTTACACCAACAATTACCAATTTAACAGTACTTGGCTGATCGTTTTTGAATTTATCAAATGCCTGAAATAATCGCGAAATATTTTTTCGTGGATGTAATGCTCCCACAAATAAAAAGTAATCACAATTTTGAGAAAACTTTAATTTTGTTTGCTGTTGTTCTTCATAATCAATTGCTGTGTATGATTCATTACATCCATTATAAACAACATCAATTTTTGATGGATCGATGTTGTATGTTCCGGCAATATCTTTTTTCGAAAACTCAGAAACTGTCGCTATCCTGGTTGCCTTTTGTGCAAACTTTGGAAAGAAATGCTGATAATATTTTCGTTCTAAAAAAGGCACATCCATTGGATAATGCTCATAATTAATATCATGAATAACAGCTAATTGTTTGCAATTACTTTTTAAAGACAGATAGCCATCAGGCGAAAGAAACAAGTCGGGTTTCAAACGATTTAAAATCGCTGCAACAGAAAACTCAAACCATAAATAATATAAAATCGGATGACGCGCCTGGGGAGAAAGAATGAGCGGTGTAATATTATCAGAAAAAATAAAATCCTCATCAAAATCCCGATCAAATAAAAAAACAAAATGGTCGTCAGGATGATCATTGGTAATACGTTTAAGTGTTTCAAACGTAAACCATCCAATACCTTCGAGTTTATTTTTTAACAGTAATCTGGTATTAACAACTATTTCCATACATAACTTTCTGTTGGCGAAAGTAGGAATTTATCGTTTGACATGAACTAAAGACCCTTACTAAAAAATGTAAAAACAAGAAACTTTATCTATCTACCTTAATAAATTAAGTATTTTTGCCAAATGCATAAAAAATTTCTGACCAATCTTGGCTTAATTTTATTTTTGAATTTACTCATCAAACCTATTTATATTTTTGGTATCGACAGAGCAGTTCAAAATCAAGCTGATTCGGCAAGTTATGGTATCTATTTTGTTATTTTCAACTTTTCCTTTTTATTAACAATACTTCTTGATTTTGGAATTACCAATTTCAATAACAAGAATATTGCACAGAATAATCACTTACTTACAAAACATCTTTCGAGTTTAATCGGCTTAAAAATCGCTTTGGCGATTATTTACATTGTTGCTATAGTTCTTGTTGGATTATTAATCGGATACGATACACGATTGATGAAACTTGTATTAATTCAGGGATTTAATACATTTTTAATTTTCTTTATATTGTATTTACGATCGAACATTGCAGGCTTACATTTGTTTAAAACGGATGGGATTGTTTCAGTTCTTGACCGTGTCATTTTATTGACTATTTGTCCGATTATGCTTCACATGGAGCTATTTAAAGGGCCTGACGGAATTATGTATTTTGTTTATGCTCAAACATTTTCCTATTCCATTACAGCAATTATTGCTTTTATAATCGTGTTAGGTAAAACACATACATTTAAATTAACCTGGAATTGGCCATTTTCATTGATGATATTAAAAAAGAGTTTGCCTTTTGCCATTTTAACTTTACTCATGTCTTTTTACAACCGCATCGACACGCCTATGATCGAACGGCTTTTGCCGCAGGGAGTAGGAGATGTTCAATCGGGAATTTATGCACAGGCATTTCGCTTATTGGATGCCACAAATATGATTGCATTTCTAACAGCGGGCATGTTGCTGCCTATATTTTCAAGAATGTTAAAGTATAAAGAATCTGTTGAATCATTAGTAAAATTAATTGTTACCCTATTACTTACACCCGCCATTGTTATTGGAGTAGGTTGTTTGTTTTATAGTACTGAATTAATGAATATGTTATATACAAAGCATGTTGAAGAATCAGCAAGAATATTTGGGATACTTATGTTAAGCTTCATTGCTGTTTCAACAACTTACATTTTTGGAACACTCCTTACGGCAAATGGCAATATGAAACAGCTGAATATTATGGCTGCATTTGGTATGCTGTTAAATATTATATTAAACTTAATTCTTATTAAAAAAATGGAAGCATTCGGGTCGGCAATATCGAGTACAATAACACAATTTTTAACTGCCGGCATCCAGGTACTAATTGCACAACGTATTTTTAAATTCCGAGTCAACTACAAATTAATAAGCACCCTGATCATGTTTGCAATTGGTGTTATTGCCATCAATTATGGTTCAAAGTTACTTCAGTTTTATTGGATGATAAATTTTGTGATAATGGTTTCTTGTTGTGGACTTTGGGCATTCTTTATTGGAATTATCCGAATAAAATCCTTGCTCCGGTTATTCAAATACGGATAAAAAGGGCCTAATTATCGGCTATGTCTCAAAAATTTATACTTTTGTCTTCCAATTCGAAATTATTAAAAATTACACATGAACAAGAAAGCTTCAGCAACAGATGATTTTGACTCATTGAATGTGATTTATTTTATTTACCAATGGTGGAAACAACTCACAATAGTTTGTCTTTCAGCAATTGTAATTTCCAGTATCGTTGCATTAACCATTTCCGACAGGTATAAATCAACTGTTGTGCTTTTTCCGGCAACAACAAACTCCATATCAAATGTTCTTCTTTCAGAGGTAAACACCTCAAAGGAAGATCTGTTGAAATTTGGTGAGGAAGAAGATGCCGAACAGATGATTCAGATATTAAATTCCAATGAAATACGGTCCCGAATATGTGAAAAGTATAATTTGATGAAGCATTACGGCATCAATCCTAATGATAAGTTAAAAAACACACAACTGTACGATATTTATGCAGACAACATCAGCTTTAAACTTACGGAGTATATGTCTGTAAAAATTGATGTTTTGGATAATGATCCTAAACTAGCAGCCGAAATAGCAAATGATATTGCCAATCTGCTGGACTCTGTAAAAATAAAAATCCAACACGAAAGAGCTTTAGAGGCTTTAAAAATTGTTGAAAGAGCTTATCTAAACAAAAAAGAGGATTTAGAAACATTGAACGATTCACTGAAAATTATTAATGCGCATGGCATCTATGATTACGAATCTCAATCAGACCGGACTGTTCAAGAATACAACATTGCGATTGCTAAAGGCGATCAGCGTGCCATTAAGTTATTGGAGGAAAAGTTACAAATAATTGCAAAATATGGAAGTGAATATGTTTTAATACGTGATAATATTATTTTGCAGGGAAAAGTTTTAAGTATTTTAAAAACGAAATTAGAGGAAGCTAAGGTAAATGCTAACCAGGTTCTTTCTCAAAAATTTGTTGTAAGCAAAGCCTTTCCTGCTGAAAAGAAAACATATCCGGTACGTTGGTTAATTGTTTTGCTTTCCACTTTGTCAACGCTGTTTATTACGTTGATAATAATAATAATTTTTGGAAAAATTAATAAGCCGGAAGCAAAATGACTGCAAGGTCCAAATCAGAATTTTAATTTTTTAGATGGCAAAAAAGTATTAGACAAAGCATTAACACTAATTGACAATATAATACCAAACAAAGTTGCCGAGAAAGTAACACCTGAAAAAACAATAGAGAAAGTAACACCTAATAAAATGGAAGAATATACTAAAAGTAATTTTTATTTTTTACAATTACTTGTAACCTGGAAAAAACAATTTGCTATTGTTTCTTTAATTGCCATTGTATGTGCAGTAATTTTTTCGAGCGAATTTTTTATTAAACCAAAATACAAATCTTTTGCTATAATTTACCCTTCAAATATCACCCCATATTCTGGTGAAAGCGAATCAGAACAAATGATCCAATTATTGGAATCTGCAGACATACGAAATCACATCATTAAAAAATTTAATTTAATTGAACGATATGAAATTGATTCCACAGCAAAATCTTACCGTGCAGCGTTGATCAAAATGTACGAATCGAATGTTTTAATCGGGGCTACAAAATATCAATCTGTAGAAATTAAAGTAATAGACTCAGATCCACAGGTGGCATGTGATATGGTTAAAGAGATAATTAATGCTCTTAATTTGAAAGCACGTAATTTGCAACGGGAAAAAACCCGTGAGGTTTTAGTGGTGGAGGCAAATCAGTTAAATTTAAAAAAACGTCAACTTGATTCTTTAAATACAGCACTTATAGAATTGAGAGTAAAGTATCAAATTTTAGATTATGGCACCCAGGCAAAAGAAGTAATTAAAGGATATGTTAAAATATTAAGTAGTGGAAAAGGAAATAGTAACCTGAAAGATATTGATGTTATGATGCGCAATCTGCAAGAAAAAGGAGGAGAATATTATGAAAAAATGGCGCTCTACAATTCCTGTTTAGCTGCATATAATACCATTAAAATCGAATATGATAATGTCTGGAAAGATTTGAACAAAGAGTTGACGTACAGTAATTTAGTTACGCCTCCCTTCCCATCAGATAAAAAGGATTATCCGGTTCGTTGGCTAATCGTATTAATTTCATTGATATCTACCAACCTGTTTTTATATTTACTTCTTGTTGCACGCGATTACAGAAAAAAAATAATTCAGTAATTTTTTGAAAATTGTCAGAGAAGAAAAACATAATATGGGTTTATATTTTAAGTATCGCATTTATTTTAATTAATGCTACTTGTATCTATTTCAATTTTTATTATTTTAATTTATTTCCCGCGATACTACTAGTACTACTTCTTGCCCTCTTTTCTCTTGATAAGCTTATTTTGCTTGTTGTTTTTTTAACACCCTTAGCAATTAACCTGCAAGATTATGATGAAGGTTTTGGATTGAGTCTTCCAACAGAACCGATTATTTTTGGGATCATGTTGATTTTTATTTTAAAACAAATCAACCATAGTTCGGTTGATTACAAATTAATGAATCACCCTATTACTATCGCAATCATTTTAAACTTAGCATGGATTTTAATAACCAGCATTACCAGTCAAATGCCTCTTGTTTCATTTAAATTTTTATTGTCGCGTTTATGGTTTGTAATTGTTTTTTACTTCTTATGCACACAATTATTTAAGAACTATTTAAACATTAAAAGATTTTTCTGGCTATATATTGTTGCATTCACATTAATTGTTTTTTACACATTATATAACCACTATTTATTAGATTTTGGTGAGAAACCGGCCAATTATGTAATGTCGCCATTTTATAATGACCACACAATTTATGGTGCAATGCTAGCCATGTTTTTTCCGGTGTTACTGTTTTTTACACTAAATAAAAAGTATTCAAATTCTATTCGTTTTACAGCCTTTTTATTTTTGATCATTTATATTGTTGCTTTGATCTTTTCTTATACACGGGCAGCATGGTTAAGTCTGGCAGTTGCGCTTATCTTTTATTTCATATTATTACTTCGTATTAAATTTCGAACATTAATGTTTGCATTAATTGGTGTGATAATCGTAGTTTTTACATTTCGTGCTGAAATCATTTTAAAACTCGAATCAAATCGTCAGGATGCATCTCAGGATTTTAATAAACACATTGAATCAATTTCCAACATTTCCACGGATGCATCAAATGTTGAACGTTTGAATCGCTGGAGTTGTGCATTAAGGATGTTTGAGGCAAAACCTATTTTAGGATACGGTCCAGGTACATATAGCTTTCAATATGCTCCTTTTCAACATGCAAATGAAAAAACAATAATAAGTACCAATAAAGGAGACAGAGGAAATGCACATAGTGAATACCTTGGTCCACTAAGTGAATCGGGATTATTGGGTTCGATAACATTTATTGCAATTCTCTTAGCCGTTTTATCAACAGCATTAAGGCTATATTATTCAATAAAAGATTATGAGATGAAGAGATTGTTGTTAGTTACTATACTGGGTTTTATTACCTATATTGTTCATGGAGCATTAAACAACTTCTTAGATACCGATAAAGCATCGGTCCCATTTTGGGGATTTATTGCAATGATCGTTGCAATAGATATTTATCATAAAAACAAGGGAGAAGAAAAAAGCAGTCTAGAAAGTGAAAGTTAGTGCATTTTTATACTAAACAATGCAATATCATCAATATAAGGTTGCTTCTGCTTATAGTTAATTAAGGTTTCCATAATTAACTTATTAAGGTTATTCATTGTAAGGTCAGAATTGTTTGTTACAAGGTCTTTTAATCCATCAATTCCAAAATCTTCTTTACTATCGTTTTCTAATTCAACCAAGCCATCCGTATAACAAATGATCCTGGATTCAGGATTAATATTGACGGTACCTTCTTTTATTTTCAGGATCTCATCAAACATTCCCAATCCGGTACAGCCAATTTTTAAAGAGCTGATAAAACTACCGGATGCCAGTAATGGTGGATTATGCGCTGCATTTATATAAGTTAATGTACGAGTAATTAAATTATATTTTGCGATGAATAAAGTAATAAATTTTTCACCTTTAGCGCTCGCCATTACTTTGGTATTCAATTCGCGAACAAGCTCTGTTAATGAGGAAGTATGATTAAATAAAATACGAAGATTAGCTTGAAAATTTGACATTAATAAAGCAGCAGCAATTCCTTTACCTGAAACATCTGCAACGCAAAAGGCAAACTCATTTTCATTCAGCCAGATAAAATCATAATAATCACCACCCACTTGTTGATGCGGCAGGTAATAGGCTGCAACGTCCAGTTTATTATCATGAGGTAAAGAGGAAGGGAAAAGCATGGATTGCATTTCGGAGGCTAATTCTAACTCTTTTTTGATTGCAGCCTGACGAATATTTTCTTTTGCTAATTTTTTATTTTCTATAGCAACAACAATGATACTGGTAAGCGTTTGAACAAAAGGCAAATGTTTTATGGCAGGACTCAATTCTAATTTATCTTCCAGATCCCCTATCAGCAAATAAGCCAATGGCTGAGATTTATGAAAAACAGGAATTACAATTTCAAATGATTTATTTAATGTTTTTTTAGAAAAATTAATGGTTCCGATCTCATCTATTGGTGATAAATCCCGATCAATATCAATATCATTGTATTCATCTCCAACACCATACTTTAAAATACATTTCCACCCATTATCATTACTGAATAACACTAATTTCCCAATGTTTAATTGTGTTTCAAGGACTTCCTTAAAAATCTCAAGAATCTGTTCTGTTGAAAAATTATGGTTGATAGCTTTGGTGATCTCCAAAAGCGAATTAAGTTTAATATCCTTAATAGGTTTTGAAGAATTATTATTTGCTTGAGTTGCCATTGCTAATTTGGATCGAAGGAAAATAAATAATTTGAATTATAAATTGAATCTAAAAATTCAAATTGATTGATCTTCCAAATCGTTACTGATTCATTTTTTTTATTAATTCGGGTAACATTTTAAGTGCTGCTACTTCTTTCATCTTACCTCTTGCTTCTCCTGCGGGAGAACCAAAATAAGTTTTCCCTTCCGGAATATCTTCTCCTAATCCTGCTTGTGCCAATAGCACCGCCCCTTTCCCTATCCTTACATCACTCCGCACACCTGCTTGTCCCCATAGCGTTACTCCATCTTCAATAGTTACGACACCCGCAACTCCCACATGAGAAGCCATCAAACACATTTTCCCTACTTGTGTATCATGTCCGATCTGAACATGATTATCAATTTTTGTTCCTGCACCAATTACCGTATCCCCCGAAACTCCTTTATCAATTGTACATAGGGCGCCAATTTCAACATCATCCTGAATCATAACTCTACCGCAAGAGATCATTTTATCAAAAAAGGCAGCACGTTTTTTATAATAAAATGCATCCGCTCCAATCACTGTACCGGCATGAATAATTACATTATTACCTAAATGGCAATTATCATAAATAACCACATTAGGATGGATCACACAATTAGTTCCTATAGTTACATTGTTTCCCAAATAGACTCCCGGCATAATAACACTATCCGCACCAATTTTAGCAGTATCACTGATGTTTTTTTGTGAATAATTTACAGGTTGAAAATAACGCACCAACTTATTATAATCGGTAAATGGATCCTCAGAGATCAATAATGCTTTGCCTTGGGGGCATTCCACTTTTTTATTGATTAAAATAGTTGTGGCTTTTGAACTGAGCGCTTTCGTATAATATTTAGGATGATCTACAAAAACAATATCACCTTCTTCTACCATATGGATCTCATTTAAACCATTAACAATATGATTCGGATCTCCCTCAAATTCACAATTAATGATCGCAGCAATATCTTTCAGTTTATTTGGACCTGGTAATTTCATCTATTTAATAATTGCTTGTTAAAGGGTTCAAAGATAAGGATAAAAAAACGCCCCATCAATAGTGTTGCTGGGGCGCTTTAAAATGATTGTTTGTTATACTTATTTTACACGCTCCACGTATGAATTAGTACGTGTATCTATTTTAATTTTTTCACCTTCATTAACAAATAAAGGAACGTTTACGATAGCACCCGTCTCCATTGTGGCCGGCTTTAATGTATTTGTTGCAGTATCACCTTTTACACCGGGCTCTGCATAGGTAATAACAAGTTCGACAAATGTAGGTCCTTCTGCCAAAATTGGTTCATCACCTTCAAACGAGACCTTTACTTCCATTCCTTCTTTCAGGAATTTTATACCATCACCGAATAAAAAAGAGGGCACATATACTTGTTCAAATGTTTCATTATCCATTACAACAATAAAATCCCCTTCCGGAAAAATATATTGCATTTGTTTATAATCAACGCGAACTACTTCAACAGCTTCACCTGCACGAAAACGATTTTCTACAATCTTTCCATTTTTTAAATTTCGCATACGTGCCTGATAAAATGCCCGCAAATTCCCCGGTGTACGGTGTTGGTATTCTTCTATTCTGCAAAGGTCACCATTAAAACGGATCACTGAACCTACATTAATATCTCCTGAGTTTGCCATGAAATTTAAATTTTAAAGTATGAGTTTTTAATTGGATTGCAAAGATATGATTTATGGCTTGAATTGCAAATCAAAAGAAATCTCTTTCTAATGCACTACTGATTCAAAGTGAAATCTAAAATTTCTATTTTTAAAACCTCACCCAACCCTCTCCTTGTAAAAAGGAGATGATGATTGGACATTTTATATTTCAATTGGTATGATTCAAAAAAACGTTTCGAATAATACAAATTTAGATGACAAGATTTGTATCTTAGAACCAGAAATACTGATATTTGTCATAATAGATTTCATTCTTTTTATTCACTTTTGATTAAATAAACAATTTATAAAAATTTTAAAGGAGATCCCAAACTATGAGTACAGTTCCATCTGATTTAGATATCGCACAAAACGCAACGATTAAACACATTAATGAAATAGCAGGCAAGTTAGGAATTGCAGCCGATGATCTGGAACATTTCGGAAAGTATAAAGCGAAACTTCCTTTGTCATTTATAGATGAAGAAAAAATTAAAAAACATAAATTAGTTTTAGTAACTGCTATAAGCCCGACTCCTGCAGGAGAAGGAAAAACAACCACTTCGATCGGTTTAACCGAAGGATTAAACATAATTGGTAAAAAAACTGCTGTTGTCCTGCGCGAACCTTCGCTCGGACCGGTATTCGGAATAAAAGGTGGAGCTGCCGGTGGCGGATACTCTCAGGTAATACCGATGGAAGATATAAATTTACATTTCACCGGTGATTTTTCCGCTATTGAAAAAGCAAATAATTTATTGGCTGCTTTAATTGATAACAACATTCAAAACAAAACACGCAATCTAAATATTGATGCAAGGACAGTTGTTTGGAAAAGGGTCATGGATATGAACGATCGCTCCTTACGTAACATTGTGATTGGCCTGGGCGGAACAACTAATGGAACTCCTCGTCAGGACGGATTTAATATCACTCCGGCTTCAGAAGTGATGGCGATTTTGTGTATGTCGAAAAACATTGAAGACCTGAAAACAAAACTTGGAAATATTTTTGTTGGATATACATTCGATAAAAAACCAATTTTCGCTCGTGATTTAAAGGCAGAAGGCGCTATGGCAATTTTATTGAAAGATGCCATCAAACCAAATCTGGTTCAAACATTAGAAGGAAATCCGGCAATTATTCATGGAGGCCCGTTTGCAAACATTGCACAAGGAACAAATACGATCATTGCTACAAAAATGGGATTATCATTAGCTGATTATGTTGTAACAGAAGCTGGTTTTGGTGCCGATTTAGGAGCTGAAAAATTCATGAACATCAAATGCGGATATGCCGGATTAAAACCAAATGCGGTTGTGTTGGTTGCAACAATAAGAGCATTGCGCCATCATGGTGGTGCAAAAAAAGAAGAATACAATACTCCAAGTCTGGAACGTGTAAAAAAAGGATTCGAAAATTTAGAAAAACACATTGAAAACATCTTAAAATTCGGAATAAAACCGGTTGTTGCTATCAACAGCTTTATCAGTGATTCAAAAGAAGAAGTAGAATTTATTAAAACCGAATGTGCTAAACATGGTGTTGATGCAGTACTTTCAGAATGTTGGGCAAAAGGAGGAGCAGGCACAACCGACCTTGCTAAAGCCGTGGTAAAAGTTATTGAAAGCGGTGAAAATAATTTCAAACCTTTGTATGATTGGAATTTATCCATTGAAGAAAAAATAAAAATTATCGCTACCGAAATTTATGGTGCTGATGGTGTTGAGTATTCTGCAAAAGCACGTTCAGGGTTAAAAACAATCAATGCACTGGGTTATGATAAATTGCCAATCTGTATGGCAAAAACTCAGAAATCCTTATCTGATAATGAATCGAAAATCGGCCGTCCACGAAACTTTAATGTGACTGTTCGTGAATTTGAATTTGCTGCCGGAGCAGGTTTTGTAATTCCAATCCTTGGTGAAATGATGCGTATGCCGGGATTACCTGAAACACCAGCTTCTGAAGGAATGGATATTGATGCAAATGGAAAAATAACAGGGCTGTCTTAATTATTTTAAATAAGATTTTAATTTAAAAATCTAAAAACAAATGTCATTCCGACTACTTCGGATTCGCTCAGTATAAACTTCGCGGAGGAATCTTTACAATTGTTAACATCGTTACAAAATAACATAACGATTTCCCGGGCAAGCTAGAAATGATAAAAATATTAAAATGAGTACATCCTCCTATAAAGGTCAAAAATATACCGAAGGAAAATCCATTCAGGTTAACGATATTCTTGTAGTAGAAGAGTCGCTAAAAATAACCATTAACAATACTCCATTTACTATTACCATGCGTACCCCGGGCTCTGAGAATGAGCTTGTGCGTGGACTTTTATTTACTGAAAGAGTTTATTCGGAACCAGAACCTGATCCAATAATTGTAGTAAAAGAAATGAACGAAAAAGGTTTTATCACATCAGTTGACGTAACCATTCCTAAAGAAAAAGTTGGAAAAGGAATGGAGATTTCCCGGAGCATTGTTTCGGTTTCGTCTTGCGGAATTTGCGGGAAATCAGAACTGGATACCTTGCCAAGTGATTCAAAAAAAATAATCGTAGAAGAAAAATTAGATTCAGAACTTGTAGGAAGAATGTTTGAACAAATGAATTCGGCTCAAAACACATTCAAACAATCAGGCGGATCACATGCAGCAGCGGCATTTACAATTGAAGGGAAGCAATTGACAATTCAGGAAGATATCGGAAGACACAATGCAGTTGATAAAGTGATCGGAAGTTTAATTTTTCAAAAACAATTGAACAATGCAAAATGCATGGTAGTAAGCGGACGCATCTCTTACGAAATTGTAAACAAATGTTTTGCTGCCGGTATTCCTTTTTTGGCAGCAGTTTCGGCACCATCCTCATTAGCGGTTGATCTATCCGAAGCATTAGGAATAACACTGATGGCTTTTTGCAGGGAGAATAAATTTACTGCTTATAGCCATATTGAAAATATTAAAGTTCATTAAATAAACTGTCGCATAGACATAAATAAAATATAATTATTTAGTGAGAAAGACTTTGCGTCTTTGCGCCTTCGTGGCAAAAACACTTTAATACGAAAAGTAACAAATTAAATACATATTGTTCAAATGGCAAAAGTTGAAAAATGTTCCTGTGGTAATGATGAAGAGGGATTGTTGGATAGATTGGAAGAAATCATTATTTCATTTAAAGACAAACCCGGTGCATTGATACCTGTACTTCAAGCAACACAAAGTCTTTTTGGATATATTCCTCAGGAAGCGATTCTTAAAATTTCAGAAATTCTGAATGAGCCTTTACAAAAAGTATATGGCGTTATCACGTTTTATTCTTTTTTCTCATTAAAACCACGCGGCAAATTTTTGATACGGGTTTGCCTTGGAACAGCATGTTATGTGCAGGGAGCCAATGAAATATTAACAGCCCTCAAACAACAATTAAGTATTGAAATTGGTGAGACTTCGCCCGATAAACTTTTTACTTTAGATGTCGGACGTTGTTTCGGAGCCTGTGGCTTAGCTCCTATCATCATGGTAAATGATGATGTGCATCAATGGGTTAAACCTACGGATGTAAAGAAAATTATTAGTTCCTATAAAAAACAAAAAGAGGTAAAACAGGAGGAGGAAAAAAATGGATATTAATAAGTACATGCAATTCATTAAGAATGCAGAAGAGTTGCAAGCAGTAAGAAACACCCTCTTAAAAAGCAAAGAATATAATTCCGAAAAAGTATTTATATGTGCCGGTGGTGGTTGTATTGCTTCAGGTTCCATGAAAATAAAAGATGCTTTTGTTTCTCAACTGGCAAATTCTAAATTAAATGAAACGATAGACATCATGGAAACAGGTTGCCTGGGACCATGTGCCATTGGCCCTGTAGTTGTTATAGGAAAGGATGATACATTTTATCAGAAAGTGCGTGCACAAGATGTGAAAGATATTGTTGAACAACATTTAATTGCCGGCATTGTTGTTGAAAAACTTTTACATCCGGTAGATGAACAAAAAATTTCTAAAAAATCAGAATTACCATTTTTTAAAAATCAGGATAAACAGGTCCTTAGAAATTGCGGAAAAATAAATCCAACCAAAATTTCAGATTACATAGCAGCCGGTGGTTATCAGGCATTGAGCAAGGTTTTAAGCAGCATGACCAGTGAGCAGGCTGTTCAGGAAGTGACTGTATCTGGTCTGCGTGGGCGTGGCGGAGCGGGCTTCCCAACAGGCACAAAATGGAGCTTTGCAAGAAAAAGTCAGGATAAAGAAAAATATATTTTATGTAATGCAGATGAAGGGGATCCGGGAGCATTTATGGATCGTAGTATTCTGGAAGGCGACCCACACAGCATCATTGAGGGGATGGCAATTGGTGCTTATGCGATCGGAAGTTCTATTGGTTATGTGTATGTTCGTGCAGAATATCCGCTTGCTATAGAAAGGCTGCAAATTGCAATTGATCAGGCACAAGAGTTTGGATTGATTGGAAATAATATTTTAGGCACTGGTTTTAATTTTGATCTGGAGATCAGAAAAGGGTCAGGAGCATTTGTATGTGGAGAAGAAACCGCACTCATTACTTCTATTGAAGGAAATCGTGGTGAACCGCGCCCTCGCCCTCCTTTTCCGGCAGAAAAAGGATTATGGAACAAGCCAACTGTTCTGAATAATGTAGAAACATTTTCTAACATCCCACTTTTAATTACTAAAGGAGGAGCTCAGTTTGCCGAAACCGGAACAGAAAAAAGTAAAGGCACAAAAATATTTGCTCTTGCCGGAACAATAAAAATTTCAGGACTTGTAGAAGTTCCTGTTGGTACTCCTTTGCGAAAATTAGTGTATGATATTGGTGGAGGAATTTCTACCAATAAAAAATACAAAGCTGCACAAATTGGCGGACCATCAGGAGGTTGTATTCCTGCCGAACATCTGGATGTTCCTTTGGATTATGAATCACTCAATAAATTAGGCGCCATCATGGGAAGTGGAGGGTTGATCGTGATGGATGAAAGCAGTTGCATGGTAGATGTTGCCCGTTTCTTTCTGGAATTTGTTCAGGATGAATCCTGCGGCAAATGTGTTCCTTGCCGCGAAGGAACAGCACGTATGAAACAAATTGTTGACAGAATCTGTGAAGGCAAAGGTGAAATGAAAGATATTGAGGAACTGGAAAAACTTGCAGCTACTGTAACTAACGCTTCTTTATGCGGACTCGGACAAACTGCTCCAAATCCGGTTTTGAGTACGTTGCGACATTTCAGAGAAGAATATATTGAACACATCAGGGATAAAAAATGCAGAACAGCAGTTTGTAAGGAACTTATTGTTTTTGAAATTCTTAATGTTTGTAATGGATGCCAGGCGTGTAAAAAAGTGTGTCCGGTTGAGGCCATTCACGGAGAGAAAAAACAGCATCATATCATCAATACCGACTTGTGTATTCGTTGTGGATTGTGTTTAAGCACTTGTAAATTTGATGCAATTGTTAAATATTAGATTGAAATTTTGAATTTATTTTTTCTATTTTGATTGGACTCACAGGAAACTGTCACTATTAATGATTGAATATTTGACCCCGCAGGGGTCAAAGGTTAATAATAATGTATTTTCTATTAATATGCGACCCCGCAGGGGTCGAACAGAGATTGCAGAAGTTCCAGCTGAAAGACATCTTTATAGTAAATTAATATTTTTGTTATGCCCTATAGGAGTGAAATATGTATTTGGGGTTGCAAACCAGTTGAATGATCACAACAAAATAATAAACACGAATATAAAATAATTGCACCATGCAAATCACCATAAATAACACCTCTTACACAGCACAAGAAAACGAAACCGTTCTTGATGTTGCTAAAAGAAACGGCATTTATATTCCTACTTTATGTTATCATGTAAAAACCGGACAAGCTGCAAAATGCAGAGCATGTGTTGTTTCTGTTGAAGGTATGCGAGGCTATCAAACATCCTGTAATCTCAAGGTAAAGGAAGGCATGAATGTTAGTAGCGAAAGCAAAGAAATTAAAGATGCACAAAGAATGGTTGTTGATCTGATGCTTTCGTCCGGTTATCATAATTGTCTGGCTTGTGATAGAAGTGGCAGCTGCGAGTTGCAAGATGCGTGTTATCATTTGGGAATCGAAAAGACAACTTTTTCTGATCATCCGACCGGAAGAAAAGATGAGAGCTCTGAATTTATTGTGATTGATTATGATAAATGTATCAAGTGTGGAAGATGTGTTGCAGCCTGCAATCATTCGGTAGTGAATGAAGTGCTGGGTTTCGGATTTCGTGGTTTGGAAACTACCATCATGTGCGATGATGATATTCCGATGGGTGAATCAACTTGTGTGCAATGCGGAGAATGTGTGCAACTGTGCCCGACAGGTGCATTAACAGATAAAAAATCAAGAGGCAAAGGTCGTTTTTCAGAATTGGAAAAAGTAGATACTACTTGTCCATACTGCGGTGTAGGCTGTCAAATGACTTTGCATGTAGATCGTGCAAAAAATAAAGTAGTACGTGTTACCGGTCGCGAAGTGTGGCCAAACAATGGAATGCTTTGTGTGAAGGGGCGTTATGGATTTGAGTTTCATGATAGTCCGAAACGTTTGCAGTATCCAACAATCAAAAAGAATGGGAAACATGAACGTGCAACCTGGGATGAAGCATTGGATCTGATCGCAGAAAAAATAAAAACGACAGTTGATAAACATGGTCCGGATGTATTTTCAGCACTTGGTTCAGGACGAATCACGAATGAAAACAATTATGCTATTCAAAAATTTACACGAGCTGTAATTAAAACAAACAATATTGATCATTGCGCCAGAACATGTCATGCACCCACAGTTGCAGGACTTGCTCATGCCTTTGGAAGTGGAGCTGCAACTAATTCAATTGATGAGATTTCAGAAACGGAATTAATTTTCGTTATCGGTTCGAACATGACAGAAGCACATCCGGTAGTTTCCTATTATGTAAAACGTGCTGCCCAGAATGGAGCCAAACTAATTGTTTGTGACCCACGCAGAGTGGACATTGCACATTGGTCCGATCTGTATGTTCCAATAAGAGTCGGAACGGATGTTCCTTTTTTAAACGGACTCATGACTGAGATTTTGAATAATGGTTGGGAAGATAAAGAGTTCATGAAAAATAATACAGAGAATCCGGAAGAAATAAAAAAATGGTTGAAGGATTTTACTGTTGAACAAGCATCTGAAATTTCGGGAGTGCCGGTTGAAAAAATAAAACAAGTGGCAAAAATGCTGGCTGATGCAAAAAAAGTAAGTATTCTATATACACTCGGAATCACTGAACATGTATGCGGAACGGATAATGTAAAAACACTTGCCAATTTGCAAATGATACTGGGTCATTTAGGAAAAAGAGGTTGTGGAGTAAATCCATTGCGCGGACAAAACAATGTGCAAGGAGCATGTGACATGGGCGCTTTGCCTAATGTATTTCATAATTATCAATCAGCTACGGATGAAAAGGCGATTGAGAAAATGGAAAAAGACTGGGGTGTAACGGGTCTATCACGAAAAGAAGGATATAAATTACCAACCATGTTGCACAAAGCAACAACAGGAGAAACAAAAATATTATTCTGTGTTGGTGATAATACTGTTCAGACAGAGCCAAATACAGCAAAAACAATCAAAGAAGTAGAAGCCTTGGATTTCCTTGTGGTAGTTGATATTTTCCCTAACATGACTACAGAATATGCGGATGTGATATTACCGGATGTTTGTTTTAATGAAGATGAAGGAACGTATTCCAATCTTGACAGACGGGTTCAGTTTTTACGCAAAGCTGTTGATGCACCCGGAGAAGCTCGTCCTACATGGTGGATCATGCAGGAGTTAGGAAAACGTTTTGGTGTTGACTTGAAATTTACCTCAGCAAATGCAACCTGGGAAGATATGAGAAGAAGCGGAACCATTATGGGAGGCATTACTTATGACCGTATTCAACACATAGGACTTCAGTGGCCTTGTCCAACAGTGCAACATCCGGGAACACCCATCTTACATTTGAACGGAAAATTCACGCGTGGAAAAGGTTTATTCTCGCAAACAAACTATCGTGCACAAGCAGAATTACCGGATAAAGAATTTCCATTCATTCTATCAACAGGGCGCAGATTGTGGCATTACCACACCGGAACACAAACACGGAACTCCATTGGATTAGAAAATATTTTCCCTGAAGAATTGTTGGAGATCAGTCCGGTTGATGCAAAACGAATGAACGTAAAAACCGGTGATATGGTGAAGGCTACAAGCAGACGAGGAACCATAACGCTGAAAGCATGGGTAACAGAACGTTCACCGGAAGGTGTAACCTGGTGTGCATTTCACTTCCGTGAAGCACATGCAAATGTGTTGACCAATGATGCCTATGATGATGTAACAGAAACCCCTGAATATAAAGCATGCGCCATTAAAATTGAAAAAGTAAGTGATGGCGTTGCCGTTGTTGAAAGAGGATTTAGGCAGGCACGACCGTAATTATTATTATTTTTTCTATTCTTTTCGAGTATGTCTGCTTTGAAGCAAATATATCAAGAAGGTATTTAGATATAGCTCAAATTTCTATTCAAAACAAAAATTCATAAAACCGGAGCTCTTGTCTGGACTGCTTTATTATTTTTGTTCTTTATTACCACTCACAACAAAATAAATTTCGGATCTAAAATTCTTGGAAATATAACTTAATAATGTAATTCATGTTTTGTGCATGTCTTTGCAGTAAAAGTTAAATTCCCTGACCAGAGAACAGAATCAGTGCCTACACAAACAACAGAATAATAAAAAGATTTAGAACTACTATTACCTAAGTTTTTTGTTACTGTTACGGAACCACTTTCGCCACAATTTGGAGCAGTTGTATAATAAGCGGAGCAATCTGAATCATCAGCATAAGAATAATCTATTGAATATTCTAAAAAAGAATGCCCATTCTGAATCAACAAATCTGAGGTAGTTTGTCCATACCACAACACCACACTTCCTTCAAACGTGCAACTGCCATCCTCTTCATTAGCAGATGTTTTGTAATTTGTTGCCGCTGGATCTGTGCAACCTCGTATTTTTTTCTTACAGCTTGTACTTAAAAAAACTGCTGCTATTGTAAATGCGATAAGAATCAATTTGTTTGTTTTCATGTTTTTCTTTTTAGCAGGATGATCAATATTTGAATTTAATTTAACTTCCTAACTTACCATACCGCTGATAGTCCGAAAAGTACAATACTATTTTTTTGTTGTCCTTGAAATAGGGATAATACAATTCATAGTTTCCATCATGGGCACTGAATCTGATCTCCTTGAATTTTTTGTCAAACACTTTGTTTAAATATTCTCTTTCTTCTTTCGTTGTTTCGTAAATAAATTTACTTTTGGAAAGATGGATGGTATCATTTGCTATATCATAATAGTAATAATTGAATCCTAACAATACAGTTGAATGATCGATCTCGTCTTTTACAATTACCGATACGCTCGGAAAATTTTTGTCGGTCTTTGAAAGCAGATCCAAAATTTCACTTGTTTCTTTTATCCATTTTTTATCAAATGAATAATTTGTCAATTTATTTGCCTTTATGGTATTGTCCTGTATTATAGATTCAGCACTTTCAATCAGCATTTTTTCTTTTTTCTTAGACGTCAAATAATCTCCTCCATATAATAAACCGAAAACCAATGGAAAACTGATAATGAAAATTATGCCTATTTTTTTTGATGAAGACCTTGCCGTCTCGATATCATCCTGATTGTGTTTTTGAGCAATGCGTGTAAGGTTGAACATGATATTAATAATTAAGGCACCAAACATCAATGCCAAAATACCGAGTACACTCATAAAGAATGTTTCGGTCATGTTTTCACGAAATACTTTTAAACCGAATACCTGAATCGAAATAAATACAAAAACCCAATAAATTAAAAGCAGGATGGAAATTGTTCCAACAATATTACTTAGACGAACTAATGTTTTTGGATTCATGTGTTTTTAATTTAAGTTTCTATTGTTGGGCATCTTGTGAAAGACCATATCGTTGAACTAAAGATCAATGCTTAACCATAAGAGTCTTACTTCAGTTTAAACTCTACCTTCATTTCGTAACGTAACTTTATTTTCTGAAAATCAGGTGTTGAGGTATTATTTCTTCCATAGCTCATTGCGGTTTGGCTCACCGTATTGCTAAAATTACTTTCGTTAGAATAATAACCATTATAACTATTTTCGATTTCCTGAATGAGCAATGCCTCGCCTATTTCTTCCCCAATACTTTCTGCTAAATAATCGGCTTTTGTTTTGCTGGCAATCAGAGCCTGAGTTTTTACTTCTTTACGTAATTGCTCAATGTTGCTATGCGAAGTTTTGCCAACGCTGAAATTATCGATGGCATTTTCGTTTAAACCCGCTACAATTTTATCCAGTTTTTCGGGTGAACTAACAATCAGCGTATAGGATATAGAAGCCATAAAATCAGGCTCAGCTTTGCGCTTTTTTTTCCAATAATAATAATCATACCGTTCATTTCCTGTATAACTTGAAATACTTATACTGCTGTCGGCTACACCCGCAGCTTTACACAGTGCCAGAAAATCAGTTTTAATGGTTTCTAATTTTACCTTTTGCTTTGCTGCATCCAGATATTCTTTCAGTGTGAATGTCATATAAATTTCATTGGGAACAATTTCCATTTCAGCGCTACCTGTTACTTCGATTTTTTTTGGCGTTTCGGGTTTATTATTATTTCCTCCGCAAGAAAACAACATGGTTAAAAAGCTTGCTGCAAGGATTAAAACGAATAGTTTATTTTTCATAGTTAAATGGTTTAATATTAAATGAGAAAATTTTAAAATTAATTGTTTATTATTTTTTTTCCTTGTTTTTTGCTTTTTCCAAATTTTCTTTCACTCTGAATTTTATAATTTTTGTGATTAGTCCGATTGGAAGAGGCTTGTCAAAAGGAAATTGAACAGAACCCTTCGCTCCTTTAAAAACAGAAAGTTCTTTTTTAAAGGCTTCAATTCCTGAAGCTTTGGGATAGAAACCTATGTGTTTTTTGTGGGCCGCAAACCAAACAAGCAATCCATTTAATTTGAATGCCGGCATTCCGTAACTGATAACTTCTTCTGCCTTGGGAGCATTATTTTTTATTGTTGTGCGGATTTTTTCCAAACGCTGTTGAATTTCTTTTGGGTAATTTTTAATATACTCATCAATATTCAAAGGCTTTTTCATAACTTATTTTTGCTTTTGGTGTTTCAGCAACAAATCCTTGCTTCAAATTATTATCAGGCTAATTTATAACATTTCATTAATAAATATCTATCAATTATTATAATACTTGATTCGGTTCTCCAAATTACTGAAACACAATCATTGAAACGTGATATTTATCATAATCTCTTGGAGTCTTTTTAAATTTTAATAAAAGAATCTGGTTACGGGTATTTTTTACCATACTGTCATTTCGACCAGAGGGAGAAATCTCAATAAAATTAAACTACAGATTTCTCCAAGAGTTTATCCTTAGCAAAATCGAAGGAGTCGAAATGAACATACACTACCTTTTTAAGTACAATTTAAAAAGACTCTAAATCTTCAACCTCTAAATAAAAGTCCCTGTTAAAAAAATGCTTTGTTTTATTGGGAAGAAATGATGACACGGGAAAATGTTTTTCTCTTTATTATAATACAAAAAAAGAGGCTGACCTTTTGGGTCAACCTCCATTTGAAATAAAAAAAATAAATTATGCTTGTTTTACATTCACTGCATTAAGTCCTTTTTTACCTTCTACTATTACCATAACATCACCATTTCCCTTGGTAACAATTATATACACAACTTCATCCCCAATTTTGAATTCAACACCAGGCTGAATTTCAAATTCCATGTCGATACCCGTCTCAACATCGGTTATCATTCCAAACCCTTTTGCTTCATTAAAAAATTTAACAGTTCCTGTTTTCATTGCATTGGAAGTAAAGGAAATTGTAACTAGAAATAAAAGGCATAACAATCCTTTAACAAACATTGAAGATTTTTTCATAATTTTTTTTCTTAATTTTTTTTAGTTTAAATCATTTTAAATTTCGACAAACATAGGAATTATATCGTTCAATCATTCAAATGGAAGAAAATAATTATTTTTGAGGATTTTTATCAGGATTGAGGGAGGGTTTTGTCACAAGTATTCGAAACAAATTTCTGTCTTTTTTCTGCTTGAAATTAAATTATCTTTTTTTAAGTCTCCTTTGATGAAATAGAACAAGTAAAAAGGTTTCAACTAGAAAGGCCTTTTGCAGCAACTATTCGAAACCTTATATTATAAATTTAAAAAAGTAAATTTCACTTTTTCTTCTTACCTTTTAAGGTCCCGGTAAATTTATATTCCTTTTTTATTTTCCCTTTTTTACTCGTCCACACAGCAGTACCCTCAATTTCCTCTCCTGTCACGGTGCCCGTCCATTTTAAAATTTCATCCCCTGAATTTTTACTTTCCACTTCAAAAGTAATTACCTTACTTTCTGTATTAGAGCTGTCAATAGCTGCGGTATAAGGTGCAGCCATAAATTGTTCATTGGTCTTCATTAAGTTTGAAGTAAACTTATCCGATTTAAAACTTAGTTCATCTTTCTCCGGATCTGCTACTTTTTTACCACCTTGGGCGGTAAGTTCAATTGTATATATTTTTCCGGCAAGAAGTTTATCGGGCACCTTCTTTTCTGCCGCTTCTTTCTTTTGGGCATAAACACTGTTAGATAGTATAACAACGCATACTATGCTTAGGACACACAAAAACACTTTGTAGCTTTTTGAGGTAAAATTTTGTTTTGATGCTTTCATTTTGTTTAATATAAATTGTTTAGAGAATTGTTTCAAAAGATTATGTTTAAAAAATATTTGTTTGATTTATTGATCTATTAATACGCATCCTCCTAATTATTTATTTGTGTTTTAAATTATTCACGAACACTGATTAATCATTTACAACCTATACGTCCTCATTATAAAAAAGTTATCTCCTGATTCCTCTTTCTTTTTTATTCTTGATCCACATCATCAAAATATGATTTTTATCATATATTTCATACCTTCATGTTGTAAAATAAAAATTGCATGTCAAAAAATTTAAGCGAGTTATCAGGAAGAAAAGCCCTTGATAAAAATCTTTTTGAAGAACTAGGCAAAGCTGCCAGACAAACTGGAACTCCTTCATCCGAAAAAATGGAGGAGCTGGCAAATGAGTTCATCATGGGAAAAGCCAATATTTATGGTACTGCCAGCTTCTATGATTTTTTGCGTCCCGAGAATCAAGGGAAAAAAGTATATGTCTGCAACGGAAGTTCATGCATGACCGCAGGGACACAACCTAAATTAAAGGAGCACTTACTTCAACATTATAGATCCGAAGAAATTGGTGAAATGTGTTGTTTGGGCCGTTGCCACGAAAATGCTTCTTTTCACATAGCCGGAAAAAATTACTCAGGAACCGCAATAAACAAAATAGAAGAAATAAAATCGCATCAACTCAATCCGACACTATCATATCTCAGTTCTCAAATCTCAAATCTCACCGATAAATATAATACCGCTGCAAAAGGAACAGCAGTTTTAACTTCTGCCTTAACATCAACTGACGACTATTATAAAATTTTAAAAACAGCATTAACAAAATCTGAAGATGAATTGTTGAATGAATTAAAATTATCAGGCTTGCGTGGACGTGGTGGTGCAGGTTTCCCCATATCATTTAAAATTGAATCCGCAAAAAACACCCCGGGTAAACAAAAATTTATTGTCTGCAATGCCGATGAAGGCGACCCCGGAGCATACTCCGATCGTTATTTACTGGAACAACAAACACATTCTGTTTTATCAGGGATGATGATAGCGGGTTACATTATGGGGGCCGACAAAGGTGTGCTTTACATCCGCGCAGAATATCCCGAAGCAATAGAGATCACGCAAAAAGCAATTGATGAATTACGGATAAAAAAAATAATCGGAAAGAATATTTTCGACAGTACTTTTAATTTCGACTTTAAAATTATTGCAGCACAAGGCGCTTATATCTGTGGTGAAGAAACGGCTTTGCTTTCTTCCATCGAAGGCCAACGGCCCGAAGTGCGTGTTCGTCCGCCCTACCCGACTCAACAAGGTTTATTCAACAAACCAACCGTAGTAAATAATGTGGAAACTTTGGCTTGTATTCCTTATATCATTCAACATGGCGGAGAAGCTTTTGCAAAAATCGGCAAAGGAAAATCAACCGGAACAAAATTAGTTTCTCTGGATGGCTTTTTTAACAAACCGGGAATTTATGAAGTAGATATGGGCACTCCGCTTTCCATTCTTATAAATGAATTAGGTGGTGGTTTTAAAACAAAAATAAAAGCCCTTCATATTGGTGGTCCGCTTGGGGGCATCGTTCCAATGCAAAAAATAAATGAGCTAAGTATTGATTTCGAGTCTTTTTCACAAAATGGTTTTCTCCTGGGACATGCTTCTATCGTTTGTATCCCCGAAAAATTTCCAATGATAAAGTATATCGAACATTTATTTCAATTTACAGCTCACGAAAGTTGCGGAAAATGTTTTCCTTGTAGATTAGGCGCTACACGGGGATTTGAGCTAATCAACAAATCACTTACAGAGGATTATAAAATAGATAAAGAATTATTTGCTGATCTGTTAACGACTATGGAAATAGGTTCGTTATGCGCATTGGGTGGCGGATTACCATTACCGATAAAAAATGCCTTGATGTATTTTGAGGAGGAATTGAAGGGGTATTTTAAAAAATAAAATAATTGAAGAAAGCATACCCTAAGGGTTTTAAAAACCCTTAGGGTATTTCTCTAACGGTTTTAAAAACCCTTAGGGTAATCCAAAAAGAACATCATGAGTAAAATAGCCTACATCAACAACAACGCTTTTGAAATAGAAGAAGGAGAAACCATTCTTTCCTTTATCAAACGTCACCATGGAAAAAATGCTGTTCCTACTTTGTGCGATGCACCTAATCTCGACCCTTTTGGCTCCTGCCGTGTATGCAGTGTGGATGTGGCATTTGCGAAAGAAGGAAATGTAAAAGCACAAGCTTCCTGTCATACACCTGTGATGGAAAATTCATTTATTTATCCTGATTCGGAACGCATACAAAAACTTAGAAAAAATATTATTGAATTGGTTTTAACCGATCATCCATTGGATTGCTTGACCTGTGAAGTAAATAACAATTGTGAATTACAAACAGTTGCAGCACGAGTTGGTGTTCGTGATGTACGTTATCCGGAAGGAAAAAACCATCTGGCTACAAAAAAAGATCTGAGTCATCCTTACATGACCTCCGATTTTTCGAAATGTATCAATTGTTTCCGTTGTGTGCGTGCCTGCGATGAAGTACAAGGACAATTTGTATTAAGCATGGCCGGTCGCGGTTTTGATAGTCACATTGTGAAAGGAATGGAAACTACTTTTTTCGGAAGCGAATGTGTAAGTTGCGGGGCGTGTGCCCAGGCTTGTCCTACATCTGCTATTTCGGATGTGTTCGAATCAAAATCAATTGTTGCTGATGAAAAAGTACGTACCGTTTGTACCTATTGTGGTGTTGGTTGTAATTTAGATGTAGCGGTAAAAGGCGGTGTTATCAAATCAATTCAAGCACCGTATGATGCAGAAGTAAACAGTGGACATACCTGTTTGAAAGGACGATTTGCATTTAAGTTTTACAATCATGCCGACAGACTTCGCACACCTTTAATAAAAAGAAATGGAAAATTTGAGGAAGCAACTTGGGATGAAGCCTATGATTTTATCTCGGGTAAATTAAATGAAATAAAGAAAAACAATGGTGCTGATTTCATTGCAGGGATCTCCTCTGCACGTTGCACAAACGAAGAAAATTATCTGATGCAAAAATTTCTTCGTGCAGTTATCGGGACCAATAACATTGATAGTTGCGCAAGAGTTTGTCATTCACCAACAGCCTTGGGTTTGCAAAGCACTTTCGGAACAGGAGCAGCAACAAATTCCATCGCTGATCTGAAAGATACTGATTGCATGTTAGTGATCGGAGCCAATGCAACAGATGCACATCCTGTAACAGGTGCTAAATTAAAGCAGGCTGCCATGAAAGGCAAAACGCTTATTGTAATCGATCCGCGCAAAATTGAGTTAGCGAAATACGCACATTATCATCTACAATTACGTCCCGGAACAAATGTGGCAGTGCTCAACATGATGTTATATTACATCATTAAAGAAGGACTGGAAGATAAAAAATTTATTGCTGCACGTACCGAAGGGTATGAAGAATTCAAACAACAAATTCTGAATCTGAATATTGATGAGATGGAAAAAGTTTCGGGCGTGGACAGGAATTTAGTGAAGGCTGCTGCGATCGCTTATGCAAGTGCGCCTAATGCTATGTCGTTTCATGGGCTCGGTGTTACCGAACATTCGCAAGGAACATTTACCGTCATGCAAATTGCTGATCTGGCGATGATCACCGGAAACATTGGTAGAAAAGGAGTTGGTGTAAATCCCTTACGCGGACAAAACAATGTGCAAGGTGCTGCCGATATGGGTTGCCAGCCACATCAAGGGGCAGGGTATATGGATGTAACGGATATTGAAGTGCATAAGGTCTATGAAGAATTTTATCAGGCAAAATTACCACTACATATCGGTTATAAAATTCCGGAAATGTTTGATGCAGCACTTGAAAATAAATTAAAAGCAATGTGGGTGATTGGTGAAGATATTGCGCAAACCGATCCGAATACACATAAAGTAGTTGCTGCATTAAATAAGTTAGAATTGCTTGTTGTGCAGGAATTATTTATGACCGAAACAGCAAAATTAGCAACCGTTATTTTACCGGGTGCCTCCTTCCTGGAAAAGAGTGGCACATTCACCAATGGCGAACGAAGAATTCAGCGGGTAAATAAAGTGGTGGAACCAATTACAAGTACAAAAGCAGACGGACAGATCATTGTGGACATCATGAACCGCATGGGATATGCTCAGGCAGATTATCATCCGGATACAACCTTGCAGGAAATTTCTAAAATTGTTCCTTTCTTTTCAGGTGTAAAATGGGATCGATTAGGAGACAATGGAAAACAATGGCCGGTTAATGAAAATGGAAAAGGAACAAAAATATTGCATAACAAATCTTTCAGAAGAGGAAAAGGAAAGTTCATTTACAAAGATTATAAAGAATCTGAAGAGCTAACCCAAAACTCAAAAAAATATCCTTACATCATCACAACCAATCGTGAGTTGGAACATTACAATTGTGGCGCCATGACACGCAGAACAGGAAATGTATTAATTAACACCGAAGATGTTTTACTGATCTGTGCCGAAGATGCAAAAAAACATTTCATCAGTGATGGAGATATGGTTTGTGTAGAAAGTCCGAGAGGAAAAGTAGATATAAAAGCAAAAATTACGGATGAAGTACAACCGGGGATTTTAAGCAGCACCTTTCATTTTCCTGAAAATATGGTCAATAACATTACTTCCGACATTTCTGATTCTGAAGCACTTTGCCCGGAATATAAAGTGGTGGCATGTACTATTCGTAAAGCAAGATCGCCATTAGGGATTAAAAAATAAAAAGTTGTTTGAGTTTAAAGCAGAATTTCATTCCGGGAGGAAATCCCTTATCTGTCATTAGATTTTCTCCCTTCGCTATGCTTTGGGCGAAATGCCAATACCTAAAACAAATTAATTTTATTCAACAAGTGCAACCATTTTGAATAAAATTGCGTTTCAAAGTTTATCCCACAACTCAAAAACAAAATGAAAAAACCACTACTCCTTTTCATTTGTTCATTATCTATTTTGGCAACTGCTCAAAATACCATGAACATCACTCCACAGCAATATGATATGCTTAAACAAAATGGGCAGCTTGACCTTACGAAACACTATTTTTTTATTGGTACAGCGAGTGATCAAAAAAAAATAACCCCATCTGTAAAAGCGTTGTCAAACAGAACCCCGAGTTCTATTTGCAGTTGTTTGATCCCCTTAGATTCCACTTTTTCAGTAGTTCCTTTTTCCGGATATTCTGCTCCTGATTACAGAAACGATGATGGGTCATCCAATCTTATAGCTCTACCCTTTTCTTTTAATCTATACGGGGTAAATTACAACTCTCTTTATATTAACAACAATGGAAATATTTCTTTTCAAGCGGCCTATTATACATTTACTGCCAATCCTTTTCCTGATCCAGCATACAACATGATAGCTCCTTTTTGGGGTGATGTGGATACTCGTGATAGCACAAGTGGATTAGTGTACTATAAGATCACAGCAAACAGTATGATCGTGAAATGGGAAAATGTTGGATATTATAATTCACATTCTGATAAGGTTAATTCATTTCAATTGATCATTACGGATGGTACTGATCCACTTTTACCTTCCGGAACAAATGTATCCTTCTGTTATGGAGATATGCAATGGACAACAGGTGATGCATCAATGGGAATAAACGGATTTAATGGCTCCCCGGCTACAGTTGGCGTAAATCAAGGCAATGGAATTGATTATTTTCAGGTTGGAACCTATGACAGTGCTGGTGTTGCATTTGATGGTCCTTATGGTGCCCCGGATAAAGTAGATTGGTTAGATAACCAAGGAATGTATTTTAATACTTCTGTTATAGGAAATATTCCTCCTGTAATTATCAATAATAATATTTGTGATACGATAGATGTTTATACCGGTGATACAACACGAGCACAAAATAATAATTTTGTTCAATTTAATTTAGGAGCAACTACTCCTGAGATCAACCAAATTGTTAACGCAACTGTAACTTGTAGTCAACCCTCTGCATTTACGTTCACTGAATCAATGAATACACCAACTTACAAACAGTTTGATTGTAATTTTTTAGCTGATGGTTTATCACCGGGATTATATTATGTTACAATTTTGGCTTCCGATAATGGAACACCTGCCCAACAAACAAGCAGAACAATTGTAATCCGAAACAATTATGATGCTGCTCTTGTAACAGGAATTACTGAAAAAACACAGGCCTTATCAATCAACATATATCCAAATCCTGCAATTGATAATATTAGTGTGAAGCATGGCTTTGATCCTCATTCAAATCCATTATTAACACTTACCGATGTATTAGGTAATACTGTTTTAAAAACGACTTTAAATAACCAGGAACAAACAATTGAAATCCTGACCTTAACCAAAGGAATTTATTTTGCAACAATCACAAGTTCCGAAGGAAAAAGCAAGACCATAAAAATTATTCGCAAATAAAGGATAGAATATTTTCAAAAAAAAAATCCCGCCACGTTGCGGGATTTTTTTTGAAGACAACATTTGCCATTTATATAGAATGTATATCTTCGTATTAAAATCTATCGAACTATGAAAACCCTAAACATCCTGATCAAAACTTTAGTTATAGTCGTATTATTTTCGTTCAACTCTTATTCTCAGAGCAAACAGGAGAAAAAGATGAAAACAAAAACTATGAACACAGATATGTATAACTCTTCTGAATCAAAAGAGGCAAAAGAATTCTTTGACAAAGGTTCAGACTTTTCTGAAAAAGAAGATTTTAAAAATGCTATTAAGTGGTATAAAAAAGCAGTTGAAGCCGATAGCAAATTTATTGAAGCATATGATAATATGGGAGCCGCTTATCGTAAGTTAGGCGATCTGGAAAATGCAAAAAAATGCTATAACAAATCAATTGAATTATATCCGCAAGGAAACATGGCCCATCAAAACCTTGGCATCGTTTATTGGATCGAAAAGAAATATGATAAAGCTCTTGAGCAATATCTAACAATGCAACAAAATGACTCTACCGATGCCGAAGGGTATTATGGAACAATTCAAATTTATTTTGCATTGAATGATTTTAAATCCGCGGTTAAAAACGCAGCAAAAACGCTCGAGATCTATGAAGCAACCAATAGTCCTTACATGGCCGATGCTCAGTATTTATTGGGCCTAAGCTATTATTATAATAACGACAATAAAAATGCAAAAATATATCTGGAACAAGCGAAAAAAAGCGGATCAACTATTCCTGAAAAGCTTCTGAAGGACTTGGGAATTAAGTAATTTAAATCCCTTACTATGCACACAATAAAAAAGAGTATCCGGCCACTCTTCACGGCTTTCTTTCTTGCATTTTTATTCCTGACACAATCATCTTCCTATGGGCAAAGCAATAGTGCGGAGATAGAAAATATAGGAAGCAAACCGGTTTATACAAGCTTATCTAAAGCATTACGAAATGCTGATAAAGTTTATAAACTCAACCTCTCTAATAAAGAACTTAAAGAGTTTCCACTTGAAATTCTAAAATTAAAAGAGCTGAGATATCTGAGTCTCGACAGTAATCAACTATCTAACATTCCCCCACAAATAAATGAATTACAAAAATTAAAATATTTAAGTCTGTCACATAATAATATTCAGGAACTGCCTTCCACAATAGGCGACTTGATAGAATTAAGATTTCTATATCTTGATTACAATAAAATTTCTGTTTTACCTTCCGGATTTTTTAAACTGGCACAACTGGAAGAATTATTCATCAACAATAATAATCTGGTTGAAATCCCGGCCGGAATAAAGGTTTTAAAAGAATTAGAAAGCTTGATCGCATCCAACAATCAATTTGAAAAAATTCCGGATGAAATTGGTTATTTATACGATTTGAAAAAAATTTATTTTTCAAACAATCACATTAAAGAACTGCCCGAACATTTTTATGAATTAACAAATTTAAAATCTTTGTTTTTATCAGGTAATGATCTATTGCAAATTGACTCAGGAATAAACAAACTAACTAAATTAGAAATAGTAGCACTTGAGGATAACAAATTAAAATCTCTTCCTCCTGAGATTGGTGAATTATATGAATTACAAAACCTATATATTGATCAGAACCAATTTGATAGTTTACCAATTGAAATAGGTAATTTATTCAAATTAAAAACACTTTATATTGGCAACAATCCGGCAAAAGAAATCCCGACTTATTATAATCGCCTTAGCAATCTTCAGTTGCTTGACATAAAAAATCTTTCTTTTCAATCTTTTCCGCAAGTATTATACGACCTTCAAAACAATGGAACCAAGATTACAGGACTAACAACAAAAGAATTGTATCAGGCCAAACTGCTGTTAAGCCAGGCACGTAATAAAAAATTAACAGGAAATACTACAGAAGCCATAATTAAATATGAAGAGTTAATCCGGCTTGATACAAACAATGTATCAGCAATGTCAGAATTGGCATCTATATTAGTTGATATCAGTGAATTTGATAAAGCTGCTGCAATTTGCAAAAGAGCGCTCTCAAAAAATGCTTCTCAAAAAACACTTGATGAGATCCGGACGACCTATAGTAATAGCATCAACAGAACCAGTAAATATGATCTGGTACTAAATTCATATGAATCAAAAATTAAAGCCGAGCCAACTAATGTTGTTCCTTATTTCGAATTAGGAAAATTTTATTTTGATCAGAAAAAATATGAAGAAGCACAGCAATCATTTTTGCAAGCACTAAAAATTGATCCTTCACATGCTGATTCCCATTTTTACCTCGCGGTCATATTTCTTGTTTTAGACCGGGAGGACTTATTTATTTTTTCCTCCCTCCGATTATTTGCACTTAACCCTGCCAGCAAAAAAACGAAAACAACCTTTCCATTTCTTCTTAAAAAAATGAGAATGAAGTCGGGTTTTGAAAACAAAAGAGGTACCACAAGCTATTTTGATTCATACATCATTAGAAATGAAAATAATGAGATTGTTTACAAAAGTGATTATCCGCAGGCAGACCTATTAGCTGCTATGATATCTGACTTAACAAGATCTGATCTGTTTAAAAACGACAGTTCAAAAACAGATCCTGAAATTAAAAAGGCCATTGAATCGGCACTAAATAAAAATGCCAGCAATGTTGAAATATTTGAATCCGAATTAAGTAAAATTTGCAAAAAGAATACGAATGAAATTAAGCAGGAGGAAAAAGTATTTTGGGATTATTATTTACCATATTATTCAAATTTAATTGAGAACGGACATCTCGAAACTTTTTCCAACACTATTAATAACATCAGAGGTAATGATCAAAATAACGCCAAATGGTTAAAAACCAATTCTGATAAAGTGGAGAAATTTAATGTCTGGAATAAAAATTATAAATGGATCAAATGATGGATGGGGAAAAAGAGTCTGTTTAAATTTTAAGAAAAATATATTATATGTCGACTCCTTCGACTTTGCTCAGGATAAACTCCGGGAGAAATCTCAATAAAATTAAGATGAAAATGAGATTTCTCCCTCTGGTCGAAATGACAGAATGGTTAAAAATACCCTAATAAGATTTTTTCGTAAAATTTAAACAGCTTCTAAAAAATAAAATATTTTTAAATCAAAAAAAATCCCGCAACGTTGCGGGATTTTTTCATTATAAACTTACAATAATACTTATCGGATCGCTCCAGGAACTTTGTCCATCTTTGGTTACTGCAGCATACCGGAACCAATATCTAAGTCCTACTATTAAATTACTTACAGTAAAATTTGCTTTCAGACTCACTCCTATTTCCTGCCAGCCGGATGAATCAATAGCTTTTGTGCCATCTGCTAAAACATCCCCTGTTTTCTCAAAGATAAAAGCGCCCCTACTTCCAATAGCTTTGGCATGTAATATGACATCACCAGAAACTTTTCCGGGAGCAGCAGTAAATCCTACGGAACGATTTCCACCTTTTCCTTTTATATCCATACCTGCACTTAAAATAGCGGACTCAATTCCATTAGCAGATGATTCAACATAATGGCCCAGTTGGGTTAATATATTATCCAGCAACACTTCTTTATCATGCATGTAAGCTGTTAATACTGTTCCACCACCTTGTGCAGCATTGTATGCTGTTTCATAGGCATTGATGGCTGTGGTTACATTTGCCAATGTTGGAAAAGGCGTAGTAAAATTACTATTACCTGTCATGGAAGTCACCATGTGACGACCTTTTTCAATTTTTTCGGAACCTGAAAGTTTCGACAATTTTAAACTCACTTTTGCTTTCATATTTTTTTTGGTTTTTTTTTATGCCTGCCCGTTTGTTAAAATATGTTGATCTACATACATTATACCAAACGGGTTGAGGCGTGTTTAACATTTGCAATCGAAGCGAGTAATTTTTTTTACATAATTTGATTTATTTACGATTATTTGAATTTTCTATCGGACTATTTTAATTCTTTTTAAACAATTTGAATTCCATTTACTATAATTTGAATTCCTTTTAAACAATTTGAATTCCTTTTACTATTATTAGAATTTTCTTTATTACTATTTGAATTTCACTTAAACTATTTGAATTTCCTTTATTATTATTTGAATTCCTTTTACAACTGCTTGAATTTCCTTTACTACAATTTGAATTTCCTTTATTATTATTTGAATTACAATCAAAACAATTTGAATTCTCTGACATTTTATTCAATTTGATTCTTCCGGTAATCGTATTTGATTGAATTTTATTTAATTTTTCAAATTTCTATTCTTCAGATGCAACATTTATTTTGATTCCATAAATATTTTAAATTTATTTTATCTGCCGGATTTTAAATCCTTTTAAATTTTTCATCTATTAGATGTAACATTTATTAATATTCCATAAGAAGGAGGAAAATATTTTTTATAGATAAGCGGAAAGCATTATTGGAAGATGGATTTATGAGGCACAACTGTTGTTAAGCGTTGCGTTCCGCTACGCTTTTATTTAACCGGCATCTTGCCGAAATTAAAATTGATCGAATGAATTAACAATTTGATGGATTAAGGCTGGAAGCCTTGTTAAAAAGGGACGTAGCGGGGCGCTATACCCAACGCTAATTAGTTTTTAATTATATAAGGGACGGTTAACGCTTATGTTGGTGTTATCGGCACAAATAAAAAATCCTATTCTTTTCCGGTACTTTGTGTTAAAAACACCATGAGAAAAAAAACAGCTATGAATTACTTCCGCTGTATCAACATTTCATCGATGAAATGAAAAGCGGGAAACGCGTCCAAAAAGATGGACGCATAATCAGAAAAACAACCATTGAAAATTATCTTGCTTTGAAAAGGAATTTAACAAATTTTTCAAAGGAAAAAGGAATTGTTCTTCGTATCAGGGATTACGAACAACTAAGAACAATAAGGGCGCGAAAAACAGAACGGAATTATTGGAAACGTTTTTGTTTTTCTTTTACAGAGTACCTATACTACAAATGTAATTTGTACGATAATTATGTAGGCACCCAAATGAAACTGCTTCGCGCTTTTTTTAATTATCAGAACAATGAAATGGATCCCTCACCAGGTCATTATTACAAACGATTTTATGTTACAAGTGAGGAAACTCCTGTGTTAGTATTAATACCTGAACGATTAAACTTTTTAATTTATAATAAGGAGTTTGAAAACAGTTTACCTAAAAGGTTAAGAGTAATGAAAGATATTTTTGTTTTTGGGTGTATCACTGCTTTACGTTTTGGTGATCTGATGAAAGCCAACAGAACCAACATCGAATACATTAATAAAAATGTGTATTTATGTACCACTTCTCAAAAAACAAATCATCGTGCCAGGGTATATCTACCTGATTTTGCAAAAGAAATTCTTTTAAAATACAAACGCAGAAAACTGACTTTATTTCCACCAATTTCGAATGTAAATTTTAATATTGCCATTAAAAAAATTGCTTTGCTTGCAGGATGGACCGAAGAGATTGAAGTAACGCGAAGTAAAAGAGGGAAACATTTTGAGAAATTTAAGGATGATAAAAAAACCTACTATCGTTTTTGTGATCTGATAGCATCACACTCCATGAGACGGACCGCAATAACAACTTTGTTGCGAATGGGAATGAATGAAACAAATGTGAGGATCATTTCCGGACACAAAGCAAACAGTACGTCATTTTATCGTTATGTAAACTATTCAGATGGATTTTTGGATGAAGAATTGGAAAAAGCATATGCAAGAATAGCTGCAAAGGATTGTTCACATATAGCTGCCGCATTTGCAAACAAAACATCTCTTCAAAAATAACAAAATGCCCTGCATGCTTGCCTCAGCAGGTTTTAATTTACAGATGCTGAAGGTATGTTATGCAGGGCTTTTTACAAAAAAACAAAAAAGCCTAATTATGCATTTTTTTGCATATTTTTGATAACATAAAAGTTCTTTGAAATGTGCGTTACGCTTTTAATTGAAGCGGAGTGCCGTTATAATACCTTCGGTGCAGTTATGCCGGGACGCACTTGGCCTACACAAACCGCTGCTGACAACACAAGCGCTGGCACTAAGCCTTATCGTTATGGTTTCAACGGTAAAGAAAGTGATTTTGAAGTTAAGAATATTGGGGGCTCACAACAAGACTATGGCATGCGAATTTATGACCCTAGGTTAGGAAAGTTCTTATCGGTTGACCCGTTATTTAAAGATTACTCGTGGAACTCAACTTATGCCTTTGCAGAAAACGATCCGATTAACTTTATAGATTTAGATGGATTAGAAAAAGCAAAACGTCTAAATAAAGTACGAAGGGCTAATCTTGAAGGAGGTGGACTTGTTAGTTTATTTGGCGGATTAAGAGGAAAGTATTTCAAAAATCTTAGTTTTGATAACAGTAAACAAAAAACAAGTGGAGAAACTCATAAAGACGAAAGTGAATTCCCATTTAAGGACGAGCCTAAAGACAAACCGGTTCTCAACAATGATAAACCGGAAAAACCGACTAAAGAAGAAACCCCTCCTACTCCAAAGGATCAATATGATTTGACACTTGCTGGAACAGGATCACCTGATGTTGATGATACAAAGCCTATTAAAAGTTCAATAGACCAAGCATTAAATCAGTTAGATCCTACTACTGAATCATTAGAAAAGATGACAATAATTGTGACTGGCAAACAAAGTGATAAAAACAATAAAACTGAAAGTAGCTGGAAAATAGCAAGAGATAATAATCTTAGTAAACTACAAGGTGAATTAAAATCAAAATATAATGTGCCTGTGGAGATTAAATATCTTAATGATAATGAAAGTAATCAATCTATTACAATAGATGGAACAATAAAAAAAACGCCCTAATCCTTCCTCACAATACAAAGTATGAAAAAGAAATTATTGATATATACAGTTTTATACATGAGCTATATTTCATTTTCACCTTCCGAGTTAATGTCTCAAATTTCTTATCCGAAGAGTTATATTATTTGGAATGATACCACTAAACTAAAAATTTCAGATTTTAGGTCTATGAATAAGGGGAAGGGAAGTATTAAGGCTTTGTCCTACATAGGATTTAACTACAAAATATCTTTAGATGGAGATAGTGTTATTAAAATCATTCTAAATGACTATTTTGACAAACATAAGTCATGGATGCTAAAGGACTATCAAAATGAGTATACACGAGCCCATGAGAATGGGCACTTCGATATTGGAGAGATTTATGCGAGAATGATCAGGAAAGAAATTACAGAAGAAAAAATTACAAAAAAAAATTATAGTAAAAAGGTAGAAAAAATATATCAGAAAAACAAGACTCTAATGGAGAATGAGCAAAAGCAATATGATGAAGAGACAGGGCATTCTGTCAATAAGGAAATGCAGGAAAAGTGGATACAAGATATTAATCAAAGGTTATTACAATTGGAGAATTACAAGAAAGATACAATCATTATTAGAATAAAAAAAGTCATGTAAATAAAGGCCCGGCAGGCACAATAGACGGAAGGTCTCGGTAGGGTTGTGTGACTTTTTACATATAAGTTCTGCTTACAAATAGAAAAAAGCACTCAAATTAAAGCATAATTTATAAAATTAATTAAAGCGCAATATTCTTAACTTCAAAATCACTTTCTTTTCCATTAAATCCGTAACGATATCCGGTAGAACTTGTGTAACTCCTGCCGGGCATGGGCGAGCCAAAGGAAGAACAATCTTTTCAAAGAACATTTACAGCATTTTGTAAGCGCAGCTTACAGGTAACAAAAGTCACTAAGACCTGATACACTTTGCCAACGCTTAATCTTAGCGTCTGCCATCTATAGTGCCTACTGGACTACCTATCACCTATAGTGTCAACGAGCATTATATGGGCTTACTATTTAGTGCAAACCTTTATTGTCCACATAGTATAGAGCTAACGCCCTCTTAATAAAAAAATCAATTGCCTCCAGCGGAGTTGGATAAAATCTTGCGAATAATTGTAGCTCACTATTTAAATATAATGGCAGTTCAAGTTCCTCCAAAATACTTTCATTTAAATGCACTTTATTTTTGCGAAACCAATTAAACTCATTATCCTCAATTTGAAAATCGATATAAGCTAGTTCAAAGCCTAAAAGAAACATTTGAAGTTGAAGTATATTATTAATATTTGTTTCGGCGATAATATTTTGAAGCAAATCCTTAAATGTAATTTTTCTTTCAATTTGTTCTTTATTGTAAGAGCAAAAATTATTAAATGGAGTCTCTTCTATTTTAACATTGTTAAATAACTCTTTAAAAAGTGCAATCGACTTTGAATCACTTATTGCAATTCCTCTTATCAAAATCCCCCAATTCAGAAAAGAAGAGACATTATATTTTGATAGAATAAAATTTTGAAATTTACTAAGAATATGATTTGTTTCCATATTTACTTTTCCATAATTTCTTTCTACAAAGCTATATCCCACAGAATACCAATAAATATCTTCCGATGAAGTAACTCCAAATAAACTTGGTTTGTAACACAAATCATTCATTCTATCATTAAATTTCATATTTTTATTATTTTTTAACTTCTTTAAATAAAGAATAAGCCGCTTCTCCCTTTCGTAGTCCTCCTGTTACTGGATCAACAACTTCAAGTGTTTTAATAAAGTCTTCTTTTAAAACTCCTGTAGAGCTTGGATTTAAATTGTCTACAATATATGTCTGACTGTCTTTTACAATTTCAACTATTGTGTGATAGCCATTTGTTCCCACACTTTTGCCATTCTGTTCAATTCCATAAGAAAATGTCTGAAGTTCCTTTTGAGTAACAGTGGCACCATTTTCCATTAATGTTGGAGCCATTTTTTTCATAAAATCTCCAGCAAACTCTTTACATTTTCCTAATTTCCCAGCACCTTTAAGTAAATATTGCCCTCCCTTACCAATTAATTTCCCTATTGGACCTAACGCTTTTGCAGGTAGTATAGATAATATTCCTAAACCAATGTTAGTATAAGATACCTGCCCTGTTTTCTTGTATTCTCCATATGCTTCCGCCAACCCATAACCTGGCACTATTACCGGTGCATTATAATTAAACATTTGATATTCTTTAGTTGCTTGTACCCCTCCCACACCAATTGCTGCATTCTGAAATTGGTTTGTAGGCGGTGGTGGTGGTGGTACTTTTTTTGACAAAGCAGCTAATACCTGCTGCTCAGTTAAAGCAAATGCTGCATTATCCTTTGCAGGAGTGAGGAATCCGTTTACCATTTCACCTGGTCGAGAATTTTGATGATATTCTAAACCGTCTATATCAATACCATCAATAGGCCTATTTGAAGCAAACTGGTAGGGTGTCAATGCGGGATACGATTCGAATAATGGGTCAACACTTAAAAATCTACCTAACCTGGGGTCATAAATCCTAAATCCATAATCATAACTACTACCACCGATATCCTTTATTTCAAAGTCACTTTCTTTACCATTAAATCCGTAACGATAAGGCTTAGTGCCCGCGCTTGTATTGTCAGCAGCGGTTTGTGTAGGCCAAGAGCGTCCCGGCATAACTGCACCAAAGGAATACCAACTTTTACTCTCATTTTTATTCAAAGAACTGTGTTGTAAACGTAATCAAAAATCTTACACTTTTTGCTGCAAGATGCCGGTTTAAAAAAACGGAGCGTGACGCTCCGCTTAACACATTATTTTTTTATTTACCACCCTACGACTAACGGGGATTACCAACAATAGAAGAAAATTCTTCTAAATGATGGTCACAAAAATGAATAAAAACTTTAGATTCAATATTTTTTTTATTTATTAATGTGATAATTCCACTAGGATTAAGGTTAGGTTTATATTTATCCTCTGGGCAATTTTGAGTAGTGGGGTTTTGTTCGAAAAAATTTTCAAGTTTTGTTATATCAAACTGTTCTTTTTTCAGTAACGCCCAATGGTCTGTTTTTTTATATATACATACAGTATCAGAGGTTAATCCATTAAAAAATAAGTAATTAATTTTAGTATTTACCTCTCCCGATATTTCCATTTCTAAGACATAAACCTTTCTAACAAATTTATTTTGTTCGAGTTGAGTGCAAAGAAAACCCATAAATACCAATCTCTCTTTAGTTCCATAATTATTGAATAAGTTATAATTATTTGTATTAATAAGATTGGATTTTTTAAAGGACTCAATTGTTTTTTCGTTCCAAATATTTATTAAACTATCTGAATATAAATTTTTAATTTCATATACTTCATCCTTTTCTTTGTTAGGAGTATTACATGAAGTGTATGTAATTAAAAAAAATAGAATTAAATTGATGTTTTTATTTTTCATCGGTTACTTGGGGTATTAATCTATCTGGAACATTTTGCTCGTCTCTTATTTTATTTTCTTCCTTCCTAATTTCAACCTCTTCCTTTGTGAGTCTTCCTTTTTCCCCACCATTATCTGGGTCTTTAGCATTTGGAAGTATATTACTTTTATGAATTCGACCTTTTGAATCTTTTGAATCTATTTTGTTTGAGGCAAACAATCCTCTTATAGACCTTCTTGCATGCAATAATTCATGGGCTAATGCAATTCTAATTGGACGTGTTCTGTCTAAGTTTACGTCAAAACCTCCATCATCATCATAATGGTCGAATTCTATTCTTGAGCCATCACCAACACCAGGTTCTTGAGCATCAAATGAGTTTGGAAAAGTATGATTACCATAATCAGGAGCTTTTGCGTCTTCGATTGTAACAACATGATTAGAATTTATTACTTCATTAACTAAACTTGTCCCTTCTGGTTTGGATGTATTCCTTTCAGGTATAACAACAGGACTACCAAATGCTTGAATGGAACTTTTATCACAAAAAGGCGGTAGTTTATTTGCTTGTATTACAGTACCATTCGAAAGGAGTACAAGTTTCTCATTAGTGAGTGATTGTAATACGGCAAAAGTCTTTGTTGTATAATCAGCTGTACCTGTTATAATAATAGTTTTTCCGTCAGGGTCAATGAATAAAATTGGATTATTTGCACCAAAAACATAAGGAGACATACTCGGATATTTCGCTGCAAAGGGGTCAGTAGCCAACCATCTACCTAATCTTGGGTCATACATCCTTGCTCCATAATCATAACTACTACCACCGATATCCTTTATTTCAAAGTCACTTTCTTTACCATTAAATCCGTAACGATAAGGCTTAGTGCCCGCGCTTGTATTGTCAGCAGCGGTTTGTGTAGGCCAAGAGCGTCCCGGCATAACTGCACCGAAGGTATTATAACGGCACTCCGCTTCAATTAAAAGAGTAACGCACATTTCAAAGAACTTTTATGTTATCAAAAATATGCAAAAAAATGCACAATTATGCTCTTTTTAAAACCATTTCATTAAAGTATGCTAAGCGTAAACTCAAACATTCCGGAACAAAAAAAACACAGCTAAAAATTGCTGTGTTTTTTATTTCAATTTATAAAAATAAATTTTAAAACGTCAACACAAAACTAATAGTTGGTAATATTGGTAATTGATCTACACGCGCATATCTGATACGATCAAAATAAAATACATTTTTACGACTATATACATTGGTAGCTCCAATTGCTGCTTCCAGTTTTGTATTTTCAAAAAACTGAAACGTACGTTTAATGTTTACATCCAAACGGTGATACCAAGGCAATTCTTTTACCTGGCTATTATCAAAGAAATAATTAAGGTCTCCATTTGTGGTTGTATAATTTGTAGTAATACCTCCGGAGAAATTTACATCCTCATAAAAACCACCTGTAGGTTTGAAAGGGAATCCTGAACCAACATTCCATCGTGCGCCAAATTCCCAATTAAGATTTTTACCAAAAGTATAAGCTACAACAATATTAGCATTGTGCCTGCGATCGTAATGCGGACGATACGCTCTTGGTTTTCCGGTTGCATCCAGGTTACCGCCATCATAACGGGTAACGTAGCCAAGAGAATAAACCATCCAGATATAAAGTCGTTTGTAATCATATTTTAAAACAACATCTATACCTTTCGCTTTACCTGTTTCAATTATAAAATCTTTTTTTAATGCATCCGGCTTGGCCGCGTTACCGGGCGAATCTTCATATAGTTTGTTGCCGTTCAGATTGGTAAGCTGTGTAAAATCTTTGAGATAAGCTTCGATATTCAAATCAATATGTTTGGTGATATCAAATTCAAAACCTCCAACATAATGAATTGCTTTTTGTAAATGAGTTTTTACATCCTGAGTTTTACCGTTCTGGTCAATGTATTCACTTGGTAAATTATCGGAACCGGAAAGAAATCCATAAAATAAATTGACCACATCCTTATCAGAATTAGCAGCAATAAGATTTTGAGAATACATTCCTGTTGCAAATTTAAAACGAACTTTATGGGCAATATTCCACTTCAGATTCAAGCGGGGTTCAGGAGAAAATTCAGATAGCGATGCATAATATTGTACTCTGAAACTTGGCTCAAGCAATATTTTTTTGCGTTTCGAGATCCATTTATATTTTACATATCCTCCTATTTCTGTAGTGTTTTCTGATTGAGAAATATGACGATTCAACGAATTGTAAAAATCAAAATCGGTTCGGAAACCATTAATATCGATTCCATAATTTAACTCATTTTTACCCATAAAATAGGAAAACCCTATTCCCATATTAAATCCTTTTATTTTGCTGCTCTTTTCTTTTTCACCTTCCGGTTTAAGCAAAATGCTGTATTGTGAATAGGCAAAATTTCCATTAACAATGATGGGTGAGTTTTGTGGAACCAGCAAAAAATTTCCTCCTCCACCATACGAATTCCAATTCATGGTTTGCAAGGACTGATAATTTACCTTGTCGTTAAAGTTAAATCCGAATAAATTTAATTTACTTCCATTGTTTGAATTGAACGAAACTTTTCCATAATAATCGTTAAAACTAAATGGTAATCCATCTTTATCTACATAGGAATATAGAACTTTAGAAGTGGTTGGTAAATACGATGTTTTTGCAGAAAAAATAAATGAAGAAGTTCCTTTCCCTCCCTCTTTATATTTTTTGATCGGCCCTTCTAAAATTACTTTTGCTCCAAAAGGACTTGCGGCAACTTTACCGGAAACACGTTTTTTATTTCCATCACGTGTGGTGATGTCCATGATGGATGAAATACGTCCACCGTATTCGGCACCAAAGCCACCACTATATACATCAGCATTACGAATAATATCCGCATCAAATACCGAAAACAAACCAATGGAATGGAAGGGATTATAAACGATCATACCATCAAGTAATACTTTATTTTGAATAGGCGAACCACCACGGATATATAATTGACCACCCTGGTCGCCAGTAAAAATAACACCCGGCAACACTTGTAAATATTGCGCAAGATCAGGCTCTCCACCAACGGATGGTAATTTTTTTATAATTATCGGATCAATTTTATTTACTGATACTTGTGTCTCTGTTTCTTTTGCTTCCTGCACAGCTGATATTTCAACGCCTTTTAATTTAATTGCAGATTTTGTTAAATATAATTTTTTGCTTATTATTTCATTTGCTTTCACACTCACGGCTTCCTGCAATGTATCGTATCCAAGTGCTGAAGTAATAATAATGGAATAGTTACCAGGAGGAACTTTAGAAATAGAGAAAAAACCATTTACATCGGTTGCAATACCCATTGTTGTTCCTTTCAAAATAACATTCGTAAACAAAACAGGTTCACCGGAATCTTTCAGATAAACAAACCCTCTGATCGTACCTGTTGATTGTTGTGCAAAGGAAGAATCGATAATAAACAGACAAAAAGAAAGAATAAAAATTTTAATTAATTTCATTTCAAAATATTTAAAAATAAAAAATGCCTTATTTCTTAAGGCCTTCAAATGTAATAATTTATTATAAATTTTTTACATCAAATTTCCAGAATACTTAGTTTTTGATGTGAACGGCAGTTTTAAACATATAAATCGCCTTCACACGTTCTCGAACCATTTTTCAAAAAAAGAAAAATACTCGAACTGACTACGCACCTTCAAACGAGTTCCACCCCATAACTGTTTGAAACATTTTCTCTTTTACTTTCTTTTTCTGCCGCAAAAAGAAAGTAACAAAGAAAAGCCACCACAAAAACCAACCCCAAGTCTTCGTTTTACCCACAAAAGCCTTACGCCATATCTCCACGAAACTTGGCTAACCCTTCATGCCGGCTCTTTCACTAAAAAAGTTCGCTGAACTTTTTCTTAACGTTCAGCCCCGCACTTTTTGTGGACGTCAGCCGCACCGCAGCTAATTTTCTTTGTGCAAAATTTAATTTGGTAGAGCGGGTAAGGCTTGAACAAACGCGATGCCGAGTTGCCGGTGTGGAGCAATCGTTTGTTCTTGATTTTTTCGTTCTTTTTGATCAAGCAAAAAGAACAAAAGACAAAAACTTACATAGTTTCGAACAGTAAAGGTTCCACCTCTTCGACTTTGCTTAGGATAAACTCCGGGAGAGTATCGAGAAGTATAGAAGGAACCTTCACACGTTCTCGAACCGTTTTTCAAAAAAAGAAAAACACTCGAACTGACCTCACAATGATGGTTGAAAATACTTATGGAAACAAAACACCATCACATTCAACACAAGTAAATGTAGGTATCACAGCATTATATTTAGTATTGATTGCTTTAATAAATTCATTTGCGATCAACGCATATCCTTTTTGATTCGGATGATAGCCATCTAAACTATAAAATCCACCACTAACAAATTCGGCATTAAAATCAGCACCGTTCCATTTTATTCCTGCTTTAACCGAATTAAAATAGGAGTGCATGTCCACCAATGCCAAATTATATTGAGCAGCCTTTTGTGCAATTACCGAATTGTAAGCGGCAATTGCACGATCAATTTGAGCAATTTCTGAGCTATCTAATGCATAACGGTTATTGATGGTTTGGAACATCAAACCATAGTTATAACATTTCATGGAATCAATTGGAACCGATAAAGTAATGTATTCTCCGGCATGTAACTGTCTTACTCCTCCGGAAGCATTCAAATCATCGATCACAAATCCATTACGGCCTTTTTTAAAAAATATTTGTGGTAATCCGCCCAGTGTATAAAAATCATTTAACGAATCGGCTTGTGCTTGTCTCAAATCGGCATTATCCCATGCAATTAATGTATAATACGGGAAGCTTCTGAAATCAGGAATAGTTGCGATCACCCCTTTTGCACCATTTGCAGTCAATCCACCTAACAGTGTATCTAAATAGGTGCTAAAACTTGCAGCAGAAGGAATTGCAGCACTTGTACCACCAGAAGAAGCATAATTATAAATATCTTCCATCCCTAACCAGGCAGTTATGAAGGTAGCATTTTGAGCCTTCGCATCGGCATAAATTGTAGATACTCCGGGATAACTTGCAAAACGATTATAATATGGATTTTTATTTCCTGTGGTAGAAAAAGCAGTTCCAAAAGCAGGGTTAAAATAATCTGAAATGTTGGCAAAAGGAACCGCCAGGTTCTGAATACTGTTACCTGCTACACCGGTTAAATAAGGCGTTGCCGATGAAACGGGAATATTATTTTTTAATGGCGATAAGGAAGAAACACCTTTACAATCTGTCTTATAACCCAAATGGCTTGCTGCGACAAACCAACTTTCCCAAACTTTACTGTTGAGCCCAAGTCCATTATTATCCGGCATTAAGGCTTGATTAAATAATGGTCCGCCAACCAGTTTAAATTGCCTGGCAAGTAAAGCAGGAATCGAAAGTTCTTGTCCTTTTTGATACAAGGCCCCATCCTGGTAACCGGCCATAAAGTTTCCTCCGACAGCTATTGTTTTAGAGAAATTTGCATCTCCGGCACTTGGCTCCGGAATATCTAATTTTGGTGTACAGTAGGTAATTAAAAATAAGAAATTAAAAAATACAACAAACTGAAGCAGTTTTTTCATTTGAAAAATGTCATTAAAATATTTCTAAAAATAAAAATTCTCATCACCAAGCTTATGCTAAAAACACTATACCATTGCCGGTAAATTAATTGCTTCCACTGAAGTTATTTCAGGCAATGCGCGCTTTATTGTTTCTTCGATACCTGATTTTAATGTCATCAAACTCATCGAACAGGATTTACAAGCTCCTTGTAATTCCACTCTCACAATATTATCTTTTGTAATCTCCACTAAAGTAACATTGCCCCCATCAGCCTGCAAATAGGGCCGAATTTGATCTAACACCTCTTCTACTTTTGCGTGCAATTCACTTTTTTTATTCATTTTTTTTCGGAGTTTATTAAATAATTGTTTCAGTTTGTTTTTCTACTTTACGTTGTGCATTCACAATTGATACTTGCTGTGCAACTTTTTTGGCAAGATCCATAAATGCAATAGCTTGAGGTGTGTTCTCCTGCAATACAGCAGGACGACCGGCATCACCGGCTTCACAAATACTTTGCACCAATGGAATTTCCCCTAATAATGGAACACCTAGTTTTTCTGCCAGTTTTTTAGCTCCATCTTTACCAAAAATATAATATTTATTGTTTGGTAATTCCGCAGGAGTGAAATAAGCCATGTTTTCTACAATTCCTAAAACAGGAACATTTATTTTTTCCATTTGAAACATTCCAACACCTTTTTGAGCATCCGCTAAAGCGACATTTTGCGGTGTACTTACGATCACTACCCCGTTTAATGGTACAGCACCCACTAATGATAAATGGATATCTCCGGTTCCCGGAGGCAAATCAATTATCATATAATCCAGTTCGCCCCAATCAGCATCCATCAGCATTTGTGTAAGTGCTTTTGCAGCCATTGGCCCGCGCCAAACAATTGCTTGTGAAGGATCTGCAAAAAAGCCAATAGAAAGAAGTTTTACTCCGTAACTTTCAACAGGCACCATTTTGTTTTCTCCATCCACTTCTCTTTGTTGAGGTTTTTCATTTACCACATCAAACATGATCGTTTGTGATGGGCCATAAATATCCGCATCAACCAAGCCAACTTTTGCACCTTGCATTGCCAGTGCCACCGCTAAATTAGAAGCAACCGTTGATTTTCCCACGCCTCCTTTTCCGGAAGCAACAGCAATAATATTTTTCACTTTTGCTAATGTAGCTCCACTATTTTTTCGTGCAGTTACTTCTGAGGACATGTTTACAATCACGTTCGCTTCTTTATCCACATAATATAAAACGGCATTTACACAGGCCTTGTGAATCATATCTTTCATTGGACAAGCAGGTGTTGTAAGCATTACGGTAAACATCACACTTTTACCGGAAACTTCTAAATCACGAATCATACCTAAGGTTACCAGATCTTTTTTCAAATCCGGATCTTCTACATTTTTAAGTGCTTCTAATACTTGTTCTTTTGTAATACTCATTTTTATTATCTCCTATTTTTTCAGATTATTTTATTGATTTGTAAAGGTAAGCAAATTTGTTTTTCAATTTGACGAAAAAATATTTTCGAAAAAACAGTTAAAGTTCAATGAATGTAATGGGTTCTAACTTTAATGCGGAATAGTGTCCACTAATTTATCTTTTGTATCATTTACCCATTTCAGAAGTAAATTTTTATCATTGGAACTTAGCTTTGCATCGGAATGAATAAACGTATAGGAGCTTAAAGGCATTTCATTTTCATCGAGCTGTTCTTTAATTTCTTTTAATTTTTTTAATTTTCGTTTTAAAGTATAAGAATTGAATTCAGAAAAATTGAGTTCTTCCTTTCCTTCATTCACATGATGAGCTGTCCACCATCCAATTGGCTGAATGTTACAATACCAGGGGTATTCGGTATTATTTGAATGGCAATCAAAGCAAGACTTTTGCAAAATTTCATTAACCTCTGCTGTGGTTACAACGCTGTTTTCGCCAATTGTTTTACCGGTATTTTCTGATGGACGAATAAATTGAATTAGAATAAGAATTGCTAAAAGCACATAACTGATTTTTCTTTTTTTGCTCATTTTTTTTGGGGTTTATTTATTATACTAGATCATTTCGAACAAAGAGAGAAATTTCGATAAAATCGTTTAACAGAAAGAATTCTCCTTACGATCGAAATGTGAATGCAAATATTTTGGTTCTTTTTTATCACTGCTTATTATTCGCTTAAATTGCTAATCCTTCTTTTCCAGATCAAGCCGGATACGATAGGCGATCCCAATATTAAAAACCGGATAGTTTTTCATTGGTGTATAAACAGGGTTTTGTATTGTTTCAGTTTTCGTATTGTAATTAAATTGCAATGGGTTTTCTCCTAGTGAATAACCAAGTTCAGCAAACATCAAAACCTTTTTATAGACAAAACAATCTAAAAATAATTTCAGCTGCAATTCATTATACCTCACATAATCATACTCTTGTGTTTTTGATAAACGGAATGATCGTGTAAATGATTTAAAATTTATACCTGCATACATTTTATTTTTCACGAGGATATATTCCAGTCTGTAATTGCTTGGCAAAACACCATACATACTAAATCGTTCGCTGGCTTTCCAATCAATGCCCACAAGGGGTATCCAGAAATCACCAAATGCTTCCCGATTATAATACAATCCTAATTTTAATTTCAGCTTATCATTCGGAACAAAATGCTGTAGAAAAATCCCTCCATATTGAAAATCATGTTCGTCCACCTTATCTCTAAAATCACCGGCTATTTTTGGTATTCCAATAACAATTGTTTCCCATTTTTTATTTTTTGTTACAAACTTGAAGCCCAATGGCAATGAGATACTTGATAATTCATACGAATAGGCCGGAGAGGTTAAAAAATCAGAATGGATATTTTCAGTGTTTAAACGAATCAACAACGTGTTTCCGTTTTTAAATACTTTGGGCAGAAAAAAATTGAGGAAATAATTATCCGTTTTATTTTTCCAGTTGGTGTTGTTTTTATAAGTTGAAGAAAATGTTTGATAATTAAAACTAACAACATCAACATAAGGTTGAGCAAAAGCATTGCTCGAAATCAATACAACAATTGTATATAATAAGAATGTATTCTTTTTCATTCGACAAAGAAATAAAAAAATCCCGAATAAGAAGCTATCCGGGATTTCAATTTACTCAAAGATTTTTTTTATTTTATTTTAGCACTTGATTCTTTTTCAGGTTGTTTATGAAATTTAATTCCAATCATTAGCTCATGGGTTCCAGTGCTGTATTTTTTTATGGCGCTTGTTGTAAAATCATACGAATAAGCAAACGTAATATTTTCCTGCATGGTATAACCTATCATTGCTGAAACAGCATCCAAATAACGGAACGCAGAACCGATCCAGATTTTGTCTTTGTATATTGCACGTAATCCCAGATCGAACTGCAAAGGTGCAGGATTTACATATTTTACACAAAATGAAGGTTCAATTTTAAAATTAGCACCAACATTAAATTTATATCCGGCAGTTGAATAAATATGTGTGGCTAATTTATTTAATGATGACGTTTTATAATCAAAAAATTTGATCTGATTTTGCATCACCTGTGGAACACTTACACCAAAATACCATTTATGGTCAGCCGAATAAGCATATAAGCCTGCACCAAAATCTGGAATTACTACCGATTGTACACCACTACTAATCGCTATATCATTCGGTGTATGGAGGTTTATTTTTGAGCCATCTACCATAAATTGTAAGATACCACCTGAAATCCCCATGGATACCTTTATTTTTTCAGAAACTTTCAAATGGTATGCATACGATAAATAAAAACCTGTTCTACGTGTAGGTCCAACAATATCAGTAAATAATATTCCACCTAAGCCCATGTTGTAAGCTTTGGTAGGTCCATTAACACTTAAGATGTAGGTGCGTGGAGCATCCGTAAGTCCAACCCACTGATAACGATTATTGGACTTTCCTTCGAAATAGGAATTGCTCCCTGCAATAGCCGGATTCATTACAAAATCATTGATCATGTAATTGCTATATTGCGGTAATTGTTGCGCATCAAGTTTCGAAAAACTTAAAACAACCAACAGGATGATTAAAATTTTTTTCACGTTATTTTTTTTTATGTTCGTATAACATTTCAATTCGATTTATCTCATAATGGTAATTGGTCCTGTATATGCATCAGGGAATAATGGATCATTCAAATTAATAATGTAATAATACGTTCCAACCGGCAATGGTTGTCCTTTGTATGTTCCATCCCATTTTTCTGTATATCCTTTTGATTGGAATAACAATTCACCCCAACGATTATATACTTCAACTGTATTTTCGGGGAACATCTCGATAAAATCAATTTCCCATTCATCATTTACCCCATCTCCATTAGGAGAAATTCCATTACCAAATGAGATATTCGGCAAAATAGAAACCAGTACTGAGTCGCTGGAAACACAACCTTGCGATGATGTAACCATCACAGTATAGGTAGTGGTTGATGCTGGGCTTGCTGTGGGGTTAGCGATGGTACTGTTATCCAAACCCGGCAAAGGGATCCATAAATAAGTAGATCCTGCAGGACCTGTAGGATTACCACCAATTGTGGTACCCGCCCCTGATAATATTATAATATCAGCTCCTGCATTTGCCACCGGTAAAGGATAGGAAAGCGTATTAACTGTATCGTTATCAGCGCAACCTAAACCATTATCTACAATTACATAATAACTCGTTGTATCGGAAGGCGAAACAGTAATAATATTTCCTGATCCAACCAAGGCATTTGACGGAATCACATACCAGTTATAATTTGTTGCATTGGTGCTTCCGGTTGCATTCAAAGTAACCGGGTTTAACAAACAGAAAGATGTATCATTTCCTGCATTGGCTATTACAATGATGGTAGGAGTTAATGTTATTGTATCCAAAATCTGACAACCATTAAAATCTGTTACTGTAATACTATACGTGCCCATTGATACGCTTGTTAAATCTTCTGTAATAGCTGAAGAATTGCCACTCCATTGATAAGTATATGCTGAAGTGCCTCCTCCAACAGTGATATTAATTACCCCATCAGAAATTGTACTGCAACTTGGATCTGTTGCAACATTACTGATGGTTAATACCGGAGGATCTGTTAATGTATTAGTTTGAGTAGCAATACAACCATTCGCATCGGTAACTGTTGTAATGTAGGTGTTTGCACCCAAATTAGTGGCAGTATTTGTTATACTTGAACTGAATGTCCATGAATAGGCATAAGGCAGAACACCACCGGAAGAGAAAATACTAATAGTACCATTGGTATCCGCATTACATAATGGATCATTCAAGTTTGCAGCGCTGAATCCTATTGGTGTAGGTTCTGTAATTGTTGCTGAAATAATTGACACACAGAGATCGGCTCCGGTTACTTGTACGAAATAGGTTCCCGGACAAAGTGAATCAGCAGTTGGAGTGGATTGTCCTAAGACATCATTCCAGGAATAGGCATATGGAAAAACACCACTCAGAACTGTAACTGTTGCTGTTCCATTGCAGGAGTCGTTACAAGTTACATCAGTTGAAGTAATTGAAAGTATAGGGCCAATAAAATTATTTACCGGGATAACTACATTTTGTCCACAACCATTGGCATCAGTAATTACAACTGTATAAATCCCTGCACATAAATTTGTTAATGTATCTAAAGGTGGAACCACCGGAATATTCCATACCGGAGTATATGGACCTACACCTCCGCTTGGATCAATGATAATACTTCCATTACAAACTCCACATGTTGCCGCAGTTATTTGTTGATTAGCCAGTATTTGATCTGGTTCTGTTATTGTCACGGAATCAATCAATGAACATCCCAATGAATCTTTGATCTGAACATAATAAACTCCGGCACATAGATTATTAAGAGTAGTGGTAGTTGCACCACTTTGTATCCATAAATAAGTATATGGAGGTGTTCCTCCGAAAGGAACTATTCCTGTTACTGCACCATCGCAAACACCAAAACAACCGGCATTGGTTGATGCTATCGTTGAGCTATCAGGGCCTCCAATATTACTTATTGGAATAGTAACATTTATCACACAACCCACACTATCCGTGATATCAACAGTATATAATCCGGCACATAAATTACTATCGATATCAAACGTAGTTGAAACATTACTCCATACATAAGTATATGGACCCGTTCCGCCTGTTGGAGATACTAAAACCTGCCCGTCACAAGATCCGCAAGTTGCATCCGTAATTGCTGCATTCGCAATAATCGGAACAGCATTTGTAATTGTATCTGTTACGGTTGTGTTACAACCTAAAGCATCAACAATTAGTGCTGAGTAGGTTCCTGCACATAATGAGGTTGCAGTATCATTTACTTGTCCGAGAATATCGTTCCACTGGATCGCATAAGGGGAAGTCCCCGCAGAAATAGTAACATACGACATACCATTGCAATAAGAAGAACAGGTACTGTTTGTTGAACTTATTGATACATTCAGCGGTGAATCCTGACCGATAACAAATGTATCCACCTGGGTACAGAGACTAAGATCCGTTATTGTTAATGTATAAGATCCGGGACACAAAGATGTAATGCTTGCCGTTCCCTGGCCTGCAGGATTCCCCGGAGCCCATGAATAGGTATAAACGGCACCTGTTCCGCCTGTAGGAGATACCGTAATTGTGCCGTTACAAACTGTACTGCAAGCAGCATTGGTAATTACCTCATTGGGAACAATTGGGGGAGGTTCATTAATAATTATCGGGCTTGTGAAGTGAATACAACTGTTTGAATCCGTTATTGTCACCGTATAACTATCTGCACATAAATTTGTTGCAGTATCATTTGCAATAAAAGTGGGATTCCATAAAAATGTAAATGGAGCTACGCCACCAATAACAGTATCGACAGAACCAATTCCGTTACAAATAGCATTACATACCAGGTCGGTAGTTGAAACGATTTCACCGGTTGGACCACCTGAATTATTGAGTGTTTCCACAAAAGTAGAATCGCAACCACTCGCATCAGTAACTGTAATAGAATAAACTCCCGCGTACATTTGTGTGGCGTTTTGTCCTGCAACAATCATTGGAGGAGGTATAGGAGACCAAACATAAGTATAAGGGCTTGTTCCTGTAATTGGAGTGATGGTCATAGTACCATCCGCGAAACCACAGGTAGCAGGTGTGCTTCCGACAATAATATCCAATGGTAAAGGGTTGGTAACAACAACAGTTTGTGTGTCTTTACACAGCTTCAAATCGGTCACAATCAATGTATAAGTACCCGGACATTCGTTTAAAACAATTTGAGAACTTTGTCCGCCCGGCATCCATGAATAAGTGTATGGGAGGGTTCCACCAACGGGATTTGATATGACTGATCCATTGCAGGAATTATAACAAGTTGGGTCTATCACAAATGCATTTGCATTTAATACTGCAGGATCAATTAAAGTTACATTTTGATTGTTGGTACAACCCTTATTATCTGTAACGATCACATTATACGTTCCTGCACAAAGTGAATCTGCAGATTGGGTAGGTTGGCCCGGAACTGAATTCCATAAATAAGTGTAGCCTACACCTGACCCACCTGTAGGATTTGAAATTGCTGTTCCATTACAGGATAAATTACAGGTTGGATTTGTGGAGGAGGCATTTACCACAATTTGGGTAGGCTGGGTGATGTCGATTGAATCCACTATAACCTGACAACCATTTCCGTCTGTGACAGTAACATTGTATGTTCCGTTACATAAACTACTTGCACTATCACCTGCAATATTTGTAGTCACAATTGGATTCCATACATAACTATAAGATAAAGTTCCACCGGAAGCTAAAACAGAAGCAGAACCATCACACATATTATAACATGAAATGTTCACCTGCGAAGAGGTAGCTGTTAGTTGTGTTGGCTCTGTGATTGTATCTGTTACAATAACAGAACATCCTTTAAAATCTGTTACCGTATCTGTATATATTCCCGGACAAAGATTTATTACAGAATCGAGAATATAAATTGCCCCATGTGACCAGCTGTGAGAATATGGAGGAGTCCCTCCTGATGGTGTAACTTTAGCTGTTCCATCACACGCATTATAACAATTCACATCTGTAGATGCAATTGTAGCAGTTAAAGTTGGAGGAGAGATTATAGTAATAACAAGGGCAGAATCACAGCCATTGACATCTGTAACTGTTACAGAATAAGGACTTAATGTTGCACATAAATTTATTTGGCTGGATGTTGCCGGCATTGGCGCTCCCAAACCATCGGTCCATGCATAGGTATAAGCACCGGTTCCTCCGGATGGATTCAAGGTGATGCTTCCATCACAAGAGCCACCACAGCTTTCGTTAACAATAACTGGATTTGGTGAAACCAAAGCCGGATCTAAAACACTGATCGTATCAATGGTAATACAACCTAGTCCATCAGTAACCTGAACAGTATAAGTGGCTGAACATAATGAAGTAATTGTGGCCGTGCCGTCTCCTGTTGGATTGCCAGGTGTCCAATTGTATGAATACCCGGGTGCACCACCGGATGCAACAACTGTAGCAGTTCCATCACATGTACCAAAACAAGTAATTGGGGTACTGGACATCACAAGAGAAGGTGCATTTGTGTTACTGATAATATAATTAAAAGTAAAACTACAACCTGAACCATCAGTAATTACAAGAGTAAAAGTTCCTGCAGCAAGATTCGTAATTGAAGTACCACCTCCTGTTATCGGGGCTGACCCGGTCCAGACATAAACGTATCCTGCACCTGAGCCACCTGTTGGAGCAACAGTGATACTGCCATCGGATACCATACAAGTAGCGTTAATTAAAGTATAATTATCAAGTATGGCAAGAGGTTGTGTAAGATTAACCGAGGCGGTATCAGTACAATTCATCGAATCAGTAACTGTAAGAGTATAGGATCCTATGCATAAAGCCGTTGCTGTTGGGGTTGTTTGTGAAGCACCATCAGTCCATAAATAACTGACAGGACCTGTTCCACCAACGTAACTTCCTGTTGCTGTACCATCACACAAACCAAAACATGTCGGATTAATACTTGTTGCAGAGGCAACCAATAAAGGAGGATTGGAAAAAATTATTGTATCGTTATTAAAACAACCGCTGGTATCTGTAACTGTTACCCAATAAGTTCCTGCACACAAATTGGTTATTGTTGCGGTTCCCTGACCGGTTGGATTTCCCGGTCCCCAAAAATAATCATAAAGGCCTGAACCACCTGAAGCATTTGCTGTGGCAGCACCATCACATGAACCAAAGCAGCTCAGGGTTACATTGGATGTTGTGATACTTATAATTACTGTCTGAGAAATAGTGACTGTTCGCGTTGCCGTACAACCATTTGCATCAGTAATGGTGCAGGTATAAAGAACATTAGAACATAAACCTGTTGCAGTTGCAGTGCCCTGTCCTCCGCCAGGCGCAGGTGCCCATAAATACGTATAGCTTACAGTTCCACCGGAAGGAACTACAGTTGCTGTACCATTACAAACATCACAACTGGAAGTGGTATTACTAATATTGGCACTTAATGGTGTTGGTTGGGTAATTATTATGGGTTGTGTTGATACACAGGAATTGGAATCTGTAACCGTTACATCCCAGTTACCGATACAGAGATTAGAAACTGTTTGGGTGGTTTGAGCTGAAGGATCGTTCCATAAATAAGTAAATGGAGGAGTACCTCCGGTTGGAGTAGAGGTAGCAGATCCATCGCAAGGAATTACATTATTACATGTTAAATTATTAATTACTGAAGGATTCGCTGATAAAATATTAGGCTCTGTAATAGTTACTGAATTAGTATCTGTACAATTATTTGCATCTGTCACCGTATAGGAATAAGTTCCGGCCTGTTGATTGTTGATACATGCGGTTATTTCCCCGCCCGGATCCCAATCATAAGTATATGTCGGAGTTCCACCACTGGCACTCAAACACGCAGAACCACTATTGGTATTAAAACATGTTGCATTCACAACCGTGCTGTTTACGATAAGCAATGTCGGTTCAGTAATGATAACCGTATCTTTTGCGGTACATGAATTTGAATCGGTAACAGTAACAATGAATGTTCCTGCGCATAGAGAAGAGATCGTTGATAAAGCAGGAGGATTAGGTCCCGCTGAGTAAGTCCATGCGTATGTGTAAGTAGGTGTACCACCAACAACAGTTGTTGAAGCTGTTGCATTACAATTTCCATTACAAAGTATAGGAGTGTTGGTAATACTTACAGTGAATGGATTAGGTTGTGTAAGCGCTACTGTTGCCGTATCTTTACAACCAGCGGCATCTGTTACAACTAAAGTATATGTTCCATTGCATAAATTTGTAATAAGATCTGTATTACCTGCCGGTAATCCTATAGCTGGCCCGGTCCATGAATAAGTATAGTTTGGAGTGCCTCCGGAAGGGGTGCCTAATGCGGTACCATCACAAGCACCAAAACATGTGACACTTGTACCTGTCATTGTTGTAGTAATTGGGGTAGGTTGAGAAATAGTAACAGTGGTAGAATCTATACAGGAGTTAAAATCAGTAACAATAACAGTATAGGTTCCCGGGCATAAATTCGAAATAGTCTGCAATGTTTGTTGGGGCACCGGCACTGTTTTCCAGAAATAAGTAAAGGGGCCGGTACCACCTGTTGGAGTAGCCGTTGCTGCTCCGTCACAAGCACCGGAACAATTAACATCTGTTTTTGATGCAACAACATCCAATACCGGAGGTTGTGTAAGAATTACCACCCCTGTATCATTACAACCATTAATATCCGTAACAGTAACAGTGTATGTCAAAGCACATAAAGAACTAATGGTATTTGTAAGCGAATTTGTAGGCCCGGTTATTGGACCGTTAGACCAAACATAAGTAAACGTTGAGGTTCCCCCGGTAACAGTAGCAGTGGCAGTTCCATCACAAGCATTAAAACAGGAAATATTTGTTCCAGTTGCCGTGGCAACTAATATGGGTGGCTCAGTAATAATAAAAGGTATATTTTTTGAACATCCATTCGCATCAGTCACAGTTACGGTACAAGGGCCCACACATAATCCACCAACACTATTTGTTAAACTCGCTGTTGTAACCGTACCGCCACATGTCCAAACATACGTATAGGGCGCAGTTCCACCTGTTATTGTTGCTGTTGCCGTACCATCACATAATCCACCGCAAGTAACATTTGTTTGTGTTTGAGTCAGAGTTAATAAATTGGGTTGTGTAATAGTTGCAATATAGTCTATTGGGCATCCTTTCGAATCAGTAACGGTACAGGTATAACTGTTTGGGCAAAGATTAGAAATCGTTGGAGTAATTTCACCGTTAGGGGCCCAACTATAAGTGTATGGTGGTGTTCCACCTGTTGGGGCAACAGAAGCACTTCCATCGCAAACCCCATTACATAAGATATTCGTAAATGTACCATTGGTAACAACAGGGGTAGGTTGCAATAAAGTAGTATAAGCAGAAGTTACACATCCGTTCGTATCTGTAAGTACCAGAGTATCTGTGCCTGCACATATATTGATCAATGATGAAGTTATTTGTCCACCTGGTGACCATGAATAACTATATGGGGCTGTTCCTCCACCAACAATTGGTATAATTTTACCATCACAACCTCCAAAACAGGAGGGTCTGGTTTTATTAAATCCGGCTATTTGCAGAACTAAAAAGGAAGGCAGGGTATAGGAGGTAGAAGCAAAATCGCCTGAACCCTGATCCTCAACAAAAAGATTGATCGCACTCCCTTCACAAACATTATAAAGTGTATCTGTGGCGGATGCAGTATTGTGTATAGTTATCGGGCTGGTTCCCCATTGAAATTCATAAGGCCCTGTTCCTCCGGTAACTGTTGCAACAAGGATCGCATTACATTCACCATCGCACTTGTTGCTGAGAATTTCTGTAATTACAACAGAATGTGATAAAACACTACGAAAAGTGCTTACCGTTCCATATTGCAGTGAACCGGCAGATTTAAAGTTTTGAATTTTGGGTGTTTTAAAAATCAGTTCTGAAGCAGAACCTATAAAATTCAAATTGGTGTTATCTGCAAAATCCCATAAATTTTCTATTGTTACAACTGACTGCCCCAGATCCAACATTCTATTTTCTATACCCGTCCCAATAAAAGAGCCACAAGTAATCTTTTTACTATTCGAGTTTAAACTTCCTTTTTTAAGCGAAATTATTACCTGGCTTTCTGTAATAAGATCATCTCCCAATTGCCAGAAAGCAATCCCATCAAACACCCAATTGCCAAGTATTGTTCTTCCTGCAGTTTTAATAATGTTTGTTGATAATGTTGAATTAAAATTGGTTTGGCCTCTAAAATCATTAATTAATAAGGGAGATAAAATATAGGATCCTGAAACGGAAATGTTGTTTGAATTTGTTGAAGAAAAAGCAACCTCCTGATTGATAGCGCTCCAATCCATGCTACGACAAAAAACATCAGAAGCAACTGTTACTGATTGCTGATTAGCAGAAAACGAATGCTGATCAAAAAAGACATCATCATTAGAGGTTGGAACAGAAGAACCACCAATTCCTCCACTAGTGGAGGTCCAATGTGAAAGATCGGTCCAGTTACCTGTGCCACCTATCCAGTAGCGATTTGCCGCAGGCAAATTTAAAACAGTAATGGTAAAAAAACCTATAAGGAGTAAAAATCTCTTTTTCAAACTATGTGAGGTTTAGATTAATTAAATTATAATCACCTACAAATATGCTATAAATAGTTGAAATATGAAAATTGAATTGAGTAATTATCCACAGCGTTTTGTTAACATTAAGATGCAAAACCTGAATGATTAGTTGCATTCTGCTTTTTTGATCTGTTTTTAAACTGCCACAAATTAAGTAAAACAAAATGATTTATTTTTCTATCCCAGCAACAGTTTTTTGATTTGCAAAAATTAATATTACAAAAACTGCCGCGTCATTATCAATGCAGGTAAGTTTGAAGAAAAAAAAACTAAGGGTTCAAAATTGTTTTTTTATTACTCTATTTGAGAAGGATCAGATCTTAATCAAGCTATTAAAATAGTTCAAAAAAAATTTATATTTTATTTAATCGTTTCAAAAACTCTTCTTTTTTTCGTTGAGATACATCAACAGTACTTCCATCACTCATTAAGACATAACCTCCTCTTCCGCTATAGTATTGTTTTATATATTCCATATTTACAAGATGTGAATGATGAATACGGATAAAGTTATGTTCGCTTAAAAAATCTTCAAATTCTTTCAGATTTTTACTGACCATTATTTTAGTGTGGTTGGCAAGATAACAATTGGTGTATTTACCAGCCGCCTCGCACCTGATCAGCTCTTTTATTTCTATAAAAACAAGCCCGGTTTGCGTTGTAAGAGCCAATTTCCCGCTTTCACTACGCAACGTATTATAGTTTTTGTTTAATGCTACGATGCTGGGGAATGAATTTTCTTTTTTATGTTTTTCTGCCTCATTTACAGCTCTGATCAACTCCTCTTCATCAATAGGTTTTAATAGATAATCTATGGCTGAAAACTTAAAAGCTTTCACGGCATATTTATCATACGCAGTTACAAAAATCACAGAAAAATCAGGACTTTCAATTTTACTTAGCAAATCAAAACCGGAACCTCCCGGCATTTCAATATCTAAAAAAACCAAATCAGGATTTAATTTATTAATTAAGTCCAAAGCTTTAGCTGCGGAACCTGCAGTATCCAAAACATTTACATTGGGACAATTCTCTTTCAACAATAGCATCAATAATGCTCTCCCATTTTTTTCATCATCAACAATAATTGCATTTAGCATCTCATTAATTATTTTAAAATAAAGGTATTGAAATATAAACTAATGTTCCTTCCGATTCATTGTTTACATTAATTTTATCGACATACTTTACACTAATATTTGTATTTTTTATGTAATTGATAATTTTCATCCGCTCTTCCGTATTGCTCATTCCCATTGATTTTCTGTTCTCTGAAAAATGGTTTTTCATTTCAAAAGAGCGGGTTCTTCCTATTCCGTTATCTTCAACCTCTATTATTAAATTGTCCTCTTTAAGTGCAAATGTTAAATTTAAAATTCCATCTTTTCCTTTTGGCCATAAACCATGATGAATCGCATTTTCAACATACGGCTGAAGCAACATAGTCGGGATTTCAATATTTTCGATATCTAATGAGGAATCAATCTTTAAATTAAAAACAAAATTATGATCCACACGTAATTGTTCTAATTCTACATAAAGAGTAATTAAATTTATCCCCTCTGCTAATTGCATAAAGATGGATGAAGAATGTTCGAGAGAGAGTCTTATTAATTTTGAAAATTTTCCTAAGTATTTATTTGCAGCTATTTTGTCGTCAGTGGCTATAAATAATTTAATAGAATTTAAACAATTAAAAATAAAATGCGGATTCATTTGGCCCAGAAGAGCTTTGAATTCCAAGGCTGCATAATTTTTATTTATTTTCGTTTTCTCTTCTTCCTTTTTACGAATATTATTTATTCTTAAAAAAGTGAACATTAAAAACATTGCAACCAATATAACCGAAACAATAATATAAAATGAAAGTGTTCTCCAAAAAGGAAAAGGGATTTTAAAGGCAATACTTTTTTCTTTATTAATGGCAGTATTCAGACTTCCATATATCCGAACCCTGAAAACGTAATTTCCTGGTTTTAAGCCCAGATAACTGGCAACTCTTGCTTTTGTGGGGTTACTCCATTCCTTATCCTTTCCATCCAATTTATATTGAAACAAAATACTTTTTGATTTGTTGAAAAAAGGAGCGGTGTATTGAAATTCTATTTTTTTAATATTTCTTGATATTTCAAATAGTGAATCTGTATTTAGCAGTTTATTCTCATCTACTAAAACTGTTTCAATTATTAATTCAGGTATATAATTTATTTTCGGGATTTTTCTTGTATCAACTATCGCCACACCCGCTAAAGTTGGAAACCATATACGGCCATCAGTATCTTTTAATCCTGCCGGCTGAAAACCTCCTGTACACTCTGAATTTTTAAGTCCATCTTCTTTGCCATAATGTATCGTATTTAAAAAAGGCGATTCACCATCAGCATATTTATTCAGATCGTTACGTTTAATAGAATAAATTCCGTGATCGGAACTTACCCAAAAATTTTCTTCATCATCTTCAAGAATACATGAAGTAAAATCATCCATAAGGTTTTTTGATTGATTAAATGCGAAAAATTTTTCGTCTTTAAAACGGTTGATTCCTCCTCCATATGTTGCGATCCATAAAATACCTTCTTTATCTTCGTAAACATATCGTATATCATTATTGGATAAGCCATTTTTTGTAGTATATATTTCCATTTCACCATTTTGAATAACACCTAACCCGTTTTTAGAACAAAACCAGATCTTTCCCTTTTTATCCTCAGTAATATATTTAACAGTGCCAATTATTTTTTTATTCCCAAAGGAATTGAATTTCCCATTTTTATAGGTAAACAAACCTTCATCAGTTCCTATCCAAATGACTCCTGCCTTATCCTGAAACAAACTCAAAACAATATTATGGGACGGATTATCATTAACCGGGAAATGCTCATACTCCCCGTTTTTATAACGATAAAGCCAACTACCATAAGTACCGATCCATGAATTGTTTTCTCTGTCCTCCAGCAAAGACCATACGCATCCTACATCCGGTTTATTAAACCGGGAATATTTTACGTCCTTAAACTGAGTGATGCCTTGACAAAAATTTGTTATCAGGATGGAATTATCTTTCGTCTTGATTATTGCTCCGACAGCATCCGACAATAATCCATCTTTTGCAGAATAGGAAATAAATGTTTTTAATTTCATTTTGTTGAGTCCGGCATCTGAAGTTCCTACCCATAAATTTTGTTCCCTGTCCTCATAAACAATTCCTAAATTATTTGATGACAATCCTGATGCAGTGGTATAAAAAGAAACAGTTCCATTATCTATAAGTGTTAATCCGCTTTTTGTGGCTACCCAAATCTTCTCATTTCCATCCACATAAAAATCTGTCAGCAACCCTTGTTCCTTTAATTTTTCAGGAAGTTGATATTCGTTATATGTACCATCTTTTAACTTAAAAAGTTTTGAATTTGTTGAAAGCCAGAGTTCGTTATTCAGATTTCTTTTTATTAAAAACACTTTTCCTTTTATCTGGGAAACTAAAACAAGTTTTTTATTTTTGTAAGTATATAATCCATTTGTTGTTCCAATATGTAATGAACTATCAAGCAAATTATATTGAATTTTTGTAAGCTTGATGGAATCAACCGGCAATTTTACTTCGAAGGAAAAGTGTCCGTCACTTAACTTAACTATTTTATTATTTTCTGCACCTATTAGTAACTCTCCATTTTCATTTTCACAAATATCTTTTACAATAATACTTTCATCGCTATTAATGATAATGGTTTCGAAAACGCCTTTGTGATACTTTATGAGTTTACCATTTAAAGTTGTCATCCATAAAACTCCGTTTCTATCCTGTACTATATTTTTTATGCTATTGTTTGGCAGGCCGGGTGTATTCAGTGTATTAAATAATTTTAAAACCACCCCATCATACCGTAACAAACCATTGAAAGTAGCTATCCATATAAATCCATCATGTGATTGAAATACGTTCATGATGGTATTTTGCGGCAATCCATTTTCTGAATTCAAAGTCTCTACTACATAATTTGTATTTACTTCTAAACTTTTCTCTGAAATAAATGGAGTTTGTGCCGTGGTTATTAAAGCCTTTAGTAACAATACAAAAACAAGAAATTGAATACGGAGATAAGACATATTTTTATTTTATTGATAATACAAAATTAACAGCAAGGTAGATAAATATAGAAATTGAAATGTCTTTTTTAGAGAAAAAAATCTTTTTTTAAGCGATTGTAAAAAAAATTCAGACAAGAAAAAAAACTCTCCATTTCAAGCTTACTCGGTCACGCCTTTTTTAACTCACTTATTCTTGAAACAACTCGCTGGTTAATCGGTTGTAAAGTCAGTTAGTATATGTCTGTAAATTTAAGGAAAATCTAACCATAATGTTATTGTTTTAATTTAAAACGTACTACTTATGTGTGAATAATGCAACTAAATACAAAAGTTATGTAACACTTACAGTTCTTTAGTTGTTCACCTTTGATCAATGAAAATAATTAAACAAAAATTCATGTCAGTTTCTACTAAACGATTTTTAATTAGCCATTTCTTTTTATTAGTGTTCATAGCGGTTACTTCCCTGTCAAAAGCATCAATTTTTTCTGGAATTTATCCGGTAGGCAATTCAGCACCTCTTTATACAAAAATCAGCCAGATAGCTGATTCCCTCAACAATGCCACTATAACAGGTGATGTGATATTTGAACTTCAAACAGATTATGATGGAACTGCCGGAGAAGTTTTACCAATAATCTTCAGACAATTTAACATTTCCGGAGGCAGCTGGACGGTTACGATAAGGCCTGCTGCAGGGGCTACTGCTAGAGTTACGTCAGGTGATCCCGGCTCATTACTCCCCTTAATTCAACTAAACGGAATCAATAATCTGATACTGGATGGAAGAGCAGGAGGAATTGGAAATTCTGAATGGATGATCCGAAACACAAGATCAGCAGCTACTATTGGACCTGTTTTTACTTTTATTAATGATGCAACATTTAATACCTTAAACTATTTATCTATTGAAGGGCAAAATCCTGCTACAGGTTTGGTACTTTTCTCCACCTCCACCGGTACTTTAGGAAACAGTAATAATTCAGTTACTAACAATTCGATTCATGACCGTACAGATGTTGCCGGGTTTCCTGGCATTGGTATTTATTCTGTTGGAACCAACACTGCCCGAAATAAAAATAATAGTATCAACAATAATAATTTATATAACTGGATAAACAGCGGCATAAGTATTACAGCTATTGGAAATGGTGAAGGATGGCAGATTACAGCAAATAATTTTTATAACACTCAAGCAACAAATACTACCGGTCAAACATCCATTCAATTTTCGGCAGGTGCTTCTTCTTTTTCAAATACAATTTCTTCTAATTATATAGGAGGACAAATGCAGGGGGCAGCCGGAGGAAAATGGATTAATTCAGGAGCATTAGCGTTTAATGGAATCACGATTAACGTTGGTGCAACAGCTTCTACACTAATCTCCGGCAATTTCATACAAAATATATCCTTAACAAATATAAGTACTTCCTCCTTTAATGGTATTTCGTGTGTTGCAGGTTCCGTTGTAATTACCGGAAATACAATTGGATCTGCTATTACCCTTTCGAGTATCAATACTTCCGGCTCTTCAACTATTACAGGCATTAACGCTATTTCTGCCGGAAATACAACCATTCAAAATAATACAATAGGAAATATTATATCTTCAGGTGTAAGCACCGGATCCCAGGTAAGAGGCATTGTTAGTGCAGGGACAGGAGTAAGCGCTGTGACCGGAAATACTATTTTAAACATTTCAAGCGCATGTTCCTCTACCAGCAATACTTCTGCTGCCATAGCAGGAATTTACATTAATAGTGGAGCCGCAGGGCAACTTTATTCTTTTAATACAATCAGTGGACTACGCGCTACAAATACCACAGTGAATACAAATGTTATTGGCATCACGATATCAAGTACAGGAAACGGTTCCCTTCTTTCAAATAAAATTTTTGATCTTTCAAATGCTACTTCCGGAACTTTAGCAGGACTTACAGGCATCTATCTTGCATCCGGAAACTGGGAACTGATTAATAATATGATATCTGTTTCGAATACGTTTACAAATGATATTTCGGTAAAAGGAATTTGGGATAACGCAGCATCAAGCACAACTAATTTTTATTACAATTCCATTTTTATTTCCGGTTCAGGAAATATAACAAACAAAACATACGCTATACTAAGAAGTGGCAATTCAACAGTTTCTATAAAGAATAATTTTTTATTTAATAATAGAACAGGTGTATCCAATTACGCATTGGGTAATACTTCTACAACTCCATCAACAGGATGGGTAGCAAACGCTTCCAACAATAATTTTTTTGTCACTGATACAGTAAGTTCTGTAAATGATTGGGCGGGTGTAACACAAACATTCAATAACTGGAAATCCATTTCTCAAAGTGATGTTTATTCTTTTTATGAAACTACCATTGCCATCCCTTCTACCGTTTTTGTTAACCCCTCATTCGGAAATTTAAAAATAGATTCAGTTTTTGCTGCAGGCGCTTCAAACCTTGAATCAAGAGGCCTTGTAATTTCAGGAGTTACTGCTGATTTCGAAGGCGATTTAAGACCGGGTCCGGCAGGTTCTATTAATGGAGGAAGCACTTTACCAGATATAGGAGCCGATGAATTTGATGGCGTTCCATTTACAAATGATATTGGAGTAACGGCTTTGATGACACCCTCCGTTTTTTCATGCCCGGGTTCTTCTGAATTAATTCAATTTTCAATAAGTAATTTCGGATTACCAATAAACCTTGCAACCAATAATATTATTCTTAATTCATCTGTTGCCGGTCCTAATCCAATAACATTTTCTCCGGTAGTGCTTAATTCCGGCACACTGGCAAGTGGCTCCAGCATTAATGTTATCGCTTCTGCTTCTTACAATATGTCTGCAACAGGAACATATACTTTTTACGCAAATTCATCGCTTACCGGTGATACTTATTCAAACAATGATTCATTACCTCCGGTTGCAATTACGCTTACACAAATTGTGGCTTTACCAACAACTCTTAATTTTTCGGGTTATTCAGGAACGAATCTTACAAGTGCATTTCCGGATTGGACCGAAGCAGCTGGCAGCATACCAACAGGAGCAACCTCATTATGGACCTCACAACTAAATATGGGTGTTTCAGGAAACACTTCTGCACGAATTAATCTTTATTCAACCGGAAAAAATGAATGGATCGTGGGGCCTAAGTTCAATGCTACAACTACAACAAAATTAAGATTTTCGGCTGCAGTCACTGCAAAAAACTCTATTACAGCATCCGCGACTATGGGTTCTGATGATCATGTTCAGGTAATGGTTTCAACAGATTGCGGCCAAACCTGGTTTCCTGTATTTGCAATGAATTCTTCATCTAATCTTCCTTTTCAATTAAGATCACATGTTGTACCACTTGATATGTATGCCGGTCAGCGTATATTAGTTGCTTTTTTTGCTTCCGATGGTTCTGTTGATAATGTTGAAGATTATGATTTCCATCTGGATGACATTACTATTTCAAACACAATCAACGGGTACGATCTTGGTGTTACTGCATTGCTCAGTCCTGTAACAACAGGATGCTACAGTACGAATGATTCGATTACAGTAGCGCTAAAAAATTTCGGCCCCGAAACAATTAATTTTTCAACTACAAATGCTACTGTTACTGCGACTATAACGGGGCCGTTAAATCAAACATTCAGCAAAATTATAAACACAGGAAGTTTATCTCCCTGGTCCGACACCACAATAAATATTACTTCAGTTCTTAATCTTTCAACACCCGGAACCTATGTGATTAATGCATTTTCGGCAATCACACCTGATTATGATTCAACAAACAATGCAATGACTCCTGTATTGCGTACCAATGCTATTCCGATGAATTTACCGGATTTCATTGATTTCACCGGATTTACCGGAGCAAATCTTGTTACAGCCTTTCCAAACTGGACCGAAGCTGCAGGAGCAACACCAACAGGTACCACATCCACATGGCAATCACAAACGGGATTAAATACTTCCGGTAACATTACTGCTCGTATTAACTTATATACGACCACAAAAAACGAATGGCTCATCAGCAAAAAATTCAGTCCATCCAGCTCCGCCAAATTAAAATTTTTCGCGGCAGTTACTAATTACAGCTCTGTTACGGTAGGTGACCTGATGGGATCAGATGATGCTGTATCCGTAATGGTGTCAACTAACTGCGGTATATCATGGGTTCCTGTATTCACCTTAAACATAAACAACAATTTAACAACAACTTTACAAGCATTTTCAGTTAATCTCAATTCCTATGCAGGCACTGATATTATGCTCGCCTTCAGAGCTACAGACGGGCCTATAGACGACACTCCAGACTATGATTTTCACCTGGATGAGATAGAGATCAGAGACTATTTTCCAATTGATGTTGGGGCAAAAAAATTGATCTCACCAGTTGCTAATGGTTGCTCCGGAACAAATGAAACGCTCACGATCGGAGTTAAAAATTATGGAACAGATACTCTTAATTTTATTCTTAATCCATTAACTATAAATGTTAACATAACAGGTGCAAGCACCCAAAGTTTTAACACTGTTATTTCTTCAGGGACTCTTTTACCTGATTCCATTTTTAGTGCCATAGTAACAACAGCAGCCAATTTTTCTGCTGCGGGAACACATGTTATAAATTCAACAGCGACTATATCAGGGGATGGAAGCAACGGGAATAATTCTTTCGCAAATCCGATTTCATATATAACAACAACCATTTCAAACTTCCCATATACAGAGGGTTTTGAAACAACAGTTCCGGGATGGAGCATTCAGCAAATTTCAGGAACAGGTTTGTGGAGTTATTTAAATGCCTCAGGAACCAATCCAACATTATCACCTTTTTCAGGGAGTAAAATGGCCTACTTTAATTCCAATGCGAATGGATTTTTTAATGCTGTTTCAAGGTTATCAACCAACTGTTTCGATTTTACAAATTTAAATTCTCCGAAACTTGAGTTTTACATGTCACAGGATAAAGCCTACCAATATAACAAAGACAGTTTATTTGTGGTTGTATCAACAGATGGTGGAGCATCCTGGAGTTTGCCTGTATTCTCACTTTCAAGATATAACGCTTCCTACACAACACCAGGTTGGAAAAAAAATGAAGTCTGTCTGGATCAGTATGCCGGCATGTCGGGAATAAAAATTGGGTTTGTTGCCAAGAGTGCATTTGGCTCTAACATATTTATTGATGCTGTAAAAATTTCAGAAACAAGTCAACCCGTTGCCGGATTTATTAGTTCTTCTGCCAATCTTCTTTGCGGAGGGATGAATACCATCCTTAATCTCTATTCCTATTCTGGTAGTGTCCAATGGCAACAATCTCTTGATAATATTTCGTTTACTAATATTTCCGGTGCTAATTTTGACACACTTACTTCAGTTGCTTTATGGGATACTACTTTTTTCAGGGTAATCACCAGCTTCAATAATGTATGTGTTGCTACAGCCAGCTCAACTTCTATTGAGGTGGATGTTTTACCTGCCCCACGGATAAATCTTGGAACAGATTCAATAATTTGTGCGAACTCTTATGTATTGAATGCAGGCGTTCAAGATCCCGGCACTACTTTCCAATGGAATGACGGCAGTACCAATCAATTGCTTACGACAACAAATTCAGGACAATATTATGTAACTGGCACATCCGGTTTTTTCTGTCAAACAACTGATACTATAAATATTACATTAAAAACACCTGTAATTGTTAATGCGGGTACCGATCAAATTATCTGTGAAGGCAACAGTGCAACCTTATCCGCTACTGGAGGAAGCTCCTATCTATGGAGTACAGGGGCGTCTTCACCTACAATAATTGTAAGCCCTTCTGTATCTACTTTATATACCGTTATTGCTTCGGGAGTCAATGGTTGTTTTGCAACTGATACTGTTCATGTGAATGTTAGTTCTTTATCGTTTGCAAATCTTGGACCCGATACTACTCAATGTGGTAGCGCTATTACGATAAATGCAGGCAGCAGTTCCAATACTTACTTGTGGAATACCGGGGCTATTACTCCTTCTATTACTATTACAAATAGTGGATCCTACTTTGTAGAAGCAACAAATCCGGCAGGATGCAGTTCTTCTGATACAATTAACATCACCATAAACCCTGTCGTTAGTATTAACCTTGGCCCTGATGTCACCCAATGCGGTGGAAGTGTTTTTTTAAATGCGGGTAATCCAGGCTCCACATACATATGGAACACAGGAGCAAGCAGCCAAACCATAACGACAAATCTTAGTGGTACTTATTATGTAAGTGCTACAAATGTTTCAGGATGCACAAGTGCAGATACCTTGTTGGTTAATATCAACCCACTACCAGTTGTAAACCTCGGACCAGATGTTTTTGCTTGTAATCCTGATGTTACATTAAGTACCGGTTCAAACGGAAATTATACATGGAATACCGGTGCCTCTACTCCAACTCTTTTAGTGAGCAATTCAGGCACTTATTCTGTGGCAGTAAATTTAAATGGTTGCATCTTAACTGATACTATCAATGTTACACTTTCTAATCCCCCGATTGTTAATTTAGGAACAGATACCACATCCTGTTCTGCTTCTGTTTTATTAAATGCTGGAAATTCCGGATCAACTTATTTATGGAATACGGGCACCACCGGCCAAACCGCCATGGCATATACGAGCGGCAATTATTCTGTTTTAGTAACAGCAGCAGGTGGCTGCAGCCAATCAGATACTATAAAGGTAACTATTCACCCATCGGTAGCTGCTAATGCAGGGGCAGATCTGGCAGTTTGCAGTGGATCAGCGGTTCAATTATCTGCATCAGGCGGAATAACTTATCTGTGGAACGGCAGTATATCAGGACAGAACATTACCATCACTCCAACATCCAATGTAAGCTACACAGTAAGTGTAACTGATGTTAATGGTTGTATGGGCACAGATCAGGTAAATGTTGCGGTAACAAATGGACCATTTGCAGCATTTAACTTTTTTGCAAATGCCGGAACAGTAACAACGACTAATACTTCTACTAATACCTCTGCTTATGTATGGGATTTTGGAGATGGTTCGGCACTTGATATCGCAACCGCACCAACCCATACTTACTTAACTTCCGGAACATATACGATTCTACTTACCGCAGTTAACGGATGTGGTACAGATACAACATCTCAAATACTAACCCTTACAATTGGGTTAGAAGAAATAGAATTTGCAAACGCAATTATAATTTACCCCGTTCCTACTTCAGGAATGCTGACAGTATATCTTCAAAGATCTTTTGATAAAAACGTATTTATAAAAATTATTTCTGTTGAAGGGAAATTAGTTGACGAAAAAACAATCGAAAAACTTACTACAGATAAGGTAACGTTTGACCTTACAAATTTAACGCCCGGTTTATATTTTGTCCAGATGACAAATGACAAAACAGTTATTACTAAAAAGATAATACTTCAAAAATGAAAAAAATAATCACAATCTTCCTTAAGAGTATTGTAACGATAGTATTAATAGGACTTTCATTTTTAAAATCATATGCTCAGGGAACTCCGCTTAACGAAACAACGCTTGAAAGTACAATTTATCAGAACGATAAAAAAGGAATAAATCCTTTTGAAAATATTTTGGAAAAGCATGTTTATACACTGGATAAAAAAGCTGCTTCAAAAGATGTGAAAATCTTAATTCGGGAACTTAAAAAAGATCAAAAAGTAGTTTCCGTTTTAAAAGAAGGAAACAACATAATTGTTTTGATCACTAAAAGTGAGATGGGAGATTCGGCTTATAGGATTACACCTCTTTTTGAGAAACTGAAAATTTCAGTTGTAGGCAATTATGTACTTTTTTATTTAAAAAATAATTAACACCGAGATACTGAAATGAAAAATATTTTACCCATATTATTTTCGCTTGTTTTCTTCATTGTTAAGAATTCGACTTCGTTAATTGCACAATGCAATTCGATACCGGCCGCAGATATTTGTGCAAACGCCCCTGATATTTGTGACCTTAACGCTTACTGTGGCTCAACCGCAGGAACTTACACCTCCGATTATCCAACAGGTATGACTTGCGGATACTCAATAGAGAATAACTCCTATCTAAAGTTCACCCCTGTACAAAGCACTGTAACTTTAACGGTAACAGTCCCAAATTGCAGCAGTATTCTATCCGGGGTTCAAATGGTTATTCTCCAAACTTCTAATTGCACTAATTTCACAACGATATCAAATTGTGGGGCAATAGCCTTAGGAGCTACCCAAACAATAACAGCAACCGGATTAACTGTCGGACAGGTTTATTATATAATGATTGATGGTAATGCCGGTGCCATTTGCGATTATGTGATAACTGCTGCAACCGGTGTTGGAACATGTTGCCCGGTTGTCCCAAATGCCGGACCTGATGTTGAAATATGTAAATATGACAGTACAACAATAACTGCCACCGGCGGAATCTCTTATTTATGGACACCTGGAAATTTCAGCACACAAATAATCAACGTTAGTCCAGCTTCAACAACAGTATATACCGTTTCTGTTTCTAACGGAACGTGTTCGGTTAAAGATAGTATGCTTCTTATTGTAAATCCGCACCCTGTTGTAGATGCCGGTGTTGCCAATCCAATTTGTTTAGGAGACACACTAACATTGCAACCAACTGTAAATTCAAATTTAACTCTTAATTCACCTTTAACATTTAATAATCCGATACGTTACCCGATAAACAATCTGGACACAACTTTTTCTACAATACAGATATCCGGATTAAATGGAACAATAAATTCAAATTCAATAGTCTCTGTTTGCTTTGATATTACACATGCGAATGACGCTGATCTTGATATATTTCTATTTTGCCCCGATGGATCGAGCTTAGAGCTAAGCACGGATAACGGAGGCAGCAGTAACAATTATACCGGCACCTGTTTTACTTCTTCGGCAACACAGCAGATCATAAGTGTATTAGCACCATTCACAGGTAGTTACATACCAGAAGGTGCCGGAGGGTTAGCTGCTTTTGTCGGCTGCTCTACAAACGGGATTTGGAAACTTGGGGTCTATGATGATATTACCGGGGCAAATGTTGGTTCTATTGATAACTTTAGCTTAACCATTAATAACCCATTGCCGGATCCCGGGATTACTTATTTCTGGAGTCCTGCCAGCGAAATATCAGGAGTAACGATACTTAATGCTGATGTTTATCCGGCAAATACAAAACTCTATTACCTTACCGCAACAAATGCAAAAAATTGCTACAGTATTGATTCTGTGAATGTAATAGTTAACCCATTGCCTTTGGTCAATGTAGGAAATGATACAGCGGCATGCTCAGGTACTTCATTTTATTTAAATGGTTCCGGAGCCGTTGTTTATTCATGGTCACCTTCCATCGGATTAAATGATTCAACCCTTCAATATCCGATAGCAACTCCAAGTGTGAGCACCACCTATATTTTAACCGGAGTTAATAATACAGGTTGTTCTAAAAAAGATTCTGTAACAATCACTATTAATAATCCTCCTATTGTTAATGCAGGAACAGATGCAACAATTTGCATTGGAGATTCGGTTCAATTAAACACTATTGGAGGAACGCAATTTACCTGGACTCCCGGCATCGGACTTAGTAATACCTCGATTGCTGATCCAATTGCATCACCATCTATAAGCACCACATATACAATAACAAGTTCTAACCTGGGTTGTACCGGAACAGATTCTGTAACTGTAACAGTTGGTCAAATTAATGTAAATGCCGGAGACGATACAACTATTTGTAAAGGCGCGAGTGTTCAATTAAATGCAACAGGCGGAACATCCTATAATTGGCTTCCTGCAACAGGTTTATCTTCTTATACAATATCAGATCCTGAAGCTTCTCCAATTGTTACAACAACTTATATTGTTACTATTTTATCAGGTCAATGTTCAAAAAATGACACGATAACCATTTTTGTTAATCAAGTCCCGTTAATAAATGTTAGCAATGACACTACACTTTGTTTAGGTGATAGTGTAGGCTTAGTTGCAATGGGTGCTGTATCATACAGTTGGTCTCCTTTAGAAGGATTAAGCAATGCTTTTATTTCTAATCCTGTTGCCGAACCGGAGTACTCAAATGCCTATACAGTAACCGGTACAGACGTTAACGGTTGTACTTCTACCGAAACAGTAGCAATAACTATTAATCCATTACCAACTATAAATGCCGGCAATGATGTTTCCATTTGTCAGGGTGCAAATGTAACATTAAATGCCACTGGTGGAAATTCATTAATCTGGAGCCCTTCATCGAGCTTGTCTTCTGCGGTGATAGCATCTCCAGTTGCTTCTCCAACTTCAACAACAAATTATATTGTGACAGCAACTTCAGCTAATGGTTGTTCCGATACAGATACGGTAGCTGTGACGGTTAACAATTCTACGTTGGTAATTATAAATACCTCCGTAAACGTCACTTGTTTTGGTAGCAATAATGGAAGTGCAAGTGTTTTAGCTTCCGGTGGATCAGGTGTCTATAATTATTCCTGGTTTCCAGGCTCCTATACAGTTGCGAATGCAACTAATTTATCTGCCGGCACCTATACGGTAACCATCACCGATCCGAATACTTCTTGTACTGCCATATCTGTAATTTCAATAACTCAGCCGGCTGATTTTGTTGTGGCGGTATCCTCCACAAATTCCACATGTGGTAATGCAAATGGGTCTGCAACAGCTTTGATCACAGGAACATCAACATATTCATATTCCTGGAATACGTCACCGATTCAAAATTTGCCAACTGCTGTAAATTTAGCCCCAGGGCTTTATAGTGTAATCATTACAAATTCAGCAAATTGTTCAAAAACAGAATTCGTAACTATAACCAGTATCGATAATTTAATTGCTGCATTTACTCCTTCTTCAATAACAGGTGAGGCTCCTTTAAATATTTCGTTCCTGAATAATTCTACCGGTGCAATACTTTACAGCTGGTCTTTCGGAGATACAGATGTTTCCAACTTAACGGATCCTTCTCATGTTTATGCAAACTCAGGAATTTACACCGTTCAACTAGTGGCTTCTAATTCTACCTGTTTGGATACTGCTGAAATTATTATTTCTGTTTTTGATAACCTGGAATATACGCTACCTAATGTTTTTACACCTAATGGTGATATGAATAACGATGTATTCACATTGAACGGCTCGGGAATGAAAACTTTTAAAGGACAGATTTTTAACAGATGGGGTAAAATATTATACGAATGGAATGATCCTAAAGATGGATGGAATGGTGAGAATCAACCTGACGGAGTTTATTATTATAAAATAGAATTTAATACCAATTCAGGTGAGTTAAAATCTCTTACAGGGTTTATAAACCTTTTAAGATAAGCAACATGTTTAAAAAAATTAAAATATCGTTTTTACTAATCCTGTTAACATTGGCTTTTTCCAATCATGCCTTTGCATGCCATGGAGTTGGTCTTATAAATCTTAACGGAGTTGTGTCAGGGGGTAATTTAATAATCAATGCTGAATCGGATGCAGCAACATGTGGATGTGATCCATATAGGTTTGAAATCGAATTAACTTGTATCAATACACCGTTTACAGGTACTGCAAATTATTTTTCAGCATCAATGGTAAAAACAGGTTGTAATCAGGAGCCCTATCCGACACTTACAATTCCTTTGGTTTCTTTGTGTCCGGGAACAACCTATCAATGGGTGGCACATGAACATGTTTTGGGAATTACCAATGATCCTCCTCTTGGACCTTGGTCTGCCGTGTTTACCTTTACCACTCCTGGAGTTATTACACCTATTTCTTTAATATCATCTGCAAGCCCGTCCTCTTTATGCATCCCTAACTCATCAACTCTAACAGCAGTGGCTTCAGGTGGTTGTGGCAGTGGATACATATATACATGGGATAACGGGTTAGGTACAGGAAGCACCGTTACAATAACACCAACCGTAACTACAACCTATAATGTAACAGCAACTGATGCATGTTCAGGTTTTTCCCAAACGGTTCCCGTTACTGTTTCCGTTGGTCAGGCACCAGCTGGCGGAACTGTTTCAGCAACACCGTTGCCTCTCTGTTCCGGAGATAGTACAACAGTAACTTTATCATCCTATACCGGAACTATTCAATGGCAAACAGCGCCTGGCCCGGTTGGCCCATGGACTAGTATTGCCGGGGGAACAAGTCCGAGCTTCGTGCTAGGGCCCCTTACAGTCACTAAATTTGTGAGAGCTATAGTTAGCGGAACTTGTGGAGGATCTGTTTTTTCAAATACATTGGTAATTCAGGTTAAACCAAAACCTTCAATTACAATTGCGAATGCTGTAATTTGTAACGGTCAAACAGATACACTTACTGCCATTCCTAATCTTTCTGGCGGAACCTTTTTATGGAGTAATTCATTGGTCACAGGAAGTATCGCTGTTAATCCATCAGTTACAACTTCTTATTCCGCAAGTTATACACTTAATGGCTGTACTAGCCTGATGGCAAATGCAACTGTTACTGTAAGCCCAACACCTACACTAACAACAACTAATTCAACAATATGTTTAGGCCAATCCGATACACTCATCGCAAATCCTGATATAATTGGAGGGATTTATTTATGGCAGCCTGGAAATGGCAGCACAGCTTCCATAATAGTTTCGCCAACAGGTACAACTACTTACACTGTTAATTACACTGTTAATGGTTGTGCAAGCATACCGGCATTATCAACTGTAACGGTAAATATTTTACCCGGTATTTCTGCAGGTAATGATGTTGCCATCTGTTCAGGTTCATCCATAATGTTAACAGCATCAGGTGCCAATACTTATCAATGGTCAACAGGCTCAACAAGTGCATCAATTATAGTTTCACCTGCTGTAACCAGCTCTTACTTTTTAACAGGGGTTTCAAATTCTTGTTCCGGAAAAGATACTATTACTGTTACTGTTTCTCAACCTTTAGTTGTTTCTGCTACATCCACAAACGTATTATGTAAAAATGCATGTACTGGAGCAATAGCTGCAAACACAAGTGGTGGAATTGGTATGTATAATTATTCATGGATACCATCTGTATCCACTTCTTCCGCAGCAAATAATCTCTGTGCAGGTTCTTATCAATTATTTGTTGAAGATTCCTTAGGATGTTCTGATTCTATTTCCTTGACTATAACAGAACCATCAGCACTTACCTACTCTATTATGGCTTCATCTCCAAGCTGTAATGGACTATGTGATGGAACGGCACAGGTTATTATAAATGGCGGCACTTCTCCTTATTCTTATTTATGGCAAAATGGTGATACCAATGCAATTGCTGATAGTTTATGTGCCGGAATACAAACACTTGTTGTGACAGATGCGAATAATTGCTCACTCATATTGGATACTTTTATTTACGAACCTTCAGTACTCAGCGCTCTTATTTCTCCCACTAATTCTTTAATTTGCATTGGATCTTCAGTTATATTACAAGCTACGGCAACCGGGGGAGCAGGAAATTATTCTTACTTATGGTCTTCAGGGGCCTCAACAGCTAACATAAATGCCTCACCACTAACAACTTCTTCTTATTCCGTTGTAGCAATTGATGACAATGGATGTTCATCTGCTCCTGCGGCAGCCAATGTACAAGTAAGAGATTCTATTACAGTTTCTATCAATCCTCAATCAGGTTCATGTGCAGGTGAAGCAAATGTACTGAATGCTTCAGCAATTGGCGGAGACGGAACTTATAATTTTCTTTGGCAGCCAGGCGGCATGAGCGGTGCAAGTATTACCGTTATGCCAACTCAAACTACAACCTATACTGTTATTGTTACAGATGGATGCACGACTCCGGCAGCCAGTAAATTACTTACAATTAATATATTTCCCACTCCGCTGGCAAACTTTTTTAGTGACACTACATTTGTTTGTTCCGGTGGTTGTGTTTTATTTACAGATGCTTCTGTAATTCAACCCGGTTCAACAAATAGTTATCTGTGGACATTTGGAGATGGAGATATTTATGCAGGAAATCAAATTCAAAAATGTTTTTATCAGGCCGGCACTTTCGATGTTAGTTTAAAAGTAACATCGGCAAATGGCTGTAGTGATACAATCTCCCTACCGGATTACATTACTGTAGGTTCAGTTCCTGTTGCTAACTTCAGCTACGATCCTGAAAATCCAACAGACTTAAATCCCCTTGTTAATTTTCAAGACTATTCAACTTTTTCAGATCGTTGGTTATGGAATTTTGGAGATGAATCTTTACTATCTAACGAACAAAATCCTTCCCATCTTTTTTCTGAAACAGGTTCTTATTGTATTACTCTTTATGTAGAAAATGAATCCGGATGTGCCGACAGTACAATTAAGTGTCTTGTGGTTGAGTCCGAAAGAACAATTTATATTCCAAACACCTTTACTCCTAACGATGATAACCTGAATAACACTTTTAAAGTTTCTGCGAATGGATGGGATATTGATTTTTTCGAATTCAGAATTTTCAATCGTTGGGGGAATCAGGTTTTTAAAACCAATGATATCCTTACAGGTTGGGATGGCAGCGGAAACGAAGGAGGAGCAGCAATTGACACGTATGTATATCATATAGAAATTCGGGATAAAAATCTCAAGACACTCATTTTAGACGGACATGTTAATCTAATAAGATAAAAACTTCAACCAATAAACAATTATATTAAAAATACCAGAAATCATTAATTTAAATAAAAACAGAAATGAAAAACCACCACAATCCGCTAAACTTTAAGTTTAGATATGCAATGTTATTCTTGATTTTTACAGTGGTTTTTTCCAATGTAAAATCTCAGAGTATAACAAATTATAGTTTTTTAGCAAGTGCTGGAACATTCACACCTTTATCGGGTGCTGATACGGCAACTCTCTCTGGGGGTTCAAATGATGAAGGGTATTATAATGCACTTCCTGTTGGATTCGATTTTACCTATATGGGTGTTGCTTACTCCAGCTTTTCTGCAAGTACTAATGGCTGGATGACCCTTGGTCAGTCAATTACTTCCGCTGCTCTCACAAACGCCTTGTCAACAGGCGGAACAAGGCCTGTCATTGCCCCTTTGTGGGATGATAATGATATGGCTTCAGGAATCCTATCCTATCAAACTTCAGGTACCCCAGGTAACCAGATACTGACCATTGAATGGCTGAATGTGGAGTGGAAATTTAGTGTTAATGCCCCTGTGCTATCCTATCAGGTTAGGTTGTATGAAAGCAGCGGAGCTATTGAATTTGTTTATCGTCAGGAGCCAGGGACGGTCGTGACAGGGACCGCCTCCATTGGGATTACAGCTGCAGGAACCGGAGCAGGAAATTATCTTTCCCTCAACAACTCCGGAACAACACCTACTGTAAGTTCCACTACTGAAACAACTTCGATAAGTATAAAACCTGCTAACGGGCAAACGTATATGTTTACACCTCCCGCAGGGCCGGTTGCCCCTCCGGTTTCTTTTACTGCATCACCAATTGGTATTACTTCCATGAACATTTCATTTCTTGATAATTCATTAAATGAAAGTGGTTTTCATGTTTACCGTTCTCTTGACAATATCAATTTTACGTTAGTTGCAACTATCCCCAGCACCTCAACTATCAGCATGGGTACTTCTTATTCATCAAACCAAACAGGGTTAATAGCGAATACAGTTTATTATTACACTATTTTTTCTTTTAATGAGGCCTGGAGTTCATCTGCTCTTAATGGCAATGACACTACTTTAGCTGCAACTTTTTGTGGTACTAAAACTGTTGGCCCAACAGGAAATTACACATCATTAACTGATGCATTCGCTGATATTGCTTTAAATGGTCTTCAATGTTCAAGCATACTTGAACTACAGGCAACATACTTATGCACTGTTGAAACGTTTCCTGTTCTCATTCCTTTTTTTGGCAATAACAACACCACAACTTTAACAATCAGGCCGGAAGCTGCCGCAACTAATTTATTGATCATCAGCGACACTACACAAACATTAAATTTAAATGGTGCAAGGGCATTGATTTTTGACGGCCGGGCAGGTGGCTCAGGCGCTACTGCATTAACCATTGAAAACACACGAATTACAGGTGCTGCTATTTCATTTATAAATGGTGCTTCTTATAATTATTTTCATGATCTTGTGATCAAAGGAGTTAATAACTCGGCAACAAGTGGAGTAGTAACATTCCTTACTTCAACAGGTTTAACTGGAAATAACAATAACACATTCCAAAACAATACGATATCGGATGGTGCTACTACACCAAACAACCTAGTATATTCGGCAGGGTCTGTCACTGCGCCTAATACAGGTAATTCGGTTTTGAATAATAACTTGTTTAACTTTTTTAATGCGGCCTCTACAAGTGCCGCAGTTTTAGTTGCAGGTAATAACAGTGCCTGGACTATTTCAACGAATAAAATTTACCAGGAAGTTGTAAGGACATATACTACCGGTGTTCAACATTATGGAATAAAAATTAATTCCTCCACAGGAAATAACTTTTCTGTAAATAATAATATCATTGGGAATTCTTCTGCTGCAGGTACAGGAATTTATACATTAGGAGGAAGTACTACTCGTTTTTCTGCAATTACTTTAACAACCGGCACACTAAGTCCAAGTAATATTCAAGGTAATATCATAAGTAATTTCGCTTTAACAACATCGAGTACCACATCAACCGGAGAAGGTGTTTTTGCAGGCATTGCAGTGTTGGCAGGGTCTGTTAATATTGGTACCACAGCGGCAAATTTTATTGGTTCAACCACTGTTAATGATGTGATCAATATAACTTCAACTGCTTCATTAGGTGCCTTAGTTGGGATATACAGCACCTCTGCTGGAATTATAAATATCTCAAATAACAAGATCGGAGGGTTCTCTGCTTCAGGAACTACTGCGGTCATGGGTAATACGATCAGAGGCATTAACACAGTAGGCAGCGGAAGTTATACTATTTCAGGAAATGAAATTGGCAGTTTAACAATAGCTGATAATATCCGGGCAGGAGTAATGGGAACAACAACAGGTTCAACAGATGTTTCTGGAATCGAAAATGCTGCTTCAGGCACCCATACAATTTCCGGGAACCTGATTAATAACTTATCCTCATTCGGCACAGGGACAGGTGGCCAAATAAGAGGTATTTCCACTACTTCAGGAATTTCCAGTATTTCTAATAATACCTTAAGTTATTTAACAACAGCTGCTGGTGCAACCGGAACTACAAGTACTGCAAGTGTGATCGGAATTTCAAAAAGCGGTACAGCTGCTGATCAGTCTGTTTCTGACAATACAATTTTGAATTTATCAAATACATCTGTTGCTGCAGCAGTTACAATTAACGGTATTTATTACACAGGTGCAAGCACAGGTACAAATCTTATTACCAAGAATACTATCCAAAACTTAAGCGCTGTTACTACAGGCCTTGGTTTGATTAATGGTATTTATGTAGGTGGAGGCTCTTCAGCCTTTACAAACAACATGATCGCCATCGGACTGGATGTTTCGGGAGCAAGTGTTTCTTTAGGGAATTTATCGTTTAGTGGGATCCGTCTTGCAACAACTGTTGCAAATAATTTTTATTTCAATTCTATTCAGGTTACCGGTTCAAACGTAACCACAGGGACAGCTTCTTCTCAGGGTTTTATCCGTACGTCAACAGGAATTACTGAAATAAAAAATAATATTTTCGTGAATACCCGCTCAAATTCAACAGGGTCAGGTAAGCACTATGCAATTAATCTTAACCTGACAACTACTGTAACAGCAGGAAATAATGATTATTATTTCCCAAATGGGTTGATGGGAGTTGTCGCCACAACAGACTATCCTTTATTAGGGAATTGGAAAATCGGAACAGGTCTAGACCTAAGTTCTATTAAGGTTGATCCTATGTTTATTTCTTCATCTGACTTGCATATAAATAATAGTACAGCTTCTTCACTTGAATCGGGAGGAGTATTAATAGCCGGCACAAGTACTGATTTTGATGCTGATTCAAGACCGGGACCAATCGGTTCAATTAATGGAGGAGGTACAAAACCTGATATAGGCGCAGATGAATTTGATGGTATTCCAATTAACCTTGATATGGGGGCAACTGTTTTAGTAAGTCCTTTAATAGCTGGTTGTTATGGTGCTAACGAAAATGTAAGAGTGAGAATCAAAAATTATGCTGGTGCAGAAATGGACTTCAGTTCAAATCCGATTACAGTAAATGCAGAGGTTACCGGTCCAAATCCAGTAGTATTTACACCAGTGGATATTTATAGTGGGACACTTGCTTCGGGTGCTACGCTTGATACAACTATTGGTACAAATTATAATATGACTTTATCCGGATCTTATATTTTTAAAGCAAGTACCATACTTGCGGGTGATGCAAACAATGCAAATGACAGTATGCCGGTTGTAACAATTAATGTTACAGCAGGTACTGCAAATGCTTCTGCTTTAAGTATTTGTAATGGACGTTCAACCACACTAACGCTTTCTGGTTATAACGGATCAATTCAATGGCAAAATTCGATTGATGGTGGCACCGTATGGAACAATGAAACAGATACACTCAACACAACAAACACCTATGTTGTTTCTCCGGTATCAAACATAAAATACCGGGCAATGGTATGTAACTTACATGCATCGAATATTCTTGATGTGAATGTTCTTACTATTGCTGACCCTACTACTGTGGGTGCAACCAGATGCGGACCAGGGCCTATTGCTTTGTCAGCATCAGGCATTGGTACTTTATTATGGTACAATACGTCCAGCGGAGGGGCTGTTGTTAATACCGGATCATCCTACTCTCCTTCCATTTCAGCAAGCACTTCGTATTATGTAAGCGATGTTGCAGGAGGAGCTACAGAACGTGTTGGCAAAACGAATGCCGGCACCTCCAGCTTTATTAGTGCACTAAAATATGGTGTTTTGTTTACTGTTTCCAGTCCAACAATTATTGACAGCGTAAATGTTTATCCAACAGGCACAGGGACTATAACAATTCAAATACTTGACCCATCTACACAAGCTGTTCTTTATTCAGCTGCATCATTTTCCTTATCAGGAACAGGCACACAAAAAATTGCAGTTCCGGTTGCCATTTCATTAATTCCCGGAAACTATAAAATGAGTATGTCTTACACGGGAATAACAAATATTGTAAGAACAACTACGGGCGGCCCTTTTCCCTACACATCTCCTTCAGGAGCAGTATCAATCACTTCAGGAGCGACAGGCACAGGAACCAGTACTTCCTACTATTGGTTTTATGACTGGGTAATTACAAGCGGCTGCGAAAGCGGAAGAACAATGGTGACAGCAACCATGACAGCACCGCCTGCAATGAATATAATAACAACAAGTGCCCTTATTTGTAATGGCGATAGCACAACACTTTCTGTGATAAGTGCAAATCCATATAGTTATACCTGGTCACCGGCAGGTTCTTTAAACACTTCAACAGATTCGTCAGTAATTGCAAAACCAACAGTTACGACAAAATATTATGTAAATGCAATTGATACGTCTGCTTGTTTAAATATTGATTCAATTAATATCACAGTGAATGTTATTCCTTCTTTGACATTAACAGCAAGTCCTTCTGCTGTTTGTTCCGGAAGCAGTGCTCAGATAACCGGTAACTCTTTTCATTTACTGTCCACTCTATTGGATGAAAATTTCGATGTGGCTCCTACTAACTGGATCGTTACAAACACAAGCACTCCGGTTGGTTTACAATGGGCTTTTGTTAACACATATGGTGTCAGCTCATCATTAAATGGTACTCCCTTTGCACTTGTTGACAGCGATAGTCCCGGATCGGGTTCAATAGTTAACTCAACCATGACATGCCCCTTAGTTAATGCAGCGGGATATGATTCATTAGTTTTAAGTTTTGATCAGTATTACCGACATTTGAGTTCAACAATTGCTACAGTTGAAGTTTACGATGGTGCAACCTGGGTTCAGGTTTATAAACCTTTGGCTACAATTGGATCGTGGATAACTCCTAATATTCAAAAAATAAATATTACCCCATATGCCAATGCAAATTTGCAGATCAGATTTAACTATTTCGGAAATTGGGATTATTATTGGGCTATTGATAACCTGAAAATATCCACTTATATCGATAATAATTTCAGTTGGACAGGAAGTGGTTTATCTGCAATCAATATTTCAAATCCTGTTGCTACACCATCAGCAACAACGATGTACTATGTAACAGTTACAGACCCTTCCACCACTTGTGCTATGAACGACTCAATTCAAATAACTGTTCAACCAAACCCAATAATAAACCTGGGAATGGATACTACAATTTGTTCGAATTGGAACTTAACATTAGATCCCGGTGCAAACTATACCACGTATGCCTGGTCAACTGCTGCAACGAGCCAAACCATTAATGTATATACCGCAGGGACATACAGTGTTATGGTTACCGATACGAATGGTTGTAACAATTCTGATTCGATAAACATACTTGTGAATGCAGCCCCTGTAATTTCTTTAGGTCTTGATTCTACAATTTGTAACGGACAATCAGTCGCGCTTTCTCCCGGTAATTATGTATCTTACAATTGGTCCACAGGGGAAATTACATCAACAATTTTTGCAATAATTACAGATACTTTTACTGTAATTGTAACTGATACTAATAATTGTAATGGCTACGATGCAGTTGTTGTAACTGTTAATGACTTGCCTGTAATTAACTTAGGAGCAGACCTTTCTTTTTGTGAGAACGATTCTGCTGTTCTTGATGCAAGCAGTGGATTCAATGCATACATTTGGTCTGATAACTCAATGCTACAAACTTTGAGCGTAACCACTGCCGGAAACTATTCTGTTTCCGTTACAGATACTAATGGGTGTATTAATTCAGATACAATTGGAGTAAGCGTTAATTCGTTACCATTAGTAAACCTTGGCACTGATAAAGTAATTTGCAAAAATGAAGCTGTTACTTTAGATGCCGGTTCAGGCTTCTCCGGTTATTTATGGAATAACACTGCTACCACACAAACAATTATTGTTGATGGGAATTTACTTGCAGTCGGGAATTATCCTTATTCCGTAATTGTTGCAGAAAGCAATGGTTGTGAAGGAACCGACACAGTAATTGTTACAGTAGATCTTTGTACCGGTATTGATGAAATCGAAGATGTTGCTGTGTTTAACATTTATCCAAATCCTTCTCAAGGCCAATTTACAGTGGCAAGTACATCAGCAGTAACAAATGATGTAACCATAGAAGTAAGTGATCTGGAAGGTCGTGTTATTTATAAAGAACATATAGATGAGTTGACATCTAAAATAATTAAATTAAATAATCCTGCAACCGGACTGTACTTTTTAAAAATTCAGGTAGCAAGTAAGATAATTATTAAAAAAATAACTGTTAATTAAAAAACTCTTAACCAACAGGCCTTTCAGAAATTCCTGAAAGGCCTGTTTTGTATTCTTGAGAACTAAGTCGATCTATCGAAACATTTATTATACGATTAAAGTTTTGTCATTATTAAAAAACCTTATTTAGTTTTGATAAACTCGCAAGCATTGCACACATGTCGATTATTTTTTTATTTTTTAACAGGGTTTGTTTTCTTCAATTTTTCAATTTCCATTTGCATCTTTTCAATAACTTTTTCCTGTTCCTGCACTGATGCTACCAATAAAGAGATCATTTCAATATAATTAACCGCTTTGAAATTAATTTCATCGCTTGTCTTTTCTTTTTTCTCATTATACTCAGCAGCTTGAATATTATTTGTTACCAACTCCGGCATTATTTTTTCAAGTTCCTGAGCAACAAAACCATAATGTTTTCCTTCCGGCAAATTCATTGATTTAAACTCTTTTGTTTTAAAAGAATACGTTTTGGGTTCCAGTTTCATCAAAGTTGAAAGAGAATTACTGATGGGTTGAATATCACTTTTAAATTTCATGTCTGATACATTGGCAAAAGTTCCGGTAACAGTAACATTTCCTGCAAAATAGCCGGCATAGTTTGTAGTCCCGCCTCCATTAGTTGTTCCATAAACACCGTAATTAATTCCTGCACCATTAGATCTGCCATATACTCCCATACCTGTTTTAGGATTACCACCACCCAACACTAAGCCCTCAATACCTGTATATGATTTTGATCCGGTGGTTACTACTTTAGCTATGCACCCCATGTATCCTCCGGTAAATTCTCCTCCTATGCCATAATAATCTGAGTTTGCACAAACTCCCTCAATGGCTACTGCATCCAGATTCAAAAGATTTAATTCTGCTTTTACAGCCCTAGTTTGATATGATTCAACATTGCTGGTAAAATAACTACCTCCAATCTGGTCGGAATAAACTGCAAAAGATTTTTGGAAACCTGGATTGTTGCTTCCAATTGCCACGCAAGTTCCATTATCAAATATTTTTGAAGTTGATGCAAATTTAGTATCTGTAAATTTCAAAACATAACCAGGTGTTCCTAAGATAGCTCCCCCTCCTGATTTTTCAGAATAAAATGAATACGGAACGGTCAGCATGGGTGTTGTACTCACACCGGAATAATTTACGCCATTACTTGGATCTATTGCAACTTCAAGATTGTGAGTTGAACTTCCCCAGTTAATATTAGCAAGGGGACCTAAAATAACATATCCTGATCCGATTTTTATCGAATAAAACCCATTTACATCAGGAATAATTCCTGAAAATGTTTCGTGGTAAACACTGCTAAGAGTTGTCTGCTGAATTATTTTTACTCTTATACTTATCGCGGTTGTTACCGGGACACTTCCGTTCATTGCCTTACCTGAGAAATTGATAAATTGAGGCGGCACTTGTGCAAATACACTTGTACAAATAAATGTCATGCAAAAAATGACATATGCTAATGTTAATTTGAGTGTTTTCATTTAGTTTTTATTTTTAGTTAATTATTAGTTGTTCAGATTTATTTTTTGAATTGTTTTTGTTGAAATCCCTTTAGATGATACAAATACCATCTCCATAAAATACAAGCCGTTATTTAAATTACTTAGATCCAGACTTTGTGTATGTACACCGGATGACAAAACATTTTCGGTTGACAGTCCCGCATCAAGCACTTTTTTTCCCAGCATATCGTAAACACTTATATTGATCTTTCCTTCTTCTTTTAAAGTAAGATCTACATGGATGGTACCGGAGGTTGGATTTGGATAAACCGACAAATTGCTGATGCTTTCATCAGGAAGAGGGTTGACTACTGAGGTTAACGTATTCTGAGTTGAATTTTCTGTTGGGCTTACATTCGTGACCATAAATAAATTACCGATTGTATAAGAAGATGAAAAATTATCTTTTACGATCATTCCCTCACCCGATGAAACAGAAAAAGAAGGAATTTCTGTTTGTGCTTTTGTTTCTAGCGCCATTACTGCTATAACAATTAAAATAAGACTTATTTTTTTTTTCATTGCTAATATAGTTTACAGGTTATTATTTGATTTCTGAAACAATAGTACAATGTCTTTTTCGCCTGAAAAAAGAAATTTAGTGAAGGGAAGGAATTAGCAAGTGAAGGGTGTTATTTTGAGGGTGAACGAAAATAGATATTCTGGATTAAATGAATTTTAGTCTTTTCATAAATTCTTCTTTATATGATTTCCCGATTGGAATTGGAGTGTTTTCAATATAAAGTGCATTGTTTTCAATCGTATCGATTTTATGAATATGAACAATATATGAACGGTGAACACGAATAAGGTCCTTTGAAGTGATCAGCTGTTCCATTTCTTTTAGGGTATAACCTACCAGCTGTTTTTCAGCTGATGTCTTTATAAAACAATAATTATCATATGCTTCTATCCAACATATTTCATCTACCCTCAGCTTGACTAGTTTTGTTTTGTCCTTCACGAATAAATATTCATCAAAACTTGTTTCTTTCGAAGAAGCATTATCTGTTTTTGCCTGGGTCTCCTGTTTTTCTTTGTCCTTTTTGAACTTGTATAAAGCAAGTTCTATGGTAACTTCCAGATCTTTTTCTTCGAAAGGTTTAACAATATATCCATACGGATCAGTTTGTTTGACCCTGTCAAGAGTTTGTTTATCAGTAAAAGCTGTTAAAAAAATAAACGGGATTTTATAGTCCTGTTTTATTATGGTGGCAACCTGAACCCCGTCTATAGGGCCATTTATATTGATATCCAAAAGAATAAGGTCCGGAGCATCTTCTTTTATTTTTTGCAATGCAGCAGTCCCGTTATCCACTATTCCGATAACATTATATCCCAAAGATTCCAGATAGGATGCTATATCTTCAGCAATGATGATCTCATCCTCTACAATAAGTACATTAATCATTTTCATCTGTTTTGTTTTCGATGCTGGTTGTTTTAGGAAAGACAATGTGAATTGTTGTCCCTTCTAGAATAAAAACGTTCAGCGTTCCGTTTAATTTTTGTACAAACGTTTTAACCAATTGCAATCCAAATTTTTCAGGATTTTTCATATTGAAATCAGTTGGCATTCCGATGCCATTATCTTTAACCACTAATTCAATGTTTTCATCTTTTTCATTTAGTCCTATCCTGATCCAACCACTCTCTCTTTCTGTAAATGCGTATTTTAATGCGTTTGTGATCACTTCATTCACGATCAGCCCAAGAAAAATAGACCTGTCCACATTTAATTGAACGGAGTGGATATCGAATTTTAATTTTACCTGATCAGGATCTCCATACGATTGAAAAAGATTTTCGCATATTCCTTCCAGGTAATCTTTCAGGTCCACTTTACCAAAGTTTTCTTTCATGTAAAGCTTCTGATGAATCAGGGCCATGGCCTTCACCCTGTTTCTTCCATCTTTTAAAGCCTCTGCAACATTTGGATCTTTTACCTTTCTTGATTGCAGGTTTAATAAACTGGAAATGATCTGTAAATTATTTTTCACCCGGTGATGAACTTCTTTTAAAAGGACTTCTTTTTCCTGATTACTTTTTTCGATGATTCCTTTTTGTGCTTCCAGCTGTATATTAGCTCTTTTCTGGCTCTTTTGCTTCTTATAAAGAACAAACGAAAAGATCAATACCACTACCACACCAATGATCAATACATTGGTTTGAAATTGTTTTTTAGTTAACCGGGCTTCTTTGACCTTATTTTCTTTATCCAACAATTCTATCTTATTCTCATTTTTTTCCGTTTCATACTTTGTTTGTATTTCAGCGATTTGTTTTGTTCTGTCAACATTAAACAAAGTATCCCGGATCTCGGTATTTAATTTCTGATAATAATATGCCTTTTCAAATTTTTTCTGAGCTGCATATAATTTTGAGAAACTATTGTAGATCTCCTTCTTAAAGTGCATAACGCCAATTTCATTAGTAATATCTAAAGCTGTATTTAAATATTGCTCTGCTATTGCGTATTCTTTCATGTCAATATAAGTATCACCTAAATTTAACGAACCTGAAAGAATACCCAGTTTGTCGTTTTTCTCTTGTTTTATTTTAAGCGATTTCGAATAAAAACCGATTGCCTTATTATAATCCCCTTGAATAACATATACATTCGCAATGTTTCCAAGAGTTCTTGCTTCTCCATACTTGTCTCCGATCTCAGTCCTTATTACAAGCGCTTTTTCATAGTAGTCGAGAGCCAATAAATATTCTTTTTTAATTTTATAGATTATTCCTATTGCATTTAAAGAAGCTGCAATCCCTTTTTTATCGTGTATCTCCTCAAATATTTTTAATGCTTTATTATTATGATCCAGGGCCAGATTATAGTTCCCCTGATTCCAGTAGATTGTTCCGATTAATTTTAATGAGTTAGCAATCCCCTTTTTATCATTTCTGTTTTCAGATATTTTTAATGATTTATAACAATTTTCAAGTGCAAGTATGAATTCCCCTTTATTTATTAATATCTCCGCTATTCCATTATAGATTTTGGCAGAGATTTCATCATCCTTGGTATCCATACTTACCTGCAATGCCTTTTCTAAATTATAATTTGATTTGATATATTCATCCTTGCCTTTATAAACCAATCCAAGAGTATAATAGGCATTCATAATGCCTTTTGAGTATTTCTCATTTATTGCCAGTTTTAATTCCTCAGAAGAATAAAAGAATGCAGAATCCATGTCTTCATTTTCATAAAAAAACATGGCTACTGTATTTAGAAGGTTTATTTTTTCAATTCCCTTATCAGAATGTTTGAGAGAATCCAGCAGGATATTTTTATCCTGTGTGGCTTGAGCAAATGAAACACTTGTTTTCAACAATGAAAACAAAATGATTATAAATAGAATAATTGTTCGACCTTGTTTTATCAATTGTGTAATTGTTATACCCAACCCAAAACAATCAAGCCTCTCAGTTTCCTGAAAGGCTTGTCTTTGTTAGTGTGGGAACTACTGGGTTCGAACCAGTGACCCTCTGCTTGTAAGGCAGATGCTCTGAACCAGCTGAGCTAAGCTCCCGAAAATCCATTTATTTCTAAACGGGCTGCAAATATAGATACTTTTTAGAAAGTGCAAAAGGTTTTTTGATTTTTTTTATTTATACCACTTCTGCCACCGTAAAAGTGCTTCCTCCCACAAATACCAGATCATCTTCTAAAGCCGCTGCTTTAGCAGCCTCCAGTGCATTTAAAACAGAACCATACGTATTTCCGGTTAATCCGGCAGATTTTGCCTGCCCGGCTAATTCATTTGCATCTAACGCTCTGGGAATACTTGCTTTACAAAAATAATAGCTGGCTTTTTTCGGCAGCAAATTTAAAATGGTGGAAATATCCTTATCGTTCACCATTCCCAACACAAAATGTAAATGGCGATGCGGAGTATTTGCGATTTGGGTCAAAACTTCCTTTATCCCCGATTCATTATGTCCTGTATCAGCAATTACCAATGGTTTATCAGAAAGAATTTGCCAGCGACCCAGCAAACCAGTTTGTTTAATTACATTTTTTATTCCTTCACGAATATTTTTTTCTGATAAAAAAAATCCTATCTGATTCAGAATATCGATTGCACACAAAACGGTTGGAATATTTTTTTGTTGATACAAGCCCAATAACTCGCTTTCGAAATTTTCGAATTTCAACACTCCTTCTTTTTCAATATTCGAGGACAACATAAGTTTATCATTTTTTTTATGATGCATAGGTATTGCCTTGTATCTTTCATCAGCAAAAAAGATGGGTGCATTTTTTTCTTTTGCTATCTGTACAAAAATATTTTTTATTTCTACCTGCGTTTCACCAATAACAATGGGGATTCCGGATTTTATTATCCCGGCTTTTTCAATCGCAATTTTTTCAAGTGAATTACCAAGTAATCCTGTATGATCTAAACTAATATTTGTAATGATCGACACTGCCGGTCTAATAATATTTGTAGAATCAAGCCTTCCGCCCAACCCTACTTCTATTACCGCAATATCTACTTTTTGATCAGCAAAAAAATCAAATGCTAAGCCAACGGTCATTTCAAAAAAAGAGGGTTGAATTTTCTCAAAATCAGTTTTGTATTTTTCAACAAAATCCACCACATTTTGTTGAGATATCATTTCTCCATTAATTTTGATCCGTTCCCTGAAATCTTTTAAATGTGGCGATGTGTATAATCCAACCTTTAATCCTCCACTTTGTAAAACAGATGCAAGCATGTGCGAAGTGGAGCCTTTCCCGTTTGTGCCTGCCACATGTATGGATCTGAATTTATTTTCGGGATTACCTAATAATTTACAAATAGCAATCGTGTTATCTAAATCCGCTTTATAAGCTGCGCTACCGATGCGTTGAAACATTGGTAACTGACTGTACAAATAATCTAGTGTTTGTTGGTAATTCATGCGATCCCTCTAATCCCCTTTTAGTTGGGGAATTGATTCGCCACAAAAGTAAAAGAATTTTTATTCTAAAGTAAATACGAATGTATAAGTTCCGCGTTGTTCTTTAATTCCTTCCGGACTAGGATTAAATTTTGCCTGGGAGGCTGCTTGTATGGATTTTGTATAAAGATTGGAACTTACAGTTGTGGAACCCCGTTGTCCCGGAATGGCCTTTATTACGTTACCATTTTCATCAACTGTAATCTCGACTACAACTTTTCCTTCTTCTGAGGAATTTAAAATCACTCCAGGCTTGGAAATAAGTGTACGATCAATCTGTAAATAGGAATTAACTTTTTTGACTTCATTTGCTTTTTCAACAGTAGTGCTATTCCCAATATTCAATGTTCCTAAGTTTCCTGAATCTTTATTTTCTCCTTTTTTCTTTTTCTGATCATGGATCTTTTGCAAAGCTTTTTGCAAATCTTTACTATTAATATCCGATGTAATTTCTGTATTTACTGCTCGACTGACTTTATTTAAAGGCACATCGTTTTCTTTAGGATCAGTAATAACAGCTGTGAAGGAATTAGTGGAGGATGAAAAGTTATCTCCTGGCATTTGTATTGTTTCAAGAGAAAAAAGTCCATCATTATTCATATTATTTACGGATGAATTCAATACTGATTTTTCAAGAAGATGAGGCTTTACAAAAACAGTAAACACGAAAATGAAAAACAAAAGCAGGTGTATGCTAATTGTAAATCCAAAAGCCAGGTAATTGCTTTTACTTTCTGAGAATGTTTCCATGATTTTATTTTGTAGCGGCTTTTGTTTGCAAGACCATTTTCGCTCCCAGTCCATATCCTATTTGCATTACATCTGCCAGGTTCATGATGGATAACGTATGATCATTGAAAATATTACCGGGGTCTATTCAATAAAAGAAAAAGAGAAATCAAAATTCGAATCAATAAATCAATTTAGTGACAAAATTAATTAAGAAAAAAAGAAAAATTATTCTAATGTGAATACGAATGTATAAGTACCACGTTGCTCTTTAATTCCTTCCGGACTAGGATTAAATTTTGCCTGATAGGCTGCTTGTCGGGCTTTTGCATATAAATTAGAACTGGTTGTTGTTGAACCACGCTGTCCCGGTGAAACTTTTATTACTTTACCTGTTTCATCCACAATGATCTCTACAACCACAATTCCTTCTTCCTGATTGTCGGTCATGCGCTCTGGTTTTTTTAACAACAAGCGCCCTTTCAGATCATAACCACCTTTTCCATTATAGCCGGGATCTTTATCCCCATGACCAGTGCCATCTCCCGAACCAACCCCTGTTTTATTACCTGTTCCGGAACCTCCTGTGTTTCCATCTCCTTCGCCTTTTCCGTTATGCTTTTTTTTGTTTTTTAATGCTGCTAAAGCATTTTGCAATTCTGAGCTCTCTTTAGGTTCTTCAACAACCGGACTTTCTACTTTAAAATCTTTTTTGTTTTTCGGATTTGTTTTTACTACCGCTTCAGTAGCTGCATCATCTGTTAAAATATTTGGCGCATTATTGTCAATTACCGGATTTGTTGCAGCATTTTCGGATGTTGCAATATCCTTGTCGTGGTTTCCTGAACCACCGGCATCAGCGTTTCCAAGACCTTCCATGCCTAAACCAATTTCTATTTCAGGAACAGGCTTTATTTCGAAAGGCGGAATAGGTGTGATAAACACGATCAATAAAAACAATAAAAATAACAATGCATGAAACCCTAATGTAAAAACCAAGGCAACATATTTACTTTTATTTTCAACTGAAGAATCCATTTTATTTATTCGTTGCTTTTGTTGCTAAAACCATTTTTACACCCAATTTATAACCTATTTGCATCACATCTGCCAGATCCTGAATAGACAATGTATTATCCAGTTTTAATATGATAGTAGGGGATTGAGTTCTTGCTAATTCAATTTTCAAAGCATTTTCCAGATCAGTAAAAGCAATGGCTGATTTATTTACAATGTACTGATGATTCGCGTCAACTTCTACCGTAACTTGTTGTTTTGTTAGCTGTTCAGCTGTTTTTGAACTTGGCAATGTTAATTTCAAAACACTTGGATTAGCCAACGTTGATATGATTAAAAAGAACAACAACAGAAAGAACATGATATCGTTCAATGATTCAGTACTTACTTCTGCACCTTCTTTATGTCTGCGTTTTAGTTTCATTTTTTTTAGTGATTAGTTAATGAGAAATTTTAATAGGAAAGCCCTGATAACTACTCCCTGTTTCCTATTAACTTATTTAGTTGGTTCTTGTAATACATCGATAAATTCAACGGAAACTGTTTCCATTTTATTGATTGTTTTATCGAGCATTGCGTTTAAAATAAAGTATCCCACAAATGCAATTAAACCAACAACCAAACCAGATGCGCTTGTTATCATTTTCTGATATAATCCTGTTGAAATAACACCAATACTAATATTATCAGTTAATGAAATGTCATAAAATATTTTAATAACCCCGGCAATCGTTCCTATGAAACCAAAGATCGGAGCAATACGGCCAATTAAACTTAAAACACTTAAATGTCTTTCCAATCGATTAATTTCTAATTTTCCAACACCTTCCATTGTCTCTTCAATTTCTTTGATTGGCTTTCCAATTCGGGTAATTCCTTTTTCCACCATACGTGCAGCAGGCGAAGTTGAATTTTTACACAATGCTTTTGCTGCATCCATGTTCCCGTTATGAATATAATCTTTGATATTATTCATGAAATTCTTATCCAGTTTTGATGCTTTGTTGATCGTCATAAAACGTTCGAAAAAATAAAAAACAGTTAACAGTGAAAGTACACCAATAGGAATCATAATATAACCACCTTTCATGATCAGGTCGAGCATAGAAAGAGAAGCTTGCTTTGGTTGCTCAACAGGCAAAGCTGTTTGTGCTATTTGTGCGGCCACATTTTTTGCAGTATCCATAATTTGAGTTGCCGTATTAGCACCACTAACAACCACTTGTAATAAAACAGAATTGAACATGTCTCTTAGATTAAAATTATAACTATAAAAGCAATCGCGCTATCAAACGCGATTGCTAAATTACTTTATGCAAAGACTGTTTTTTTCAGTTAACCCTCAACTTATAAACAGCGAATTGTTTATTGAAGTGTAAATTTTACAGGCAAATTACATTGAACTCTTACCAGTTTCCCATGATTAATGCCCGGCTTCCATTTGGGCATATTTTTAATCACACGCAAAGCTTCCTGTTCACATCCACCACCTATACCTTTTAATATCTGAACATTTGAAACACTTCCATCAATTTCAATTACAAAAGTTAAGTAAACAATTCCCTTTGTTTCCATTTCCCTGGCCAAAGCAGGATAATGCAAATTTCTTGAAATATACTGACCCATATTTTCAAACTCCGGCATTTGGTCCACTATAATTTCAATTTTTTCAGGCTTCTTCTCTTCTAGTAATTTAGGGACAACAGGATCCTCATTTTTTGCAACGCTATCATTTCCTTTCGGGTTCGGATTTTTACTTATTGGCAGATCAAGTGCTGCCTTATCGATTTTTTTATCCTTTTCGTTTGATGCCACAAATTGCCCTGATTGAGTTTTTTGTGTTGAATTTTCAGGTTTTATTTTCACTTCTGGTTTAGGAGGTTCAGGTATATTGTATTCGAATATTTTAGTAATCACTAGTGGATCATTTGAATCTGTTAATTGGGGTACTTCGAACTTGTTATTTGTCAACCATACACCTAAAAAAGCAAGACATCCAAAAAAAGATAATGTCACCAGGAGTGATTTAGTAACATTATCATTGTATGATCTTCGGATCGCATAGGCTCCATATGTTTTGTTTTTGTTTTCGAAAACCAATTCGTCAAAGTCTTCGAAAGATTTATTTTTAGTTTTCATGGCTGTAGATTTTAAAGGTTAAACTTATTTTGATTGAATGATGCATTGTTGTTTGAAATTCCATACCGAAAATTTTTCGGTTGATCTTAAAAAACAATTAAGCAGGGGAATCAAAAAACAGGTTTAACCTATTTTGTACTTAACAGCTCAAATTATAAAATTAAATGTGGGGATGATTTTATGCGATATTTAATGACATAACGCAAGAAGGTTTTTAATTATTGTGTTGAGGAATTTTTTCTGTGTTTTATTATTCGTGTAGGTTGAAAATTTTCCATTAAAATGAGATTCCTCACCCTAAAGGGATTCGGAATGACATTTCGGTTTAAAATAAAAAATTACTGTTTGAGATAAACGGTTTGGGTTGGATAAGCAAAACTGCTGCCGTTTTTCGCAACAATTTCCATTATTTTATAATTTATTTCTTCACGTACATTCAAATACACATCATATTCCATGGTATCCACAAAATAGACGATCATAATATTTATGGCCGAGGAATTAAGATCGTGAAAACGAACACGGGTTTCACCATTCAAGGTATGCCCATGAGCATCAATATAATTTTGTGTTTCAGATACAATGCTTTTTAATTGCTCCGGCTTTGTTTCGTAAGCAAGTCCAATGTTAAACATGGCGCGCCTCTGAGTTCTTAAAGAAAGATTATCCAATTCCCCATCTACTAATTTTTTATTGGGCAGTGTCACATAACTTTTTTCTATTGTCCGAATCCGGGTGCTTCGAAATCCAATTTTTTCCACATTACCAATCACATTACCTACTTGAATCAGATCACCAATAACAAAAGGCTTGTCAAGAAAAATGGTGAAGGAACCAAATAAATTTTCTAAAGATTCTTTAGCAGCCAATGCAATCGCTAAACCTCCTATACCGAGTCCTGCGATTAAGGATGCAATGTTCAATTTGAATACGGCACCGAAAGTAAAAAAGATGGAAAGGATAACAACTATTACTTTAATAGATTCGATTAAAAATGGGACCAACTGGTCATCCGCTTTCGACTCTGTCAGGGAAGCACGGTACATTAATACTAAGCCAAAAAAATCGATTACTCTTAAAAGGATCCAGGTAATAGTTCCTATCAGCAATATCTGGAAGGAACGATATAAAATTAAACGCAAGCCAAAACTTTCAATGGACACCAGGTTCCATTCAGAAGGAAAGGTCAGTCTGTCAAAAGCAAAATAGATCGAAACAAGTAAAATAAATATCCCCATTGGCTTTTTTAATAAAACCAAAAGTTTGTCGTATCCGACCCCCTTCGAATACTTTTGCAGAAATTTAAAAACAAACAACGTAAGCAGTTTTGATAATAACCGTTGAAATATTAATCCGACCAGTATTATTCCTGCAAACCAACAAATGTTTTCCAGCGTGTTTCCCAAAAAAGTGCGTTGCAAAATATCTTGTATCATTTCAATTATTTTTATTTTTTTTGTTTTTTGAAATTGTTTTTAATTTTCATAAATTTACGTTGAGCAAAGGTAAAATGATATTCGAATAAATTTATTTGTAATTTTTTTTTTGTTTGAAAATATTTTTTTTCGAAATTTGTATAAAGGAAAATAAATTAATACTAACGATTAACAATTTAAAATCATCTGTTTTTGTAAAACAAATTTTGATTTACAATGAAAAAGCCAAACAATTCAAAAAAGCCACTTGCTTTGAAAAAGACTGACAAAGCTAAGGAATTAGGGGAATTAAGAAAGCCGACAAAGCTTAAACCTTTAAAAGAAAAAGAGAAAAAAAACTGGAAAAAAAGTGTCGATGATGACGATGAAGATTTTGATATGGATGAGAACGACATGAAATTAGACAGTAATTTTGATGATGAGGAGGAGGAGGATGGCGGATTTTTCGATGATAATTATTAATATTCAATAAAATAAGGAAGCCTGTTTTCAAATTTGAAAACAGGCTTCCTTATTTTTATATAGTCCAAATAAAATTAAGACATTACATAAACAGCACCTCCGCAATTATCTTTCTGAGCACCGGTAACACTCGCTAAACAATTAATTTCATTACGCATACGCAATACTCCCAAGAAAGCAAAAATCAGTGCTTCTTTGAATTCTACCGTTTTTTTATCAGGAATTATTAATTGATGAGAAGTATGCGCTTGAATACAATCAATCAAAAAGTCATTATAAACACCGCCACCGGTGATCAATAATTTCCCAGCCGGCTTATCTTTTAATGACCTTCCAATTTGAAATGCAATGTGCTCACAAAAGGTTCGCAACAGATCGGGTTCTTCTAAATCATAACAATCTAAAAGGGGATCAACATTTTTTATCACCCATTCTTTTCCTAATGATTTAGGAGCATTGATCGTTTGTTTATAATAAGCTAATTCATTTAGCTCGTTCAATAAATAACGACTTACCAATCCTTCTTTGGCCATCGAGCCACCATCATCAAATGGTTTTCCAATTCTTTCGCAAATCGCATTCATGACAATGTTAACCGGACAAATATCATATGCTATTCTCTGATCTTTATATTCATAAGAGACATTTGCAAATCCACCCAAATTCAGGCAATAGTCATATTCCGAGAACAATAATTTATCTCCAATTGGTACCAATGGAGCACCTTGTCCGCCAAGTGCAACATCTAAGGAACGAAAATCACAAACAACCGGCAATTTACATTTTGATGCGATAGCGTTTCCTGCACCTATTTGTACCGTTAATTTTTTTTCGGGCTGATGAAAGATCGTGTGGCCGTGAGAGGCAACAAAGTCAACTTTAATGCTATTCTTTATTATAAAATCAGAAATCAAACCTCCAATATACAGACCGTAATCAGTATGTGTTTGCTGAAAAGTTAAGGCATCGGTATTCTCTAAATTTAATAATGCTTGCTTCCAAGAAGGAGAATAGGAAATGGTTTCAGCACACATAATCTCAAAAACCCATTTGTTAGTTGAATACACAAACCTGCAAAAAGCAAGATCAACACCATCCAAAGAGGTACCCGACATGATGCCAATTACATTGTATTCCTGAGCGCTGATATTTGTCATATCGATTAGTAAAATTCGAATTTAAAATTTACATTTGACGCAACAAAAATAAAGCAATTTTTCACATTAAATTTTTATACTATGTTTTTTGATTTAACAGAAGAGCACTTGATGATCCAGAAAGCAGCTCGCGATTTTGCAAATGATGTTTTAAAGCCAGGAGTTATTGAACGTGATGAACATCAGAAATTTCCAGCTGCCGAAATAAAACAATTAGGTGAGCTTGGTTTCTTAGGAATGATGGTTGACCCGAAATACGGTGGTGGCGGAATGGATGCGATCTCTTATGTATTAGCAATGGAAGAAATTTCGAAAGTTGATTCATCAGCTTCTGTAGTTATGTCTGTAAACAATTCGCTTGTTTGCTGGGGATTAGAAACATTCGGAACCGAAGAACAAAAACAAAAATATTTAACACGTTTAGCAACAGGTGAAATCATTGGAGCATTTTGTTTATCAGAACCGGAAGCTGGCTCTGATGCTACCTCACAACGCACAACAGCCATCGATAAAGGTGACCATTATTTATTAAATGGAACAAAAAACTGGATCACTAACGGAAGTTCAGCATCTGTTTATCTGGTAATTGCACAAACAAATGCCGAAAAAGGACATAAAGGAATCAATGCATTGATCGTTGAAAGGGGCATGCCAGGTTTTGTGGTTGGTCCGAAAGAAAATAAAATGGGGATTCGTGGTTCTGATACACATTCGTTAATGTTTACCGATGTAAAAGTGCCTAAAGAAAACCGTATTGGTGAAGATGGTTTTGGATTTAAATTCGCAATGCAAACACTTTCCGGTGGACGTATTGGTATTGCATCACAAGCATTAGGAATTGCTTCAGGCGCTTATGAACTAGCATTAGCTTATTCAAAAGAACGCAAAGCATTTGGAAAAACAATTAATCAACACCAAGCCATTGCATTCAAATTAGCGGATATGGCTACCGAAATTGAAGCAGCACGTTTACTTTGCTTAAAAGCAGCCTGGTTAAAAGATCAACATTTAGATTATACAACAGCAGGTGCCATGGCGAAAGTTTTTGCATCGGAAGTAGCGATGAAAACCACTGTAGAAGCAGTTCAGATACATGGCGGATACGGATTTGTAAAGGAGTATCATGTAGAGCGTTTGATGCGCGATGCAAAGATCACGCAGATCTATGAAGGAACATCTGAAGTTCAACGTATCGTTATTTCGAGAGCGATATTGGCTTAAATTAAATAGAATTAAAATATAAAAACACCGCTTATTTTAGGCGGTGTTTTTTATTTTTTTAAGGCGGAACGCCTTGTTATAAAGTACGGAGCGAGACGCTCCGACCAACGAGATGTGTTTTTTTATGAATTTTTTTATACTTATAGCTCTTATTAAAAATGTTGTATTTTTGTATTTATGAATAAGGAGTCCATTATTGAAACTATCAAAGCCGAAAAGCCTTATCTACAAGAACATTTTGGAGTAGAGGAAATTGCCTTGTTTGGTTCCTATGCCCGTGGTGAAGAAAATGTGGATAGCGATGTTGATATTTTAGTGAATACAAAAATAAAAACATTAGGTAATTATTTTTTATTATTAGATTATCTGGAAGCCAAGTTTCATAAAAAAATTGATTTGGTGACAAAACATAATGGTTTATCTGAACGATTTTTGCGCCTGATCAATAAAGATATAATTTATGTATAACGAAATTATTATAGCACGATTATATAGTTGTTTGGAGCATATTGAGGCTATTGAAAGATATTTTAAAGGAGCACAAAATACTGAACAGTTTTTTAATTTGAATGAAGGCGTACAGTATGATGCTACGATAATGCGTTTACAAGCTTTGGGCGAAAATCTCAAGCGAATTTCTCAAAAACATTCATTTGTAATCGCTGATTTAGCTTATCCTGAAATTGAGAATGTTATTCGTTTCAGAGATTATATATCACACCATTATGAGCAACTTGAGCACGAAGTGGTATTTGATGTTTGTGCAATAAAAATACCCGAACTAAAAGCTTGCATTGTTGCACTTATAAAAAAACAAGAAAAACCGTAAGTATATTAATTGTAATATTATAAACATCGATTATTTTGATCGGTGTTTTTTTATGGAATTAATCTATGGCGAGATGCCAAAAGATAATTGGGGCATTTGCAAACTTCGCGCCTATATCATACTGTAACACTCGTGACAGCGGGTTATCATCACCCAACAGCGCCCATACATACACATGCCCCCTTTCTCTTTCATACAATCATACACACAAGGGGGACAAAACAAAAGGCAATTATCGACAAGCAATCGTTTCAATCCCTAAGCACAGATTCTGAATCAAGTTCAGAATGAATCAACACACCAACGAATAGTCTAGCAAGCCTTGATTCGAATTTAATCTTACAACACCTCTACCACCTTCTCCAACTTTATTCCTCTTGAACCTTTTATTAGAATAGTGGTATCTGTAACCGGATGTTGTTTTAAATAGTGAACTGCTTCTTCCGAATTATTAAATGTTTTTGCATTGGCTGATTTTCCGGCATTCATAAAATGCGGTCCGACCAAAATTGCGTTTGTAATATTTTTTTGCTGCAGCAAATTTACAATAGCATCATGTTCTTTTTCGCTTTCAGAGCCTAATTCAAGCATATCACCCAAGATCACCATTTTGTTTGGTTGTGATAATTCAGCAAAATTTTCAATTGCCTGGGTCATGCTGGAAGGATTGGCGTTGTAATAATCCAATATCAATGTATTGCGTTCGGTTTTGTGTAATTGCGAACGATTATTGGAGGGAACATATTCACGCAATGCTTTGTTAATAAGTCGATCCTCCACTTTAAAATAAGTGCCAACGCATACTGCACATAATAAATTGTAATAATTATATTCTCCTACCAAATGAGTAGCAACTATTTCTGCATTTTTTAAGTTACTTGCTGTATAACGCGTTGCCCATTGAAAGGAAATAAATTCATTTTCTTTGTTTTGGTGTAATGCTCCCACAATATCAAATAATTTTTTTGTGCCATACGTTATTTTATCATTATTCACCGTTAGTTCTATCAACATTGGATCATCGCCATGTACAAAAACTTTTCCTCTTTTTTCCTGAATGTATTTATACAATTCACTTTTCCCTTTTATTACTCCTTCAAAGCCTCCAAAACCTTCTAAATGTGCCTTTCCAATATTGGTAACAATGCCAAAATCAGGATCAGCCATTTTACAAAGCTGTTCGATTTCTCCCTGATGATTGGCACCCATTTCAACTATAGCTACTTCATGTTCATTAGTGATACCAAGTAATGTAAGCGGAACACCAATATGATTATTCAGATTCCCTTTTGTTGCAAGCACTTTGTATTTCTCACTCAATACTGCATTTATCAATTCTTTTGTGGTTGTTTTTCCATTCGAACCGGTTATGCCAATTACCGGAATGGTTAATTGTTTCCGATGATAATTTGCTAATTGCTGCAACGCTGTTAAAACATCTTCCACTAAAAAATACCGATCATCTTTTTTGTATTCTGTTTCATCAATTATCGCAATTGAACAACCAGCATTTAAGGCTTGTTCAGCAAACTTATTCCCATTAAAATTATCGCCTTTTAAAGCAAAAAAAAGTGCACCCGGTTTTATTTCGCGGGTATCGGTGCAAACGACAGGATGTTTTAGAAAATGAGAGTAAAGTTGTTCAATCATACTTTTGTTGTTACACACCCCTGCCCCTCTCCAGAGGGCAATGTCATATTAACAGGTAGCAATTGGTTTAACTTTGTTTGTTAGTAGTGCATTATAGAGGAAGAGTTCAAAT
>MEPB01000018.1 GCA_001769385.1 Bacteroidetes bacterium RIFCSPLOWO2_12_FULL_35_15 | reverse complement strand
ATACCTCTGCTCCATTCGGTGTAAGAAGGATCGGTGTTGCAGCATTGATTGTATTCGAGGCATTACTGATATCCTTGCGACAGGTATTCTGATTATCCCTTACTTTAATATATACATTTGTGCTTGGATTATTGTTCACATTCCATGCATAAGTACTTCCGCTGATATTCGTTGCCACTGATGTATATGTTCCTGTTGCTCCTGTAGTACTGTACTGTACATCAAAATAACCGCTGGTTCCGCTTGCTGTCCAGGTTACATTATAATTGTTCAAAGCATTTAATGTTGCTCCTCCGTTCGGGTTGGTTACAGTAATTGTTCCGCTTGGGTTTACTGTTCCCAATGCTACTGTGGATGAATCGATCCAGTAATTCCCACCTCCCTGATAAGAACCATAACGCCCTACTATCTTTATCTTGATGGCTCCCGTTGCTACATCCGGTACTGTCCATGCGTAACTGTAAGAAGTGCTTGAACTATAATTGGAAACGGTTGTGATACTCGTATAAGCGCCTCCATTTATGTTATAATATAAATCGTAATAGTTCTGATACGGTGAATAGTCGTAGTTACCATAGTTACCATATGCTGTTGTTCTGCTCCAGTTGATATTTACGGAGGAACAGGTTGTTAACGGACCTGACAATGGGGCATCTATTGTTATTGGTGCTTTGATTGTAAACACAGCATTTGAAGTATCTACAATTGCTGTAACTGTATTATTAGTAATTCTAACAAGTGCCTGAGTAGTAGTAACCATTTGAGGTATAGTCCATGCATAAGAACCTGTATTGGAAGCTGATGCTACTATTGTTCCCCAGGTACTTCCATTATTTATAGAATATTCTATTTTAACCGCAGATGTGAATGCTGTTGCGTCCCAGGTTATAGAATGAGAGTTTGCTGATCGCCAAACTTCGCCTCCGTTAGGCACTGTAATAAAATTCCATGGCAATTGGATAGTGAATGCAGCATTACTAACATCGAACACTGTTGATCCGGAGGAATTACTTGCTTTGACCTTAGCCTGGGTTGTAGGAGTGTTCGGGATATTCCAGGTATAAGTTCCTGTGTTAGGGGCAGCAGCTGTTATAAGATTGTATGTTGCACCATTATCTGTTGAGTATTCGAGTTTGAGAGTTGTGAAAAAAGTAGATGCCGTCCAGGTAATAGTTCTATTTGAATTGATCGTCCATATTTCACCTCCATTTGGTGTTACGAGTATTGGAGTGGCCGGTGAAATTTCAAAAACTGCGTTCGATAAGTCCATCTGACAGGAAGTTGTAGCATCCTGCACTTTAACCAGACATGTTGTGGATGGCGTATTTGGAACTACCCAGTTATAATTATTGGCAGCAATGTTAGTCGCAACACTTGTAAATGTACTGCCATTATCAGTAGAATAATAAATATTAAAAATCCCCGATGTCCCTGCAGGACTCCATGTCATATTGTGTGTTGACAATCCTTGCCAAACCTCCGATCCATTAGGACTTGTAATGTTAATAGGGAGTTGAACCGAAAAAACAGCATTACTGCTGTCTCTTTTAGATGTATTGGTATAATCCAATACACGTATCAGTACCGTACTTGAACTCACCATAGGAACGGTCCAGTTGTATTGTCCATTCGTAATGTTCAGGTTACTGGCAACAGAGGTCCAGTTGGTTCCTCCATTCAGGGAATAATCAATGTTGTAATAATTTGAAACACCACTGGAATTCCACTTAATAGTGTAAGTCTGACAACCATAAAGTTGTTCAGTACCATTCGGCTGGGTAACCGTAATGGCTTGAGAATTAGCATAAATAACGGAGCAAACCATTATTGCTGTAAGGAGAAGGTTTTTAAAAGATGCTTTCATGTTAACTAGTTTTAAATTGTTGCGATTTAAAATTTATTCATTGATAATAACTCGGGATTTCAAAATATTGTTTTCATTTTTAATTTCGACCTGATAAACTCCATTGATTATATTAGAAATATCGATGGCAAATAAGGAAGCAAAATTTGCTTTTGAATACTCTCTTGTGAAAACAACTTCCCCAATCATGTTTATAATATTCACTGTAAAATTGTTTCCTGAATCAGAAGTATAGTTGATGTTGAAAACTCCATTATTTGGATTTGGAAAAATTTCCAATCTGGATGCAAGGAACGGTGAATTATTTATTTCTGTGGAAACGTTTTGTACTGTGATACTCCCATCTACTAATGTTGTGGGCAGTGTAGCATAATTATTATCAACAACTTCAATCAAAGTTGGCGTGTTTACGAATGACAGCGCAGAAACCTGAGTATTGCTTCCTATTATATTAAATGTAATTGAAAAAATTGTAGTTGAGTCGGCTACTGAAACTCCGACCAAACTGGCGTCATACCATGAAAAAGTTAATTTACCACCAGAAACTCCTGTTGTTCCGAAACTACTGCTATTCATACCAGAAAGTCCGAATTGCTGCACAGAAGCATAGGTGACAATAGCCGGATCGAATTGAATTGTCCCTTGAATAGAAATAATATTTTGAAAGTTTTTCACTTTTACCGGAACAGTGATCTGAGTTCCGTTTTGTCCGGTAAGATTTGGCAGGATAAAGGTTACTGCTGCATTTGAATTTGAAATAATAATAATTGAAAGCAGGATGAGTAGTAAGTTTTTTTTCATATTTTTTTTAATTTAATTGCATATTATTTGTACAAACACAAACAATTTATTAAGTCGCTTGGTTAAAGTGTATTTAGTTTTTAGTAATAATTTTCTTAGAGAATGTTCTGTTTAGTCATACAATATTAATCTATTTTAGTAAATAACAAAACATTGTTAATAAAAAAACGCATTCTTATTAAAAATGTATAAAAAATCATGTTTTGGTTTGGTGTGCTTTTTGGAATTACATTATTACCTTATATAAAATAGTTTTTTTCAGACCTCACCCTTAACCCTCTCCGAAAGAGAGGGAAATAATTGGAATATTTTATATAGGGTTCAACTAACACTAAAAAAAGCAATGTTGTCGGATCATTTAAGCCTTTTTTATTTTATTTGATGCAAACATTTCTATTAAAAACATGAAATTTCTTTGCACCTTTTTTCTTTTTTCATGATAAAAAAGAAACAATTCTTCAGAGAAGAACTAGATCAAACGATTCCTCCCCGCCTCTCTCCATTTTTCTGAATGCCTATGTGCGCGGCTAAAGCTCGCACCAAGGCCTTCATAAAAAATAGAGTTCACTCCGACTCTACACCGCGTTTGCTCATTCCTCACGCGCCTTTTCAAAATAGCATTTTTCTGAAAATTATGCACCATTGATTTGCGCTCACTTTACGGGACTTTTGAGTGAACCCTATATAAGCTAATGGTATTACGCTAAAGAAATGTCATAATGCAACATTTTATATTTCCAATGCAAAGCAATAGCATAAGCTAAAATAACAAGGGGTAATGATAAAAAAAACAGGAGTATTATATAAAAATCAGAATCGAATTCGGAACAATTCAAGTTTTTTCTCCTACATATTGAAAAACTTATTTTTTCAATTTAGGATCAAAAGCATCACGTAAGCCTTCACCTAAAAGGTTATAAACGGTTACCGTAATAAAAATTGCCAAGCCGGGAAAAACCAATAACCACCAGGCAGTAAATTGTTCGCGCCCTAAATTCAATAAGGAACCCCAGGTAACTGTTGATGGCGGAACACCAATTCCTAAAAACGAAAGGGAAGATTCTATTAAAATGGCAGATGCAACTCCAAATGCAATAGCAACCAAAGCAGGAGCAAGTGCATTTGGTAATGCATGTTTAAAAATAATTCGAAACTCACTAATACCTAATGATTTGGCTGCCTGAATATATTCCATAGTGGAAATACGCAAAAATTCTGCACGGGTAAGGCGTGCAATACCTGTCCAGGCAGTGAGTCCAATAATGATCATTAAATTAACCATTGACTTTTCCTTTGCTATAGCAGAAATAGAAATAATTAATATCAACAATGGCATTGAAATTATTATTTCGATAAGCCTTGAAACAATTGAATCAACAGGAACAAAGACCTGTTGATCTAAGAAAGGGATTTTACCAATGAATTTTCCAATCCAATAAAAAAAATAGGTAACAATTGAAAAAATAGAAATACTCATACACAATTGAAATAAAATTTCTAAACCTGAAATCGCAAAGGCATCAGAAATAACATACGAACGAACAGAAAATCCGTAATAATAGGCGATGATGAGTCCGAATACAAAGGTCCAAAATGATCCTCTTGAAGTTTTTAATTTAGTATCTCCGAAATATCCGGCTATTGCGCCCAAAAATATTCCAAGTATAGATGCTATACTCATTGATAATATTCCGATACTAAGCGAAATACGGGTACCGTTTATTAAACCTGAAAACACATCCTCGCCCCTTTTGCTTGTTCCAAGCCAATGACGAAATTTTAAAGGAATCACTATTTCATTTCCTTCTTTATTTTTAAACACTTGTTTTGCAAATGGTGAAACATATCCGGCATTATCATAATCAGTTTTATTGGAAGCATAAGAGATAGGTGCAAAAATAATTGTCTCCGCTTCCAGATGTTTCCAGTCAGCAATATCATATTGAATTGTTTCGGTTACTCCTGTTGATTTATCAGTTATCCGGCATTGGTTATACAAAGAAAATGCGGGAAACATTTTTACTCCTTTATACTTGCAATACCAAGGTTGATCAGTAGCAATAAAAGGGGCAACAAGCGCAATGAAAATTAATGCGAACAGTACCTTCAATGAAAAATAAGCGATCTTATTTTGTTTGAATTGTTTCCATGCATATTTCTTAAAACTAGTATCCGCATGTGGTTTAGATCCATTAGTGGCAAACATTTCGATATTTATTTCCTCTTTTGCCATCTTATGAATATCTTATCCTTGGATCAACAATGGCATATAAAATATCAGAAACTAAATATCCTATAAGTGTTAATAAGCCTGAAATTGTGAGCACAGCAATGATCATCGGGTAGTCATTATTTTGTATGGCTTCTACAGTTTCCAATCCCATTCCCGGAATCGTAAAAATAGTTTCCAAAATTACCGAACCACCTATTGCGGCAGGAAAAACTGTTGCAAATACAGTAATAACAGGCAGTAAAGAATTGCGAAGTGCATGTTTCCAGATCACTTGTTTTTCTGACAAACCTTTTGCACGGGCAGTACGAATATAATCCTGATTAACAATTTCAATCATTGAAACCCTCATTGTTCGTGATAAAAATGCAAATGAACTATAGGTATAACAAATTGCGGGAAGAATAATATAGGGTAAGGATATTTTTATTTTTTCAAAAAAACCGGCCCCATCGGGATAACCGATTGCAGGTTTTACGCCTGACTCAGGAAACCAATGCAATACATCTGTATTTGCAAAAGTCATTAATAATAAAGTCGCCAGCCAAAAAGAAGGAATTGAATACACTAAAAATAAAATGACAGAAGATGATTTATCGAAGCCGGAACCTCTGTTTGCTGCAGCTTTTATTCCAACAGGGATACTGACAATATAGGCAAGGAAAACTGATAACAAAGCAAAAAATAGAGACCATCCGATTTTTTCAGATATGATGTTACTGATAGCTTCTTTTCTCCGGTAGGATGTCCCGAAATCTCCACGAATCAAACCATTTGAGAACTTTCCTCCGTCTCCGAAAAGCCAATGATGATATTGATTTTCAGATCCATAAAATGCTATTTTCGGAACATAATTTTTCCAGGGTGTTGCCTTTTTTTTTATTTCTGAAAAATCACTTTCAATTGCATTGAATGGGTTCTTGAATTTTTTCAAGAAAGGATATTTTGAAAGCAGAAGATTTATATTGCTGAACTTCGCTTCTATCGCGCTTAATTCGTAGCTTGATCTTAATGACAGAATTTCAAACTTCAACTGATTTAAGGTTTCTGTAACATCATCTTTATCGTACAAAGTAACTGCATTTGAATCCACTGAAAATTGAATCATTGAAAAATAATAATGATTAAGATCTGTACTGTATTTTTGAATTTGGGGCCAGTTACCAAACTTTGAAATTAAGCGATCAAGTGCTTCTTTTTCATTTCGGTCGATAATTTTATATAAGGAATCAGGGCGGGAAAATGAGGTCAATGAAAAATAAAAAATGGGCAGGTCCAGGCCCAGTTTTTCTGTCCAGAATTTTTTTTGCTCTTTTTGATTTGATGTTTGCGAACCTATCTCTCCAGTGCTTTCCGTAGTGCTTATCATACGTTCAACAGGGTTTCCGGGAGCGTTTACACTTATTATGAAACCAACTAATGTGATTACGATAAGAGTTGGAATAAAAATTAAAACACGTTTAAAAATATATTTAAGCATGTTAAAAAATTAAAAATAAATTCATGAGTACAAATTTTATTTTCTTACCTGAACAAGGTTATCAATTGCTGAAGAATTTATTTTGATGCAGCAGAATCCGACAGAAGTTTCAAATTACTTAACCAGACACCGGGCCTTTCAAAATACATTTCCTGATTTCCAAACCGTTTGTGAATAATGCTTCTGCGTAAGCCTGCGAATAAAAATATATAAGGTTGTTCATCATATACCATTTCTTGAAATCGTTTTACCAGGACTATTCTTTTGGAATCATCGAGTGTATATTTTATGGAATCAATCAGTGCGTCTGATTTAGCATTACCAAATCCCGTAAAATTGGAACCTCCGGAAGCCCAAGATGATGTGTGCCATAATTGACTATAATCTTCTGGAGCAAAAGAACCTCCCCAGCCGCTGATCATCATATCGAAATCATGATTCCGGGCTCCTTCCATCAGTATAGAAGCATCTAATGGATTGAGATTAGCTTTTACACCGGCTTTATACATTTGCTCTGAAATCATCTGAGTCATATCTTTCCATTCCACCTGCGTATTCAGATAATTAATGGTAAACTCCATTTTAATTTTTGCTCCATCTACTATTTTATCCCGGATGTTATCTCCATCAGTATCTTTCCATCCGGCTTCATCCAGCAATTTTTTTGCTCCTTCCAAATCAAATGGGATCAGGTTCAGATCGGTATTACATTCAGGTTTTAATGGAGAAACAGGACCTACAACGCGTTTATTTTTTCCTTTATTAATTATTTTATTTATATCATCTAGTGGTGCTAACATTGCCATTGCCCGCCTAACTTTTTTATCGGTAAACAATTTTTTGTGTTTTATACCATCCGGCTTTGTATTTATAGCAATGTATCCGTAATTATAAGTATCTGTATATCGTAAATTATAATTTGCATTAAAATTAGGATCCGCTTGTAATTCCATTGCCACAGCAGTAGATAAGGAAGTAGAAACATCAATTGCCTGAGATTTTAATTCTAATAATTGAGAATTCGGGTCTCTGTTTATTTTAAAAATTATTTTCTCAGGATAAGACGATTCATACCTATTTGAGGATCCTTTGCTCCAATGATTCTTTTTTCGAATAATCGTTATGCTTTGTCCGACATCCCACTTCTCGATCTTATAAGGACCTGCACCAACTAAATAATTTACATCCCTGCCATATTTAGCGCTATTGAATTCATTCGCCCAATCATTCAATTCTTTGCTTTCCGTCTTAAATTTTTTATCACTGAATTGTGAAAAAGTGAAGTTCGATAGAATATTTTTTTTATCAAAAAAAGAACGTTCCATAATTGGATAATCATTTAAAAAAGACATATTTTGAATGTACTTTTCTTTCATGATCAATTTAAAAACCAATGGATTTTTTTCATCTACTTTAATATCTAATAAATTATCCAGGTATGGCTTTGCTTGTGGGTTATTTGTGAGCGGACATTTATTTGCTTTGAAGGTAAAGATCACATCTTCCATTGAAAGTTTTTTCCCATCATCAAATGTAATGTCATCGCGTAATTCATACGTATATTCCAGCCCATTTTCTGAAATTGTTGGCAAGGACTTTACAGCTATTGGACGTAATGTTAAGGTATGAAAATCGGTGCCAAGCAAATACACTTGGGTATAACCGAATATCTCGGAGCATAATCCTGTGTGGCTATTAGTGGGATGCAAGTCTCCCGGTTCTGATACTACATTAACGATCAGAATATTATCTTTCGACCAGGAAGGCAAAAATTCTTCAGCATCATCGATCTGAATAAATTTTGTTTGATCAGCACTTATTTTTTGATACGTGGTATTTTCGTTAGTGGTGTTAGAATTATTGCAACTTCCAATCAATGCAATAAGGCTAAATAGCAGCACAGTATTGGAAATAAATCGAAAAGTGGGATACATAAAAAACAGGTTTTTTTCGAATGAATTATATGAAACAAATATAACATTCAATTCCATTTATTAATGTTTAAATTAAGGAATGTTAACAAAAATTCAGGTTTTACTATTTTAATCAAAAGAATTCCTCGCGGCTCTGTTTCGGGGTTATTCATTAATAGAAAAATAAAAATGAAGCTATTTATGATTTTTGTTTCGCATTAGAAAATCTTTTTTTACATTTGCAATCTTAAAAAACAAGATTGGAGAGATGCCTGAGTGGCCGAAAGGACATGTTTGCTAAACATGCGTACGGGAAACTGTACCGAGGGTTCGAATCCCTCTTTCTCCGCAAGATATAAAACGGTAATAATTTTTAAAGTATTTTAGTTATTTGTTTGCTGACTAAAAAATAATAGTACATTTGCATCCGTTTTAAAAGTTCTTTTGACAAACAGTTCGGGGCGTAGCGTAGTCCGGTATCGCGCCTGGTTTGGGACCAGGAGGTCGTCAGTTCGAATCTGGCCGCCCCGACATAATTAAATAGCTAATTTTTAATTCGGCAATTTGAATTTTTTTTCAAATTTTCAAATTCATTAATTAGCTTTTTTTGTTTGATTCCGTAGCTCAGCTGGATAGAGCAACTGCCTTCTAAGCAGTAGGTCAAGAGTTCGAATCTCTTCGGGATCACTAGATTGATTAACGGTTTTAGACTTTTCGAGTTTAGGGCCGTTTTTTATTTGCATATGATTTGCACAAAAACTGACCTCAAAAGTGCAATTACATTAAAGCTGACTTTTATGCTGAAATACAAGTCCACTCTATTTTTTGAGACTTAGTTAACGTAATCGTATAATAGCTGCTTCTACCTCATCACGCTTATAATATACACGATTTCCGATCCCATAAGGTATCAGTTTGCCTTTTTTATTCCAATTCCAGAGTGTAGAAAGATCGCATTTTAGCATTTCAGCCACTTCATTACGAGTTAAATATTCTGTTGGCTTCTTGGGCTCAAAGTTTTCTTTCAGATCATTTAATTGATTTTGTAATCCTTCGAACAGAGAAAGAAGCTGATCATAGGTTATTTCATGAATGAGTGTTGCGTTTTTTTGCATTGTTTCCGAATTTAAAATTTGTTGTTATAATAAAGAATTAAGTTAATGCATTTATTCATTTTTTTTAATCAGTTCTAATTTCCTATATTTGAAACAATAGTAAAATATATAAAACCCCTTTATGTCCACCGACAAAAAACAACAACTCGAACAACAACTCTGGAAAATTGCCGATACCCTTCGTGGTAAAATGGATGCCGATGATTTCAGAGATTATATATTAGGATTCATCTTTTACAAATACCTGAGCGAAAAGATGAACACCTATGCCAACACCATCTTAAAGCCCGATAAAATAACCTACGAAGAAGTAGAAAAGCATAAGGATAAAAAAGAATTACTGGCAGCCGTTAAAGAAGAAGCATTGGATAAACTCGGTTACTTTTTAAAACCATCCGAATTATTTGGTGAGTTAGCACGCAGAGGCAATGCAGAAGGTAAAAGCAAATTTATTTTAGATGATCTTTCCAAAGTGCTTACCGCCATTGAGCAAAGCACCATGGGCTCCGAAAGCGAAGAAGATTTTGGAAACCTGTTTGAAGATTTGGATTTAACAAGCAGCAAACTCGGTAAAACTGAAACCGATAAAAACGAACTCATTGTAAAAGTACTTTCACATTTAAATGAAATTGATTTCGATTTAAAGAATACCGAAAGCGATGTATTAGGCGATGCTTACGAATACCTCATTGGTAAGTTTGCCAGCGGTGCAGGAAAAAAAGCAGGTGAGTTTTATACACCACAACAAGTAAGTTCTGTATTAGCACGTTTGGTTACGGTGGGTAAAACAAAATTGAAATCTGTTTATGATCCAACCTGTGGCTCCGGTTCATTATTGCTGCGTGTGGCCAAAGAAGTAAAAGAAGTATCTGCTTTTTACGGACAAGAAAGTAATCCTACTACTTACAACTTGTGCCGCATGAACATGATTATGCACGATGTGCATTACAAAAAGTTTGACATTAAAAATGAAGATACCCTTGAGCGACCACAACACATCGACCAACGCTTCGAAGCCATTGTAGCCAATCCTCCTTTTAGTGCCGAGTGGAGCGCCAGCCCTTTGTTTATGAGTGACGACCGCTATGCGCCTTACGGACGATTAGCACCCAAAGGAACTGCCGACTTTGCTTTTGTGCAACACATGATACATCAGTTGGCCGATAACGGAACCATGGCTTGTGTATTACCACATGGCGTTTTGTTTAGAGGTGGTGCCGAAGGACATATACGCGAGTATTTAATAAAAGATAAAAACCAGTTGGATGCCGTAATAGGTTTGCCTGCCAATATTTTTTACGGAACAAGTATTCCTACTTGCATTTTGGTATTGAAGAAAAAACGCGAACACAGCGGTAACGTTTTATTTATTGATGCAAGCCAGCATTTTGAAAAAGTGAAAACACAAAATGTATTGCGACCTGATGACATTACAAAAATTATTACAGCCTATAAAACACGTACCAACGAAGACAAATATTCTCACGTTGCTTTGTTAAGTGAAATTGCCGAAAACGATTACAACCTAAACATACCACGTTATGTAGATACGTTTGAAGAAGAAGAAGCCGTGAACTTAAAAACAGTTTCTATGCAATTGAAAAATATAGAGAAGGAAATACAAACCACCGATGCCACCATTGCAGCCTATTGCAAGGAATTGGGAATAGATACACCATTTTAATGAAAGCAGAATTTAAAATAAAATTGGGGCACGCCCCGGGCAGAAAAAGCCCGGGTCAGGCTTTCGGCACTCGCTATTTTGCGAAAAGCAAAATGAGCTCAAACAAATGCCTCAATCCTTCGTGCAAATGAGTACTACAATAACACATATCGAAAAGAAAAAAGCACTTGCTCCTAAATTGAGGTTTAAGGGATATAATGAAAATTGGATCAATTTTAAGATTGATGATTTAGTTAACAACAAAATATTAGATAAACCACTTGATGGTAATCATGGCAATATCCATCCTGTATCATCCGATTTTGTAACATCTGGTATTCCCTTCATCATGGCCAATAATATAAGAAATGGTCATTTGATTTTGTCCGGGGCAACTTGCATAAAAAAGGAGCAGGCAGACAAATTGCAAAAGGGATTTTCAATTGAGAGATCTTTTGTTGACTCACAAGGGCAGTGTTGGATTTACAGCAATAGTTCCAAAATTGGAAACCGAATACATTATGTTGACTCCTCAAGTTACATACTATCGTGTGCTTGATAAAAAAAAATTATTCAACTTATTTCTTAAGTCTGTATTTGATTCCTTTCGATTTCAGAAAAGATTACAAACATTAGCAGATAGCGGAACACGTCCATATATTGGAATTACTCAACAACGTGAATTAGAAATCGCCATCCCCACCCTCCCCGAACAACAAAAAATCGCATCCTTCTTATCATTGATAGATGAAAAGATGCAGCAGCTTACCCGCAAAAAAGAATTGCTTAAGCGATACAAAAAAGGTGTAATGCAACAACTCTTCTCGGGTAAATTGAGGTTTAAAGACGAGAATGGAAAGGCCTTTCCTAAGTTGGAGGAGAAAAGGTTGGGGGATTTTTGTTCTTTCTTTTCTGGCGGAACACCGGCTAGCACAAATAAGGAATTCTATTCAGGAACTATCCCGTTTATAGGATCTGGAAACATCTACGACTCGGAGGTGGATAGTTTTATCACCGAAAAAGCATTGAATAGCTCATCCACAAAAATTGTCGAGAAGGGTGATTTGTTATATGCACTTTATGGAGCCAACAGTGGCGAGGTTGCTATTTCGAAAATAAATGGAGCAATAAATCAAGCCATTTTATGCATTAGAAGCGAAGAGAACATTGAGTATTTGTATTATGTATTATTACTCAATAAAGATAAAATTGTAGCAAAATATTTGCAAGGAGGACAAGGAAACTTGTCTGCTAATATTATAAAGCGATTAAAATATAAATTGCCACAAGTTGAAGAACAAAAAAAGATTGCAAATTATTTATCCAACATCGATAATAAAATTGAAAGTGTAAATAAACAAATAGCCCAAACCCAAACCTTTAAAAAAGGCTTGTTGCAGCAAATGTTTGTGTGATCTTAATCAATAAAAGCTAAAAAAGTAAACTTATAGGTTGATTTTATGGAAATAGTTCCTATATTTGAAGAGAAATTGTTCAGTTTTCATTACGAAAATGAACGGGATAATGAGTTCGACAGGTTGATGGAGTTATGGACAGATGCAGGTTTTCTGCAAGGATATGCTAAAAAGAACAGTATAAAAAACGTATATGGCTTTATTGAGGACATATTACAAAATGCAGAAGAAATTCAAGATTATTTGGATAATCTTAACCAAAACAAGTCTCCTTATGGCTTTTACTTTGAACCTTTGCAAGAATCTGAAAGAAAAAAACAAATCCTATCCTTTCAAAAAGGCAAAATTAAAAAAAATCAATTACGCTTATATGCAATAAAAATCGATGACGATTGTTTTGTAATTACCGGAGGAGCCATTAAAATGAGTCAGAGAATGGATGAACATCCCGATACAGCCAAAGAGCTAGTTAAATTAAATGATGCGCGAAAATATCTTAAAACAAATGGAGTCACAGACATTGATTCCTTCTACGAACTTTTAAGTGAATAAACATGACAAATAAAGAAAAGTTTTTAGCCTTAGTTGCTAAAGAAACCCCAAACTCTTTAGAAAAAAATAAGGTTCGAATTAAAAACAGAGCAATGCTTCGTGAATCGCAGCAAATTGCAATAAAAGTGCTTAAAAAACTGGATGATCTTGGTTGGTCTCAAAAGGATCTGGCTAAAGAAATGGATGTTGCCCCTCAACAGGTAACAAAAATTGTAAGTGGTAAAGAAAACTTAACAATTGAAACTCAGTTAAAATTGCAAAATATTTTGGATATTCCAGTTTTGGCAAGCTACTACGAGAACAAAGGGAATGAAAGTGGACAATGGGTGTTGATAATTGATAAAAAAGTGGAACGTTTTGCAACAGCAACAAACCTTGTCATGGGCGGCTACAAGTCGGAAACTATTTCTAAAAAAGTGGAGCGTCAGTTCTATAAGAAGGAATCTTATCAAATGGCAGGATAATGAAAAAAGAAAATGTACAAGTAGGTTTTTCTCTTCAAGGAATAAAAACAGAACAATATGCTGTTTTTGAAGAGCATTATAGTCCAAAAAAGGAAGTAGGCTTGGCCACAGAGCTACAATTTAAGTTAGATCAAAAGAGCAGACAAATCGCTGTTTTTTTAGGTTTTGAATTCAGTCAAGGCAAAAAAGTATTTTTAAAAATCGTAGTGAGTTGTCATTTTATTATTGAAGAAAATGCTTGGAAAAGTTTCATTAAGGAAAAAGGAACTAAATTAATAGTTCCGAAAGGTTTTCTTGCCCATATTGCTATGATAACAACAGGAACATCGAGAGGTGTTTTATTTGCAAAAACTGAAGGAACAATTTTTTCTAAATTTATAATTCCAACATTAAACGTGACGGAAATGATTTCAAACGATGCGTCATTTGACATTACTCATGAGTAATGAATAAGCAATCAGAAGCCATATTAGAAAATAATTTAATAAAGCAATTAATTGGCTTGGGCTATGAGTCCATTAAGATTTATGACGGTAAGGATTTTGTTTCCAATCTTAAAAAACAGTTAGAAGCATTTAATAACACAGCATTTACTACCAAAGAATTTGATGCCATTTTAAATCATTTAGCAAAAGGCAATGTATTTGAAAAAGCAAAAACACTAAGAGATCGTTTTGTTTTAAATAAAGAAGATGGCACTTCGTTTTATGTTCGTTTTTTTAATAATGAAGATTGGACCAAAAACAAGTATCAAGTCACTAATCAGGTTCAGCAACAAGGTTCCTTTTTAAATCGTTATGATGTTACACTTTTGGTAAATGGTTTGCCATTGGTGCAAATAGAACTCAAGCGTAGTGGTATAGAAATCAAAGAAGCCTTCAATCAAATCAACCGTTATCAGCGTCATTCGTTTTGGAGCAATCATGGTTTGTTTCAGTATGTGCAATTGTTTGTTATCAGCAATGGTGTTAACACAAAATATTTAGCCAATAACAGATTGCAATCGGTTAAACAAACTTTTTATTGGGCTGATGATAAAAATAAAAATGTAACCGGTCTCACTGAATTTGCCAATGCTTTCCTGAATACTGACCATTTGGGTAAAATGATTTCCCACTATGTGGTGATGAATGAAACCTTCAAGAACATGATGGTGTTGCGTCCTTATCAATACTTCGCTACCGAAGCAATTATCAATCAGGTGAAGACAGGTAACGATAATGGTTACATCTGGCATACTACCGGTTCAGGTAAAACCTTAACATCTTTCAAGGCAAGTCAGATAATTATGGAATTACCTGAAGTGCACAAAGTGGTGTTTGTTGTTGATCGTAAAGATCTGGATTACCAAACCATGCAGGAGTTCAACAGTTTCAAAAAAGGAAGCGTGGATGTAACAGATAACACTGCCTCACTGGTTGCGCAACTCACCGATACTACAAAGTTGGTGCTTACCACCATCCAAAAATTGAACAATGCAATTACCAAACATCATTACGAAAATAAACTGGGGAATTTAAAAGATAAAAAGATCGTTTTTATTTTTGATGAGTGCCACCGTTCGCAATTTGGAGCAACACATGGCAAAATTACCGAGTATTTTAAAAAGGCTCAATTATTCGGTTTTACCGGCACACCCATTTTTGCAGAGAACGCCAATAAAAATGAATTAGGAAAACGTACCACCAAAGATTTGTTTGGAAACTGTTTGCACAAATACGTCATCACCGATGCGATTCGGGATCAAAACGTTTTGCGTTTTGGAATTGAATACGTTGGTAAATACAAACAAAAGGGCAATACCTTTATTGATATTGAAGTAGAAGCTATTGACAAAGCCGAAGTGCTAAATGATGAAAAGCGGTTGGTAAAAATTTCTGATTACATCATTGCGTATCACGGTCAAAAAACCTTTAATAAAGATTACTCCGCCATATTTGCTGTTAGTAGCATTGATAATGCCATTAAATATTACGACATCTTAAAAAAGAAGAAAGAAGCCGGAGATCATGATTTGCGAATTGCTACCATTTTCACCTATGGAGCCAATGAAGAAGATGAAGATGCTCAAGATTATTTGCCGGGCGATGAAGAACAACTACCGATGGCCGCAGATCCAAAGGTTGCCTATTTATCAAAACATACAAGAGATAAATTAGAATCCTACATTGTTGATTACAATAAAATGTATGGCACCAGTTTTACAACTACCGATGGCCAGGCATTTGAAAATTATTTCAAAGACATCAGTAAGCGATTAAAAGAAAGAGAAAAGGAAACGTTCAATGATGAAAAAGATCGTTTGGATATTTTATTGGTGGTAAGTATGTTCCTTACCGGCTTTGATGCGAAGAAGGTGAACACCATGTATATAGATAAAAACCTGAAGCATCACGGAGTAATACAAGCCTATTCAAGAACCAACCGTATTTTAGGGGAGCAGAAATCACAGGGTAATATTTTGTGTTTCCGGAATTTAAAAAAGGCTACCGATGATGCCATTACATTATTTTCCAATAAAGATGCAATAGAAGATATTATTTTGCCACCTTATGAATCTATTGCAAAAAGATTTAAGGAAGCTTTAAAAACATTGTTGACAATTGTTCCCAATTACCAAAGCGTTGACGATTTAGAAAGTGAAGAAGATGAATTGGCATTTATTCAAGCCTTCAGAGCATTGTTGCGTGCAAAAAATGTATTAGAATCCTACACCGATTTTTCTTGGGAAGGTTTAGGAATAGAAGAACAAAGCTTCGAAAATTACAAGAGCAAATATTTAGATTTATATCAGAAAGTAAAGAATAACGAAGTCAAGCAAAAAACATCCATTCTGGAAGACATTGACTTTGAATTAGAACTTATTCATCGGGATTTAATTAATGTCGCTTATATCATTAAGCTACTCGCCAAACTAAAGCAAGCAAAAACGACTGAAGCACAACAACAGAAAAAGGCCATCATGGATTTATTGGGTGGTGATATTGAATTACGTAGCAAGCGAGAGCTGATTGAAAAATTCATTTTAGAAAATTTACCGCTTATTGATAATGCAGACAACATACAAGATGAATTTGAAAAATATTGGCAAGAACAAAAGGTATTGGCTTTAGCTAAATTGTGTGATGAAGAACATTTGGATAAAGAACAATTCAAAGCATTGATAGAAGCCTACATTTTCAGCGGGCAAGACCCATTACGTGATGAAGTATTAAATTGTTTGGGTGATAGACCAAGTGTTTTAAAGGCAAGAGAAATAGGGGATAGGATTATTTTTAAAATGAAGGAGTATGTGAATGTGTTTGTGAAGGGGATGGCGGGGTAATAAAGAAAATGGAAATGAGAAGAAAAAAAGAGATCATCCTCACTCGCTGAGATAATAATTGCAGTAATTGTAATTGCAATTATTATTTTAACATTGGGCTGGTTTGCAAAAAAATGGGAATTTGAAACAGAAAGTGATGTAGAACACTTTGAGAAAGATGAGTTAGAGGAAAAGAAACAAAAATTATTAGAAGTTGAAAAGAGGGTAAATGAATTACAGTTGCACAAGGAAAGCATTGAAAAAAGAGAACGAAAATTCTTTATAAGTGCAAGAACGGTGGTTGGAGCATTGCTACTCGGATTTATGTATATATTGAATTAGAGCAACTAATCAAAGAAAAATAATTTTTAATCTTGGACATAAACAAGCTGCTTGAAAGTTAAAAAATTGAGAGCCAATAATGAAAGAAGTTTATCGTATTAAGAAAGGGTCTGTAACTAATAAATTTTATGAAATTCCATTTGATTTTGGATAATTGTAAAAGTCTAAAGATGGCTCATATATAAACGAGGACTTGTTTGTATTGAAGAATGGATCTATGTTGCAGCTGCTGATTATACCGGGCAAGGTGTGCCGGGAGCATTGTTTTCGGTAGTTTGTAATAATGCCTTGAATAGAAGTGTAAAAGAATTTGGGTGGAGAGAAACAGGAAAAATATTAGACAAAACAAGAGATTTAGTTTTAGAAACATTCATAAATTCTGATGCAGATGTAGTTTTTAATTTATAAATTTTATTCCACCCCCCTACTCTTAACAGATGATAAATATTTCAAAAAAAGATTGCGCATAATCATCATTCCTATTGACAAAACCCATATCATTCCCTTAAGAACCGTTGTATTTTTGTGTCGTCATAATTAAAGAAATTGTTCTTAAATATAAGTTATTCAGATAATAGAAATTTTAAAAGGTTTTCAAAACTGGCGGACTCAAAGGCAACGAAAGTTGATATTGTTTGAAGGTGAAAGTCCTTAAGCAATTAGATTGATGGTAATGCTTGCATTTCACTTTCCAAAGAAACAGCTAGTGGCTGTAGTTTTATGAATGATTGGAACATTGTATAGGTTTAGTAAATATGGTAATGTCAGCGGTGATGTTATTTTATTGAAATGCTCAAAGACAGATAACTGTAGCATGTAAGGACAACCTGCATGTTTGGTTGAAGCAGAAATAACCATCATAAAAAATGGATTAAACCTGTCAAACCCAAGGTCGGTTTTAAAACCGGTTACTTATGTTTCCTCTGCAAATTATGAAAGAACAAATACATAGTATAAGTGCTGCAAAGGCATGAAAGCTTGTAGGAATCCGAAAAGCAGGTGCGCAAGTACCTGTTTTTTTTTAACTAATATTTATTAAGAAATTAAAATGTTATTTGAATTTCTCAACTATTTTTTCTTTTTCTTCCATACATTCCTGATCTTTTTTAATTCTTTCGGCTGGATTTTTCCAACGCTTAGAAAATGGAATCTAACCTCCCTTCTGATCACGGCATTTTCCTGGTTTATTCTTGGGATCTGGTATGGCTTGGGGTATTGTTTTTGCACCGACTGGCATTGGGCTGTGAGAAGGCAGCTAGGCTATTATGATATGTCAAACTCCTATAACCATTTTCTCATCCTGAAATTAACCGGTATTAATTTCTCAGAAAGTTTAGTTAATACAGTTGCTGTTATAATCTTCTTTTCGAGTTTGGTTCTGAGTCTATGGTTAAATATCCGTGATTATAAAAGGAAAAGAAATTAAAATTCAGGCAACTAGGTTTCTTTTTTTGTCTAATGACGGTTATATTTAAATGAAAAAAAATTATTTTTTATTTAAATGCATGCTTTGGTTTTTGAAAAATTCGTTTTTTATCGAATCCATTTGAAACATCATATTTTTCATAAATTTTTCATTCAATTCATATCGTTTGCTAAAAAAATCATCATGAAAAAAATCATTATATAACAGTGTGTCGGTAAAAAACAATTCATTAAAACGTTTGTCTTTCATCAGCGGAAATTCCTGACTAATCATAGGTTTGAATTCATGAAATAAACTATCCATCAATTTTTTTTCTCCTACTCTGTTTGAATAATAGGATGAATAGGTAGAATCGAAAGCTATCAGATTACCTTTGGAGTCGTATCGTTTATTGACTTTTATATTAACTTTCGGATTGCCTTTTTGTTCTTTATGAGTACTAACAGATGTTTCTTTTTTCTTGTTTTTTTTTGTTTGTCCGGCTCCATTGCAAGCATAATACAAAATCATCACGAAAAACAAATAATAAATTACTTTTTTCATTTCTAAATTCCGATTAAAAAAACATCCTCTTCTTTATAATATTAATAAAGAAAGAGGATGTTTAAATAAAATATTACAATGCAAAAACCTCTGTATCGATCTCTAATTTATTTTCAACTGTATCCACACCTGGAGCAAGCCATGCTGCATTTTCAGCATCTCTTTTCTCAACATAGGAACGAACTTTACCGGTTAAAATCACTTTGCTTCCTTCGGCTAAAATTTTTATTCTTTCAGCATCTACAGTTGCACTGCGTTGAAAAGCTGCAGCAATTTTATTTTTTACATCCGTTGTTTTGATTGTTGAAACAATTTTGATGTTATTCGTAACTCCTGCAACACTCGTCAGGTTATTTACGGCATTTTTTGCAGCGATACGCTGATACTCCCATTCCAATTGGCCATCAAGTGTTACCCATCCATTTTCCACTTTCACTTTTATTTTTTCATCAGGTACAGATGTATGCCATTTGAGGGCGCTTATCACAGCTTCTGCAATATCAGCATCTGTTTTTTTACCAAGCAAAGCAATTTTAACTTCAATATCTATGGCAACTGCTTTTACGCCCATAACTCTTTTTGCAGCTTCTTCAGCAGCAAGTTTTTTACTGTATGTATTTACTGTTCCGGAAAGTGTTACAATTCCGTTTTTCACTGCTACCCCAATTTCACTGGCATTAAGTAATGGTTCCCAACGAAGTTCTTCCATCACATCTTTTTGGATTTCTGAATCTGATTTCATGAATGTTTTGATTTTTAAGATTTATATAAATAAATATTTTAGATACAAATAAAAACCTATTGGTTATTTTTTGTAAAGACAATGGACAAAAAAAAGAGTGATTGATGTCACGAACAAATAAAAGATGGCACTACAGTATATGTTTTATACTTAATGGAACTGAAAAATTAAGCTTTTAGGAAAGCGCGATTGAGAGGCAGATTGCGGGATATTCGGTTCAATTAAATTTGTAAACAAAATCGAGATAAGGCAAAATCAAATCACTTTGTCCGGGGTTTGGGCGAATGCCAACCACTGAAAAATCCACACTTGTTCTGACACCAGGCATGAACCGTAAACCAAGCGATAGTGCTCCCGAATAAAAATCTTTGTTTTCATACACCATCTCTGAATATGGTTCACCATATGGGCCGTTGGTTATTATTTCTTTATTATAACCGGCTCTTGGTATCAGCCAGTTCTCGGTAACAAGTGAAAGTTTTTTCGCAATTCGTGTCATTCCGTTAACGGTAACAATCGGCATCGGGGTGTTTTTGTATTCAGTATTGAACTTTGCGTAACCATAACCAGCGCCAATAGTAACGTTATGTTCGTAATAGCCATAGGTGGCAAGCCCATATCCTATTCCGGCACTCAAACCGAAACCACTTATAAAAGATTGCGTGAACAATATTCCAGCTCCCAGATAAAAATTCTTCGCTACTTTAAATGACACTTTGGGCGTAACATAAAATAACAATGGGATAACTACTCCGCCTCCAATGGTGATATTGTTTGTAAGGCCCACATTAACTGAATTAGCAAGCAGGTAAGCGTTTTGGTAATATCCTTCCTGCTTTTTCAAAGGAATGGCGCTTGGAGCAAAAAAATAGCGGGTAGCATTGGGGTTAGCAAACCAGGAGCTCCCCTTTCTGTTAACATACGCGTTTGACCCGGTAATTTTTGAAATAGTATTGGATCGTATTTCAAATGTGCCCAACAAAGCTGATCTTATTGTTAGTACCCCGTCTGCTAATCGCAGAATTCCCCCAAAATAGGAAGCCCCGTTCACTGTTTCAATGATGATGTTTCCTTCAAATGTGCTTATCTCCAGATTCTTGATCTTGCTTCTGCCAATGGTGATTTGTCCCGCATTAAAGTCTGTAATTACTAATGTATCAGGTGCTTCATTCAGAAGAACACCCCAAATTCTTGTTCCATCGTAGAGGAACGCGGTGGCAATCTTAACCTTTGCAGAATCGGAAGTGATGCTATTACATTGAATTTTATTAGCTGCTTTACCCTGTAGATAACAACTGCAACAAACGAACAAAAGCAATATGAAACGAACACGTAATATCATTTTTCAAATTTAATGGCACAGGTTACTGATTACGATGATAGTTTGCATATATAAAAATGAATTTGATCATACAAAAACCAGAAAAGAAACCAATCAATTATTGATGACCTCTGATAAGATATGGAAATGCATTAAACAGAGCTCACCTTTTCAGTGTTATGATTTTCTAATTAATGATTAACGTCAAGTAAAATCTTGATAATAGTACTATTTAATTATTCCAATGAAATATATTTTTGGGTAATTAAAATCTGCCTAAAATGAAAAACTTACTGCTTGCTTTTTCGATCATTCTTTCCACTAACCTGTTTTGCCAGAACGATGAAAAGATCTTTGATAACCTCGTTTCAAACGACTCCTCATCAGTTCCATCCTTATTCATTTATAACGATTCGGTTAGGACTGCTGTTCTTATTGCTTCCACCTATCCGCAAGGATTTGTAAGATTAAGTGAAATACAAAAAACATCAAGTGCAGCATTTTTAAAAACAATTTCGAAGTTCAACCACAGCAAGCAAAAACAACTTTGGGAAATTACAAGGTATCCCGGCTTAACCACTCTTCTTATCCAAAATAAGGACAAGTCAGAGAAAGAGTTGGGTGCACTCATTAAACATTATCCTGAAAAAATAATAAGTCCGGCAATCTATTTTGCGAAAAAAAAATATGCTACGCTTGTTGACATAGCTAATATCCATTCAGAGTTTGAAGCACACTATAAAAATGTAATAATTGACTTTCCGGATTTTGTAAAACATTCATTCGACATTCTTCTTAATTATCCTGAACTTCTTACCATACTCTCCGAGAATATGAAGACCACTGTTACCTTAGGAGATCTTTATAAAAGAAATCCACAGATGATCAAACGAAAAGTGGATTCACTGAATACTGAAATCACTAAAGCAAACGGAATAGAATATGAAGATTGGAAAAAGGGAATATCTAATGATACAACTGTGCAGAAGGAATTAAAACAGATATCAAAAAAATATTCAAAAGATCTGGAAGCCGATGATGTATATGATGGCGATGAGTATGATGAAAATATTACAATAGAACTCACTCCTTATCCTTATTGGGCAGGGTATCCTTATTGGTATGGCCGGAATTATTGGTATCCCAACCCATGGTGGTTTCAACTTGGTTTTTACTGGCCCTTGGATGGAGGAATGATGTTTTTCGGTCTGCCCTCTTATCATTTCGGTTGGTGGTATTATAATCAACCCCGTTATTATTCAAGACATCCACACACATCAAATTATTTTTATCAGCATTATAATGGACACAGAAATTCCAATTCCGGATTAAACAGAAGTACTCGTGAATCATATAGAGGGAGAAGAAAATAAAAAAATCAGTTCATTCTTATAAAATAAGTAATGTGTTTTTTGTTATAAAATGAATACCAAAGAATCTAATCATATTAAAAATTTAATTCAATTACAAATGAAACGGAAAATTATAGTTTTAATAATAGTACTAAGCACAAATCTATCCAATGCGCAAAACGAAGTTGATGCCTTACGCTATTCTCAATTAACATTTGGTGGTACTGCACGTTATAGTAGCATGGCAGGAGCATTTGGTGCACTTGGTGCAGACTTTTCAACACTAAGCAGTAATCCTGCAGGAATTTCTATTTATAAAAAATGGGAAATTTCTTTTACCCCTTCCATATTTAGTCAAACTACTAATTCATCTTATAATGGTAAATCGGGTAGTGACAGCAAATATAATTTCAACTTTGGGAGTGCCGGTATTGTTGGAACATTTAATACCAACAAAAACGAAAATGAAAGTGGATGGGTATCATGGAACTTTGGCTTTGGATATAATAAAATGAGTAATTTTAACAACCGTATTAACATGCAGGGACCCAATACAGGAGGAAGTTCCTTATCGGATATATATGTAATAAATGCCAATGGTTTCTCTCCCTCTGTTCTGGATCAGTTTGCTGAAGGCCTTGCTTTTGATACGTATGTAATTGATACACTACCGGGAAATCAAAATCAATATTTTAGTAATGTCCCATTAACAGTTTCTCAGGGCAAATCAATTGAAACATCCGGCAGCATTGGGGAAACCGTTATTAGTTATGGCGGGAATTATAATAACAAACTTTATCTTGGAGCAACTCTTGGTTTTCCGCATATTAACTATTCCGAAAACGCTGCTTATTCCGAATCTTCGGTGCAAAATGACACACTATCCGGCTTTAAATCCTTTAAGCTGGAACAAAATGTTGCCACACGCGGGACCGGTATTAATATAAAATTGGGTTTGATATACAGGCTGACAGATTGGATGCGTATTGGAGCTGCGTTTCATAGTCCAACTGCATTCGCTATGCATGATGATTATGTATATTCAATGAGTTCAAATTTTTCCTCAGGTAATTATAGTCAGACTTCACCAAACGGTTCATTCGATTATAATTTAAATACACCACCAAGATTCATCGGTAGTGTAGGATTTATTATAGCAAAAAAAGGTCTTATTGGTTTCGATATAGAAGAAATAGATTATTCCTATTCGAGAATTACCTCTTCCTCTTTCAGTTTTTCTGATGTTAATAATCAAATACATCAAAAATATATCCCTGCAAGTAACATAAGAGTTGGAGGGGAATGGAAAATAATAGAACCATTTGCACTTAGAGCCGGATTTTCTATGTATGGAAATCCTTATAAAAGTGGAGTAAATAGTGATGCAAGTCGCTTAAGTTATAGTGCCGGGTTTGGGTTTAGGAAAGAAAACTTTTTTTACGACTTTGGATATGTCCTCACTCAATATAAAGAAAATTATTATCTGTATGACCCCGAAACAAATGTAAATCCGGTAGAAAATAAATTTAGTTCTTCTGTTTTTTTAATGACTTTTGGCACAAAATTTTAACTCTTTTTCATTTTTAAAAAATGTATTTATATACTAAAAATATTCTGACAATCGCTTTGGTACTTATAGTACTGATTAGTGTTCGCTGTTCAAAACCAAAAGAGGCAACTGATACCGCAACAACGGGAGAAGTAAATATGGTGGTAGATGAGTCGTTTCAAAAACTTTTCGATACACAAATTTACACCTTCGAATCAATTTATGAGAACGCAAAAGTTCAGGTAAACTATTTGCCGGAAAATGAAGCACTCGTCCGTTTGATGGATGATTCCTGCAAAGTTGTTGTTATGTGCAGGGATATTACAATGGAGGAACGCAAAAAATTTAAGGCAGCGAATCTTTTTCCGATATCCACAAAAATAGCTGAAGATGCAATTGTATTGATTGTTAATCCGGAAAATACGGACACCATGCTTAGTGTTGAAAAAATAAAATCAATACTGCTTGGTAACGATTCATTATGGACCCAGGTCAACAAAAAATCAAAACTTGGAAAAATAAATGTCGTTTTTGACAATGCAGGTTCTGCTAATGCCCGCTATATGCAAGATACATTGCTTCAAGGAAAGGAATTCTCAAAAAATGTTTTTGCTGTAAAATCAAATCCTGAAGTAATAGATTATGTTGCAAATCACAAAAATTCGTTGGGTTTATTAAGTGTTAACTGGATCAGTAACACGAGTGACACAAGTACAACAACTATTTTGAAAAAAATAAAGGTAATTGCTGTTGCTAAAAACAATTCGTCAAATCATGTAAAGCCCTATCAGGCGTTTATTAAAACAAAGGATTATCCCTTTACAAGAAGTGTTTATATAATTAATCGACAAACAAGAGCAGGACTGGGTTTTGGATTCGTTTCCTTTGTTGCCGGTGAGAAAGGATAACTCATCATCTTGAAAGCTGGATTGATACCCGCTATTGCACCTGTAAGACTTGTAAAAATTAAACCAAATGGAAAGCTGTAATTGTTTTTTGAAAAGACCTAATCTATTCCGAAAGTATAAAAGAAAATTCCTGTAAAATTGGGATAACCACCTTCTATTGTAATGATACCTTTATTGTTTTCAAATGCTTTTATAAATTCGTCTTCAGTATTAACAGTCCTTCCATTTACTTTTGTAATTATAAAGCCTTTTTTAATATTCGTATTATTATAAATTATTCCTTTCGCTACTTCAACTACTTTTAGTCCTGAAAGCTTCATTCGTTTTTTTTCTTTTTCTGACAATTGCTCTAACCGAATCCCTAATTTCTCCATAAATTCGGTTTTTGCAACAATCGGATTTGGAGCAGTTCCTTCGTATTCATTTAGGACTACGGGAATCCTTTTCTCTTTTCCTTTACGGATGATGGTAAGCATAATTTTTTCATTCGGATGATGCTGCACCATAATTTCCTGAAATTGTGCGGATGTTTTTATCGGGTGACCATCAATAGCGATGATTATATCCTTTAATTGTAAATCGGCTTGTATGGCAGCTCCTCCTTTAATTAAACTGTCAATATAAACACCTACGGTAATATCGGTGTTTAAATGCTTGGATTCTGTATCCGTCAATTCTTTTAATACGATCCCTAAATATCCTCGCTTTACTTTGCCACTAATAAGTAAATCGTCAATAATTTTTTTTACAATATTTATCGGAATTGCAAATGAATATCCGGCATATGCTCCGGTCGGAGTGGCAATAGCAGAATTAACACCAATCAGTTTTCCATTATAATCCACCAAAGCCCCTCCGCTATTTCCCGGATTAATTGCAGCATCTGTTTGTATGTATGACTCCACGGCCCCTTTTTCTCTTAGTATATTAATGTTCCTCGCTTTAGCACTTACTATACCTGCTGTAACAGTAGATGTTAAATTGAAGGGATTGCCCACTGCAAGAACCCAATCACCCACTTCTACTTCATCAGAATTTCCAAACTCTATGAAAGATAAATTGCTTTCTTGAATTTTTAATAGTGCCAGATCTGTTTCCGGGTCAATGCCAATAACTTTTGCCTTATACGATTTTTGATTATGAAGTATTACCTCGATGGATTCTGCATTCACAACAACATGTTCGTTGGTGACAATATATCCATCGCTGCTAACGATTACACCGGACGCGTCAGATTGGGGCTTTGATGTATCCCCTTGCGAAAAAAATCTGTACCAGAAATCGTCATGGTAATAACCAAAATATTCATTCGCTGAATAAGTGGATTTTATATGAACCACACCGGGTGTTGCTTTTTTTGCAGCTATTCTGAAATTGAAATTACCATTTTGAATAGTTAATTGTTGTTCAGGAATAATTTTTGAAATATCTTTTTTTTGTTTTTCTTCGAAGGTAATACCTGCAACTTTTTTTAAAGTATCATTTTTACTATCCTGCCCCTTGCAACCTATAATCGCGAAAAATAATAAATACAGGAAGATTTTATTTTTTTTCATTTTTATAAAATTTTATAAAACCGAAATCAAAAAAGGCAGGTTTTACCCTGCCTTCCGAAGAATAGTATTCATAACTTACGGGTCACTATTTCTATTTTTATCGGTTCCTTGATCAGAAATAATCTCAACCAAGACTGAAACAAAAGTAAATTCTATTTGTTATTTTTATCTTGACTACAATCAATAAAAAACAAGATATACGTCAAATTTATTTGATTTTTCAGCAAATATATGTTGCTAAAAAACAGACAAGTCCATCCCTCTTTAAATTTAATGATCTAACTCACTGGCTTTATTGATCAATATAATTACTCAAAAAAACAATTCTATCAATATTTGCAGCGCAAAAAAAATAGTTAGCTATTTTAGAAAAGGACATTTTATTAAATGAAATAAGCTTTAGTACGAAAATTAGAAGTCGAAAATTTTAAAAATTAAAAGTATGGAACAAACAACTAAACTTAAAGAAGTATTTGCCGAAACAGCAAAAGGACTATATTCTAAAGGAATACAAATCGAAGAATTGTCTTCGTTACTTTGTAAAACAATAAATAACAACCAAAGAAGTCAAAAAATAATGTTTGCACCCTATGGAATTGAAGATTCTACGGATGGAATGGTATATCCTCTTATCTCCGACTAAGTCAACTAAAGCAACAGTTTTTGAGAAATATTAAATACCCAATTAAACTTTTAATTGAACAAAAGCAGCAGGTATTTTTATTTCGGAATGGAAGGTTTGTAATTTTTATAAAACGTTCATTTTTTGTTTATCAAATTTTTAAAAACTAAAACGTGCTGCTTTTTTTTGAAAACAAGTTGAAATAAGAAATAGATGAAAAATGGATGTTCCAGACAGATTCGTTAAAAACGAATTTTCAGAATTCAAAATATGCAAAAATTAAAGATAATTGTAATGCTTGAAATTGGATCATGAATTAAATCACGATAAGTTGTGATTTCAAACATTATATAAGCTATCGTTAGTAAATATTTTTGCAAAAATTTTTTATTATTAAACAATTTAAAACTTTTAAAAATGGCATTATTAACAAAAAGAAAAAACTTACTTCCTGTCTTGGCAAGGAAAAGAAGCTTACTTCCTGTAATAGGAAAGAAAAAAGGCTTATCTGAGGGTAATAAATTATTCCGCCAAAGCCCTTTTAATTTAGATGGCGAATTGATGAATTTTGGATTTGGAAATCGTATCCCATCAGCAAACATTCTTGAAACAACAAAAAATTATCAATTAGAACTTGCTGCTCCAGGTCTTGATCGAAAGGATTTTAAATTAGAAACCGACAATTCGATTCTAACTATCACCGTTGATAAAAAAGAAGAAAAAGATCAGCGATACAGAAGAAAAGAATTTTCTTATAATTCTTTTAATCGCGCATTTGCTCTTCCGGAAAACATTCTGTCAGACAAAGTAGATGCTCATTACGAAAATGGTGTACTCCGTGTGTTGCTTCCTAAAAAGGAGATCAGCGCTATCAAACAAAAAAAGGAAATTAAAATTGCTTAAAAAATAAATATTAACCTTAAAAATAAAAAAACCATGGCACTATTAGTAAGAAACAGAACGATGCTTCCATCATTGGTAAGCGATTTATTAGACACAGAAACATTACTCCCCAATGTGTTCGATTTGGATGAAGATTTATTAAACTTCAGTGGCAGATCTCTTATGATTCCGAGCGCAAACATTATTGAAAGTGAAAAAGATTTCAGAATTGAGCTTGCTGCTCCAGGTCTTGAACGTAAGGATTTTAAAGTGGAAGTGGATAATGGAATCCTGACCATAACCGGAGAAAAAGAAGAAGAAGAAAAAGAGGAAAAAGGAAATTACAGGAGAAGAGAGTATTCCTATAATTCTTTCAACCGATCTTTTGCCCTTCCTGAAAATTCTTTACCGGATAAAATTGAAGCAAAGTATGACAATGGCATACTTCACGTGATGCTTCCTAAAAGGGAAGCAACAATTTCTAAAACAGTGAAGGAAATTAAAGTTTCCTAAAAAACTGAGCTCGATTAATACCTGATTTAAAAAATAGAAGTGGCACTTGCTTTACAAGACTATGCCATTTTGAAATCTTCGGGCTTCGCTCAGGATAAACCTGCGAAATTTTTTCTTACTGGAAAGATACTTCTGTGCATTCAGCATAACAAAACAACGAACACATAATTTCATAAATAGTTATGTTGTTGATTTTTTAGAGGGGTTAGTAATCGAACCCAGGTTAAAAAAGTATCATCAAAAAAAATCCTGCCCTTTCAAGGCAGGATTTTTTTTGATGGTTGATAAAGCTCACAACACCCATTGAGCAAGAACATTTCAATTTTTATTTGAAGATTATATTTTTGCTGAATTATAAAAAGAGTACTAACATAAAAAAAATAATTATGACAGCACTATCATCAAAAGAGTTTTTCGAACAACTCAAAACTAATAGTTTAAAACCCTCCTTTACAATTAAAGGAATTGTAAAAAAATCTGACAAGGATTCTGAAGTATTATTTGCCAGAAAAGGTGATTTTGAAAATTGGGTAACAATACCTGCATCTATGATTGAATCAGCAAAAGTGCTGAAAACATTTTCGAAAGAAAATGAAACATATACTGTTGTTAAACTTCAGTTAAAAACCCCGACAACACCGGAGGGAGAAGTTTTATCCAAACTTCTTTTTTCAACAGAAAACGAAGAAATGGCAGGAGAAAAATGCACTTGGAAAAACATGTTAATGGGCAGGTGCAGCTTTTGCGGAATGAGAGGAAAACATCATTGTGGAGGGCTTTTTGGTCATCATTTTGGATGGGGATGCCATCATTGGCATCATGAAGGATCCGAAAAGAATGAGAGTAAATAAAGCAAATATTATTTTTTCTAATATTGAGATTTGGGTAACAAAAAAATCTTTTTACAAGCAAAATTAAAGTGAAATAACAACTGCACTTACAAGAATGTTAAACCCATTTTGATTTTTATCAATATAGAAAGTGACCAAATGCATTTCTATTGGTGCGATATCGTGGTAGTTTTGCTAAATATTAAAACTGACTGCACTTTAAAAAATCAAAATGAAAAAATATTTTTATGCTGCAATTGGCATCATCATTTTTTATAACCAGCATTCAGGCGCATGAATTATCCTTGACAACGACCAATAATATAGATAATCAATAATTAAAACCAAAAACTAAAAAATGGAAACAAAATTAAGAATCAAAGGAAACTGGAATGAGACTAAAGCTAAACTTCAAAAAAAATATCCAAAATTAACGGATGAGGACCTGATGTTTACAAAAGGAAATGAAGATGATCTGGTATCGTGTATTACCGAACGACTTGGTAAAACGGAAGAAGAGGTAATGGATATCATTGACGAATTACAATCTGAAAAGAGTAAACCTTCAGCGCAACAAAAAGGTAGAGCACAAATCATTGACGAACAATCTGAAAAGAGTAAACCTTCAGCGCAACAAAAAGGTAGAGCACAAATCATTGACAAACAATCTGAAAAGAGTAAACCTTCAGCGCAACAAAAAGGTAGAGCACAAATCATTGACGAACAATCTGAAAAGAGTAAACCTACGGGGCAACAAAAAGGTAGTTCACCAAAAGAATTTTCAAAAAAGCGCAAATAATTTTTTAAAAAAATTAAACTCAAACCTTATTAATTGCAACGTTGTGATTTTTAAGGCTTACCTAAAATCAATAATTAATTTAACCTAAAAAAACAAAAAAAATGGAAACAACAACTCTTAAAATCGCAAACTGGAATGAGCTTAAAGGAAAATTAAAACAAAAATACCCAATTTTAACTGATGCTGAATTGGTTTATACAGCGGGTAAAGAAGCTGAATTATTATCAGGACTTTCAAAAAAACTTGGAAAAACTGAGGAAGAAATCAGCGATATTATTGATGAATTGCAAGGCAGTCAAAAAGAAGCAGTAAAACCTTCTGAAAGCAGCAAAACTGAAAGTGGACTTAAAGAAAAAAAAGAGGCAATGCCAACTGGTGTTAAAGAAAGTGAATAATTAATTGTGTTTTGCTTATTCTTTTTTGAAGATCATTTGATCTGTATGATCTTCTATAAAAGGGGGGATTTATTACTAACAAGTAGTAATTCCCTTTTTTTTTCAAAAATCAGGTAAAAAAATAATACTAAACAAAAAAAATGAAAACAAAATCTATTACGTACGCATTGCTTGGATTTCTTTTGGCATTTAGCATAATATCCTGTCAAACTTCTGAGAAAAAAGTCGAAAATGCTCAGGAAAAAGTGGAAGATGCTCAACAGGACTTGACAAAAGCTCAGGAAAAGTTCAATACCGAATATGAAATTTTTAAATTGGAAATTGAAAATAAAATACTTGAGAACGAAAATAAAATCAATGAATTAAAAGAAAAGAGATTAAAGGTAAAAAAAGAGAACAGGGAAATTTATGATGAAAAAATAACTGAGTTGGAACAAAATAATAATGATTTGAGAGCCAGACTAAACGAATATACATATGATGGGAATGAAAAATGGGAATCCTTCAAAAAAGAATTTAATCATGATATGGATGAACTCGGGGTTGCATTAAAAGATCTTTTTAAAGATAACGTGAAAGAATAAATTAAACGCATAATCAATTGTGAATTATTCGCAACAATCAAAAAAAAAGTAGTTAAAACAATAATTAAACTAAAAAAAATAATCTATGAAAATTTTAATAATGATTTTGACAGGAGTTCTGATTGGAACTAATTTAATTTCAGCGAATACGATATCTCAAAAAAGGATTAAGAATGAGAAAGAAATCTTATTTCCTCTGCAAGATTCAAAGAATAAAACACAAGCTGATGAATATAAAGCATACCGGGCCGAACAGGAAAAAAAGATTACTGACAATGAAAAGAAAATTGCTGAATTAAAAGCAAAAAAAGATAAGGTTAAAAAAGAAAAACTTGCTGCTTATGAAAGCAAGATTGATAATTTAGAAAAGAAGAACAAAGAAATGAAAAAAAAAATCATGGCAAATTACAAGGATGAAGGAAAAGAAAAATGGGAATCCTTCAAAAAAGAATTTAATCATGATATGGATGAACTTGGTCAATCTTTAAAAGATTTATTCAAAGATAATGTTCAGGAATAAAACATATTTTTAATTATAAAACCAGATGATTTGATTATTCGCTTGAATCCGGCTAAATGCCGGATTTAAGGATTTTTTTTAATTTTCTAAAGAATAAATTTAACGTTCAAAAATGATTTTTCATTTGGAATAAAAAACTTTAATTATGGCAAAATATGATAAAAAAGCGCAACAAAAAGTTGAAAAGATGCTGCATGAGCTGAAAGAGGGTGAACTTAAATCCGGTTCAGGAAAAAAAGTGACCAGTCGTAAACAAGCTATTGCAATAGGACTTTCGGAAGCAAGGAAAGAAGGAGATAAAGTGCCTCCGGTTAAAAAGCAAATGCTTAAAAGAACAAAAAAATAATTCAAATCAATGCAGTTCATAATTCAATATCTCCTGCAAAAAGAAATATTGAATCTGTTTAGGGTTGTATATGAAATAGCAGCAACCCAAACATAATCCCAATTACAAATATATTCTGGTCCGACAAATTCCTGCGCACAGTCTTCGAAAAACTCTGACGGACTTCACACATTGGGCCATTTTATAAATATACTTGGTATAAAGTATCTAAAAAAATTTCACATGTATAAACAGCAAAGGAACCATGGCTCGGGAACTATTATTTATACTAATCTCCTTTATTTTTTTTTCAAAAAAGAAAAATAAAATACCATTGCTTCTTTTTTCATTTTTTCTTCAGGCATCAATTGTTTTTGCACAGCATGATACGCATCATATGCAAATGAAAGATACAATGAAAATGAGCATGGATAGTATGAACATGACTTCTGTTTTTTCTAATCACCTGCCGATGAACCGTGATGGAAGCGGAACAAGCTGGCAGCCGGATCAATCTCCGATGATGATGTATCTGAAAATATTAGGGAAGGATTCTTCTAAAATGACATCACTGATATTTCATGGAAATATCTTTCTTCGTTATACTTCACAAGATATAACAAAACAAAGCAAACGGGGTGGAGAAAAATTTGATGCTCCTAATTGGTTTATGATCGTATTCTCACATAAACAGCACAAAAATGTATTTTCTTTTCTCTCCATGTTTTCATTGGAACAAATTACAGAGAGCGGAAGTGGGTATCCACTCCTATTCCAGTCAGGCGAAACATATAATAACATTCCATTAGTGGACAAACAGCATCCTCACGACTTGTTTACAGAACTTGCTATTAATTATACTCACAGCTTCACAAAAAACAGTGACATCAATGTATATTTCGGTTATCCGGGAGAACCGGCACTTGGATCGGGTGTTTTTATGCATCGTTTATCTGCAATAAATAATCCGGATGCGCCTCTTGGGCATCATTGGCAGGATGCTACGCATATTACTTTTGGAGTTGGGACAATCGGTTTCCGCTATAAAAAAATGAAAGCAGAAGGAAGCATTTTTACCGGCAGGGAACCCGATGAAAACCGTTACAACTTTGACAAGCCAACATTTGATAGTTATTCGTATCGTATCAGTGCCAACCCAAACAGTAGTTTTTCATTACAGTTTTCACAAGGATTCATTAAAAGTCCGGAAGTGCTCAATCCTAATGAAAGTGTTATCCGGTCGACTGCATCCATAATTCACACAAAACTTTTGAAGCGTGATGAATTTATAGCTTCTTGTTTAGTATTCGGACAAAACCATGTTCCCAAAGGAAAAAGACTTACCTCAATTTTACTTGAAAGCAATTTAAAACTTGCTCCACTAACCATTTATGCACGTTACGAGTTTATTCAGAAAGATGGTGAGGAACTGAATTTGCTCCAATTGACAAGTAATCCGACATTTAACATCCAGGCATTTACCTTAGGATTCAATAAAATTTTATTTACCCGATTCAAAACAGATTTATCATTGGGTATTCAGGGGACAATAAATTTTCCTGATACTAATTTAAAAACCTTTTACGGCAATAATCCATTCTCGGCAGAAATTTATTTAAGAATTGCCCCTTCAGCAGTTGGCCATCACAGAAAATATAAAAGTAATTGAATATGGAAACCAATCCCATTCCCAACATTTTTTTTCGCATTGCCGGTGTAATTAGTATAATTAGTGCAATTCTAATGATTGCAGGATTCTTCTTACATCCTTCAGGAGAAGATGCAACTTATGGGACAGATCCTCTTTGGGTTCCTGCACATGCTTTATTATGGATTGTATTCATTATTGCATTGCCTGCCTGGGTGGGCATTTATATTGTTCATGCATCAAAAGCAGGAAAAATTGGTATTTTTTCTTTTATAATATTATTGATCAGAACAGGTTTCAGATCATCTATCTTCAGTAGTGATGTAACATTTGTCCCGGTAATAGCAAGTGAATTTCCACAGCTTTTCAAAAGAATTTTTACCAACAGTCATATTGCCATTGGAATTGCATGTGTTTTGACCTGGGTTTCAGGAAATGTGTTGTTTGGAATATCCATTATTCGATCAAAAGTATTCTCCAACCGGGCTGCTTTATGTCTAATAGTTGGTACACTTATTATTCCTATTGCTTATCTCTCCGGTTTGCCGGTAAAGGTGGTAGCAATAGGTGCAACCATTAACGGAATAGGGCAAATTAGACTAGGTTACCAGATTTATTTATTTGGAAAATAAAATACATTTGGAATAATTGTTTTCTAATTAAAAAACATAAAAAATGCAGGTGAAGGTTTATTTATTTGGAAGGTAAAATAGTTTTGGAATAATTGTTTTCTAATTAAAAAAACATAAAAAATGCAGGTGAAATAATGCCTTCATTGGATTTAAGTTAAATAAATAGGATATTGAATTAACTATTGATATCTGCTTTTAAAATATCAATTTTATGTTCTCCTATTTTTACGTTTTCTAATCTTGCAACTATTTTTAATTCTCCTAATGCAGTAATACTTAAATTAGATAACTCTGCAATTGTTCTATTGTGTTTCCTTCCTTTAAAATCTATATTCAATATATTTTTACTGATTATAGTTTCATTTAAATATAATGTAATTTCAACACCATTCAATGTGTTTGAATCCTTCATATCTCTTTCAAAAAACAATATAAAACATAATTCAGTCAATCTGGTCGGGACGGATTGACAAGCAATATCATCAACAATTTGGTTTATTGAAAGTTGTCCATTTTGATCAACAATAATTGATTTAGAAGATAAAATATTTTTAATTTGTATCATTTTATTTACTAATTACAAGTTTTACTATATTTGGTTCGTTAGATATATTAATTGTTTCTGAATACAAATCATTATTATCTACAACATTTATTACAAATACAAAAAATGTAATATTATTAAAATGTCTTGATGTATCTATAAGTTCCAATGGTATAGCATATTCTCTTCTAATTCTTGTTATAAAAGAAATATTTATATGTCTACTTCCATTAAATATTTGTGATACATAACTTCTTGAAACACCAATATCATCAGCTAAGCTGGAAGGAGATATATTTCTTGAAAATAAAGCGTTCCTTATAGCGTCTACATAGTCGGAATTAACCATATGAGATAGCATCTCAATCTCTTCATTTCGATTATTATACATTAATGATTTTTGTATAATATCTTTCTTATGTTTTATTACTTTTTTCATTTAAAGAATATTTTATTTTTAGATATTTCATCTATTAAATAATACTGGATCCTTGATGCAGCTTCAAGTCTATTTTTATATTTTCCTGTGTTTTTTTCTACTTTCTTTTTATATCCTTCAACTTTTACAATTGAAGTACAAGAATCTTCATTATATTCTCTACTTATTATTCTTGTATTTTCCTGGGCATGAAATTTTAATGCTCCAACATAACAGGTATATCCATTATGGTTGACAGTATATTCAATTTCATATAAATCATTATTTCTTTTTTTGGTCAGAATAGAATGTATTGCCATTTGCATTCTTTTTTTTATAGCAGATTCTTTTCCTTTTTGACTAATAAATTTTATTATGTCTTTTTTGTTTTCTGAATCTATATAAAAATTTAGCGATATTAATCTGCGTTTATCGTTACCATATATAGCCAAAATAGCATTATAAATAGCAGAAATATCGTATTTATTGCATTCTTTTTGAACAAAATTAAGCAATTGCTTAACAGGAATACATGAAATTTCCTTGTTTTTTTTATCACTCATGCTTTATTTTGTGTAAATTATTAGGCAATGTTAATAAAAATGATATTAAAAATATAGACAAAACTTGATTTTGTGAAAAATATTTCTTATAAAAACTAACAATTAAATAATAATTTACATTAAATTATGCCTCAAAACAAAATTGTATTTTAAAAATACCACGATTAAATATCTTATAAAATGATTTATAGCATTTTATAGATTGACGAAGATCAATATGATTATTTTTTTGTGTAAATTTGTATATATAATCACCTTTTCAAGGGGAAATTCTTCTGAAAAAATTCGTAAAATTCGTATCAACGAAAATTTATTTATTCTTTTTCTGCATTTTCAAATTTCACAATATCAGTTGCAAAATCCATAAAGAATTTATGTGCGGATGTAAATACAAAACGATTATCCGCAGTTTTTTCAATGATATTTCTCCGGTTTAATGTGTTTATGAAATTTTTACGGGAATCCACATCTTTCAATTGTTTGTTAGATAAGATCAAATCGATGTAGGAAGAATTCGTAAAATAGCTTTCAATTTCTTCCATTTCAAACTCAGAGAATTGAATACGTTCCAGAAAATTTTTCCCATCTCTGTCAAGCTCATAGCTCAGCAATGCAATAAAAATACAGATGTCACGGGAGAGTGTTTCATTTGATTCATCCGAAACCAGGTAAACAAAATCCTGGTTTACTTTTAGATCATAGTTAAAAGAAGCTTTGAAGAAATTTATATAAAAATCTTCATTCTCTCTAAGCACTTCAAATGCTCGTTCTTGCGGCAAAATAAATTTACCGCTCATTAAGTCTTCAACTATTTGGCGATGGTGATTAGGAAATTCCATGGTTATTGATTGTTATTTTGGGAACCGTTAATGTTAAATCGTTTATTTTAATTTTTTCGTATTCGGCCTTTGCAGGATATTCCAGCTGAAGATTTTCGTCAAATGCAAGACTGGTCAAGGCAAAGAATTTTTCGATCTCTACTTTTTTATATTCATCTTTCAAGGTAGCATTGCACCATTTAAAGAAATTTGCTACCGGTAAATTTGATTTTAGTTTCTCTGTATAATGCTCCCTGTCAAAGATCCATTTTTCTGTATCATTTGATTCTTCTTCGAAAAACACATCGCTATCATTTTTAAATTGCTCGAAAAATTCTGCGGCATTAAAAAATGTATTTTTTGAATATATATTGGTACGTTTTGCCTCAAAGATCTTTGGAACCTTTTGTTTATATGGATTTTTAAGGAAGGTGATCCAACCTGACAATATGGTTGATTCCGTACGAATACGTTCGATCAATGGTAATAATTCCTTTGTTAATATTTTTGATTGACGCAATAAATTATCGTTTACCTGGATCAGTTGAAAATAAAGTTTTTCAAATTGAACACGGGTATTCTCATCATCAAAATTCAAACGGTATTTATTCGAGTATTCCGAAATATCATATAATTTATTTGCAATGGATGAAACATGATTGATATCCAGAATTTTGTTCAAAGGAATAATATATTCATCTATCCAGCGGGAAGCGCGGATTATCTTTTCGCGATAATCTATCTTTTTCACATTTGCTTTTAATTCGCGTGTTTCATTCAATAAGCTGATGGTGTTTTTTTCAACCATTTCATAAAATGAACGTATCTCGTTACTCAATTCTGCTAATCTTTGATTTAAGATGACTCTGTCGCCATTTAGATTTTCCTTGATCTTCCGGAATAATTCAGCAATTGAAACATGATATTTTTCAATTGTTTCGGGCAGCATCGGTTTGAATTCACTTAAAACAAATTCAATCAGATTATAATAAACGGTTCTGATTTCAAAATTGTCATTAACTGCACCTAATATTTTATAGTCAAGCAATTGCGTTTTAATATCACTGCCATGTTTACCGGTAATCTGGTTCAACACTTCATAAGTAATGATCCCCTCTTTTGATTGTGTTTCAAATAAGTCGGCAACAATATCAAAATACTCCAATAAAAAACGCAGGATGGTTTTTGGTTCTGCTTTCATTCTTTAATTCTTTAAATTTTTATAAAATAATGTATCACAGATTCACTGATTAATTTTTATTCTATTTGTTAAGATCCTGAAATACTAAAACAACTCAAATTATCGTCATTGCGAGGAACGAAGCAATCTCTAAATAATGCTTTGCTTGTGGATTGCTTCGTTCCTCGCAATGACGAAGCGTATAAATAATTCAATGAATTTATTCTTTCTTTCCTTAACCTATTCTGTTCATTATTTCATTTGTTAGTTGACAGCTTTCCTTTTGTAATGAATATTCTTTATCGGAATAATTCATAAATCAAATCTGTGAATCTGTGGCTTTTTTTTGGTTTATTTTTTAAGAGGTTTAACAAGTCCTTTAACAACTCCGTTGCGCTCAACAATTACTGCATTTTGTTTTTCGTTAATATTCACTTTTGTTTTTGAACCATAAATAAAATAATATTTATTGAACCCTTCTACTGCATCCGGTGCAGCAAAAATCGGAATGAAATTATGGTCCTTACAGAATTTAACGATCTCCGGTCTGTTCTGTTTATCAATGGTTGCAACCTCATCAATGAACAATGCGATTTTATTTTGCTCATCTAAAACGGCCATCCTGTTAATGATTGACATGATCATCACCAGTCGGATCATTCTGTCTGTACCATCCGACTCCACCTGATTTGCAAGATCCACGCGTTTATCTGTTCCTTGTATTTGAAGTAATAATTCAATATTAAACAACTCATCAAAACTTACTTTTCTACCACTATCCAAATAACTGTTCAATACTTTCAGGTTCTCTGATTGGTCAAACTCAAAGCTCATTTGCCCGTTGAACTCCTGAATAGAGCTGATTTTTTTCAATTCACCTATAATACGTTCATTATCCAACAATTCAATTTTCATCGATTCGATATTGGAAATACGTGTTTGAGATAGTTTATCGTTGAACTTGGTGTAAACAAATTCTTTGAACTCCTCGTAACGTTTCAGCAATGTATATGCAGGATTTGCAAATTGTGTGGAGATGCTCTGCAACAAGCCATCAATGCTTCTTTCTTTATCAGTTAAACAAGCTATTTCTTCTTCCACAAATTTTATAAATTGCTCTTCATCAGCACTGCTGTTACGTAAACGGTATTTCAAATTATCAAATGTGCTGTCTTTCTTGGTTTTTAATTCAAAACGATCTTTCTGATGGATCTGAATTTTAGAATAGATATAATCCAGATTATCATTTGTTTCATACTCGGTAGGCTCTATTTCTATTGACTCTGTTTCTATCTTACGCTCCTTCAACTCCTTCACACGAAGCTCCATGTTTCGTTTTTCTTCCTGTAATTTTTCAAGCGTAATTTCTTTTTGAGAAATTTCTTTTACTAATGTGTTTAACAAATCTTCCAGATCTTTTTTCTCGTGCTGTAATTTTTTTACATCCAGATTAACAGCAGTGATCTGATGTTCCAGGTTTGGTTTGTTATCAATTCGTTTTATTTTTTCTTTGATCAGTTCTATTTCAGATAAAATAGATTTTAATTTAGACTCTGTCTTCTCTTTATCAACAACAGTTTTAAGAAGTCCTTCTGTTTGCTTTTTCTCGGCTTGTAAAGATTTTAATTCCTCTTTTAATTCCTTTATCGACTTAAATTCTTTTAATTCAATGCCTTTTGAAATATCAATTTGTCCATCAAAGATCGCAAGTATTTTATCGGATATTTTTTGAATTGGTTTTTTGATCTGTTTACTGGATAGGCTTGTTACCTGTTCAGATAAAACAGAATTCAATAATTTCTTTACATCTTCATTATCCGAAATTTTGTGGATCAATAGATTACTGTAATTTTCGATCTGGTTCTCATGAGATGTGATTTGCTGATTCAGCTTATCAATACGCAATTCAAGTTGTTTGCTTGAAAGTTTCTGGCTTTCAACAGTTGTAATTCTGGTTTCTATTTCTTTACGGTCAGTATCCAGATTCTTTAATGATTCCTTCAAGAATTGAACCGTTTCAAACTTATTTATTTCGTCTAATTCACTTTGTTTTTCAAATAAAACAGTCGCTTTATTTTTTATATCGGAGTTTTTTTCTCCTATGCGGGAAGCAAATTTTAATTCCTTTGGTTTTAATATTTCGTTGATCTCATTTTGGATGGTAGAAATATTTTTTGCCTTATCCAAAGAGGTAATTTCCAGTTCAGGAATTGCTGTTGAGTAGGAATTATTAAATGCAAAAAGTAATTCACTTACAATTTTTGTTTTTGAATTGTACATTTTTACCAGTTCCCTGAACTCAAGAAAATCTGTTCGTACCGACTTAATACTTTTTATTTCCTCGTTGATGCGTAACAGATCGATGATATCCTTTTTGTTCTTCTGCGAAAAGTTCAAACTTTCGTTCTCCCGATTATCTGCAATGATCAATGATTCTTTTAATGTTTTGTTGGTGATCAGTTTTGAATTGATCAGATAACGATATACTTTAGAAAAGTTATTGCTTAATCCATCTGCTTTCACAGTATCTTCTAACCAAACAACAGCATTGTTTTTTGTTCCCCGGTGATAAACATGATTAAACACATCGGTTTTTGTACTGAATTTGGTATGAGCAATTCCTTTTACAATAAGCTTTCCAAGCACTTCATCAAAATTAAGCAAACGTTGGTGTGTTCCTTCTGTTTCAAAGAAATACTCTTCATTATATTCACTTTCAATTTTATAATATTCCAGTTCTCCTTCTGTATTGCGTTTTACAAGAATACAATAGTAGCCTAACTTGTTTATCTCAAACACCAGGAAACTTTTGTTGTGAGTAGGAAAATAATGATGTATGGTTTCTTTATCACCTTTACGTTGACCGCTGAATGACATTTTTTGACCATCCACAATAAACAAAAAGTTCAAGGCATAGATCAAGGTGCTTTTCCCTATGTTATTAGGGCCAACCAGCTGAAGGGAATCGCAGTTATCGAGCTTTAGCTCCGCTTTTCCAAAAACTTTGGAGTTAATTAATGAAATTCGTGTAAGCATTTTATTTGTTTCAAATTTGGTTTGAATTTCAAATATACTTACAAGAATAATGCGATTTCAGGGAGAAAGTGTTGTTAATAACAATCCCTCTAAATTCAGACTAAGTAGAGGGTTTTTGTTGAAAAAATTATATTTATTAATTTCTTAAAAAAAGCTTTGGCATTTCAGCAAAAAAATGTATGATATGGATAAGACCAATTGAAATATAAAATAGTCCATTTTTAAAACCTTACACAAACCCTCTCATTGAAAAAAAGGAGAGTATGATTGGCCTATTTTATATTTCAATTGGTATAAGAGGTTTATATAAAAATTTTTAGAGCTAATATAGCATCCAATTTTTATAAAAAATTGCTGTAGGAGTAGTGGTTTATTTACCTTGATTTTTCAATGCGATCATTTTAAGTGCAGTCATAGCAGCTTCATCACCTTTGTTACCATGCTTCCCTCCCGCTCTTTCTATTGCCTGCTGTTGTGTGTTTGTAGTAAGAACACCGAAAATTACCGGTTTGTTGTATTTTATAGCAACATTTGTAATTCCGTTCGCCACGGCATTGCAGATAAAATCAAAATGACGGGTTTCTCCCTGTATCACACAACCCAGAGCTATTACTGCATCAATTGTTTTATCCTCGCATAAAAATTGTGAACCTGTTGTTAATTCAAAACTTCCCGGAACATAAGAAATGAGGATATCATTTTCGGTCACTCCGTTTTCTAATAATGTTTTTACCGCACCATCTTGTAAAGCTCCTGTTATCTCCTTGTTCCATTCCGAAACAACAATTCCTATTCTCATTCCTGCTCCATTGGGAATAGTAGTATGATTAAAATCGGATAAATTTTTAAGTGAGGATGACATTTGAAATTATAATATAAATGAAAAAATACGATTACTATATAAAAATAAGAGGTGACCTTTATGCAAAATCACCTCTGAATTTTTAAAACTTTAATTTTTTACAAATTACCTAAAGATTTTGCGCGACTAATATATTTATCCATCTCTTTACCCTCAATTGTTTCGGCAAACTCATTTTTTATTCGTTCGTATATTTTAACTGCATCAGCATAATTTGCTTTCTCTTCATAGGCCATCGCAGCTTTCTTCAGATAAATAGGCGAAATAAATTTATTTGGCTTTTGCTCTGCAGCTTTTAAATAATAAGTAATCGCTTCATCCACTTTCCCTAGTTCCATATTTGCATCACCAATTGCACCTGTTGCTTCAGGGGCAACCATCTGATCATTACTGTCAAATGCTTCTAAATGTTCAATAGCTTCTTCAAATTGACCTTTTTTAAGATAACAAACACCTAAATAGTATTCGGCCAGATTTCCGGAAGGTGTAATACCATATTCATCCACAATTTGTGTGAAACCCAGAGCAACTCCATCGCCATTCATAGCTTTGTCCAAAGAATCTTTCCCGAAATAATCTTCTGCTTTAAACATTTCGGTACGTGCTTTTTCTTCTTCACCAGCCACATACCAGTATTTATAAGCAAAATAACCTCCTACCAATGCAACAACAGCACCGAATACAAGGATTATGGTCTTTTTATTTTTTTCAATAAAAAGTTCGGTTTTAGAAAACGCCTCTGCAACGTCAACAATTGGTTCGTTTGTATTTTTTTCTGACATAGTATGAATTGAATTTTAAAAATAACGTGCAAAAATAAGTTTTTTTTGCAATATCTATAATTTAATTACAAAATATGATTTTTGCCTGAACAAATTAGGTTTTTAAAAAAAGAGTAAATGTGCCTCTTCCTTAATTTTTCAAAGTGGATTTTTCCCATTCGAATGTTCCCATTCAGTACTTATAAGCCCAATAAATAAAATACCTTTGGTATAATTACCAATTTTAGATAACTTTAAGCCTTCGAATAAAGCCATGCATTTAAAAAAAATTTCTGTACTGAATTTCAAGAATTATCCGGAGGCACAATTGGATTTTAATAGTCGCGTTAACTGTCTTACGGGCAATAATGGGGAAGGAAAAACTAATATTCTGGACGCTATTCATTATCTCTCCTTTTGTAAAAGTTTTTTTAACCCGATCGATACCCAAAATATTTTACATGAAGCCCCTTTCTTCCTTATTCAAGGAATATTTGATGCCGATGCTAAAGAGGAAGAGATCTATTGCGGGTTAAAACGCAACCAGAAAAAACAATTCAAGCGAAATAAAAAGGAATATCAACGACTTGCTGATCATATTGGATTATTCCCTTTGGTAATGATCTCTCCGGCTGATTCTGAGCTAATTACTGAAGGCAGCGAAAGTCGCAGGAAATTTATTGATAGTGTAATAGCTCAGTTCGACAGAGCTTACCTTGAAAATCTGATCAATTACAACAAAGTGCTTTCGCAGCGCAATGCATTGCTGAAACAAATTGCTGATAGCGGAAAATTCGAAAAGGAGTCCTTAGAAATATGGGATGATCAATTGGTTGCTTATGGTATAAAAGTATATGATACCCGAAAAAATTTCATCACTAAGTTTATTCCGATATTTCAAAAATATTATGAATTGATATCAGGAGGCCGCGAATTGGTTGGAATAGAATATAATTCCCATTTGAACGCATCTGGATTTAAAGAAGTATTGGAAAATGCATTGAAGCGTGATAGAATGATGGAATATACTACTGTTGGAATTCACAAGGATGATCTGGAATTTACTATAAATACCCATCCATTAAAGAAATATGCTTCTCAGGGACAGCAAAAATCATTTTTAATTGCCTTGAAATTAGCTCAATTTGATTACATAAAAAATATTAAAGAGGTTACTCCTATCCTTTTATTGGATGATATCTATGATAAGCTGGATGACCTGCGTGTAAAACAATTAATGGAACTGGTGAGCAGCGATAATTTCGGACAATTATTTATTACCGATACACATCCTACACGACTGGCTGAAATATTCAACAAAGGAAATGCGGATTTTAAGGTATTTTCAATTAAAAATAATACCATAGAATCAAAAATTAATTTTTGAATATGTCTTTATTAACCTGTTCAATCATTTAAAATCACCTTCAATGAGTAAGCATAACGAACACAGCCTGAAAGAGGTAATTGATAAATTATTGAAAGTCTATAAATTGGATGATAAACTTGCCGAAAGGCGCCTGATCAGTTCCTGGGATAGTGTTATGGGCGAAATGATCTCCAAACATACAAAAGACCTCTATATAAAAAACAAACAGCTTTTTGTAACACTTGATTCATCCGCCCTTCGAAATGAATTATCGCTGGCAAAAACAAAGATCATTAAAATGTTAAATGATGCTACCGGGCAAAACGTAATTAATGAAGTAATTTTCAAATAATATTCTTTCGAACTATATAATCTAAATTTATGAAAATAAGATTTCTACTTTTTATTCTCTGTTTTGCCTTTTCAGTAAATTGTATTATCGCTCAAACTGATTCTGCAACTATCAAAACGATTTTTAATGAAGCATTGACCCATGGGAAAAGTTATTCTAATCTCGATTATTTATGCAATAAAATTGGCGGTCGCCTTGCTGGCTCGCCCCAGGCCCAACAAGCAGTAGAATGGGCTTATAAAGCCATGAAAGAAACTGGGGCAGATACTGTTTATCTTCAGGAATGTATGGTTCCTCATTGGGTTCGGGGCGAAAAAGAAATTGCAAAAGTAATTACCTCCAATTCAAAAAGCAGTAAGGAAATTGCTATTTGTGCATTGGGCGGTTCTATTGCTACTTCAGCAGAAGGGATCTCCGCTCAGGTTATAGAAGTTAAAAACTTTGAAGAATTAAAAGCATTAGGGAAGGAAAAAATTCAAGGGAAAATTGTATTTTTTAATCACCCCATGGATCCTACTGTAATTTCGACTTTTGATGCTTATGGTGATGCAGTTGAATACCGTTGGGCAGGAGCATCTGAAGCTGCAAAGTATGGAGCATTGGCTGCTGTGGTTCGTTCCTGTTCACTCTTAGAAGATGATAATCCGCATACAGGAGTAATGAGTTATAAAGACAGTACTCAAAAGATCCCTACTTGCGCCATTAGTACCAATGGTGCTAATTGGCTAAGCAATTATTTAAAAACCGATAAAGACTTAAAGTTTTATCTGAAAATGAATTGTCAAACATTACCTGATGAAAAATCATACAATGTTATAGGCGAAATACGGGGAAGCGAAAAGCCGAATGAATTTATTGTTGTTGGTGGTCACCTGGATGCTTGGGACAATGGGAAAGGTGCTAATGATGATGGTTGTGGGGTTGTACAAAGTATGGAAGTAATCCGGATTTATAAAGCCTTGGGGATAAAACCGAAATGTACCATTCGTGCAATAGCGTTTATGAATGAAGAAAATGGCGGACGGGGCGGGAAAAAATATGCTGAGTCAGTAAAACAAAAAAACGAAAAACATATTGTTGCCATAGAATCGGATGCAGGAAGCTTTACTCCGCTTGGCTTTAGCAGTGATGTAACACCTGCACAAAAATTAATATTAAAAAGCTGGCGACCACTTTTTGAACCCTATGGAATTTATAGTTTTGATGCAGATGGCAGCGGCTCAGATATTCATCCTTTAAAAAATATGGGCATCCCTTGCATGGACCTAACTCCTGATTCGCAGCGTTATTTCGATTACCATCATGCTGCTACTGACGAGTTTGTAAATGTAAATAAACGGGAACTCGAATTAGGTGGTGCCGCAATGGCTGCAATGATCTGGATGATTAGCCAACATGGATTTTAATTTTTAAAAACAGGTTTAATTTATTTTAACGACCTTAAGATTAAAATTTTTCCACTTTTTATACGTTTTTTTTAAATGAAAAAAAATTGCATCCTCCTTCTTTATTCTTTTTTGTTGCTTCCATTTATTGCTTGCGAAAAAGATCCTGCAATCATACCTCCTGCGAAACATCTTAAAGTAGAAGTTTTTATTAAAAACTTACAGGTTCCCTGGGGAATGGCTTTCCTACCCAATGGAGATTTTATTTTTTGTCAGCGTGATGGACAAATCGATCTTCTGAAAAATCAGGCTGCTGATTATAATTTGATTATGTTTCGTACAGTTCAAACTTCAGAAGGAGGTTTGCTGGGTCTTGCGATCGACCCCGATTTTATAAACAATCATGATGGAGGAGCTTTGAAATTTGGCCCGGATGGCTATCTTTATTTAGGTACTGGTGATGCTCAGGTTCCAGCTTTAGCACAAGACACCACTTCCTTAGCAGGTAAAATTTTAAGAATCGACAGGGACGGGAATGCAGCTCCGGGAAACCCATTCAATAGTCGTATCTGGACCTATGGCCACAGAAATGTACAAGGTTTTGATTGGAACAAACAAGGCAAAATGATTGCAACCGAACATGGTCCCTCAGGTGAATTAGGTTGGTGTTGTCATGATGAAATTAATTTGATACTACCCGGTAAAAATTATGGATGGCCTATCGCCATCGGAGGAACAGAAACAGATTCATTGACCCCTGCAATATATCAAACCGGATTTGAAGTTTGGGCACCATCAGGCTGTACATTTATTAAAGGAAAAGAATGGGGTGCCTGGGAAGGTGATTTTATTTTTTGTGCTTTACGAGGTCAGCGCCTGGTTCGTTTTGACATGAATGCTACCGGTGATAATGTGTTGAACAGGCAAGATACCTTGGTTGGGAATTTTCAACGATTGAGAAATATTATTCAGGCTCCGGATGGTTCTTTATTATTTTCAAGTTCGAATATTGGAACTGCATCTCCACCTCCATTAGTTGGCGATGATAAAATTTATAGAATATCCTTTCAATAAAAAAATGAATTTTTATACCAATTAGGAATAAAATTTTAATAATGCAGGAAGCATAGAAAAAAGTAAAAGAGTAAAAAAAATACCGTGTTGTAGTTTTTTTTAAATTTACAATGCTTTTGCAGAAATTATAAACCCGGATAATTAGAAATGAAAAAAATAAGTATTATCTCAACATTGGTCATTCTTTGTTCTTGCAGCGCCAAACTGATTACACCCACTCAATCAGATGTTGATAGAGTTTCAAGCAATTATCCCGGCTATACTTTAGCAGATTTAAACCAAGGGAAAGCAATTTTTATAAAAAACTGCGATGAATGTCATAAGTTTAAAAAACCCTCCTCTCAATCTGAAACTGAGTGGCAGGAAGTAGTTCCTGAAATGGTTGCAAAAGCAAATAAAAAGGCCGGCAGCATTATTATTGATGCCAAATCTCAGGAGCAATTACTAAAATATTTGTTAACCATGAGAACAGCAGGAAAAACAGATACAGAAAAGACTCCTTTATAGAACAGTTTTTGTATTTCTAATACCATTAGCTTATATAAAACAGCTTTTTTTCTGACCTCACCCTTAATCCCTCTCCGAAAGAGAGGGAAATAATTGGTATATTTTATATAATACCAAAGATATTTATAAAATGGTCCAATGTGTGAAGTCCGTCAGAGTTTGTCGAATACTGTGTGCAGGAATTTGTTGGACCAAAATATATTTGTAATTGGCATAAGCTAATAGTATAATAAAAATGAATAAAAAAATCGCAGAAAAAAAGTCTGCGATTTTTTTATTGGGCACTCAGGTTCATAAAAAGAAACTACATTACTGATTTTGATTATAATACCTCACACCAAAATAAATCCCTACTCCAATTGCAATAATTGCTAAAACAGTTAAAATGATTTTTATGGTACTGTATGGTCGTTCTCCTTGTACTTCACCTGTTCGCCCATTTATCATGAACCGATACACTTTTTCGTTATATCGAAATGCACTTAACCAGATCGGTAATAAAATATGTTTAAATGTAATATCATTATAGATGGTACTAACAGAAGTAATTTGTTGGTGGTCACCGCCAATATCCCTGCAAACAGTATCACGTATGGCACCAGACATTATTACTTTTGATTTTTCAAATCCTGTTTTAACGTCCACCTGATAACTTTCACTTCTGAAACCACTCAAAAATTTATCATTATACGCTGTAATATTCCCCATGTCCCAAGGCTCCAAAGCATTGGTATAAGATTCAGGCAATGAATTACTCGCTAAAACCAATACGTCATCAAAATCATTATTTACTGTTCCACTCGCATAGCTCCATCGTATCCTGGTGACTGTGCGCTCACGAGTCACTGTTTTCCCATCTTCCACAGTTGTATAACTTTCTACGGTTGTATAATTATCTCCCCGCTGTCCGCTATAATCACTTACTGTTTTTGAATCATAGGTCCAATATGGAATATACATTCCGTTAAGCTTTTCAGCATTATCAACATAATTTTTTAAGTCATTAGGGGCAAACCAAAGACTTTTGATCCAATTTTTAAAATCTTCAAAAGCTGTTTTCTGATCAATTTTAAAGGGCAGCAAATATTTGGGTTTAATAATGCTGTTGGCTGTACCGCCTGTAATTACTATTGGAGAAGCACAGAATGGGCAACTGTCAGATGTAACATTTGGTTTCAAAGTTGTTGATGCTCCGCAGTTTCCACATTTTATAGTAACTATTTCTTGCTTTTCAATTCCGCTATCATTTTCATTCAAAAATTTTTCGAAATCGATCTCTTCAATTATTGTTGCTTCAACCGCTTCTTTGATCTCATTGGCACAACCGCAATATTCACATTTTAAATGAACTGTTCCGGGTGCATACTTCAATAAAGCGCCACATTCCTTACAGTCGAGCTGATTGCTTATTTCTTTTGTTTTTTCTTCTAACATATAGTTAATTGGGGTATTGGGTTAATAAGTTAAATCAGGCTTCACCGTAATTAACCATTTACTATTCATCTTAATTAACTTACATTGGAGGTGGCAATGGTGGCGGAACAGCGCTAAATAATTTTGCTAATTCGGCAACCTGTTCAGCAGCGGACCATGCAGCCATACCATTTTTCCAAACCATTGATTCTTTTTTCAAAGAACCCTGTTGAACCATTTGCATCAGTACTTGCTCTGTAAACGGACCTGTTTGTGCACCATTCACAGCAACAAAATATTGCGTTACCGGAGGTGGTGGCGGTGGTGTATTTTGATTTTGATTACCTTGATTTTGCTGGAACATGTTTCCCATTTGGTTTCCCATTCCCATTCCCATTCCCATACCAATTCCTGCTCCCATCATGCTGTTGCCATTTTCGGCAGCTTTTTCCATGGAGTTAGCTGCTTGAAACTGTGTGTAAGCACCAAGGTTACCTATGATTCCCATACTGCTTCGTTTATCTAACGCAGCTTCTACCTCGGGTGGTAATGAAATGTTTTCAATTAATAGCTTCATTACTTCAACACCTAATTCTTCAAATTCAGGATTGATCTTGGTATGAACAAATTTTGATAATTCATCATAGTTGGAAGCCAGATCCAGTGCAGGTATTTTACTTTCAGCAATAGCATCAGTAAAACGGGTGATCACCAGGTTACGTAATTGATCTGTAATTTCTTCGGTTGTGAAATGAGCATCCGTTCCGGCAATTTCTTTTAAGAATTTTTTTGCATCCTTAATGCGTAAAGCATAGGTACCAAAAGCACGTAAACGAATAGGACCAAATTCTGCATCACGCAACATGATTGGGTTTTTAGTTCCCCACTTTTGATTGGTAAATTGTTTGGTATTTACAAAATAAACCTCTGCTTTGAACGGACTGTTAAATCCATATTTCCAACCTTTTAAAGTGCTGAGCAAAGGCATGTTTTGTGTTTGAAGGTCAAACATACCGGGTTTATATTCATCAGCCATCTGTCCCTCATTCACAAATATTGCAACTTGTGATTCGCGTACAGTAAGCTTTGCACCCATCTTTATTTCATTCTGGTAGCGTGGAAAGCGCCATACCATTGTATCATTTGAACTGTCCGTCCACTCAATGATATCTACAAATTCACCTCTTAATTTATCAAATAGTCCCATGTGTTATATGTTTTGTTAATATTTTATTATCATTCAAACTTATAGTAATTGAATCTAATTGTCAAATATATTTACTACTATTTTCATACTATTTTAAAAATTGAGCAGGACATGAATTTTTTCAACCCACAGATATTTAATTTTAAACACATTTTCAAATGTGTACTTTTGCAAGCTCAAAATTAAAGGCTTTGGATGCTAAACAAATAATAATTATTGGTGGTGGTGCAGCAGGTTTTTTTGCTGCTATAAATTGTGCTGAAAATTATCCTGACTATAAAGTTTTGTTAGTGGAAAAAGGGTCCAAAGTGCTTACAAAAGTGAGAATTTCAGGAGGAGGCCGATGCAACCTTACCAATGCCTGTTTTGATAATAACATTTTAGTTAAGAATTATCCGCGTGGCGAAAAAGAATTACGAAATGTATTCAGTAGGTTTTCAACAAACGATACAATTAATTGGTTTGAAAAGCGTGGAGTGAAATTGAAAACAGAAGATGATGGAAGAATGTTTCCATCTTCGGATAACTCCGAAACCATTGTCAATTGCCTTTTACAAGAAGCTAAAAAAGCAGGGGTTCAAATAAAACTAAATATTGAAATTGAAGAAATCCTTAAAAATGAAAATAAAACGTTTACATTAAAACTTAAAGATAGCGGCACTTTTAGTTGTGATAAATTAATAATTGCAACAGGCGGAAGCTCTAATGAACATGCTTATAATTGGTTGAAAAAATTGGGACATACCATCATAAAACCGGTTCCATCTTTGTTTACATTTAATGTTCCGAACAATACAATAACTGCATTAATGGGGGTTTCGGTCCCATTTGCAAAGATCAGAATTGCAGGAACAAAATTAGAAACCGTGGGCCCGTTAATGATAACTCATTGGGGACTTAGCGGACCTGCTATTTTAAAAGCATCGGCATGGGGCGCACGTCAACTAAGTGATCTTGGATATAATTTTATCGTTATTGTGAATTGGTTGCCAAAATATACAGAAGAAAAATTACGCATTGAATTTGCAAATATCCGTACAGAAAATGGAGCAAAATTAATGATCAATCATTGTCCGGTTGAATTACCAAAACGACTTTGGGAATATTTTTTAATAAAAGCCAATATTTCTGAAACATTACGTTGGGGAGACTTACCAAAAAAAAGTGCAAATATTCTTATCAATACACTACTTAATGATGAATACAAAGTACAAGGCAAAACTACTTTTAAAGAAGAGTTTGTTACCTGTGGTGGAATCAGTTTGAAGGAAATAAATTTGAGTACCATGCAAAGTAAAATTATACCGAATATCTATTTTGCAGGTGAAGTTTTAGATATTGATGGAATAACAGGGGGCTTTAATTTCCAAAATGCCTGGAGTACAGGATGGATCGCGGCACTCTGCCAATAGAAAGTTTTTTCCATTTCAATTTGCTTTTTATTGCATTTTTATTAAATTTGTTTAACCCAAAACAATTCAGATGAAACACTTCATTAACACCTTCTTAGCTTTTGCAATACTGTTACCTGCATTTATGTTTAACAGTTGCAAAAAAGAAAATTCCGATACCGTTGATCAGGATAAAATCTGGACATATTATGAAGTGTATTACGATAAAAATCAGGACAAAACTTATGCCCGTGCTACATTTAAATTCAGCAATGCATTGGGAACAAATCTTCAATTATCAGCTCCTGCAACGGTATCATTCAATGGCGATGTGTTGATCTTTCAGAGCGCTTTAGCATATTACGAAAAACAATATGCCGGTTTTATTTCCGGTGGAACGTTTAGCTATACAGATAAAGACAACAATACATTTTCTAATTCCATTTCGGGGATAAGAACAATTGCTTTTCCTGCTATCGACACTATTCATACTGCAAATAGTTATACATTAACCTGGGTGGGCGATAGTCTTAGAGCAAGTGAAAGTGTGAGTGTTTGGTTAGATGGAATCAATCAAAACAACAGCGAGTTTTTTTATCAGAATAACATTACTTCTCATAGTATTATTTGTGCTGCAAACCAATTACAAAATTTGGGCAATGGGAATGGTACAGGTTGGATGGAACGTGTTTATGCTCCTGCTATTCAACATGCTACCAGCGCTGGCGGAGAAATAAAAGGCAAGTACAAGGCTTTGAATCTCAGTACAAAAATCGCAAATTAAATTTTCTTTTCTGGTTTTTGCAAAAGAGTTTTCCTTTTATAAGAATCAAAGTTGATTTCATTGAGTATTCTGAATGAATAGACCATTCATTCGTGCAACATTGCCAATTCGAATAATATGAAAAGAATTTTACTTCTTCTGTTTTTCTACCTGACTTTTTCAAGTGAAAGCTTTGCACAATGGCAAACAGTTTTTGATTCCACTGATTATTCTTTTTCAGGTATTTTTTTTATAAATAACGATACTGGGTTTGTTGCTGGATACCATTCAGGGAATGGATATTATGGCGGCACTATTATGAGAACAATGAATGGCGGTCTTACATGGGATAAAACATATCAACTCCCAAACATATTGTCTATTCAATTTGTGAATGATTCAGTTGGATTTGCTGGGGGACAGGATTGCCAGATTTATAGAACAACAAATATGGGAAATACATGGAATTTTGTTGGAGAAGTTCTCACCTTGGGTGACTTATCTTCTCTTTATTTCATTAATCCACAGATTGGATATGCGACATTGTTTAATGGTGGTATCCGGAAAACTGTAAATGGAGGTACTAGTTGGGTAGGACTTTTTGGTTCAGCTGGAAGATCTTATTTCCCTGGCACAGCAAAGTTTACTTTTGTTGATTCCCTAACTGGGTACGTTACTCACAGTTATCATGGTATGTTCACAACAAATCAGGGAAGCGCTATTTCAAAAACAATGGGCGGGGGCGCAACATGGACTGATTTACCTATACCATCTAATTTTTACCCCTATTCCTGCTTCTTTTTTGATTCGCTTTCGGGTTTTGCAGTCGGTTATCATGGAAAAATTTCCAAAACTACTGATGGTGGTTTAACCTGGACTACTCCTGATTCTTTATGTCCGGATCCTCTTTATGATGTTGCTTTTGTAAATGATTCAATTGGATACATAAGTGGTGGATTTAATGTTTATGAAGATAATTTCCCTAATGGCATTATATTTAAAACCAAAAATAGAGGCATTACCTGGGAAGTTATGAATACTTATTCGGATGGATTGACCAAATTGCATTTTCCTAGTGATTCAATAGGATATGCTGTTGGAATGAATGGAATTATTTTGAAATTAACTTCGGCAAATCATGCGAACGTCTCTGTGCAAACATTAACCAATTCACGAGAAAAACTTACTGTCTTTCCTAATCCGGCTAACAATTCTATCACTGTAAATTTAAATAGAGGCAAAAAGATCCTTATAGTTAATTTGCTCGGTGAAATAGTTCTGGAGAAGAGTTTTCTGCCTGATTCAAATAGGAAAGCAGAATTTGATATTTCCTTTCTTTCTTCTGGTATTTATTTTATTAAAACAGACTTTGAAATTGTGAAGTTCGTAAAACAATAAAATCCAAATTAACTTCTTCAGCAAATTAGTTTCAAATTTTTAATACGATCAATTCGTAGATCATTTTTCTGAGAAAATTAAATTAAATGTATAAACATATAATGTTTTTGTATTTAAATTTTAGTACCTTTGTTTTATTATTTGAAAGAGCATGGAAATTGGTAAAGAAATAAAACAAGCAAAATTTAAAAGTGAGCATCAAAAAATGCTTATTAATATTTTATATACCAGCAGTTGGCTGTCGTCTAAACATGGAGCAAGTTTAAAACCTTATGGTATTTCACAGCAACAATACAATATAATGAGAATATTGCGCGGTCAGCATCCTAAACCGGCAACCGTAAATTTATTGATTGAAAGAATGCTTGATAAAAATTCAAACGCATCCCGTTTAGTTGAAAAATTGAGAATTAAAAAATTGGTGGAACGGGCAGTTTGTTCTGAAGATCGCAGAGCAGTGAATGTTATTATTACAAAAAAAGGATTAGATCTGCTAACCGAATTAGATCAAAACGAAGATCTGTTTTTAATCAATCTCAAAAAATTAAGTGCTGAAGAAGCTGAACAGATAAATTTGTTATTGGATAAAATGAGAGATTAATTTTTTTTGGTACAATATATGTATATACATGTATTATTAAAATTTAAAATATACAAAATGAAAACATTCATGTTTAGCATTCAGCTACCAACAGAATTAACACAAGAATTTATTTCCTTAATTCCCAAACAAAGAGCTTTAATTGATAAATTAATGGAAGATGGAAAAATCATTCAATATTCTCTTGCATTGGATCGTTCACAATTATGGGTAACAATTGCAGCAAATTCAGAAAGAAAAGCAATGGAACTATTTTCTACTTTTCCGCTTGTTGATTTTATGATACCAACTATTTTTGAACTCGCATTTCAGAATAGCATTTCCAATCAATTACCAAAAATGATAATGAATTAAGAAGTAAAGAAGTTTTAATGATTTTAATCAATTGGGAAATTGATTTTCTAGGTTTTACTCCCCCATAAAAAATAATAGCTTTAAATAATAAATAATCATAAATAAACTTAAAACAACAAAAGATGGAAACAAACAATGTGAAAGTACAAGTTGCCCCGGGTGGGCCTTTTTTAGTTAACGGAAATATTACCATTGTTGATAAGGATGGCAAAGAAACGCTGAGAGAAGGTATGACTGCACTATGCCGTTGTGGCGCATCAAAGAACAAACCTTTTTGCGATGGTGCACACAAAGTCTTGGATTTTGATAAATAAAAATAATGAAAACCGTTTTTCATAGATCTTCTGACCGGGGACATGCAAACCATGGTTGGTTAAACGCCAGGCATTCGTTTAGTTTCGCAAGCTATTATGATCCGGAAAAAGTTCATTTTGGATTATTGCGAGTATTGAATGATGACATTATTGCTCCCGGAATGGGTTTTGGGACGCATCCTCACGACAATATGGAGATTGTTACCATACCGCTGAAAGGTGCATTGGAACATAAAGACAGCATGGGAAACATTGGGGTGATAAAACCTAATGAGATACAAGCTATGAGTGCCGGGTCAGGACTGATGCATTCGGAATACAATCATTCTAAAACAGAAGAAGTTAATCTTTTGCAGATCTGGGTACTTCCAAAAGAAAAAAACATTGAACCTCGTTATGAGCAACGTATTTTCTCTGAAAAAGAAAAAGAAGGAAAATTTAAAACCATTGTAGCTCCTGTAAAATCAGATGATGTGATGTGGATCAATCAGGATTCCTACTTCTCGATCGGAAAATTTAAAGCCGGTACTTCCATTGATTATGTGATACAACATAAAGGTAACGGTGCTTATGTTTTTATGATCGAAGGAGAATCAGTAATTGAGAAACAAAGCCTTTCGAAACGTGACGCAATTGGCATTTGGGATACAACTGCTTTTTCAATCGAACTGAAAAGCGATTCTGAAATTTTAGTAATTGAAGTGCCAATGAAATAATTTTTTAAAAAATTGAAAAAGGCTGCCAGAATAGTTGAGGCAGCCTTTTTTTTATTCAATAAAATGACTTCTTATTTTTTTAATAATTTTTTAACAATTAAATGCAACAATTTTTATCAAATAAACTTATATTTGTTTTAGAAAATCAGAAATTGATTTTCTGATAAGAGTGAACACCCTATAAGAGTTCCGATAGTATTTTTTTTCGAAATCTCTGAAACCGCTTTGTCCAGTTTAATATCCTTAAACCGATAATAAAAATGAATAACGCAAAGCAATCTTCCCTCTTTTTTATTTCCTGCCTACTAGTAGTATTTTTTTCGCACCCCCAATTAAAAGCTCAAACTCCAACTAAATGCTTTGAAATAGAGAGTATCCTGGTAGATGCTTGTAATGCAACATCGTTGGAACCAAACAATGAAATGGTGCGATTTAAAGTGGGACCGGCTCCAATCAATATCAATAATTTAATTATTGCAAGTGCTCCTTCCTCCGGAGTATTTCAACTTAACAAATGGCCAACCACAACTATTTCTTTTAAGGGTTGGATACAAAATGCCGTAACAGCTTCTTTAACTGCTGCATTGCAAGCAACTGTACAAAGTTCATGTGGTCTATTACTAGAACCTCCTGCGGGAATTATTCCGGCTGGTGCAGAAGTATTAATATTGACCAGTGATACGGTAAGCACTGTAGATAATTCTTTTGCTACCTTAGTAGGAACGCTTTATGTTATTTACCATGATGAAAAAAGTGTGCTCCCTACTGCACCCGGGCATTTTGGTAATTCAGGAACAGGGACACGATCTTTTGCGCTCATCGATAATTTTCTTGGATGTTCTGATACGGTTGTATATGTTCCTTCATTATTAATTGGTGGAAATGGTGCAACTGCAAACTTCTCCTGGCCTGGCGCAGCCATAGCAACATATGTGAACAACGGTTGTCAGGCGCCATTTGTAGTAAACACTGCTAATGCAGGAACAGGGGGATCTATGTGTCCTTCAGGAACTATTTCATTAAGTGGAAGTGCTTCAGGAACGTATTCAGGAATTATTTGGCAAGGTGGACAAGGTACATTTTCCACACCAACTTCTTTAACTACAAACTATACGGCTGGTGGAACAGATTCCGGAGCAATAACACTTTCAATGGGAGTAATTGGGTATTGCAATGATACTGTTTTTAGTCAGGTTACTGTTACAATTAATCCTACACCTACAGTAACAAGTGCAAGTTCAGCAACAATTTGCAGTGGAAATGCAGTTAACATTCCCTTCTCTGCAAATGTTACATCCACCTACTCCTGGATTGCGGCAGACAATACAAATACAACGGGAGAAAGTTTAACTACACAAACTACAAGTACTTTAAACAATACAATTATCAGCAGTACTACAGTAGCTGAAACCGTTACCTATACGATCACTCCAACATCTACAACAGGTCTTTGTCAAGGTACACCACAAACAATATCTGTAACAGTGGATCCTACTCCGACTGTTACTAATTCTCCGCTTTCTCAAACCATTTGTTCAGGAACAAACACAGCACTTGTTAATCTGACATCTGATGTTGCCGGAACAAGTTTTTCATGGACAGCTTCAGCAACAAGTGGTATTACCGGTTTCACAGCAAGCGGCACCGGCACAATTCCTGTTCAGGCCATTAGCAATTCAGGCTCAGCTTCAGGAACAGTAACTTATGCGGTAACTCCATCCGCAAATGGCTGTTCGGGTGTCGTAACAAATTATGCAATAATTATCACTCCTAAAGATAATGCATCATTCACCTACTCCTCCTCTACTTATTGTCAAACAGGAAGCAATCCGATACCGGTTATTACCGGCTTGAACGGAGGTATATTTTCTTCTACTGCAGGCTTGATTATTAATTCAGGAACCGGTGAATTAGATCTTGCAGGAAGTACATTAGGAACCTATGCAATAACTTATGGCGTAAATTCAGTATGTCCGGACTCTTCTGTTTTTAATGTTACATTAACCAATGCTCCAGATGCTTCTTTTAGTTATAACGGACCCTATTGTGAGGATGGAACTAATCCTTCCCCAACATTTGCTATTGGGGCAAGTGCAGGGATATTTAGCGCCAGTCCTACCGGTTTGATTTTTACAAATACCAGTACAGGTCAAATCGATCTGACTGCAAGTGCACCCGGAACATATACAGTTACAGATTCTATACCGGCTGCCGGAGGATGTGCTATAGCGTTAGCAACAAATACGGTAACTATTAATCCAACACCAAATATTACAAACACCCCATTATCCGAAACAATTTGTTCGGGATCAAATACGAATATTTCATTGACTTCCGGTATTATTGGAACTTCCTTCGATTATACTGCAAGTAATACTTCAGGTATAGTAACGGGATTTACAACCAGTGCAACTGGAGTAAGTTCCATAAATGATATTTTGACAAACAACACTTCTTCTGCAGGAACAATAACGTATGTTGTGACTCCAAAAACAGCACTATGCACAGGGATCCCTGTAAATTATGTGGTTACTGTTGACCCGATTCCTACGGTAACAAATACCCCCTTAACTGAAACTATTTGTTCAGGAGGAACCACATCTCCTGTAACTTTAACTTCGGATGTAACAGGTACAACATTTGCATGGACAGCTGTTGGAACAGGAAGTGTTACCGGGTTTACATCAAATGGTACCAACACCATACCTGCTCAAACAATTACGAATACAGGAACTGCAGTTGAAACGGTGACCTATTCAATAACACCATCGGCTAATAGTTGTATCGGAACACCTGTAAATTATGTTGTTACTGTTGATCCGCCAATAAATATAACAGCCGGTAACAACACTCCGATCTGCGAAGGGAATACTATTCTTCTTTCAACAGCAGCACTATCAGGAGCGACCTATAACTGGACAGGTCCGAACAGTTTTTCTTCCGCTGATCAAAATCCAATAATTACAAATGCAACACCAGCAATGTCAGGTACCTATTCGCTTACAATTACAGTAGGCAATTGCAATAGTACAGTAGGAACTACAATAGTACAGGTTAATCCAGGAGCAATTGCCTCCTTCTCGGCAAATCCATCATCCGGTTCAGCACCATTAACCGTGAATTTTACAAATAACAGCCAAAATGCTACCTCTTATGTCTGGAATTTTGGAAATTCTACCACAAACACATCCACAGATCCGACCGAAACTTATCCTTTAATCGGCACTTATACTGTTGTATTAATTGCATCTGCTAATTCTCAATGTCCTGATACAAGCGAAGTAACAATAACAGTGTATGATAATTTTACCTTAGTTATTCCAAATGTATTTACCCCTAATGGGGATGGAAATAATGATGTGTTTTTTATAACCGGTTCAGGAATAAAAGAATTTGAATGTTCTGTTTTTGACAGATGGGGATTAAAACTGAAACAAATTAATAATATTAATATCGGATGGGATGGGAGAACAGACAGTGGAACATATACCTGTGATGGGACCTATTATTATATGATAAAAGTTACCGGCTATGATGATAATCCAATTGAAAGAAACGGATTTATTATGCTTGTAAAATAAAAAAGAAATATCAACTGACAGAAAGTGTCAGATCGTGAATCAACTTTATAACATATTCTAATTGTTGTTCGCGTGTTAACTCTGTATTATCCAGCACTATTGCATCTTTTGCCTGTACCAAGGGGTTTTCTTTACGGTGGGTATCTTCATGATCGCGGCTGATCAAATTTGCTTTTATTTCGGAGTAGGAAACATGCTGTCCCTTTGAACTTAGTTCATCATATCTTCGTTGAGTACGTATATCTGTATCAGCGGTCATAAAAATTTTCAATTCCGCATCCGGAAAAACATTGGATCCGATATCTCTTCCATCCATCACGATCCCTCTGTTCTTCCCTAATTTTCGTTGGATAGCAATCATTTGTACACGTACTTCATGAATTGCACTTACCTGGCTCACATTTTCTGATACACTCATCTGGCGGATATCTTTCTCTACATTTTCTCCATTCAGAAAAGTATCAGATGATTTTGTATGCTGATTAAATTCAAAGCTGAGATGTATTTCAGGTAATAATTTAATGATCTCGGCAGGCAGAAAACTACCATCCTTAATAACACCTTTTCGTAAAGCAAAAAGTGTTACACAACGATACATCGCTCCAGAATCAGCATACGCATAACCTAAATGCGCAGCCAAAGCCTTTGCCAATGTGCTTTTCCCACAAGATGAATAACCGTCAATGGCTATGGTAATTTTCGACATACAAATAAGATAATTGGAACAACACAATATTACTGATTATTTTTTTGAAAAAAGGATGGAGTGGATTATAATTATTTGAACAAAATTTCAAATCAAATACTTACCTCCGGTCAGGGCTATTGGATAAAAAAGCTTAAACTATTTTTTTAAGATTTTTTTTGATAAAAGCTATTGATGTCAAAGCTGATGGATAAATTATTGGATGCGCCTGCTAAATGATAAACAGCACGTGCATAACTGATATGAAATTTATAAATGCGTAATCCGGCACCGAAAGAAAAGCCATCCATTCCGCGTTTTTCAGGGATCATTAATTCTTTTCTGCGTTGATAGTTATAGCCTGCTCTCAGGAAAAAGTTTTTTGTTAAAATAAACTCTCCTCCTATTACAATATGACGCATCAATTTGTCGCCAAAAATATTGAATTTTTTTTGTTTAATCGGGTCGCCTGTCAAAGGATCAGTAGTGAGTGTGGGATTTGCGGGGTCTTCATAGGTCAGGTCCCATTTTTCAAGATTTTCATAGGTTAAAGAAAAGCGAAAAGGAATATGTTTAGGTTTTTTTGAAAAACCAATCTGAATTTCAAAAGGTAATTTTTCTTTATGACCGCTATAACTTGACCATTGGCGACCGATATTTTTTACGACTGTTGCTACTGCAAAATTATGATTTGGTCGATTATAGATCGCCCCAAAATCGATGGCCGACCCCCACGAAGAGTATGAATCTAAATGGGAGTAGATGGTCTTTACAGTAGCTCCCAGTGTTAAGTTTGAATCTAAAACCGAATGTGCATAAGCAATATTAAAACTCATTTCATTTGCTCCAAATGATCCATCAACAATACCAATTTCGTCAGCACGCTTAAACTTTCCATAATTTAAATAGTGAATTCCGGCACTAAAATTTCCTATCTTATCAAAATGTTTTGCATAAGCAGCATAGCCATAATTTACATCGGCAAAATAATTAATATAACTTAATGCAACATTATTATCCATCGAATCGGTAAGTAATGCAGGGTTAGTTAAGGAAACATTTAAATCATTATCTCTCACAGAGATAAGGTTTCCCCCTAAAGAGGATACTCTTGCCGAAATTGGTAAATTTAAAAACTCATACGTGTTATTCCCTCCAACCTGAGCTGAAGCGGAAACAGTTGAAAGCAATAATAAAAGAGAAAGTATTTTTCTGAAGTTCATTAAGGCAAATGTAATTAAAAATATTCGGGTTTAAAACGTGCATTCCAATGAAATATTGCAATCCCGGAAAATAAATAAAATGAAAGTTTATTTTGTCTTTGGATAATTTAACAAATAGAAAATTTGATATAGAATAATAGTCTTAAATAATTTTTATCTCAAAATTTTTAATCCCACAAAGTTTTTATGGAAGCCATCTCATATTTGATGCTGTATAAACGCTCAACATGATCAAATGCATATTCAGAAAATGTTGTAAGAGATTAGGAATTTAAAATCTGAAAAGAGAAACCCTAAAGATTTTAAAAAATCTTTAGGGTTTGTATAAACTTTATTAAAGAAAACTTTTTTTATTTTTTCTCCTCTTTCTTTATGGTGAAATCAATTGGATTATCAACCTTTTCCTTCAATAAGGCTAATTTCACAACATCGATCATTTGCTCCACATAATGAAATTTCAGGTCTTTAATATATTCCGTTTTAATGTCAGCAATATCTTTTTTATTGTCGATACACAAAATAATTTCTTTTATACCGGCACGTTTAGCAGCTAATATTTTTTCTTTGATGCCTCCAACAGCTAAAACCCTTCCACGTAATGTAATTTCACCGGTCATGGCCAATTGTTTTTTTACTTTACGCTGCGTTAATGCCGATGCTAATGCTGTTAACATGGTAATTCCAGCTGAAGGTCCATCTTTTGGAGTAGCTCCTTCCGGTACATGAATGTGTATGTTCCAGTGATCGAATACTTCCTGTTTTAATCCTAAAATAGCACTATGTGCTTTTAAATATTCCAATGCTATTATAGCAGACTCTTTCATTACATCGCCCAAATTACCTGTCAATGTTAACTTTCCGGTTCCTTTAGTAATACTTGTTTCAATAAATAAAATATCACCTCCAACGGATGTCCAGGCCAAACCTGTTACAACACCGGCAACATCATTCCCTTGATAACGGTCTTTTGCATGAGCAGGACCTAGAATTTTAGCAAGGTCTTTGTCCGTTACATTCAGACTGTATTTCTGACCCATTGCAATTGATTTAGCCGCATTACGTACCACTTTTGCAATTACTTTCTCCATTCCCCGGACACCACTTTCACGTGTATAGTTTTCGATGATGTGTTCCAGCACCTCTTTATTCAAACTCAATTGATCTTTCTTCAATCCTTGTTCTTCCAATTGTTTTGGCAATAAATGGCGTTTGGCAATTTCCATTTTTTCTTCAATTGTATAACCCGAAATTTCTATTACTTCCATTCTATCTCTTAAAGCAGGCTGAATAGAACTCAATGAATTTGCTGTTGCAATGAACATTACATTGGATAGATCATACTCCAGCTCCACATAATTATCATAAAAAGAATTATTTTGTTCGGGATCCAAAACCTCCAATAATGCGGAAGATGGGTCGCCATGAAAATCGTTTCCTACTTTATCAATTTCATCTAAAATAAAAACAGGATTAGATGTACCGGCCTTTTTTATGCTTTGTAAGATCCGTCCAGGCATTGCGCCAATATAGGTTTTTCGATGTCCTCGGATCTCTGCTTCATCTTTCAATCCACCCAAGCTCATTCGAATGTATTTACGGCCCAGGCTCTCTGCAATACTTTTTCCCAATGATGTTTTACCAACGCCCGGAGGTCCGTACAAACAAAGTATCGGGGATTTCATATTGCCTTTTAACTTAAGTACAGCAAGATGTTCGAGTATTCGTTCTTTTACTTTATCCATCCCAAAATGATCTTTATTCAATACTTTCTCAGCACGTTTCAGATCAAAATTATCTTTTGTAATATCGCTCCAAGGCAGATCCAGTAATACTTCCAGGTAATTGGTTTGAATAGAATATTCAGCTGCATTTGGATTCATCCGTTCCAGTTTTCCAATTGCTTTGTCAAATGCCTCTGAAACTTCTTTGGTCCATTTTTTATCTTTTGCACGTGCTTTCATTTCATGAATATCCTGAGTGAAACTGTTTTCACCCAATTCTTCCTGAATGGTTTTCATTTGCTGATGCAAAAAATAATCACGTTGTTGTTTATCCAGATCTACTTTTACTTTCGATTGAATTTGACTTTTCAATTCCAACATTTGCAATTCTTTTGTCAGATTTGAAAGAACTAGTGTTGCGCGTTCCATTAAGTCTTTCACTTCCAGCATCTTTTGCTTTTCAGCTACCGGAGCGTTCATGTTGGAAGAAATAAAATTGATAAGGAAGGATGGACTTTCAATATTTTTTAAGGCGAAACCTGCTTCGCTTGGGATATGCGGACTATGTTTTACAATTTGTAGTGCAAGATCTTTTAATGAAGAAACAAGTGCAGCAAATTCCTGATCATCATTTTTAGGGCGAGTTTCAGAAAAAGCAGTTATAGCAGCTCTCATATATGGTTCTGTTTGAATCACTTCTTTAAGTTCAAACCGCTTTTTCCCTTGTATGATCACTGTTGTATTACCATCAGGCATCCGCAGCATTTTAATGATCTGTGCAACAGTTCCAATCCTGTTAATATCTTCAGCAGTCGGATCTTCAATAGAATCGTTCTTTTGGGAAACAACACCAATTATTTTATCTCCTTTGTAAGCATCTTTAATAAGATTAATGGACTTATCGCGCCCTACTGTAATAGGAATGACAACTCCGGGGAAAAGAACCGTATTACGTAAAGGTAAAATTGACAGTTCCTCCGGAACATTTTCTGAATTCATCTGATGCTCATCCTCTGAAGAAAGCAAAGGAATAAACTCAGTATCCTCATCTATTATATTGTCGCTAAGCAGCGGTGATAAGTCGTTTAAATCAAAATTATCGGTCATCTTTTAGGTAAAATTTGTCGTTTGTAAAATAATAATCCATTTTGATTTCAATCAATGTGCCAAGAAGGTATGATGGACAATATGGCACTTTTATGCTGCCGAAAACATAATTATCATTTCGAAAATTGAAAACACAAAAAAAGCTTTTAATATTCGATTTTCTTCGTGCTCTCCGACCACTTTTTAAATCCTAATAAAGCTTCTTCTCTTAAAAGTTGTTCGGTAGGTAATTTCCTTTTAGAGTATGGGAGTTCCAATTCTTCATAAATAAATTGGTCATCAAAATTAATTGCAGCCGCATCTTTTTTTGTATTTGCAAAATACATCTTATCCGGCCGTGCCCAATAGATTGCACCTAAACACATCGGACAAGGTTCACAACTGGTATAAATCTCACATCCATCCAATTGAAAAGAACCAACTTCTTTACAGGCGTTTCGTATCGCCACCACTTCGGCATGAGCTGTTGGATCATTGGTTGAAGTCACATTATTAACACCTCTTGCAATTATTTTCCCGTCCTTTACAATTACAGCTCCGAAAGGTCCGCCATTCCCTGATTCTACATTTTCGATTGAAAGCCTGATCGCTTCCCTCATAAACTCTTCTTTTTGCATGTGTAAATTAAATATTTGTGTATTAATATTTTTGTTTTTTCTTTATTCGAACATTTTCAAATTGTTTTGGGCGTTCCCCTGCGGGTCGGGCTATTTGCTGCAAATCCTCGCTGCGCTGCGGGTTTTCCGCTTCTATCCCTAACGCGCATTATCATAAATTTAGGAAATACTTTATGAGCTTAGTATGTTTTTTAAATTGTCATATCATCATTCGTATATTCGTTGTCACCCTGAGTTTGTCGAAGGGCGTATTTCGTAGCTTCTGCTATCCCTAACGCTGATTTTCATGAATTTAAAAACTATTTTATTTTGAACATTTACTTAATTTTTTAATTAATATGGACGTTCCATATTGGTCAAGCTATTCTTTATTAAATTGAAAGTCTAAAGTTTAAGATTACATTCTTTATTGCTTTCCTGTTTCATTCGTATATTAGTTGTCACCCTGAGTTTGTCGAAGGGCGTATTCGTAGATTCTGTACTAACAATATTATTTTCAAATATAAGTAGGATTTTAACAGGAGCTCGAACTTATTGAAGTATTTTTACAAACAAATAATGCTCATTTCCTGAATGTGTCATTGGCATTTATAGAATTAAGATAGTATATTTATACTGAATGGAATACAAACTGCAGAACATAATAAAAGGTGCACTGATCTACACCATCGGAGATACCATAGCGGCTATTCTGTTAGGACAATTCAATGTATATCGTATGTTAGGGATGATCCTAATCGGCTCTACCGTTTATGCGTTTGAAATACCGAATTACTTTAACTGGATCTCAAAGATCACCAAACAATATACCGGACTAAAATTGTCGTTGTATAAAACCGGATTAGCCATTTTGTATTTCAATCCATTATGGATCGCAAGGCATTTATTATTTATTAAACTCATTTCATTTAAAACAGAAGAAATTAATTGGAGCTTATTTCATATTGCCCTCCTGTCGTTTTTAGTAAATATTCCAATATCTTTTATTGCAAATTATATCATTCAGAATAAAATGCCCTTAAATTTGCGTTTTATTGCCAGTGCTACTTTTTCAGGATTGATGGCTATCTATTATGCTTTGAGTAGTGTCTGGTTTAATTAAAAAGTTTTAGACAACATATATTTATGATCCTAATGTTACAAATTTTTAATAAAAACATTTTTGTTAATACGTCATTGCGAGAAATGAGGCAATCCATAATCACTGCTTTACATGGAGATTGAATGTCTGCTTCACCGCAGAATGTTCCACGAAATGACGCTGCCGATTTAATTTTCAGTTATATAAAGCTTTGCTGCAAATTCACTTATAAAAACTAGTATGATCAATTTTATATTAAATGATAAATTAATTTCCACTGATTCGCCCCAAGGAATGACCTTATTGGATTTTGTTCGCTATGAAAAAAATCTGACAGGTACTAAAATTGGATGTCGGGAAGGTGATTGCGGAGCTTGTACTGTTTTGATCGGTGAGCTTACCGATGGGAAAATGGAATACCTGTCTGTTACTTCCTGCATCACTCCACTAGGCAATGTTAACGGGAAACATGTAGTTAGTATTGAAGGATTAAACATGTCCGAACTAACACCGGTTCAACAAGCAATGGTAGATGAAGCAGGGACTCAATGTGGTTTTTGCACGGTTGGTTTTGTGGTTTCTTTTTCAGGATTATGTCTTTCCAACAAAGCTATTTCTTATGAAGATGTGATCAGTGGAATAGATGGTAATATATGCAGATGTACCGGTTATAAATCCATTGAACGAGCGGGAGAACGAATTTATAATAATCTTAAAAACAAAGATCTGACTAATCCTGTAAAATGGTTAGTGGAGCAACATTTTATTCCTGAATATTTTGCTTCAATTCCTGAACGAATTAAAAAACTTGAAGTTTCAACAAAAATAACTGAAGGAAAAATAATTGTTGGCGGTGGTACCGATCTGTATGTGCAGAAGCATGATGAAATGGAAGAAGCAGAGATCAACTTTGTTTCGAATAACAAAGAATTAAAAGGAATACATATTGATGGAAAATTTTGTACCATTGGCGCAGCCGCAACTGTAACTGAATTATTGGAATCTGAAGAATTAAAAAAAGTATTTCCGAATTTAAGAAAACACTTAAAATTGATTTCTTCCACACAAATAAGGAACATTGGGACTATTGGAGGAAACTTTGTGAACGCATCTCCAATTGGCGACCTAACCGTTTTTTTTATTGCATTGAATAGTTCTGTTGTCTTAAAAAACAAAGCAAATAATGAAAGAACTATTTTATTAAAAGATCTTTATAAAGGATATAAAAATCTTGATAAAAATGCAGATGAATATATTTCCCGGTTGCAATTTACTATTACGGATTCCTCCACTTACTTTAATTTTGAGAAAGTAAGCAAACGTACTCATTTGGATATAGCGAGTGTAAATACAGGCATTTCAATTAAGATAGAAGAAAATAAGATCACTGAAATAAATTTATCAGCAGGAGGAGTGGGTCCAATTCCATTGTACTTAAAAAACACCTGTGTTTTTTTGAAAGGAAAAACACTTGAAATGAAAACAATTACTTCTGCCATGGAAATCATACAAACAGAAATTGCACCAATCAGTGATGCAAGAGGAACAGAAGAATATAAACGATTATTATTAAGACAATTATTTTTTGCACATTTTTTAGAATTATTTCCGGCAACATTTAAAGAAGAAGTAATTGTATGAAATTAGAGATATTTACGAAAACACGTAAAATCTACGAATACGCCCTTCGACAAACTCAGGGTGACAACGAATATACGAATGCATACTAGCTAAAATAAAAAGAAATATGTTCAAAAATTATCAGGGTTTGCGTTAGGGATAGTAACGAAAAACCCGCAGCGCAGCGAGGATTTGAAGTGAATAGCCCGACCCGCAGGGGAACGCCCAAAATAAATGTGAAAATTCGCTAATTTGAAAATGTATCAATTAAAAAAACGCATATTAAAGACACATGAAAAATATAGATTCGAGAGGACATGTTAGAGGAGAGTCTATTTATTTAGATGATATTCCGGAGTTAAGAGGAACGCTTCATGGAGTGGCTTTTGATTCAACCTGCGCACATGGAATAATAAAAAATATCGATTATTCGAAAGCAGAAAAATTAGCAGGAGTAATAAAGATAATTACATCCAAAGACATTCCGGGACAAAATCAGATCGGAGGTATTTTCCCTGATGAGGAACTATTAGCTGAAAACGAGATCCATTTTTGGGGACAACCAATTTTACTTATTATAGCAGAATCACAAAAAATTGCTTTTAAAGCACGGAAATTAATTTCCATTACTGTTGATGAACTACCTGTTATTGTTGACGCACGTGAAGCAAAAGCACAAAACAAATTAGTGATGCCTCCCCGAACTTTTAAATTAGGAGAACCGAAAAACAAGTGGAAAGATTGTGAATTTATCTTTGAAGGAATAGCAAACTCAAACGGGCAAGAACATTTATATATTGAAACACAAGGTGCTTATGCAGTGCCAATGGAAAACGACAGCATCCGATTGTATTCTTCTACACAAGGACCAACGGCTGTTCAGCGAATAACAGCTCAGGTGCTTGGTATTCCGATGCATAAAATTGAAGTAGATGTAACACGCTTAGGTGGCGGTTTTGGAGGAAAAGAAGATCAGGCAACAACCTGGGCGGTAATGGCTGCATTGGGAGCAACATTACTAAACCGTCCGGTAAAAGTCTCCTTACACCGCATGGATGATATGCGCATGACAGGTAAGCGTCACCCATACAGTTCGGATTATAAAATTGGATTATCAAAAGATCTGAAAATTCTTGCATATGAAGCAACTTTCTATCAGAATGCCGGAGCTGCCGCTGATCTTTCACCTGCAATAATGGAACGTACTTTATTTCATGCAACGAACAGTTATTTTGTTCCGAATGTGGAAGTAACAGCTTATAGTTGCAAAACCAATTTACCTCCTAATACTGCTTTCAGAGGATTTGGCGGACCGCAAGGAATGTACGTGATAGAAGCGGCAATCGCTCATGCTGCTCATGAATTAAAAATTTCGCCAAGAGAAATTCAGGAAAAAAACTTGTTGCAAAACGGGAATGAATTTCCTTACGGACAAATTGCTGATCAGGTAGAAATTGGAAACACCTGGAAGGATGCAAAAAGTAAATTTGAATTAGAAAAACTCGAAAAGGAAGTTGCAATATTCAACAAAGAAAATAAACATTTCAAGAAAGGAATTTCACTGATGCCAATAAGTTTCGGGATTTCTTTTACAAAAACAGTGATGAATCATGCTCGCGCATTGGTTCATATATACCAGGATGGAAGCATTGGGGTAAGTACCGGTGCTGTTGAAATGGGACAAGGAGTAAATACAAAAATGGTACAGGTTGCTGCTTCTGTATTTAGTGTAAATGCGAATAAAATAAAATTAGAAACAACCAATACTACACGAGTAGCAAACACTTCCCCTTCGGCAGCAAGTGCTACTGCCGACCTGAATGGAAAAGCTTTGGAGATTGCCTGTAATGCATTGGTAAAACGATTAATAGAAACAGCTTCTAAACATTTAGGCATCGCTATTTCAGATGTTAAAATTCAGGATGAATTTGTTTATAATAAAAATATAAAAACAGAATGGGATTGGAAAAAATTAATTGAAACCGCTTTTTTAGATCGTGTTTGCTTGAGTGAGAACGGACATTATGCAACACCCATCATTCATTACAATAAAGAAATAGAAAAAGGACATCCATTTGCTTATCATGTGTATGGTACAGCAATTACAGTTGTTACCGTTGATTGCATCAGAGGCAGATATGAAATTGATGCATTAAAAATTGTGCATGATTTTGGGAAAAGCATGAACACCATTATTGATCGCGGACAAGTAGAAGGTGCTGCTGTGCAAGGAATCGGCTGGATGACTATGGAAGAAATTATTTACAATGCAAAAGGAAAATTAATTTCCAATGCATTGTCCACTTATAAAATACCTGATATTTATTCTGTCCCAAAAGAATTACTTATTGAACAATTAGAAACTCAAGGACATGAATTAGCCATATTAAAATCAAAAGCAGTTGGTGAACCACCTTTAATGTATGGTATTGGAGCATATTTCGCCATACAAAATGCAGTAAAAGCTTTTAACCCGAATTATAAATTAAAATTTGATGCACCGTTTACTCCTGAAAAAGTGTTGATGGGATTGTATGAGAAGGAGTAGAGTTTTTTGGGAAGCATTAAATACGCTTTTTTCAGGCACCCTCGTTACGCTATGCTAAACGAGGGCGAGCTGGATTCTCTGGAAGGGTTAAAAACGTTATTTTTAAAATTTAGTTGTTATGCCCAGTACCATATTTCTCTAGTAACAGTAGGAACATAAAGTTATATAATATTATGGGCGTAACATTTATTTTCAAAGTTTTGCTCCAATAATTAATACATCATCTACTTGCTCCAAATTTCCTTTCCAATCTTCAAATTTAGTATTCAATATTTTTGATTGTTCTGTCACTGGTAAATTTGATATTGAAAGAATCAATTCATTCAATTGTTTGTACATAAACTTTTTGAATTTTGGTCCACCAAATTGGTCAGCGTAACCGTCTGTGTATAAATATAAACTGTCTCCTTTTTCAAATTCTATTGTATATGATGTAAATGAGTTCGCCCGTTCTCCTTTCCCAACTGGCATTTTGTCGGTAGGCAATGAAATTGTTTTTCCATTTTTGATAATTGAAGGAGAATTATTCGCTGCTGCGTATGTAATATTGTTACCATCAACGCACATTAGGATTGCGTCCATTCCGTCTTGTCCATCGTCCATATTTTCTATTAGCCGTCTGCGAACGTGATTTAATATTTCGTTAGGTTCACTAATATTCTTTTCATTTACTGCTTCATTTAAAAACGAAATGTTAAGTAAACTCATAAATGCTCCAGGTACACCATGCCCAGTACTATCACAAGCAGCTATGTAAAATTTATCATCACGTTTTGATGCCCAATAAAAGTCTCCGCTTACAATATCTTTTGGTTTAAATAAAATAAAATGTTCAGGCAAATTATTTTCTAATAATAGTTTATTTGCAAGTAGCGCGTATTGGATACGTTTTGCATAAATAATGCTATCGACAATTTCTTTTTGATGTTCTTCTACCAAAAGTTTTTGGTGCTCAACAATTCCCTTTTGCTTTTCAATTATATCTTTTTGTTTACGTGTAACACGTAAGGAACGGAAAATAAAACCTGCAAATACAAGTACTAAAAATAAACCGCCTCCAACAAAAGCAAGTACAACTTTTTGTTTTCTGCTTTTTTCTTCTGCTAATGAATTTTGATTTTCTAATTCTTTTTTATGTTCAGCATCTGCAACCGCCTCTTTCTTTTCAAAATCATAAGTCATTTGGCTTTGAATAGTTTTTTTGCGTGTGGCTTCGTTATCAAGGCTGTCACGGTAAATAATGTATAGTTTGTGATTTTCGTAAGCTTCTTTAAAATTCCCTTTTGTGCTGTCTAATTCAGTTAAGGCTCCATAAGCATTTTTTACATTTTCTATATGTCCAATTTCTTTTGATAGTTCTTTGCTTTTATTCAAATATATCTCCGCTTCTTTGAGTTTTTTTTGCTTAGTATAAAGTAATCCAATATTAAGAAAAGACGCTGCAATTCCTTCCTTATAGCCTAATTGGTTCATAATTTTTAAGCCTGAAAAGTAATTTTTTAATGCTTCTGAATAATTACCTATATGTTTATAAACAATTCCTATATTACAATAAGAGCCTCCAATTCCCAGGCTATCTCCAATACTTTCACATATTTTTAAAGAAGCGAAATAGTTTTTTAATGCTTCGGGATAATTAGACATATTGTCATAAACATTTCCAATATTATTGTAAGAATTGGCCACGCCTTTTTTGTCTCCTATTGCTTTCCTTATTTTCAGAGAAGATATGTGATTTTTTAAAGCCTCCGAATAATTGCCTTGAGTTTCATATACAGCTCCGATATTATTAAAAGAAAATGAAATACTTTTATTGTCGGCTATTTCTTCAAATATTTTTAAAGAAGCAAAATGCGATTTTAATGCGTCCGCTATATTACCTTGCTTATGATATATGACTCCAGAATTAGCATAACAATAGGCAATATTTTTTTTGTCACCAATAACTTCATATTTTTTTAAAGCTGATAAATAACATTTTAATGCTTCAGGTAAATTATTTTGACGATAATAAATTCGAGCTATATTATTGTAAGAGGAGGCGCCTCCTTTTTTGTCTCCAATAGCTTCTCTTATTTTTAAAGCGGAAAAGTAATTTTTTAATGCTTCTGAATAATTTCTTTTGTCTTCGGCAAAAAAACCCAGATGGTTATAAGTAATAGCAAGCCCATATTTATAATTAATTTTTTCGGATAATTCAATAGCTTTATTTAAACAATCTAGTGCTTTTGTTTCATTGTTAAATTCGAATTCTAAAAAAAGGTTATTAAACGTTATTATTTTAATAGTGTCTTCTTTTGTTGTTTGAAGAACATTTTGCAAAGAGTCAATTTTATTTTGCTGGGCAACAGAAACGGTTTGACAAAAACAAATTGCAAGTCCAATGAAATAATATTTTATTCTGTTTGTCATTGCAGTATATATCGCTGTGGTATTGGGCATAACGAACGAAGCTAAAAGATTGTGGAATTAATTGCACTCTGTTGTTCATTCCTACAAATATAAATTAAAAGCAGAACTGTTTCCTGCAAATGTTTAGAAATAAATTTATACCGCTGTGACAAACATTTGCAAATGCACTTGCTCCACATTTATTTTAGGTGGGTTGTACGCAAGTATACCTTTACTTGTTTACACCAAAAAGTCCATTCATAAAATTCTGTCCGATTTAAATTCTTCTTGGAATAATACAATAACGTATATTTTTTGCCACCTTTCATACCTTTTTATCAAAAGCGGTTAGAATTATTCTTTAAGGTCAAGCACTTAATATTCTTTCAAAAACAATAAATTATAAACTGAGCAGTTATTTTTTACCAATGGCAATATTTAACGCCATAATTTGCTTGTCTGTAATTTTACCTCCGTTTGAACTATAGTCCAAATATATTAAGTTGCAAGTTTGGCCGTCAAAAATACTAATTGTGCTAGATGTTATAACATTATCGGATAAAAAACAATACTTTTCAGGATTCGCTTTTAAAAGGGAAATAATTTCAGATAAATTCGTAACTAAATATTGATATTTATATGCTTTTAATGCTTTATCTGGTAAAATATATTTGTTAGCTAACTCGTCTATAAGTAGTGTTTTATTTTTTAAAACCGATGGGTCTTTAGGATATCCTTTTATTAGTATAGGGTCCAATGCGCCAGACGCTTTTTTTGGTCCCTTAACCTGTTTAGTAATAACTAAATCTATAAGTGCATTTAAATCCGTAATTAAAAATCCTAAGCAATTTTCTACATGTTGGTTTCCATAAAAATTAAAAGAACTTGATGTGATTGGAAGTTGAACATCAATTGTTGTTTTTTTACAGCCTTTTCCACCATGGAAGATATATAAAGCAGTAATCACTTTACTGTTAAGAGGGGAAGTTGGTTTTCGGAAACAATCCATCCGAAGACCATCTAATGGAGCAATAAAACAATTGTTTTCATCTTGTAAAGCATTTTGAACCTCAGAACTTGCCAATGTTTTGGATGTAGATATTTTCCAATATTTATCAATGGCTGTTTTTAAACTGTCGTCGAATGCTTTATTGCCAGTTGGAATAATATAAAGAGGACCTTTCTGAAGATTTTGAATTTCTTTTGAATCATAACCGTAATTTACAGTTTGTGAAAATAAATTCCCATAAATAGTAATAAGGATTATTAATGTTGCTTTGAATTTTTTCATTGTCTTAGATTTTAAACAAATATAAATATTTTTTGAAAAAACAGGTTTAATTATTCCTCTTTCAATTCCTCTTCCATTTTCTAACAAATAATATGTTTTTTTGACCTATTAAATTATTTTTATGTTACAGGTCGAACCGTTTTGGTTTAATTTTTTTTCTGCAGACTATGTGTAAAATAGGGTCATAAATAGACAATTGTTGTAGATAGAAATATTCTATTTTAATTTAATGGACATACCAGCAGCTTTCCATATTTTGTCTCCTTGTGAAACTTGAACATTCTCTATTAATATTCTGTTATGAGGCAATCTTTTTTTAGCAATGAATTGTTCCAGTAAATCTGTCGTTGTTTCGCTGAAAATATTACCAACTGTTGATTTGTAAATGAACAAATATTCTTTTTCTTTTAAAGGAACTACGGGCACGCTTATATCAAAAGAAATTATTTTTAAATTCTTGTCAATCGGAGTTAATTCTTTTTTGCAATTCTTTAATTCATCAAAAGTAATATAAGAGTCTCCAGATTTGCCGCAAAAAGTATATACTGGCTTATCATTTTGTTTTTGCGCAAATATATTTATTGTTGATATTAAAACAACAAACGAAAAAATAATTTTAGTTCTCATTTTATTTATATTATTTTCCTATTCATAAGACTTTTCGGTGTCGCCCCTTTTTTACAGTGGTGCGGGTCTTCAAGCATAGGTCGTACAGTTTTTATTTTTTTTTCTGCGCAACAGTCTGATGCAAGTTGAAATATAAATATGTTTTAAAAAGTCGATTTGTTTTTTTCGCACTCGTCTTTTTTTTCCTATGCTTTGCAAATAACGAACGAAGCTAAAAGATTGCGGACTTAATTGCACTCTGTTGTTCAGTGCAACTTTGCGAAAAACTCTGCGCTCCTCTGCGAGAAATAAATTAGCCGTGTTTCCAATAATACTCATCCACCTTTGCAATCATTTCTTTTTTTGTTTCTTCATCTAAGAAACTAGCATTAAAAGAATTTTTTGCCAATTGATAAATTTGCTCTTTTGAAAGATCTAATGCTTTAGCAATTCCATAATAATTTTCATTCATATAGCCGCCAAAATAAGCCGGGTCGTCAGAATTGATGGTAACAAGTAATCCTTTGTCAATCATTGTATTTAAAGGATGATGATGCATTTCTTGAATTACTTTTAATTCCAGATTCGATAAAGGACAGAGTGTTAATGCCATTTGTCGTTTTACCAATTCTTCCACAAGCGCCTCATCTTCCAGACAGCGGTTTCCATGATCGATACGTGCAATATTTAGTAAATTCAATGCTTCCCAGATATATTCTGCAGGACCTTCTTCCCCGGCATGAGCAACAGTTAAAAATCCGTGTTCCTGTGCTTTTTCAAATACGCGTTGAAATTTAGATGGTGGATGTCCCAACTCAGAGGAATCCAAACCAACTGCTGTGATCCATTCTTTATAAGGTAAAGATTGTTCAAGAGTTACGAATGCAGCTGCCTCATCCAAATGTCGGAGAAAAGACATGATCAATTTTGAACTGATGCCCAATTTCGTTCTTCCATCTTCCAAGGCTCTTTGAATTCCTTCGATCACTGTTGAGAACTCAACTCCCCTATCTGTATGTGTTTGAGGATCAAAAAAGATCTCTGTATGAATTAAATTTTGTTCGTTTACTTTTGTCAGATAAGCATAGGTAAGATCATAAAAATCCTGTTCTTTGATAAGCACATTTGCTCCCGCATAATAAATATCCAGAAACTCCTGAAGGTTATTAAAACGATAAGCGTTCTTAACTTCTTCAATGTTCTTGTATTTTATTTTTATGTTGTTTCGTTTTGCAATTTCAAACATTAATTCAGGCTCGAATGAACCTTCAATGTGTAAGTGTAGTTCAGCTTTCGGTATTCCGGCAATAAATTTTCCAATTGGAGTTGTGTGCATTTTTTGTTGTTAGTTATTAGATGTTAGTTCGATATTATTATTAAAGTTTAAATGTTTATATTTTATTTACCACATAGATACATAGGTTCAATTATTAAAATATTAACATAATCGCAGGGCTCAGAACATAGAAAACGCTATGTGAAAATTCATTTCTTTGTTTTATCTTCTTCTCTATGTCCCTATGTGGTTAAAATTTATTTCAATTTATAATGTATTAAAAAAAAAATCAAAAATAAAGATTCTTCCGTTTCGGTCAGAATGACATTCGTTTAAGAAATTTTTTTATTTTCCGATCAATTCAAAAATATGAGTTAAGATTTCTTTTTCGGTTTCGTCAAAAACAAGGCCTCTTCGTTCATACACGCGGGTTGCCACTTCAAATGCTTCTTTTATCTTATAGGTTGTAAACCCCTCTGCTCCACCCCATGAAAAGGAAGGAATAAAATTGGGAGGAAATCCTGCTCCAAAAATATTTGTGTTTACCCCAACAACAGTTCCTGTGTTAAACATGGTATTGATGCCGCATTTGCTATGATCAGCCATAATGAGTCCGCAGAAAGTTAATCCTGTATTCATTAATTTTCCTTGTTCGTAGTTCCACAATTTAACTTCCGCATAATTATTTTTTAAATTCGAATTATTGCTGTCGGCTCCAATGTTGCACCACTCGCCAATTACAGAGTTTCCTAAAAACCCATCATGGGCTTTGTTGGAATAGCCAAAGATCACCGAATTATTTACCTCTCCTCCTACTTTGCTATGCGGACCAATAGTTGTCGGGCCATAAATTTTTGCACCTAATTTTAGTGTGGAATGTTCACATAATGCAAAAGGACCACGAACAATTGCTCCTTCCATAATTTCTGCATCTTTACCAATATAAATTGGCCCTGTGCTTGCATTTAAAATAGCACATTCCACCTTTGCTCCTTCTTCCACAAAAATATTTTCAACACCAATCACCTGGTTGCTTGTACTTAATGCTAATGATTTACGGTCTCGTGTTAAAAGTTCAAAATCAGCTTTTATTGCTTCCTCATTTTTTGAAAATATTTCCCATAAATTTTCTATCCACATAGGTTTTGCATGGGACGAATATTTAATATATCCTCCAACAGAAGTGATCTCAAAATTCTTAATGTCGCCTGTATTAGCTGCAACAACTATTGTAGAATCCAATAAAACTTCCATTGGTTTTAATGAATTTATTTCTTCAATTAACTTTTCATTCGGACAGAAAGAACTGTTTATCCAAACATTATCGGTATCAATGGTGAATTCAGTTGGATATTTTTTACTCAAATATTCTTCCGTTTTTGTTGAAGTTTTCGAATTTAATAGTTTTTCCCATTTTTCGCGAATGGTTAATATACCAATACGAATGTCCGCCACCGGTCTTGTAAATGTGAGTGGTAATAGATTTAACCGCGAATGATCTTCAAATAAAATATAATTCATAATCCTTCTAATTTAAACTTGGTTCAACTTTATTAAGCATGGCAATGTAAGTATCTACCTGACGTAAAAAATATTTTAGCGTTTGCGTATTATCGGCATCAATCATCATATCATAAATGGATTCGTCCTTCTCATTGTACTTCCCTACTTTGAATTTTGCTTTTGATAAGGCGGAAATATATTTCAATACAAAATGATCATGTACATTCAAATCAATAAGCAGATCATACTCCTCCTGAATAAAATTTTTAACTACTGCAGAATTAGGTTTTCCATACCAGTTCAATTCTTTGGCCGATAAAAAATCATATTCCAATTTCGAATAAGCCAAACTTGGAATTTCTTTGGTGTTAAAAAATCCAATTGCTTTTACTTTTTTACGGTGTTCACGCATATAAACAACATAGCGTTTTACTATTTCCAGATCATCCGGATTTGTTGCGTCAAATAAGATCCCAACCGTTTTTACTTTGTCGAAACTAAACTTGTTAGGCAATCTTTCTCCCGTAGTATCCTGCAATTCGAGCTTTAATGCCCGGTTTGCAATTGCAAGTTTTATATTTTTAAGTAAACTCATATTTTATAATCTTCCTGATGAGAACCTATTTATTCTATCATCTTAATAAAATCATCTTCCGAAATAATTTTAACTCCTAATTTTTCAGCCTTTTTATGTTTTTCGGGGCCCATATTTTCTCCGGCAATTACAAAGCTAGTTTTTCCTGAAATAGAACCAACATTTTTTCCGCCATTTTGTTCGATCGCTTTCTTTAATTCATCCCTCGAAAATTTACTGAACACCCCGGAAACCACAAACGACAATCCATTTAACTTATCACTCGTATTTATTAATTGCTCTTCCGAAAGTTCAAATTGTAACCCGTGTGATTTTAAATCTTCAATTATTTTAACCGTGTGTTTATCAGTAAAATAATCAATGATCGATTGGGCTGTTGTTTCGCCAATATCACCTACTTCAAGCAATTGCTCCAATGTAGCATTTTTAAGTGCATCAATATTTTTGAAATAATAAGCTAGTTTTTTTGCAGTTGTTTCGCCTATGTGACGAATACCGATACCATATAACACACGCTCAAAAGTAACTTTTTTAGATGCTTCGATTCCTTCCAGTAAATTATTCACACTCTTTTCTGCCATCCGACCCAGTTTCAAAAGATCTTCTTTTTTGAGTTCATAGAGATCAGCAACAGTTTTCACCAATCCTGCATCAAAAAGCTGGGCAATCGTTTCGGCACCTAAGCTATCAATGTCCATTGCCCTGCGTCCAACAAAATGTTCCATTTTCCCTTTTACCTGCGGAGGACAAGCAAGCGAATTAGGACAGTAATGATTAGCTTCCTCTTCACTTCGAATAAGCTCTGTTCCACACTCCGGACAATGAGTTATATAGATCACTTTATAAGAATGAGCATGTCGTTTACTTTCATCCACACCAACTATCTTAGGAATTATTTCTCCTCCTTTTTCAACAAAAACAGTATCTCCGATACGCACATCCAATTTTTCTATTATATCTGCATTGTGCAAGGATGCACGTTTTACGGTTGTTCCGGCAAGTAATACGGGTTTTAAATTAGCAACAGGCGTGATCGCTCCTGTTCTTCCCACCTGGTAAACAATAGATTCTAAAATGGTGGCAACACGTTGTGTTTTAAACTTGTATGCAATTGCCCAACGTGGCGACTTTGCGGTAAAGCCAAGCATTTTTTGCTGGTCGTAGGAATTAATTTTGATGACCACACCATCGGTATCAAAAGCTAAATTATTTCTTTCCAGGTCCCAATGATTTATATAGTTAAAAACACCATTAATGTCACTCACTTTTTTCATGTGATCAGAGATCTTAAAACCCCATTTTTTTGCAGCTTTCAAGTTTTCGTAATGACTTTGAAAAGGAAGGTCCTCGCCTAAAATAAAATACAAAAAGCAATCAAGGTTTCGTTTTGCGACAATTGCCGAATCCTGCATTTTCAATGTTCCTGCAGCAGCATTACGGGGATTTGCCATCAATTGCTCCCCAATTTCTTCACGCTCTTTATTTAATTCATCAAACACTTTTCGTGGCATAAATATTTCTCCACGGATCTCAAATTCATTCGGATAATCGTGTCCATGTAATTTTAAAGGGATGCTTTTTATTGTTTTTGCATTGGTAGTAACATCATCACCTTTTTCGCCATCACCACGGGTTATTGCCTGTACTAATATCCCATTTTTATAAGTCAAGCCAATAGCAACGCCATCGTATTTTAATTCGCAAACATATTCATATTCGGTATGCAACGTTTTTTTTACACGATCATCAAAATCAGTCAGATCAGCTTCCGAATAGGTATTTCCCAATGATAACATGGGAGATTTGTGTTTTACCGTTTTAAATTCTTTGGTGATCTGTCCACCAACACGCTGTGATGGAGAATCGGACTTTAAAAATTCCGGATATTCTTTTTCCAGTTTGATTAGTTCTTCCAATAATTTATCAAATTCGAAATCGCTGATAACAGGTTTTGCAAGAACATAATAGTTGTAATTATGTTGCTCGATCTGCCCTGACAATTCTTCTATTTTTTTTTCAATTTCTTTTTTCATTTGCTCATCTGCAAATAAACTCAACGTTAGATTATTTTTGTTCTCCATTGGTATTATCCTTAAACTCATCATTCAATACAAAATAGATCGGGTAAGTCATCTGTACGCGTACCAACTTCTCATTATTCATTCCCGGATACCATTTTATCATTTCAATAATTCGTAATGCTTCCTGATCACAGCCACCACCAAGAGATTTATCAATACCGATATTAGTCACCAATCCACTTGGCTCCACAACAAACCTTACAACTACTTTACCTTGAATGTTTGATAATTGTGCCTGACGGGGATATTCCAGGTTCTCTTTTATAAAATCCTGTAAAGCAAAATTCCCTTTCTGATACATAGGTATCTGATCCGGATTGGTATAGATAACTCCCGACTTATCAATTTCTGTTTTTGGTAAATATTTAAATGTTGTAAATCCTCTTTGTTTACATATTTTCGGATATTTTTCCGGATCAAAATCAAAAGTAACCGACCAATTCGAATTGGTATATTTACCTTCTTTTATGGCCGGAACCCATTGATACAGTTTAAACAAGCGCATTGCTTCCAAATTAATATCGGGTGCACCACTTTCAGAAGCATCGATGTTTGTTACTGAACTATCTTTCATTATTGAAAAAGTGAAAACTACTTTCCCTCCTATTTTTTTCTTTAATGAACTTTCGGGATAAATTAATTCTTGTTCGAATACCCGCTTAAATTCAGCTTTCCCTCCTACATTTGATGGTAAGACATCTACATTAAATGACGTTTGAGCGAAACTGCTGTTGTAAAAAAAAAGTATCAGCAGCACTATAAATATCTTACTGTTTTTCATTTTAAAATTCATTAACTATTACCACGCAAGATACGATTTTTATTGTTTTTTTTAGTATGGAAATACTACATTTGTTTCATGAAAAAAGGTCTGGTTATTTCCGTAATTATTTTCATTACACTGTTTTCTGCAAATTGTTTTTCGCAAGACAGTATTTCAAAATCCGAAAGGGCATTTCCAAAAAATCATATTAAATATAATTTTTTACCGTTAATTGCTCATACAATTACTTTTAGCTATGAAAGGGAAATTGCAAAACGTTTTAGTATTGAATTGGAGGGAGGATACATTTTTCCGCTTAATCAACCCTCATACCGGTATGGTATTATTTCAAAATCGCCTAGTCCTCTTTGGCCCTCTCAAGGATATTTAGGAAGAGGAAGTTTACGTTATTTCTTGATGTTAAATGCGGAACGTAAATCTGTTTATTTTACCGGATTTTCTTTACTATATAAATACAGATACTACAAAAACCAAATGTTTGATGATTATGGAACCAGAATGAGTTCTTACAATAATCATATTGTTCAATCAGAAGTAAATAATTTTTTTGCAGGAGAAATTCAAATTGGAATTCGCTCTTACTCTTCAAAATATAAGCACTTCTTCCTGGAAAAATCAATAAGTTTTGGAGTTGGAATCGAAAATAGTGTAACTGAAGTAAGTAAATTTTATTGGGGTTCCCATCCTGATCCGTCATTTGTTGGGACACATTCCGAAAACTCAGATACCTATTTTTCATTTAATCCTTGCTTCAAAATAGGCTACGCATTTTAAAAAAATGCTTTAATAATTCTGCATTTTCCGTTCAGATCTTTGATCAGATCCACATTCTTAAATCCTTTTTTTTCTAACATTTGCTTGGTTTCAAAACCAAAATTTTCATTGATCTCGAAATACAATTTGCCAGTTGGGTTTAGATTTTTTAAAGCAAAATCTGCAATAGCCTTATAAAACAATAAGGGATCGTTATCATTTACAAACAAAGCTAAATGCGGCTCATGCTCCAATACATTTTTATGCATGGTTTCTTTTTCAGAAATACGTATGTATGGTGGATTGCTAACGATGATATCTAATTTGGAGTTTGGAAATTGGATATTCGGATCTAAAATGTCGTTTAAAATAAACTCCACTTCTACCTTATTTAATACTGCATTTTGTTTGGCAATATCCAATGCTTTTTCAGAAATATCTAAGCCATAAATTTTTGCTTCAGGAATATTTTTTTTCAAAGCTATTGGAATACAACCACTACCAGTTCCAATATCTAGTATTGAGAATTGAGAATTGAGATCTGAGACCCGAGAATTGAGATTTGAGATTTGTTCATCAGGTAATGAGCTATTTTTAAACTTTAAACGTTGAACTTTAAACTCTTTAACTATTATATCCACCAACTCCTCCGTCTCGGGCCTTGGGATCAACACGTGTTCATTCACAATAAATTTCAAGCCATAAAAATCAGCTTTACCCAAAATATATTGAATAGGTTTTTGACGTTTCAGATCTTTTATTGCAAAATTAAATTTCAACAATTGCGATTCAGTCATTGTTTCATTTTTGCGCTGCAGAATTTCCGATCTTTTAATTCCTAAAAACTCTTCGAAGCAATAGGCTACAATAGTTTCCAACTCCTCTTTTTCATAGATATCTTTTAAATTATCCTGAAAAAAACGAAGTACATCGGCAATTTTATTGGAGGCGATTTTCATAGGAAGTGCGTAACCTGTGTTAAATTATTAACCACATAGAAACATCGTTTTTATTTTGTTGCAATTTGCAATGTTAAAAATATTAATTCGTGGTATCTTTAAATAAGATTTAAGCTTCAAATTTACACATAGATTGAAGCAAAGCTTCAATAAATTTAAACAACTATGTTCAAAATTTCATTTTTCTATGTACTACTTCTAACTAATTCGTCAATAAAAACTATGTTTCGATGTGGTAAAAAAAAATCACTCACCGATTACAATATTCTTAACTTTGGTTTCGATAATGAATACTCAGGAAACATACATGAAACGCTGTTTGGAGCTGGCAGCAAAAGGATTAGGAAGTGTTGCGCCAAATCCAATGGTTGGTTCAGTGATCGTTCTTGATGGAAAAATAATTGGCGAAGGTTATCACCAACACTACGGACAAGCACATGCCGAAGTAAATGCAATAAATTCGGTTGAAAATAAAGAACTTTTAAAAAAAGCAACCCTTTATGTTAATCTTGAACCTTGCTCCCATTTTGGAAAAACACCTCCTTGTGCTGATCTCATCATTGAACATAAGATCCCTTATGTTGTGATCGGTACGATTGATTCAAATTCGATGGTGAGTGGTAAAGGAATTGAAAAGTTAGTAAAAGCCGGTATTGATGTAAAAACAGGTGTTCTGGAACAAGAATGCAAAGAGTTGAATAAACGTTTTTTTATTTTTCATGAAAAGAAACGACCTTATATTATTCTGAAATGGGCACAAACAGCAGATGGTTTTATTGATGCGGAACGTAATGTTGCCGGTACAGAAAAAGCATTACAAATTAGTAATTCAGAATCAAAAAAATTACTTCATCAATGGCGGAGTGAAGAACAAGCAATTATGGTTGGTACAAACACAGCCTTGCTTGATAATCCAAGTTTAACAGTTCGTGAAGTACAAGGAAAAAATCCGCTACGAATTACTTTTGATAAATGGTTGCGAATACCCAAAGAATATCATTTATTTGATAAAAGCACACCCACACTAATATTCACCGCAAACTCTGTTGCGACAGAAACCAATCTGGAATTTGTAACAATTGATTTTGAAAAAGAGATTATCCCACAAGTTTTAAATGAACTCTATAAAAGGAACATTCAATCGGTAATTGTTGAAGGGGGCTCACAACTATTAAATAGCTTTATTGATGCTAATTTATGGGATGAGGCACGTGTATTTATTTCTGATCAGGAAATAACAAAAGGTATGAATGCTCCTGTTTTAAATGAAACTCCTTTTAGCAAACAAAATATTTCAGGAGATGAGTTGAGGTATTATTTGAAAAAGAAAAGTTAAAAAACATTTACTCTTATCTTGCTTTCACCTATTCTTGTTTGGAGACATTTTTCTTTCCAAAAATATATCTCAACCCAGCTTGAATTCTAAAACTACTATACGACCAATTAGATTTATTGGCTTCATCTATAGAGTCATAACTTTGACTATTTGATTGCTTCTCTTTATTTGGAGCCCACTGCATAGCAACAAATGAACATTCAGCAGTAAAAAACGAACTACCGATAAGTTTCCTTTCAACCCCAAGTGCACCAATAAATCCAGCAGAAGTCCCTCCCTTATATTTTGTAGTTGATTCGGAAGAAAAAGTGTTATAAGAAGATACGTTATTTGGTGGAGGTTGATTATTTGTGGATGAATATATTTCTGTTCTTTTGTAATCTAACTCTATTTCCCCTAAACATCCAAGAACAAAACCAAATTTCAAATAAGGTTTGGTAATGACTCCAAGGGAAGTTTTAACAAAAGGCATAAACTGTAGTTGATGGATCTTTTTGTATGAGAAGCTCTCTTTACTGTTGTAGGTTGATGAATTACCTGAACTATGAGTTGTATTATCTGTTGACAAACTATAAGAAAATGGAATTCCTGTATGGTAGCTAGTTGCAAGCCCAAATTCGAATCCGTTCTTAAAACTATTTGAAAATTCTATTTGAAAATCAGCCCCTTTACCCAATGATACTTTATAAGGTTTCGCTGAACTGAGTGTAGCATAATTTATTGTAGTGTTCTCACCACTCTTTCCAGATGTCTGCGTCAAAACTCCCGCTCCATAACCACCGGCAAAACCGATTGAAAAACCTTGCGCAAGTATTTGATTAATGAAAATTGTACAAAAAGATGAAAAGAGTATTTTTCGCATAAAAAACCAAATTAATATTCAAAAAAGAATAATTCACTCTTTATTTTACCAAATATAGTAATTTGTAATTTCCAAAAGGAAACTTTATTATCTCAATTTACCTACATTTGTCCCTATGATCACACTCATTATTATTGCCATCACAGTTTTTATTTCCATCACCACCATGGAAAATGATACACTTAAAAACAAACTGATGTTCAATGCCTATATGATTCACAACAGGAAAGAATGGTATCGTTTTTTTTCAAGCGGATTAATTCATGCCGATTTTATGCATTTAGCATTCAATATGTTCTCCCTCTATATGTTTGGTAAAGGTGTTGAAACAATGTATGGCCAAGAAGAAGTATTCGGAGCCAAAGGTCCTTTATTTTTTATTTTACTTTATGTGGGGGGCTTGGCATTATCTTCACTGTATTCTTACGAAAAAAACAAAGACAATATTTATTATAATGCCTTAGGTGCATCCGGAGCTGTATCATCTGTTGTGTTTGCTTTCATAATACTTGACCCAATGAACCCTTTGAGTTTTATGTTTTTACCATTTTTTGATATCCCAGCTTATCTTTTTGGAGGTATATTTTTAGCTGTGGAATATTATTTAGGCAAGCGCGGACAATCAAATATAGGGCATGATGCTCATTTTTGGGGTGCAATATATGGGGTAGCTTTTACACTTATTTTAAAGCCAAGTTTATTTACCTACTTCATTGATCAGGTTTTTGGGTAATTGGTTAAAAATTTTTAGCATTAAGATTCGTATATTCAATCCAGATAACTATCGAATTCGTAATTCAAAATTAACATGAATAAAGCAATATTTTTAGACAGAGATGGTGTAATAAACATGGAACGAGGCTATACTCATCGGTTAGAAGATTTTGTAATAATACCCGATCTTATTGAGGTACTGCAATTATTGCAGAAAAAAGGATATTTATTAATTATTGTTTCCAATCAAAGTGGTGTTGCAAAAGAGTTGTATAAACAAAGTGAAGTAGAAATTTTACATAATTATTTGATTAAGGAGTTCTCAAAAAATCAAATCACACTTTCCGAAATTTACTATTGTGTGCATCATCCGGATGTAAGTCGTTGCATTTGTCGTAAGCCGGATTCATTGTTTGTAGAAAAAGCATTGGCTCGTTTTAATATTGATGCCACACGATCCTATTTTATTGGTGATAAAGAACGTGATACCGAAGCTGCAGAAAAAGCAGGGGTAAAAGGTATTTTAATTGAAGCAAATATTTCATTGAAAACTATTTTAAATCAAATATTCTAAGCAATTTTGTTGAAGCATATCATTCCGACTCAAGACGAGGAATCTTTAATTTTTAAAGTAGAATTATTAAGAAGTTGAAAGATTTCTCGACAAGCCCGAATGACCAATGAACTTTTTTTCAATTCAGAATAGGCCGTTACAAAAACAAACGATTAATAAATGTCCTCTTTCATAAATCATAACGGGGTACTTCTACCAGCGGATCAACCATTGATCAAGGCTGATAACAGAGCATTTCGATATGGTGATGGTTTGTTTGAATCCATTCGGATTGCAAATTATTCTGTTCAATTTTTAAATGATCATTTACAACGATTATTTAAAGGAATGCAAGTTCTTAAAATGAAAAACAATCCTTTATTCACAGAAACATTTTTTGAACATGCCATTTTAGAACTGGCACAAAAGAATGGCATTACTTCTGACGGTCGTATCCGGCTTTCTGTTTACAGGAATGATGGAGGTTTCTATGCCCCCAATGATAATGGCACATCCTTTTTAATGGAAGCGGTTCCCTTGGAAGAGAAAAATTACACTTTGAATGTAAAAGGATTCACGATCGATATTTATACAGAGATCAAGAAACAGCAAAGTCCGTTATCCTCCATAAAGTCTGCTAATAGTGTCATTTATGTTTTGGCCGGTATTTATAAAACACAGCATTCATTGGATGAATGTGTTATTGTGAATGAAAAACTAAGTATTTTAGAAGCCATCAGTTCAAATATTTTTGCTGTAAAAAATGGTGTACTATATACGCCTCCTGTTTCTGAAGGTTGTGTTGATGGGGTCATGCGCAAGAAGATCATTCAAATTGCCCAAGCAAATCGTATTGCTGTTTATGAAATCCCAGTGATGCAAAATGTTTTATTAGCAGCCGATGAATTGTTTTTTACCAATGCGATCAATGGAATTCGTTGGGTAGTGGCTTACAAACAAAAAAGATATTTCAACAATACTTCAAAAAAATTAATTGAAAAGCTGAATGAGCAAATAATTGCTACTGATTAATAAAAGTGTTAAAAAGCACTAAATTTCTATTTTTTTACTCCAATTAAAACTCCATATTGTTTAATGCTGATTCGTACATTTGTTAAAATTCGTAATTCATAACCATGAAAGACTTAAACGCTTATATCAATTCACTCCGTCATGATTTTTCAAGCGAATCATTAGACGAAAAAAATGTATATCGCAATCCTTTTTCTCAATTTGAAAAATGGCTGAAAGAAGCTATAGAAGCTAAAATACAGGAACCGAATGCGATGTCGGTCTCCACTGCTACAATTGATGGTAAACCGTCATCCAGAATTGTTTTATTAAGAAATTTTGATGAAAATGGATTTGTGTTTTACTCCAATTATACCAGTAGGAAAGGTGAAAAATTAGCGGCAAATCCTAATGCTGCATTGCTATTTTTCTGGCCCGAGCTAGGCCGTCAGGTGCACATTGAAGGTGTTATACAAAAACAAACCGAAGAAGAATCCGACAGCTATTTTAAATCCCGCCCGTACGGAAATAAAGTTGGTTCCTGGGCTTCCAATCAAAGTAAAGTAATAGCAAACAGAAAAATGCTGGAAGATGAACACGAACGGCTTGCCATAAAATTTCCGGATGAAAATATCCCTCGTCCGCCACATTGGGGTGGTTATGTTTTGAAGCCTTCCACTATTGAATTTTGGCAAGGTCGTGAAAGCCGCTTGCACGATCGGATTTTATATACACACGAAAATTTGAATTGGAAAATTGAGCGTTTGGCTCCATAAAAAAGGTATTTATTAGTTTAATTTTTATCGGATTTTTGCCGGAAAGAATCTTTGTACAAATTATACCGAATACCAATAAAAAATCTCCTCCCCTGCATAGGAGCATAATTATAAGATGGATCGAATGTATAATTGTTCTGATTGTTTTCGGTAATGTGTTTGTCAAAGGGATCAAAAGCCCTTAAAATAGGATCGCTTGGAGTGAAATTAAAAATGTTTTTTACCCCGCCATAAAATTCAATTCCCTTTTTTAATTTTTTACTTAATTGAATATTCTGTATGGTAAACCAGGGTGATCGTTTCAGTCGGTAATCGTTTGGAACAACAGGTAAATACATTGGACTTTTAATGTTTCCGGTATAATCAAGACTTACACCTAATTTGCTAAATGTATAACTCAATGAAAAATTACCCGAAAAATCAGGAGCATGCATTTGAGGGGTTCGTACATATTTTCCGGAAGCATCTTTTTCTTCGCTGTAAACCTTCATGTATGTCCCACCAATAATGGCTTTCAATCCATTTGTAATAGCAATGTCCAAATTTAATGCGATGCCTTTTGAAATGGCATACCCATCCAGATTATCAAAAATGATTTTACTTGCATCTGTTGTAAAATCACCAATTATTTTGTTTGTAAAATAAGTGTAAAATAAACTGGCATCTACACCAATATAAGCATTTGTTAAAATGAAAAACCGTTGATAATTCAGATTTGCATTCCATGATTTTTCAGGTTTTAAATTGTTTTTAATTACAACTTCTCTTGCACCTGTGAGTGCGGCATGGTCTTCAGTAAATAAATTTACAACCCTGTAACCGTTTCCTGTACTCAATCTGAAAATATTATTATCATTTAGTGCATATTTAAACGCCAAACGTGGTGATAAAATAACCCCATGATCAGTATTATAATCATAACGCAAACCGGCAAGTGTGGTAAGTTTTTTAAATTTAAAATTGCTTTGAACAAATACTCCCGGTAAGTAGGTATTTTGAGGTTTGTTTTCAAGATTTAGTGTATCTAAACTTTCAGTACCGGGTGTATTATCATCATAATAAGTATAACGAAAAGGAACTCCTATCAATAGGTCAGCATTTTTATTGATCGTCTTGTTCCAGTACATTTGCGCAAAGGCAATGTTCTGTTGTGCCATATAGGAGGTTGTACCATAATAAGAATTTTGATTGTGGTTGTTAAATGAATATTGCAGAAACACCTGCTCTTTTTTAAAGGGCAACTGATAAACTCCTATTAACTCGTAACGGCTTGTATAGATAGATTCGCCATAGACACTATCGGTGCCTCTGAATTTATTTTCGTACTGAGTTTCTCCTCCCCATCTGTCTTCATAAACAAAACGTGCGGCAATGTTTGCAATTCTATTCTCCTTGCGTTCAAAACTCCATTTATTAAAGACTGAAATACGATTTTGAAGCGTAACATCGGTGAAATTATCTCCATTTTTATCCATCACATTCTGAAAATTAAAATAATTGATTCCAAGCAATGAATGTGATTTTTTTAATTTTGTTTTTACACCCAGATCAAGATTATACTCTTTATCAGAAGTTGCCATAACATCCACACTTAGTAGTGGTGCACTCAATGGATTTTTTGTAATTACATTGATCAATCCTCCAACTGCTTCTGAGCCATAAAGTGTGCTTGCCGGCCCTTTCACCACTTCTATTCTGTTTACCAGGCTGTTGGGTATTCCACTTAAACCGTAAACAGTTGATAGCGCACTCACAATAGGCATTCCGTCAATTGTTATCATAGTGTACGGACCTTCCATGCCATTGATATGGATATCTCCGGTGTTACATACATTACAATTAAGTTGTGGTTGCACCCCATTTACCATTTGCATGGATTCAAATAAACTTGGGGTAGGATTTTTTAAAAATAATTTTGGAGTCAGAATTTCAATAGGTATAGCAGATTCTGAACGCGAAATCTCTTTCATAGTGCCTGTAATTACAACTTCATTCAGGCGATTGTCCATCGAAATTATATTTTGACTGATAACGAATGGCAAGGATTTATCAATTGTAATTTCCTTTTTTACTCTTTGATACCCAACTAGTACTATTTGAAATTCATACTTTCCGAAAAGTATCTGAGAGATCTCGAATGCTCCGTCTTTATCGGTGAATGCATTGTATTGAGTTCCCGTTAATCCCACACTCACAAACTCAACAGGTTTATTATCACTTGTGATTTTTCCTTTTATGCTTCCGGTTTGAGCGTTAACAGATATAACAAAAAACAGGTTTAAGAGTAAGAATAATTTCATGTCGTACTTAATTATTATTTATACAAAGATAAATATATTTTTAGACTAGTCTAAAATATATTTTTATTAAAATATATTTTTTTTGTATATTTGTCTTAAATATATGTTTCAGATGCACTCATTCACGGAAGAAAACTATCTCAAAGCTATTTATAAACTTATTGAGCAGGAAGGTGATGTGGTCACTACAAATGCGCTTGCGGAAAGGATGAGTACCAAAGCCGCATCAGTAACAGATATGCTTAAAAAACTTTCCGATAAAAAATTAATAAATTATCAGAAATATCAAGGAGTTACGCTTACTACAAAAGGCGAAAAAGTGGCGCTTAACATCATCAGGAAACATCGGTTATGGGAAATGTTTTTGGTAGAGAAGTTGGATTTTAAATGGGACGAAGTTCATGATGTAGCAGAACAATTGGAGCATATTAATTCGGATAAACTGATTGAACAGATTGATAAATTTTTAAATTTTCCGAAGGTAGATCCTCATGGTGATCCTATTCCAACCGCAAATGGAAAATTAATTAGTTCCAAATCGCAGGTATTATCAAAATTTAAAAAAAACGATGTGTCTATTATGACAGGTGTAGTTGATCATTCAGCAGCATTTTTGCAGTTTCTCGATAAATCGGGATTAGTTTTAGGTAATGAAATCAAAATCAAAGATATTGTTGAATTTGACAGGTCATTGCAAATAATCGTTAACAAAAAAGATACGCTTTTTATAAGTAATGATGTCGCAAAAAATATTTTAGTCATTAAAAAATAAAATGAAACCTAATTCAGACAAATCATTATCAGAGGTTCACGAAAGTGTTGTGATCACCAAAAATCTTAGCTTCGGAAAAAAACTTTTTGCCTTTATGGGTCCGGCTTATCTGGTGAGTGTTGGCTATATGGATCCCGGCAATTGGGCAACTGATATTGCCGGAGGAAGCCAGTTTGGGTACAAATTACTTTGGGTTTTAGTTATGAGTAATTTGATGGCCCTGTTATTACAAAGCTTAAGTGCCAGATTAGGATTGGTTCGCGGACTCGATTTAGCACAGGCTTCAAGAGCATCTTATCCTCCGGTAGTTAATTTTTTAAATTGGATCTTAGCTGAAATTGCTATCGCAGCATGCGATCTTGCCGAAGTAATAGGTATGGCAATAGGTTTACAGTTATTATTTCACATTCCGCTTTTGGCCGGTATCTCAATAACGGTGGCCGACACATTATTATTATTGGTTTTGCAACGTTACGGGATCCGAAAAATGGAAGCATTTATTTTGGTGCTTGTTGCTACTATCGGTTTCGCTTTTATCGCTGAATTAATATTTGCAAAGCCTGATGGGATTGAACTTTTAAAAGGCTTTATCCCCTCTATTCCTAACAACAATGCGTTATATATTGCTATCGGGATAATCGGAGCTACCGTTATGCCGCATAATTTGTATTTGCACTCCTCCCTGGTACAAACGCGTAAAATTGAAAGAACCCCGCAAGGAATAAAAGAAGCAATCAAGTTTAATTTTATTGATTCTTTTATTGCTCTAAATGCTGCTTTATTCATTAATGCGGCAATTTTAATTCTTGCAGCCGCAGCTTTTTTCAGTACAGGTTTAGTACATGTTTCAGAAATTCAGGATGCTCATAAGTTACTTCAGGATGTATTAGGAACAAGTCTTGCACCGGCATTGTTTGCGATAGCACTGATTGCTGCCGGCCAAAGCTCTACACTCACCGGAACATTGTCCGGACAAGTTGTAATGGAAGGGTACCTGAATCTTCGTATTCAGCCCTGGCTTCGAAGACTTATTACACGTTTAATTGCCATTATCCCAGCATTCATTACCATCTATGTATTAGGTGAGGAATCTTTAGGAAGTCTTTTAATTTTAAGCCAGGTAATTTTAAGTTTGCAATTAGGATTTGCTGTAATACCACTTATTCACCTGACAAGCGATAAAAAGTTAATGGGTGAATTTGCAAGTAAAATGTGGCTGAAAATACTTGCCTGGATAGTTGCAGCTATTATTGTAAGTCTGAATGCAAAATTGGTTATTGATACACTTTTAGAATGGATTCATACTTCCGAAAGCCCGTTAATTATTTATCTTACTGCCGTTCCACTTGCAGTTGGAGCCGGAGTTTTGTTATTCTATGTTACATTTAAACCAATTATAAACAAAGCCAAACAAAAACAGCATCAGGTTCCCGATGGAAAACCGGAAGAATTAAAGATCAAAATGGAGAATAAATATAATCGTATTGCTATAACAGTTGATTTTAGCACCACTGATAGCAATGCCATTAGTAATGCTATTGCGCAAGGAGGAAAAGAAGCCGAATATATTTTAATTCACATTGTTGAAACAGCCGGTGCAAGGATGATGGGACATGAAATAAAGGACTTTGAAACTGAATCGGATAGCATAAATTTAGACAAATACAAAACTGAATTAACATCACAAGGTTTTAAAATTCAGGTAAAACTTGGCTTTGGAAATCCTAAAAAGAGCATCCCCGAAATTGTAAACTCCTGCAATTGTGACCTGTTGGTAATGGGAGCTCATGGCCACAGAGCTTTAAAAGATATTATTTTTGGAACTACTCTGGATGCTGTTCGCCACAATGTGAAGGTGCCGGTGCTTATAGTCAAATAGGTTAATTGAGTTAATTAAGGAATTGAAAAACTAATCGTCTTTCAACTTTTGGATATTTACCCATTGAACTTAATTCCTTAATTAACCTACTTAACTTATTTAACCTAATTACCCCTTTTAACCTAATCAATCTAATTTCAGTTATCTTTGCACCCTCATGAGTACTGAAAATAACATTAACATAAAAAACAGAAAAGCTTCTTTTGAATATTCATTCATTGATAAATATGTTGCAGGAATTCAATTAACCGGTACAGAAATAAAATCAATACGTGAAGGGAAAGCTGCAATCAATGAAGCGTTTTGTGTCTTTGATTTCAAGGAATTATTGATACGCAACATGCATGTGGCTCCTTATTTTAATGGAACCTATAATAATGTTGCCGAAAAGCGCGATCGGAAATTATTATTGAATCGAAATGAGTTAAAACGACTTCAGAATGAATTAAAAGATCAAGGATTAACAATCATCCCTTTGCGATTATTCATAAATGATAAAGGATTAGCCAAATTAGAAATCGCATTAGCGAAAGGAAAAAAGATATTTGATAAACGTGAAGACATTAAAAAGCGTGACACAGAACGTGAAACAAACAGGAAGTTGAAATAATCAAAACACGCCCAATTGACCGTCATTGCAAGCAAAGCGAAGCAATCTCATTTATCAATAAATTCATTACCTTCACGCTCCATAAAAAAATAACAGAATGACCTTTGAAGAATTAAATATCAGCAAACCATTATTAAATGCCTTAACAGATCTGGAGTACTTCCAGCCTACTCCAATTCAGGAGAAAGCGTTTCCCGTAATTATGTCGGGAAAGGATGTGGTAGGAATTGCTCAAACAGGTACCGGTAAAACGTTTGCTTACTTATTGCCCATTTTAAGACAATTAACCTATTCCAATCAAAAATTTCCACGCGTATTAATTGTTGTGCCAACCCGCGAACTTGTTTTGCAGATCGTTGCAGAGATAAAAAAACTGACTACTTATGTAAACTTACGTTATCAGGGTATTTACGGTGGGACCAATATCAAAACACAAAAACAATTAGTGTATGACGGTACCGATATTTTAGTCGCCACCCCCGGAAGGTTAACAGACTTAACCTTAACAGGAATCCTCCGATTAAAAGATATTCAAAAATTAGTGATCGATGAAGTGGATCAACTACTTGGATTGGGCTTCCGTCAACAGCTAAATACGTTTCTAGAAACATTGCCAACCAAAAGACAGAACATTTTGTTTTCGGCAACAATGAATGAAGAAATTGAAGGATTACTTTCCAGGTATTTTAATGATCCTCTTAAAATTGAAGTAGCTGCACATGGTACACCATTAGAAAAAATTATTCAAAAAGCATATCATGTCCCTAATTACAATACAAAAGTAAACTTACTTGAGTATTTACTTAAAACGGATGCTGAATTAAGCAAAGTACTTGTATTTGTAAATAGCAAAAAATTAGCAGACAAATTACTTGATCAGATGAATACCTTGATTCCCGATTCTTTCGGTGTGATACATTCCGGGAAATCACAAACACAACGTATCAACATCTTAAAACAATTTAAAGAAGGTAATTTGCGTGTATTAATTGCAACTGATATTGCAGCACGTGGATTGGATATTTCGGATGTTACCCACGTTATCAATTTTGAAACACCTGAAGTTCCTGAAGATTATATTCACCGCATTGGTAGAACCGGGAGAGCAAACAAAGATGGTATTGCCATTACTTTTATCAATGAACCGGAACAAGAGCACCAGGCTGCTATTGAGTTAATGATGAACAAAGCCATGGAATATGAAACCTTACCTGAAGAAGTAGTTGTTTCCAAAGTGCTTACGGATGAAGAAAAGGAAAAACCTAAGTTTGAAAAGATCTACATAAAAAAGAAACCTGAAAAAGAAATAAGAGGCGCAGCCTTCCACGAGAAAAAGGAAAAAAATAAAAAAGTGAACCTCGGTGGACCAGGACAAAAAGAAAGAATGAAAGGGAAAGAAGGGAAGATCAGGACGTTCAGAAGAGGATAGAAGTTTTCCGCTATTCAATAGTTTCCTATTAAAAAAAATCCCGGAAAACTTAAAAGGGTATAATAGCAAAAAATAGTTGGTAAAATTGTCTAAAAGGCAATACAGCAAAGAATTTGAACAAAGGATATTGAAAGTGGTTTCAATATCCTTTTT